>NZ_CP197412.1:2608148-3260186 GCF_052161625.1 Brakhagea slesvicensis
GGGGGCTCCCATTTCGATCCAAGTTTTAAAGTCATCGATAACGTTGGCGGGGAGTTTCGCATTGGGGGGCATACGCATGCCGCGGTGATTGATTGCATCCCAGAGGACGCTTTCATCGAGATTGTGCGGAACGATTGCCGGGCCGGATTCCCCACCGACGAGGATTGCGTCTCGATGGTCCAGCGAGAGCCCTCCGCGAATCGCTTGACCGTCGCTCGAGTGGCATCGGAAGCAATGTTCGATCAGAACGGGTCGGATTTTCGATTCGAAGAATGAAATCGCTTCGGAGGAAAGCGATTCCATGGAAGCAGCAGACGGGGCCTCGGTGGTTTGGCCTTTGGCCGTATCGCTCAACGATACCAAGCCGACCGATGCAAGAAATGCAATCGATAGGGTGGCGAGCGACGGTCTGGCAAGAGCAACCGCCGCTCGTTGAAAGGAAACAAAGGGTTGTCTCATCGAAGGCATACTCCGGTGCAATGAATCGTTCGAAAGCTTGGGATGCTAGGATCGGTCATCGTCGCTGGGGCGACGTGGGCGAACAGGCCCTTCGTTCTCTCCGCGGTCAGGGCCACGGCCAGCACGGGGTCCGCGACCAGCACCCGGGCCACCGGCACCGGGTCCACCAGCGCCGGGTCCACCAGCGCGATCGCGAAACATTTCGGCAGCGCGTTCCACTTCCTCGCGGGAGATGGCACCGTCACCGTTTTGATCGATCCGATCCATTCGGCCTCGCATGGGTTCAGGGATTTCATCTCCGCTCAGTTTGCCGTCGTCGTTAGCATCGCGGGATTCGAACATACGGAGCATGAGAGCGGGGCCGCCTTGCGGGCCCACAGGTCCTTCCCCGTCGCCGGGTCGTCCCATCCCATTTGCCATTTCGCGTGGGTCTGGACGCATTTCCTCGAAAGTCAGTTTTCCGTCTCCATTTTTGTCCAATCGGTGGAGGGCTTTGGAGGCATTCTCGATTTCGGTTGCGGAGAGTTCACCGTCGGAGTCTGCGTCCAAGGCGGCGAGAACCGGCATGATTCGCATGAAGGCTCCAGGGCCCATGCCACCGGGTCCCATTCCTCCGGGCCCCGGTCGCCCCTCGGGTGGACGTCCTGGCCCGCGACCTTCTGGCCCGCGACCACTACCTTCTGGCCCACGCCCTTCTGGCCCGCGACCTTCTGGACCGCGACCGCGTCCGTCACCGGGACCACGACCTTCTCCGGGACCTCTACCTTCGGGACCGCGATCGCCACGACCTCGTTCTGCTTCGCCTGGTGGGGGCCCGCGGCGTCGGCCTTCTTCGCGCGATCCTTCGTCTCCGGGGCGACCTTCCGGTCGATCGCGGTTTTCACCGCGGCGGCTCGGCCGGTCGTCTTTTTCTTGTGCCAGGAGGGGTTGTGGGAGAGCCAATGCAGACAGAGCCAGGGCCCAGAGTTTGCGGTTCATGTTCCAATTCCTTAGGAGGAGAGTTTTGATTCCGGGGGTGATGGGTTGGAATACCGATTTGGAGGCTGGGCTATCCACACGGTCTAGAAAGAATTTTGTTGGAAAGTGGTAGGATAGGGGAATCAAGCGTAATTTTGGATTCAAGCGGTGCATGGATCCGAGTTTCGGGTTGAACAACCGAGCCGCGAATCAGTGATCAATCGACAGAACTATGGATGCTTTCCCTTCCGAACCGATCCCGAATTCCCAAAACGACGCGAATTCCCCACGCGCATCGCACCACGACATCGAGCGCGTGCGCCTTCGCGAAGGGGGGGCTGAGGCTTTGGCAATTTTGTGGGGGGAGCAAGTTTCAAAGCTAGAACGTATTGTTCAATTTCGGATGGATCCCAATGTGCGAGCTCGAATCGATGCCGCCGACGTTTTGCAGGAAGCGTTTTTGCAAGTTGCGCGTCGAATCGACGAATACATCGATGGAGTTCCTGTTTCGTGGTTTGTGTGGCTGAGGCAAAAGACGTTGCAAACGATGATCGATATGCAGCGAGCCCATTTCAGTGACAAGCGGGATGTGCATCGCGAAGTGATGCGACCCGCCCAGCCGCAGGGGCAGACGAGCAGTTTGTCGATCGCTCGCGTCTTGATGGACGATTGCACGTCACCCAGTGTTGCGGCGTCTCGTCATGAAGAATTCGAACAGTTGCGTCGAGCGCTCGACTCGATGAACGAAACCGACCGAGAGGTACTCGCGATGCGGCACTTCGAGCAACTCAATAATCAGGAGGTCGCCGAGATGCTGGGTCTTTCCTCGACAGCCGCGAGCAATCGCTATGTCCGAGCGATGGTCAAGCTAGGTGAGATCATGAAGTCTATTTCAAAGCAATCATCATGAACGATTCCTCTGAGTTCGGTAGTGATACCACGCGCCACCCCGTCGATGTTCTGGCGGAGGAGTTCGCAGACCGACTGCGCAGTGGGGAGCAGCCATCGATCGATGAGTACGTGATGCGATTCCCGCAATATGCAAAAGTCTTGCGCAGCGTGCTGGAGCCGATCGAGGCCGTCGAACGCGTTTCTTCTCTGCAAGCGGCTCAGCAAGCGATGCAGTCGATGCGTCCGCCAAAACAGTTGGGGGACTTTCGCATTGTTCGGGAGCTTGGTCGAGGAGGAATGGGGATCGTCTACGAAGCGGTACAACGTTCGCTCAACCGACGTGTCGCTTTGAAGGTGATCAATGCGATGATCTCGGATACCGAACAGAACCGCACTCGTTTTCAGCGAGAAGCGGAGTCGGTCGCGGGATTGCACCATACGAATATTGTTCAAGTCTATGGGAGTGGGCAGGATCAAGGAGTTCATTATTATGCGATGCAATTGATCGACGGGGTGCCGCTCGATCAATTGATCGACTGCCTTGTCCATCGCGTTCCAGACGTCGGCGCTCTCGATCCGCATCGATTCACGACAGCTCATGCGGTCAAGATGCTGCTCTCGACGTCGCGCCATCGCGGGTCGCAACCGATTGCGAGCAGTGTGGAACCGAGAGATCCGACGTTGGCTACCGATGGAACGTTGCCCATTGGAGCAGAATCTACTGAACCGATCCGTGCACCCGAGAGCCATCCTGCATCGAAAGGGATCGAGTCACCCCTTTCTCGTGAGTACTTTCGCAATGTTGCGAGACTGATCGCGGACGTTGCCAATGCATTGGATTATGCGCATCGTCAAAAGGTGTTGCATCGGGATATCAAACCCGCCAATTTGATCCTGGATCGGGATGGTATCGTTTGGATCACCGATTTTGGTTTGGCGCGCAGGGTAGATACCGATATTGCGACACGAACGGGCGAATTGCTTGGGACGCTTCGCTATATGGCCCCTGAGCAGATCGCAGGGAAGGGGGATCATCGGATCGATATCTACAGTCTTGGGCTCTGTCTCTTCGAGTTGCTCGCTTTACGCCCTGCTTTCGAGTCTCCCAAGCAACGATTGTTGGATCCCAAGGTTTATTCGACACTTCCCAGTCTGCGAGCCATAAACCCTGTCATTCCTCGCGACCTCGAGACGATCGCGTTAAAAGCATGCGCGTTGGAAGCGAAAGATCGCTACAGCTCCGCTAGCGCGTTGGAAATCGATCTGCGACGATTCTTGGAAGATCGTCCTATCCTGGCCCGCAAAGCGACGCGATGGGAAAGTCTGGTTCGATGGAGCCGCCGGAATCCTGCAATCGCCTCGCTGCTTGCACTGTCGGCGAGCATGTTGCTGGCGATCGCTGGTATTTTGGCTTATACGAATCACGTTCAGCAACGGTCTCTGGAGCAGATTCGGGAGCTGTACGAGGAGGCTGGCCGAACGCTGCAGGAGAAAACGCGAGCCCTTGAGAACGAGCAGCGAGAAAAGGGGCGTGCTGAGGGGAATCTGCAGCTGGCCATGCAGGCGTTTGATCAGATCATCGCCAACATCTCCGCTCGCGGAAGCACGATTGCATCCGATGTCGAGTCGGAGAACGACGACTCCTTTGAAGTGAGCGAGGCAGCGCTTAGCCAAGCCGATGTGATGCTACTGGAATCGCTTCTTGGTTACTTTGAGAAGCTGAGCCAGCAGAACGCAAAGGATCTTCGGTTGGAAACCGCTTCGGCTCGCAAGCGGGTAGGGGATCTGCAATTCCGGCTGGGAAAATTGCCCGAAGCAGAGCAGTCGTACCAACAGGCGCTGACAGAGTTCCAGGCCTTGATGAAACAAACCAATGCACCGAATGACAGTCCGGAGCTCCCGTTGTTTGAGGCGATTCATTCCCAAGCGGAGGTGTACCACTCGTTAATGCTCACCACGGCTATGCAACGCAGGATGGTCCCAGCATTTCAATACTTTGACCAAGCGAGAACGTTGCTGGAATCCAATTCCGAGTACGCCGCGTCGCCAGCGGGGCGGTTCGATTTGGCGAGGCTTCTGAACAGTGTTGGAACGCTCGCGTCGCGAGCGCCGATGCAAGGGAGGGGACGCATGTTTGGTCCGATGGGAGGAGGGCCTCCCGGCTTCCGGCCGCCCAATGGGGAAGGGCCTCCACCTGGTCCCATGGGGGAGCTGCGTCAGCGCAAAGAAAGTGAGCTGAACCGCGAGGCGCTTCGACTTCTGGAAGGGCTGGTCAAGGAAGATGCGGAGAACACAGCCTACCGATTGGCGCTCGCGCATGCCTTGCGCGATGAAGTGCGAATCGAACGGCAGCGCGGGGATCGCGCGGCGGCCGAGAATGCGCTCGAGCAATCCATTGCCCTTCTGGAAACGCTGGTCAAGGACTATCCCAACTCCAACAAGTATCTCTATGAATTGGCCGAGACGCTGGTGCTTGTCGGTCCATTCCGATCGATGGAATCCTCACCCTTGCCCCGGGCATTGGAAATCAGCGAAAAGTTGATGAGCGAGAATCCATCCAATCCCGCTTATTTGTCGTTGAAGGCGATGACGTTGGTGCGACTGAGCGATGCGGCTCGTCCATCTCCGCTCGGAGGAGGACGCAATCGCAGAAGTCAAGAGTTGTTGGAGCAAGCCCTGGCGATCCAACAGAGCTTGGTCGATCGTTACAGCGACGTCCCGATCTACGTCGGCAATCTTGTCGACATTCTCCTTCGTTTGTCCGATTTGGAAGCAGGCACGGAGAAGTCCAAAGAGTATCGCGATCGAGCCGTCGATCTGGTTCGCATTCGCGATCCAAGAATGGGGCCTCGCGAGATTCAGCAATGGATAGACCGCATGCGCGAGCGCCGACAGAACATGGAGATGCGCCCGAGAATGGGATCTGGCTCCGGACCTAGACCTGAGGCTGGGCCAAGACCTGAAGCGGAGTCTAAACCTGAGGCTGGGCCTAAACCTGAAGCGGAGTCTGAGCCCGAATTGGGGCCCGCTCCTCCTCGCTATTGAGCTTTCTTGGCGCGCGGGTGAGCTTTCAAGTAGGCTTGGCGGATGCTCGATGTGCTGACGTGCGTGTAGATTTGGGTCGTCCCCAAGCTCTTGTGGCCGAGCATTTCTTGGACGCTTCGAATGTCAGCCCCTCGATCGAGAAGGTGGGTGGCGAAACTATGGCGAAGGGTGTGGGGGGTGGTGCGGGTATCGAGCCCGCACTCCTTGATGTACTTTTCAAGCATTCGGGCAACGCTGCGTGTGGTGAGGCGATTGCCGAATTTGTTGACGAAGGTCGCTTTGTCTTTTGCGTCCTCTGCGGTTTTGGATCGCTCGCGGGCAGAGAAATAGGACTTCAACGCTTTGGCTGCGAATTTGCCGATAGCTCCGAAGCGTTCTTTCCTTCCTTTACCCCGGACACGTACGACCCCTTCTTCAAAATCGATGTCCCGATCGTTCATCCCGACCACTTCGCTAACCCGGAGACCAGCGCTGTACATGACTTCGAGGATAGCTCGATCCCGTCTCCCCATTGCATCGGTATCGCTCGGAGCGTTGAGGAGTTGTTCGATCTCGTCTCCGGTGAGAAAGTGGGGGAGTTTGCGCTGGCCTCTCGGATTGCGAAGGGGTTGGGCGGGATTGCTCTCCGCAAAGCCCTGACGCATGGCGAATTTGTAAAAGCTGCGCAGCGATGCTAGCTTTCGAGCGATGCTCGTTTTGGCGTATCCGGCGTCGTGCAAGGCGGAGACGTAACCTCGGAGATCGACTGGAGTCACATCGGAGGGTTTGAGCTTCTTGGAGCCTTCATCGGAAAGAAAGTCGGCCATGTCCATCAAGTCTTCGCGGTAAGACTTGATGGTCAGATCGGAGGCGTTGCGTTCCACATCGAGGAAGCGAAGGAATTGTGCGATCTCTGCGTGCATCGACGATTTGTCTTTCGGGTGCTATCGACTGGCGATAAGCCGGAATCGCGCTAGCGTCCGGTTGCCGAGTTCTTCCATCCCACCTCGTAACTGTAGCACATTACGCATGGCATGTTAAACAAGGGTTGCTGATTCCGGGATGGTGTTCGGCGTTTTGCTATCAAAGAGATTGGGTGCAGGATGGTTTGGCAAGCTGTAGCCATTATTCCCATTTTTATATTTGGATAGTTTGGCTGTTCGGCGCCGATACTCTCTGGGAAGGCATCGGATTCTGGTACTCGTAACGATGGCAAAAATATGCTGCGACGGCGCATTCGATCAGCCACTGTGGGTGGCTTTGTCCTGGGAACTCTCGTTGCAGGATCGAACCATCTCGAGGGACAGACCGGTGGGGTTGGAAGTTCCGACAGGCCGCGATTGCGAACCCCGTCGATTCCTTCCGACGAACCCAAGCCGATTCTGTTGTTTGGCGAGGATGGGGATGATGACGTTCCCGTTGCCATGCCAATCGAGTCCAAGGGGGACCGCGCGCCGCTGATGGTCGGACCGCCCTCGACTGCGCCTGTTCCTTCTGCTCCCGTGAAGCTAAAAGACAAACAAGTCGTTGCACCGGCGCAGCCTTTAGCAGAGCAAGTGCCGCTCATCTGGCAGCTTGCTAATGTTGCGCATATTCACGCTTCTCCGTTCTTGGTGTGGCTCGCACCTCAGAGTGCCGAATCGATCTCAACGGTACCATCCCAGTCGGTGGCGACGGACCAAGAGGGGGCCGCGATCGATAGTCCCACGATGGCTGTCCTGGGGGAGAAGTCCCTCGGCGCGGCAGCAATCGCGGTAGAGGAGCCTATGGATTTGGAAGTGGATCCAGGTTTGCCACCGGTCGATCTACAGAAGGTGGAAGATGTTCGGGAAGTGGCGAGCGTACCGATGGGCACCGACATGCCGGCGACCGAAGAGGTTCCCAAGCGTCCACGCCCGGTGCGCATTCCATTAGCTCTCTCCGAGGGAGACGAAGTGCCCGGGGGGGCCGTCGGCAGCGACGATCAGACCAAGGTAACGGAGGAGTCGACAAGCCCTGCACCGATATCGACGGGGAAGAGGTCGCTCGCAGAGTTAGATGAAGAGCGGCGACAGGAAGAGCCCGCTATCGATAGTCCCGCCGCTCAAAACGGGAAAGAGGATCAAGGTGTCGATGCGCTTCTCGCGTCGAAGCCGGGCAAGCATCAGCGGGAAATCGTCATCGACGATCCGAATCGGCTTGGAAAGGCGGTTCCTCCAATCGTTGCCGCGCCGATTCTGGATGCGATCGAGGCGGCCCGACTTTCGAAGTGCAACGACTGTTTGAGCTATTACTTGAATCATCCGGAATCGACATCGGTCCGCTCACCTTGGGCGGTCATGCATGCCCTGTTGGCATTCGGGCCGGACTACGAATTGCAGCACGGCAGCAATCGGGTCAATGCGATAGGTTGGATGTGTCACAATGGAACTTGCCGAACGCAGAGAATGTTTACTCCTCGCGGGAGGGGGTTCATTCCCAATGTGGGGGCAGGAGTTCAGGGGCACGACGGACAGTTTCTCGCGATCTTGGCGCAGTCGAATGTCCCGCTCGACTATCCCATTCAGATTGGCGCCAACAAGTTCAAAGTGGAGGATCTGGTCCGTTACGAAATGGCTACTTGCAAGGAGCGATCGGAGCTTACTTTTAAGCTGATCGGGCTTTCTTATTACTTGGATTCCAATAAGCAGTGGCGAGCGAATGACGGCCGAATTTGGAGCATCTCGAAGCTGATCCAAGAGGAGTTGGCTCAGCCGGTGGTCGGAGCCGCGTGCGGTGGAACGCACCGGCTTATGGGATTCTCTTTTTCGGTTCGGCAGCGGAGCATGCAGGGGCAGCCCATCAATGGTCAGTTTGCGCGCGCCGATCAGTTCGTCCGCAACTACGTCGACTACACTTGGACGCTTCAGAATCCCGATGGAAGTTTTAGCACGTCATGGTACGAAGGTCGGGGGAATGAGCCCAACGATGAACGCAAGGTGCAAACGACAGGTCATATGTTGGAATGGTTGATGTACACCCTGCCGGATAGCGAAATCAATCAACCCCGCGTACAGAGGAGCATCGATTTCCTCTTGTCGAAGATCTACGACAAAAAGGAACACAAGTGGCCGATCGGTCCTCGAGGGCATGCAACGCGAGCGGTCTCACTGTACCAAGCTCGCTACCAAGAGATTCTCCAATCGACTCCCGAATTGCTCAAATCGAAAGGGTCAACAGCGAGCAGGCCCAGGCCGACGGCAACGCGACGATAGCGATCGAATCTACACCATCGTTGCTTTGTCGCGAGACTGGCCATGCCGAAACGCGCTATGCAGTAACGCGTCATGTCGAAACACGTCATGTCGAAACGTGCCGTGTCTTATGCGCGAGACCAATCCTTCAGCGGGGTAGCGTGGACCGTCGCGTTATCGGGCTGCATTCCTTGAATGCGATGAATCGATTGTAGGACAGACTCTTCGCTCAGCAGCGGTTGAAGCTTGAGTCGAAACGTTTTCGATTCTCCCCCTGAGAGGGTGACCAGTCGATTCTTTTTCTCCTCGAAGGAGCGTGGGTTTGGGAATCCCGTCGCGGGCTCCAGTCCGACCACGTACCCATCTTCCACCGCGGCAGTGTTCTTCCAGACGTTTAGATAGGGCAGCGTGCGTGTGTCGAAGTGGACCGCAAAGCCTCGACGGCGATCTTCTGATGCCAGCAGAGCTTCCGACCAACAGGCAGCATCGCATGCCGCGTTCAAGAAGTAGACTTGCTCCGCATAGCCCTCGGTAGGGCCTTCGCAACGGGACCAGGCTTCAAGTCCCTCGGCGGCTCTCGCATCGCGTGGACAGAGTGTTTTATACGCCGCATCGATCGTCGTTCCGGCTTGAACAACTGGCTGCCCCAAATTGATGTGGTAGAGCATTTGCATGGTTGTCGGAGTACTTCGAAGATTGGTTACCGTGTCGGTCACTTCGATGACCGGGCTGTTGACACGAAGCCGATATCGGCACTGTAATTCCAGCGAATAGACGAGGAATCTAGCTTCGCGGACCGTCGCGACAATGTCCATCGTCCCGTTTTCAGCGTCGACGGAGACTTCGATTTTCGACGCTGGCAAGTTCGCAATTCGACCGTGAAGCGGGTACTTCAAATTTCCTTGGGAATCGAAATCGGGTGCGCCGTTGCTTTGCAATCCGCACCGGACCAGCAGCTCATCAAACCCTTCGAGCCAGCCGATGCCCGACGGGTCGAGGACGGGAACGAGGCTGGGGTGGACAGGGCCATCGATGGGGCTGTTCCAACCGAAGTCGGTATTGGAGGCTTCGCATTTCCAAATCCCCATACCGCGATCAGGTAAGAAAATGACACGCAACGCGCCGGTATCGACCGATAGTAGTTCCATCCCCATCGACTTTCCGCCACCGATCGAGTTGAACTGCACAGCAAACCGCCCCGTTCCAGCTGTGATCTTTTCTGGTACAAACCCGACATCTTCGGCTTGGTCCAAAAACGGTTCGCGTAGAATCCAATGCGTTGCGGGATTGCTCGTGTTCATGGTTGTTGAAAAGGGAGCGGGAGCAGACGTTTGCAGCACGGCACGATTCTCTTTCATGCAGTGAATCCCCTATTGTAGTGATTGTGGTCATCGATCGGTATCGGAACACTTGGATGCAGGACGAAAAGGAAGCAAGGATCCAATTAGAGGTGTGCGTCGAGGACGCGCATGGGGCGGAGATTGCCATGCGAGCAGGTGCAACTCGCATCGAACTAAGCGAGCAGCTTGGAGTGGGGGGAATAACCCCTTCCCTCAAGAGGTTATCGGATACGTTGCAAATAACTGAAGTCCCAGTCATTGCATTGATACGCTGTCGGCCTGGTCATTTTATCTACACAAAGGCTGAGCAGGACGAGATGTTACGCCAATGTGGAGATGCTTTCGATCGAGGCGTTCATGGCGTCGCGGTGGGAGCCCTCGCGCGGAGTGTAGGCGACCGACGGGAGAGTCTGGATTGGGAGTTTTTGGAATCGATTGCAAGTCGTTTTACTGGTCGGGAGCTGGTGGTACATCGCGCGTTCGATCTCATCGCGGACCCTATCGCCGCAGTCTCGCGACTGCGAGAGATCGGTTACCGACGAATACTTACCAGCGGTGGACCGGACAAAGCCATAGATGGCATCGCGACCCTCGGAGTGTTGCAATCGCAACGCTTGATCGAGATTCTACCGGCGGGAGGGATTGGATCGCACAATGCGGCGATGATTTTGAAAACAACCGGTTGCACCCAACTTCACGGTTCCTTTCGCAATCCGAACCATATGTCCCATCCTATCCGCTCACCGGACCCCGGTGAGATCGCCAGCGTTCTCCAATGCCTCTATTCCATATGATGCAACTACCCGAATTGATTCCCGTTCAGCAAAAATTTCCCAAGCGGCCCGACGCGGATATTGCCACGATCATTCCTGCGTCGCTCGAGTTGTTTCGACCACAAATTCGGGGAGGTAGCCGAATTGCCATCGGGGTCGGAAGTCGAGGGATTACTGGCTATCGCGACCAGATTTCGATCGTGATCGAGACCCTTCGGACTTGGCTGGTTGAGCCATTTCTCTTTCCGGCTATGGGGAGTCATGGTGGGGGGACCGATGCAGGGCAGCGCGAGGTATTGGCTAGCTACGGCATCACCGAAGAGTCGATGGGGTGCGAGATTCGGTGCTCCATGGAGGTCGAGGAGATCGGGATGACGTCGCAAGGCATCGGGGTGGTTTGCTCGGCAGAAGCCCTCCGTGCCGATGGAATCCTGCTAGTGAATCGCATCAAACCCCACACGGACTTCTTTGGTAGCTTGGGGAGTGGGCTGGTAAAGATGAGTGTCGTCGGGTTGGGGAAGCAGGTCGGTGCAACTCGCTTTCACTTAGCCGCCATGAGGCTTGGATACGAACAAGCTTTGCTGAGCATTGCAGATACAATGCGTCGCCATACCCACTTGCTGGGTGGGATCGCTTTGCTGGAGGGGGAGCGGCATCAAACGGTCGAGATCCATGCCGTACAAGCCGCCGAGATGGTAAGTCGCGAACGAGAACTATTGTCAAAAGCCAAAGCCATGATGCCGACATTGCCATTCGATACGATCGATTTGCTCATTATCGATCGCATTGGAAAGGACATCAGCGGAGCGGGGCTTGATCCAAACGTCACCCAGCGAAGCATCCATGGATATAGTAGCCTTCCTATTCCACCCGATGCGAGGCGGCCATTTATCAAGCGGATCTATGTGCGCGATTTGACCGATGCGACCCATGGAAACGCGATCGGAATTGGCATGGCTGATGTCGTTAGCAACCGACTGCTCAGCAAGCTCGACCGGGCGAAAACGGTGCGAAACGCATTGACTGCCCTCACGCCCCAAAGCGCAAAGATCCCGATCGCGATGGACACCGACCGGGAGGCTATCGAGTCGATGCTCGCATCCCTTCCCATCGACGACGTCCGCACAGCTAAAGTCGTTCGCATCGCCAATACACTGGAGCTAGGTGAGATGGTGATCTCAGAATCCTTGCTCACAGAAGCCCTTCTTTCTGGGAAAGTCGAACGGAGTTCCACCGTGTGGCCGGCCCTTGATGGGTGAGCTGCTGTTATCCTTTGGTCGCTTTGATCAGGAAGGTCGGATTGGCGGCTTCCATTCGGAGGCGTTCCATCTGGTAATTGCCTCGCGAGATTTGGATCATCCACAGTTGGGGTTCGACCGCCAGTTTGTGTGTTAGCAGTTGTTGGAGCGCCACGACGTTGTCCAAACTCATCATGTTCGCTACCAGGCAACCACCTGATTGCAGACGAGGCCAAGCTTGCTCGACCAAATCGGTAACGGCTCGCCCCGTGCCACCGACGAAAATGGCTTCTGGGTCGGGTAGGTTTTGCCAAGCGGTCGGTGCTTCCCCGAGGACAGGAACTACGTTTTCCACTCCGAAGCGGGCGGCGTTCTCGAGGATCAAATCGTAATCTTCGGGGTCCATTTCAATCGCGTACGCTTTACCATGCCGAGCGATTTGGGCTGCCTCGATCGATACCGAACCACTCCCTGCACCGATGTCCCAGATGATCGATGTCTCGCGCAATTTCATTTCGCTTAGCGCGATGGAGCGGACTTCGCAAGGGGTGACCAATTCCCGTTTCGGTTTCGCCTGTCGAAAGACTTCATCGGGGTTCCCGAAGAGGCGAATGCGAGAGGAATCGGCCGGCTGGTCCGGAACACCTTTCTGGCGGACCAGCACCATGACATTGAGGGGTGAGAACTTTTGGTTCACGATATCTGATAGCTTGCAGCGTGTGACGCGTTCGTCCGGTGAGCCGAGATTTTCGCAAACGTAGGCGGTGAAGTAACCGATACCTTTGGCCATCAGGATTTCAGCCAGTCGAGCTGGTGGAATTTCTTCGGAGGTGAAGACGCCGACCTTTTCTGCGGAGCGGATCCGTTCGACGACTCGTTCGATCGGTTGGGATGCAACGTTGGTTAGGTAGGCTTCGTCCCAGCTTTCTTTGACTCGCGCGAAAGCCAGTTGCATGCTGCTCACATGCGGAAGGACTTCAAAGCGATCTTTGCCTAAGCGATCGCACAGGAATCGGGCAGTGCCGTAAAACAAGGGGTCGCCGCTAGCAAGCACCACGGTGAGGCCGGACGCGCGATCCACGATATTGGCCAAGCGATCCAAGTCGCCGCCAACGGTTTCGCGGGATCCTTTGTATTCAGGGAACTTTTCGAGAAGGAGTGCGGAACCGATAAGTAGCGATGCGGAGTGAATGATGTCGGAGGCTTGTTTGGTTAATCCTGCTGCGCCATCGTCGCCAATACCGATGATCCAGATTTTGTTATTCATTGAGTGCTCGCGATTATGTGGGGGGCGATGGATCGTGGAATGATCCGGAATGTCATTACAATCCGGGGTACTGTCGACAGAATTCATAGACCGCCATCGTGGTAGCGGTCGCAACATTGTAGGAATAGGGACGGCCGTATACGGGGATCTCCACGACCCGGTCCAAGCGATCTAATTCCTCTTGGGAGAGTCCTTCTCGTTCGCTGCCGATAACGAGCGCGGTTTTGGGAACAAAGGAGAATGTATAGAGGCATTCCGAGTGAGTGGTCTGCTCCAATCCCACCCGTTGATACCCTTCGGAGGCAAGATGCTCGAGGGTAGGGGCGAGCGAGCGTCGTTGCACGATCTCGACCACTTCGATTGCATCGCGCGCGATCTCTTTATCGACACGTCCGGGACCGCACTGAATGATTTTGGTAATTCCAGCGCAGCCGGCGAGGCGAACGATACGGCTCAAATTGACATTGCTCCGCATGGGGGCCAGCACCAAGACCAGCTCGCGCGGTTGCGAGAGTTCCGTCGGCGGCTTGTGGCGAACATGTTCAAATCGCCTCATGACACCAGTTCATCCAATCGTTGAAGAATTCCCTGTAGGATGTCGCGGTCCGATTCCGGTCGGAGCGAAGCCCCTTTGGGTTGTGAATCGCTCGCGATGACTCCTCGCATTTGCAGAAACATCGCGCAGTTATGTTTGTAGGCAGGGACGGGATTCCGAAACGCAAGGAACCCTAGGTACTGCAGCCAATCGTTGATTTCGTAAAAGCGATGGTCCCCTTCCAGCCAATAGCGATCTCGTTTCGCGAACGCTTCCGGGTAGAATGCGGAGAGGCCGAGCAAGTAATCGCTTCCCCACTGCACCATATCGATCGCAAGATCATTGCCCGTATAGATTTTGAAGTCGGGGCGCACACGATTGCGTATTTCCAGGCGTTGCCATTCCAAGTCGCGAGAGAGCGAAGAATGTTTGATACCTGTCAAAGTAGGCAACTGGATCCATTCGATAAAAAAGCCCAGATCGTAGATTTCACCGAAGGGTACAAACATTTTCCCCAGCTCGAATCCGATGACCTCCTTTCTCTGTGCGCAGACCTTTTCGTAGAGCGTCATGCGCTTCGGTGCATCGAGTTGAGCAAGACCCGTCGACTGGAACAGAATTGGAATGCCTCCGGCGGTCTCGATCCGTTCGCTTTCGCTGAGATAGTTCGAGAGAAGATCTCCCTCGAGATCTTGGACGAACGTTCCCGCAACAAAGGATCTGCCTGACGATTGCTTCTGGACAAATGCCAAGACATCATGGCGTGCGGAGGGGGACAGCAGATTGGCGAAGCCGGTGTCCATGTTGACGGCCGGTGTGAGACCCGATGTCCAAGTCCTTTCGAGGCCGTTGGCATAGGAGTCGAAATCGATTTCACCGGTCGGTTGAAACGGCAGCAACACGGCGGAGATGCCGGCGATGGGGCGTTGCGGGATGACGCTAGGGATGTTGGCCATGAGAAGTTCCGGCGCTGAAGGGCTTCAAACGAAAGCCCCATTATGCAGGAACTGAATGATAAACAAAGGCCGTCAGATCAGCCGTAAATCGGTTTGCGATCGGCTGTTGATTCGGCAGCCCAGTGGAAATCGACAACGTCGGGCTGATCCATCTGCCACGTGTAGAAGGCAGGTGTGTCATCGATGACAGCGGGGAAATCAACGATACCGTCATGAGCAGAACGGAGAATCACCCCCAGACCTTCCAGTTCGCTGACGTAATCATCGAGGTGGGAAGATTCGTTCTTCAAGTCCTCTTGGATCTCGGTGATTTCCGCGTCGTAGATTTGGAAGCGCGCTTTCCCGTCGTGCCGGCGGAGCATGCGGCGGAGATTGGATTTCCTCTCCGTCAATTCCCGATGCGACAGTGCGATATCCGTAACGATCAACCGGAGCAGAGGAAGCATCGCTCTGGCTTGATCGATCGTGAAGACTTTTTTGTCGTTGGTGCCCATGGCTCTCGCCCCCCTCGCGGATGGTTTCCAGATGTACAGACGATACCGACATCTTAGGAAAAGGAAAAGTTCACTTGGACAGGCTGCTCTCACAGCGAGCTTTCATGCGGACGTGAATTGCACCGTACAGAAGCCATTAAGGTTAGTTGGTTTTGCATTGCAAAACCGCCGCCCGGAGACTTCCACTCAATTCCTACTTCAATTCTTGCTTGAGAATTCAAGCATTCAATTGCTGACCGTCCCAGAAAACCGGAAAATTCGAACCGATCGTTAGGGTGAATTCGTTACAAACATCCTCGACAATTTCAACGTTGACCTGCTTTTTTCGCCTCACAGCCCCCGAAACGAGGGCCAGATCGGCAATCTGAGCGATCCGGCGTGGTATTCCTTCTGCTAATTCTTGGATTCGCGTGATCGACTGTGCGTCGAAAATCTCGGGGTCTCCACCCACAGCGGAGATGGCGAACTCAAAGTACTCAGCGACTAGTCCCAGATCCCAGGGGGGCAAGTCGATCCGAAGATCGCTTTGCTCGATAAGCCATCTGGGGAGATCGACCAATGATTCTTCGTCCAGGCTCAGCAGGCTCGTCACTCCAGGAATACGAGAAAGCCTGGCAAAGAGTTCAAGCTGGGCCTCGGTGAACGCTTTTGTTTCGTCGAAAACCACGATGGTGTGGTGTCCGACCGTTCGCAAGCTCATCACCATGTCGCTGATCCGCAACACGTTTTGTTCGATCGAACCAACACCGACAGGGCTATCCGGGTCGAGTTGCTCGAGTGCTTGGCAGGTTAAGTCAAACGGAGTTTGTCCGAGCAATCGGAGTAGGCATGGATGTTCGTTGGTCGTTTGAAAGACGCGCGATTGCAACAAGTGATGAAGCAGTGTGCTTTTCCCCACACCGCTAGGGCCCACGACGAGGCCAAGCTTTTTCCGTTGGGAGACTAGAAAGTCTCCGCGAGCTAGAGCTTCCTCGACCGATCCGGCCAAGAAGATATCTCGAAAGGACTGCGGAGCGCTGAAGGGATTCCCCTTCAGTTTCCAGTAGCGTAGATAACTCATGAACGCCTCTGCGGTTTGAACGTATTTTTTGGTAAAGTTCGGCACGAACGCTTGCAGTGCATGACGGAAATCTGGCAACTGGGAAGTTTTTGAGGGAAGTTCCGTATTTTCTTTGAAGATTCCTTCGACCGATGGCCCCCCGCACCCCTTCGCATTACACTCGGAAAGCATGATCGGTCCCATATTTCAAAGAGAAACGGCAACGCTCCCCAGGCGAAGCCGGCACTATGTCAGCCGCGTTGTCTTCGCGCTGATGACATTCGGCATTATCTGCACGACGTGGCTGCTCCTGGCTGGGATTCAACCGGTTCAAAATCCCGGCGATCTCGCGCGCTTTGGTGTCCTCATCTTTCAGCTGATCGCCCCCTTTCAACTCCTTGTTTTGATGTTCACCGCGGCGTTGGCAGGGACGACGGCGGTCAGTCATGAAAAGGACAAACAGACGATCATCTTGCTACTGATGACGTCGCTCACGAATGCAGAAGTGGTGCTTGGGAAAGTTGGCGCCGGGCTCCTGGCTTCCTTCAACGCGTTTTTTGCCTCTCTCCCTGTCCTGTTTATGGTTTTGCTCCTCGGGGGAGTTTCGGTCGAGCAAGTCGTCGCGTGTAGTTGGGTTACCGCTGCCGCCTTGTTCGCCAGCGCGACGCTGGGGGCTACGATTGCATTCTGGCGTGAGAAGACCTTCCAAGCCCTTGCGGTGACCTCGCTGTTGCTCGCATTCTGGTTGGGGCTCGGGGAGCTCGTCGCCTCGGGGGGAATTTCGTTTCTCCCAGCCCGTTTCGCGTTGCTTTTCAGCCCGCTTCGCGCGGTGCTCGATATTTGCCAACCGGTTGCCACGCAAGCCATTTTAGAGGGTGCGAACTGGAATAATGCTTGGTGGTCCGGCGGGGTGATTCTCGGGCTTGGCGTTCTCTGGCTGGCCATCTCCATCGTCATGCTTCGCGTTTGGAACCCATCGCGTGAGCGCCGCCCCGTCAACCATGCTTCCGAGTTTTCAGAACCAGATGTTGCACCAGAGTTTTTGCAAGGGGCAACAACCGAGCGAGTGGTAAAGGCTTGGAAGAGTCGAGCACCTCGGACGGTTTGGAGCAATCCGATTTTGTGGCGTGAGATGAGAACTTGGGCGTACGGGCGCAAGATCGTTTTTGTGAAAGCGGCCTACTTGCTGTTCGCTGTCGTGATTGGCTTGGGTCTGTATCGTATGGTCGACAGCGGCGCCGCGTTAGCATCGACCACGTACCAAGAAGAATTGGTTCCTGCAACGGTATCGCTGCTGGCCCCCTTCTTTGTTTTGTCACTCATCTTGGTCAATGCGTTGGCGGTCAATTCCATCACGAACGAGCGGGATGGGGGAGCGCTCGATTTGCTTCTGGTGACAGAGATCACCCCCGCCAATTTCCTTTTGGGGAAGATGGTGGGTGTGTTGTACGTGACGCGCGAGATGGTGTTCGCGCCGCTTGCTCTTTGTTTGTTCCTCTGGTCGCAGGGTGGGCTCACGACGGAGAATTTGCTTTTCACCGTGGTTACCTTGCTGGTCATGAATGTGTTTGTCGCGATGTTGGGAATTCATTGCGGGATGAACTATTCGCAGAGCCGCGTCGCCATCGGTACGAGTTTGGGGACCGTCTTCTTTCTGTTTCTCGGAATCGCGGTTTGCATGTTGATCATGCTGATGTTCCGCGGGTCGTTCGGCCGTCAATTGGCGCCGTTCTTGTTCATCATTCTCGGGGGTGGTACCGGTTTGTATTTGGCCTTAGGATCGCGGAATCCATCGCCAGCGATCACGCTCAGTTCGTTCTTGTTGCCGTTTCTGACCTTCTTTGCCATCACCAGTTTCTTGCTGCGCGATCAAGAGATGACGGTCTTTTTAACCGTCGCGATTTCTTATGCGTTTGCTACTGCAGCCATGATGGTCCCGGCGCTGAGTGAGTTTGATTTTGCTTTGGGACGGGCTCGAACGTTGGATGAAGAGTAGGTTTAGCCCCCTACGTCGTCAGCTCGGTAGTCTTCCAGTGCTTCTTGCCAAAGGGTAGGGGCATCGGCTGCGAGTCTCGCACCCACTTGGCTGATGACGTTCATGCACATGTAGTTCGCACCTCGAGCGGCGATCGCAGGGGAGTAGCCGTGGGTTACGCCATACAAGAATGCGCCGGCGAACATGTCTCCTGCTCCGGTCAAATCTTTGGGTTGGCAAGTGAAAGCAGGGACGTGAGTTTCCTCTCCTTCGTAGTGGACAAAGGCTCCATGCGGGCCATCGGTCACCACGCAATGAGGGACCAATTTCTTCAGACGTTCGAAAGCGGCCGCGCTGCTGGTGGATTGTGTAACGGCCATTGCTTCGGGAGCATTGCAGAAGAACAGGTCGCAGCTCTTGAGGGCCTCGTGCAACGCTTCGCCGAAGACTTGCGGGACGAAGGCATCCGAGCAAGTGATCGCGATCTTGGTTCCGGATGCTTTCGCGTTGTGGATGGCTTCGCGGATGGCATGCTGGCCGGTCGCAGGATTGGCAAACACATAGCCCTCGATGAAAAGCCATTCGGAATCGGCGATGCGACGAGGGTCGACATGTTTGGCGGCCAAGTGGCTGGAAACGGCCAAGCAAGTGCGCATGGTCCGTTCGGCGTCGGGGGTGATAAGGGCAAGGCATGTACCGGTTGGTTCGCCGACGACGATCGGGTTGCCGATATTGATTTTTAGGTCGTTGAATTCTTCGGCGTAGTGGAGTCCGTATCGATCATCGCCGACGCATCCGATGAATGCGCCTCGTCCGCCAAGTTGCGAGAGTCCGATAATCGAATTGGCTACGGAGCCACCGCTGACCAACCGAAGCTCATGTTCCTTGGTGGAAAGTTTGTCGAGCAGCTGTTTTTGCTCATCTGCTTCGACGAGTCGCATGGTACCTCGTTCGAACTGGAGAGACGCGAACTCGGCATCGGTGACTTCGATGAAAATATCGACAATCGCGTTTCCCAAACCGCAGACATGATAAGGACGCATGCACTCAGACCTATCTAGCAACCGCAATAACGAAATAAAACGAAGGCGTCAGTTTTACAAACTGGCCGGCGGATGTCGATGGAGCGGCACCCCGCTCTCACCGTTTTCGTTGGAATTCACTGCGGCTTTTTGCATGCAGCTCGACTCGAGCTACGAAATTCGTTCGGCTACCTGAGCGAGTCGCTGCCAGCAGAGGTCTTCCCCAGCGGCTTCGAGGAAGAAGGCAGCGCGGTCTCGATCCGCGGCCGAATCCAACCGGAACCGGAGCCCATCTTTGGACAAGGCCTCTGGCAAGGGGATCCACTTCGACTGGAATAGTTCAGGGTTGCGTCGAATCACAGCGGGGACGTCGCATGGCTCGCGATGCAAGTCGGCGTCCCGCAATTTGCTCAAGGCTCTGGCGGCGCACATTTCGCCGACGAGCCCGAGTGCTTGGAGTGAGAAGCTCGGCTGAGAAGGGGTCATGAAACCGACGAAGTCCGCTTCCGGGTTTGCCCATCCTCGGGATACCAATCGATCCAGTAAGGTTGGGTCAGTGAATGGGCACAGGGGACTAGCAAAAACGATCCACTCGGCGGTGAAGCGTTCGGCGACTTCCAGTGCCCGTTCGGTGGGGCTGGCATGGACGCTGGGGATCCATCGAGCGTGACATAGACCTGCCTGAGAAATGCGATTGCGATACTGAATCGGACCGGTGACAGCGATGGTGTCGATAAGTGTCGATTCGGCCAATCGCCGCACGCACCATTCCAGCAAAGTCAACCCATCCAGCCGCCGCAATGCACCATCGATGCGTTTGACATCGGGGTTGTTCGTGTCGTCACAGATCGCCAAGTCAATCAATGCGATCGTCTGACGTCCATATGGGGCGCGGGGCGTGTAGGAGTCCGTTGTGTTCGCAGCCATACATAAGCTCCATGCAGTCGGAAATGGCGGAGAGGAATCGCTCTAAATCAAGATGCGAGTGTCACGGTGTTACTGCTCATCCTAGTCATGCAATCAGGCTCGCTGGCCGAAGCGAGCAAGCTCACTGCAATGTATCCCTCACCGACACCCCATGCAACTATACGAAGTGAAAATTGACACAATGGCAGTGAGCGATGCTAGCAATCGCTGACTGATCATCGACCATGTGGGAACCCCCTATCGAGAGAACTCCGGAACTTCGTTGTCCCTGCTTTACATTCGCTCAAAGCTGTGCATACTTGCTCCCCCCCTTCGAAAGGTTCGGTTCTCTTCTTCCCTTTTCGATTCACGACCGCATGGCACACGACTGGACAGCTCGCCTCTCTGTTGCGGAGGTCTCCACCTTCCGCTGGAGTTTCGAGGAAGATGTTCTTCGCTACCGCGATCACGGTTACCAGGCGATGGGTGTCTGGCGAATGAAGCTGGCAGACTATGGTGAAACCAAAGGTGCCGAGTTTCTGGAAGAGCAAAACATGCGCGTCTCGTCCTTGAACTGGGCAGGTGGTTTTACAGGGCACGATGGCCGTTCGTTCCGAGACTCGATGCATGATGCGCTCGATGCGATCGAGGCAGCCGCATTGCTCAAAGCGGATTCGCTTGTGATCCTCGCCGGGAGTCGATCGGGTCACACTCGCAATCATGCCAAGCGGTTGCTCACGCAGGCGTTGAAGGAGTTATCGGAGGCAGCGTCGGCGGTCGGTATTCAGCTGGCAGTGGAGCCGATGCACATCGGCTGTGCACAGGACTTTACTTTCCTCACATCCATTCCGGATACGCTCGATGTGATTGCGAAGATCGCGTCTCCGAACTTGGGTATTGTCTTTGATAGTTATCATCTTGGCCAAGACGAGAACGTCATCGATTGGCTCCCTGCCATCGTGCCTCTCGTTCGATTGGTGCAATTGGGAGATGCTCGAAGCGCACCGATGGGGGAGCAGAACCGCTGCATGCTCGGCGATGGTCGGCTTCCCATCGGTTCGATGATCCATTCGCTAGAATCGTGCGGCTACAAAGGCTACTACGAAGTCGAACTCGTCGGCGAGGATGTTGAGCATTACGGTTATGACAAACTTCTCACCGATTCGCGTCATCGACTCGAGCAATTGACTCGAGTCATTTAGAGTCTATTCCGAAGTCATGGGTAACCGCGGTTAGTTTTGGAGCCAGCTAGGGAGAACGCCCAGTCCTGGTAGTTCGATCAACTGCACCTTCTCAATCGATTGGATCGCGAGAAGCTGTTCCAGTGCGATTTTGGGTGGTACGCCATCAAGGTTGAGTACACCGATCGCGTGCCCGCCTGGCTGGTGGCTTGCTCGACCCACCGACATCTGACCGATGTTGACTTGATGTTGTCCGAAGACCGTGCCGACTCGACCGATGATCCCGGGAACATCGGTGTGGGTGAAGAAGAGCATGTGACCATCGAGATAGGCTTCGAGTCGGTAGTCGTCGACCGATATCAATCGGGGCATGTTGTTTCCGAAGACGGTGACCCCTGCTTTGAGGCGTTGGCCGCTGCCGTAGACTTCGGCTGAGATCGACGAAGTGAATGCACCGAGGTCGCGATTGCGGTTCTCGGTCAGCTCGATACCTCGTTCGCGAAGGAGCATTTCCGCATTGATGATATTGACGTCTTCGGACATGGCTCGCTCAAGGAGTCCAGCGCAGAAGGCAGCGGTAAGGAGTTTTGTATCCTTGTCAGCGACTTCACCGCGGTAATTGAGTTGGCACGAGCTGATGCTTCCTTCGTGCCACTGTGCCATAAGCAGGCCTAGTCGATAGGCCGCGTCGAGATTGCCACGGAGGGCCTCCAAGGTTTTGGGGTCGAGTGCGGCGACATTGACCGCGTGTCGAATCTCCCCGGTCTTGAAGAAGTTGATCAAGAGTTGAATCCCCTCGATCGCAACTTGGGTTTGTGCCTCTTCGGTGCTGGCTCCCAAGTGAGGTGTGCAGACAACACCGGGCATGCCGAACAGTTTGCTTTTGGAGCAAGGTTCTTCTTCGAACACGTCGAGTGCTACGCCTGCGATGATCCCTTGCTCAAGCCCTTCAATGAGTGCTTCCTCTTCGTAGATCCCTCCTCGAGCGCAGTTCACCAACCGGATTCCCTTCTTGAGAAGGTGCAGTTGTTTTCGATTGACGATGTACTTGGTCTCGTCGGTGAGGGGGGTGTGGACGGTCAGGTAATCCACTTTGGGCAAGATGTCTTGGACGGTATTCACCTTTTCGATGCCCAGCTTGACGGCCTGTTCATCGGAGAGGAATGGGTCGAAGGCGATGACTCGCATTCCGAATGCCAAGGCGCGCAGCGCGACTTCGCGACCGATGCGTCCCATACCGATCACCCCCAGCGACTTATCGGCAAGCTGAGTTCCCATGAAGGATTTGCGATCCCACCGGCCTTCGATGAGGCTTTGGTAGGCAGGAGCCACCGATCGCGAAAGGGCCAGCATCAGTGCAAAGGTATGTTCGGCGGTGCTGAGTGTATTGCCTGCCGGCGTGTTCATCACAACGATACCAAGGCGCGTGGCAGCGTTTTTGTCGATGTTGTCGGTACCTACTCCTGCCCGGACGATGGCCCGCAGACGTTTGTTCCCTTCAAGCGATTCGGCGGTGATTTTCACTCCGGAGCGAACGATGGCGCCGTCGAATTCGTTGAGAGACTTTCGCAGTTCCTCACCCTTGAGACCGGTTCGGACTTCGTACTCAAAATCGGGCTCGGCGTTGAGCAAGTCAAATCCTTCCTGTGCAATCGGATCGAGAACAAGAATGCGATAGGTCATGGGAGGTTTTCTGGTAAGCAGTCAGGTTCAATTCAAGTCGTGAAGGAGAAGAGCGACCGCGAGAGAGGTCGCTCTAGATGATTGCAGTCTTTAGGCGTGCTTGGATGCAAAATCTCGCATGTAATCGGCGAGGGTTTGAGCGCCCTCCATAGGCATCGCGTTGTAGATGCTGGCTCGGATGCCCCCCACGCTGCGGTGTCCTTTGAGCGAATCGAGTCGATGGGCTTTGGCGCCATCGAGGAAGGCCTTTTCGAGTTCTTCGCTGGGAAACCGGAAGGTGACATTCATGAGGGATCGATCTTCTTTGCGAGCGTGTCCCAAATAAATGGAGGGGGATGCATCGAGTGCATCGTAGACCAGTTTGGCCTTCTTTTGATTATGCGAGTACATAGCGTCCAAACCACCGATGGTCGATTCCACCCATTCGGCGACCAATCCCAAGACATAGACGGCGAAGGTGGGAGGCGTATTCCACATGGAGCCTTCCTTCGAGTGGTTGTTGTAGTTGAGGTAGCCGGGCAATTGGTCCGAGGAACGAGCAAGCAAATCGCGGCGAATGATGACGACGGTGACCCCGGCCGGGCCGGCGTTCTTTTGAGCGCAGGCGTACATCAAACCGTATTTTTGGATGTCGACAGAGCGGTACAGGAAATCGGACGAGGAATCGCAGACCAAGGGAGCGGGCGAGGAGAGGTCGGTCGGAAACTGAACGCCCTGAATAGTCTCGTTGCTCGTGATGTGCACATAGGCTGCCTCCGGTGAAATCTTTAATTCTCCGTCGTTTGGCAACCGATCGTAGTTGGTCGCTGCGGCGTCGAAGAGGACTTCCGTGGTTCCTTCCTTTTTCGCTTCCGCAAGTGCGTACTTGCCCCAGGACCCGGTCAATACGTACTGGGCGGGGCCTTTTTGTCCTCGAAGGAGGTTCATGGGGATCATCGAGAATTGGAGTCGCGATCCCCCTTGGAGGAAAAGAACGTCGTAATCGGCGGGGATGTTGAGCAAACGGATCAGCCGTTCTTTCGCTGCATCTTGAATGGCGATGAATTGTTTGCTTCGGTGCGAAATTTCCATAACGGAAGCACCGCAACCGGGGAGGCAAAGCATTTCGTCCCGAATGCGTTCCAACACAGGAACTGGCAGTACAGCCGGGCCGGCGGAGAAGTTATAAAGTCGTTTTTCCATGGTTTCTGTTATCGAGCGTTCGTCGGCGTCGGATGTTCGGAGTAGGTCTTGGTTTTCCAGTGCTGGAGATGCATTGCGGGTGCGGCTTTCGGGCCCCAGGCAGGAAAGCCCGGAATTTTACGGCCATTTTCACTATTGCGGAAGGACTGATCCTTTCCGCTTCCTGAATCGAACTTATGCGTCAGCCTTCGCGAGTCACTCGTTATGAATCACCGTAGTACCCGCGATGTCGTCGTGGATCTTCAAAAGCATGGGCGGCTGATCGAGGTCACCGAGCCGGTCTCTCCGTGCTTGGAAATGGCGGAGATCCAGCGACGAGTCTATGAGAGGGGAGGCCCAGCCCTCTTGTTCAGCAATGTGCCTGGTTCTCGATTTCCGATGGCGAGCAATCTCTTTGGTTCGCTCGAGCAAGCTCGGTTTCTATTCCGCAAGACGATCGATCGGGTCCGGCGGGCGATCGAGCTCAAGATCGATCCGACGGCATTGTTCAAGAATCCATTTCGCTACGCGTCGGCTCCTTGGACCGCTTGGTCGATGCTACCCAAGTCGGCTCGGTCCGGGCCTGTGCTCGCGCACTCTGTCCCCTTGAGCGAGCTGCCTCAGTTGATTTCCTGGCCGCGGGATGGTGGCGCGTTTGTGACATTGCCTCAAGTTCTCAGCATGGGAATCGAGACGAGTCTGATGAAAGCCAATCTCGGGATGTATCGCATTCAGTTATCGGGGAACGAGTACGAGAAGGATCGGGAGATGGGTCTTCATTACCAGTTGCACCGAGGTATTGGTGTGCACCATCAAGCTGCGATGGCGGCTGGCAAGCCGTTTCGCGTCACGGTCACGGTGGGGGGAACACCAGCGATGACGCTCGCAGCCGTGATGCCCCTCCCTGAAGGCCTCAGCGAGTTGACGTTCGCCGGCGCGCTAGCGGGGCATCGCATTCCGATGATCACGCATCCATCGCATGCCCCGATCTATGCCGATGCCGATTTCATGATCACCGGGACAATCGATCCGGAGCGAACGAAGCCGGAAGGTCCATTCGGCGATCACTTGGGCTACTACGCGAAAGTGCATGAATTTCCGTTTATGCGAGTCGAACGCGTGTCGCACCGACCGGGGGCTATCTGGCCCTTTACGGTAGTCGGGCGACCACCGCAGGAGGACACTACCTTTGGGGAGCTTATCCACGAGCTCACCGGTGATGTGATTCCCACGGTGTTACCCGGGGTGAAAGGGGTTCACGCAGTCGATGCAGCCGGGGTGCACCCTCTGTTGTTGGCGATTGGCAGTGAGCGCTACACGCCGTATCGTCGCCCGGATCGTCCGCAGGAATTGTTGACGCAAGCCAACGCCATTCTTGGGCAAGGCCAGCTCTCTTTAGCGAAGTACTTGTGGATTGCAAATCAAATGGATGCACCGGAGTTGGACATCCATGACATTGCGGCTTTCTTTCGACACATGCTCGAGCGCGTCGATTGGTCGCGGGATTTGCATTTCCAAACTCGAACCACCATCGATACGCTCGACTATAGCGGCGAAGGGTTTAATCAGGGATCGAAGGTTGTCATTGCGGCGACCGGGTCCAAGAAACGGGACTTGCATACCGACGCGACGGTGGTTCCGAAGTTCCCCGCGACGGTTGTATCTGCGAAACTGGCGTTGCCAGGTGTGTTTGCCTTGCAAGTCCGCGAGGGATTGACGCTTCGGGCGGTTGCGGAGAGCCTCGATGGATGTTGGGAGGTGCCCGAGGGGGACGGGGTGCAGATGTTTGTGTTGACCGATGACTGCGAGTTTGCGGCCAAATCGTTGAAGAACTGGCTGTGGGTGACCTTTACGCGTAGCAATCCCGCGATCGACATCGACGGAGTGCGCGCCTTTAGCGATTTCAAGCATTGGGGGTGCCGCGGTCCTCTGTTGATCGATGCGAGGATCAAACCCCATCATGCCCCACCCCTGGTGGAGGACCCAGAGGTGAATGCGAAAGTGGATGCGATGGCCGCGCGAGGAGGCCCGATCTCCAAATTCCTTTAGGAGAGAAATTGGGTGTTGGTAGCGGTAGCGATCTCGAGCAAGGGGTCCCAATCCTGCGGGCCATAACCCAGGTGCAAGTGTTTGTTCCAGCCTTCCGCGTATTGGGAAGGGGCATGGGTTATTTGGGCTACCTCGGCGTTCAAATCCAGCATGGTTTGAAGGTAGGAATTCATTTTCTGTGTACTGGCTAGCCAGTTCTGTTGCGATTGGTGGCAGCTTAGCATGGCCAGCTTCGTCTCCATGACCTCGTCGATCGAAACGACATAGGTTGGGATGGCGAGACGGTTATCCGGGGTGCGATTTCCGTGCGGTTGGGCATGGTAGAGTGCGATGTCGCCATCGACGGGTGATTGCTGGGGATCGGTTTGATAGTTGGGGACCGAGCGGGTAAAGGCGGCCGTCACAGCGAGACGGCAGGCTTCCATGTGATCCTCCATGTAATCGTGACGGGCATGGGTGAGGACGATCGATGGGTTCGCGCAGCGGACCACGGCGGCGACTTTGGCCAGATTTTCTCGGTTGTAGAAGACATCGAGATCGTCGCAAATGGGTGGGTAGAAGGTCGCTCCGAGAATCGCCGCCGACTGCTGCGCCTCCCGCAGGCGGATTTGGGCGGTGGTGGCGCGATCGGTTTCGTTCGAGCCACAGCATCCGTTGGCAAGGTTCATGTAGTGAATCTGCCAACCGGTCGCTTTCAAACGGAGCAGGGTTCCGGCTGCGACGAATTCGATGTCATCAGGATGGGAGAAGAGGGCGAGGACCGATCGACGAGGAGCTTCGTTCGTTGACGTTGACGCTGTCATGGGAGAGACTGGTGGCAAGTGGGATCTGCGGTGAGCGCTTTGCGAAGATGATAGCCGAAATGTTTTGGTTGTCCCCACATCGTTGTGCGTTGGATCCCGTTTTCATTCCCATTGCATCTTGATCACGAAGCAGATACGTCCATGAGTTTGTTTGCCCCACCCAGTGGCTTCGTCGCCGACACGCGACCTTTGATTTTGGCGAGCAGCTCCCCTCGGCGTCGCGAACTGCTAGACCGGTATGGCTATGCGTTCAGGGTGGTGGAGCCCGATCCGAACGCGGAGTGCGGCATCTGTTCGCGCGAGACACCTCCGGAGCTGGTCGCTAGGCTCGCGTATCAAAAAGCGGCGAACGTGATTGAAAAATTGGATCGAGGGTTGGTTGTCGGGTGTGATACGGTGGCGGAGTGCGTCGGAATTGTTCTTGGAAAGCCTGAAAATCGAGAGCATGCACGAGAGATGTTGCGCAGGCTGCGCGGCCGCGAGCATTCGGTCTACAGCGGCCTTTGTTTGTGGGACAAGGAGACGGCGAACCGGATTGTGCGTGTCGACGTTTCGAAGCTTTGGATGGATGCCATCGATGACTCCGAATTGGAAGCCTACCTCGACACCGATCAGTGGGTTGGGAAGGCGGGCGCTTTTGGGTTCCAAGATGGGCCGGACTGGATCCACTTGCGAACTGGCAGCCCGACCAACGTCGTCGGGCTCCCGATGGAATTATTGGCCGATTCGCTCAACCGGATGTGAACGTCCTATGAAGCAGTCCCCGGGGAACTGCTTCATCCGTACGCCCGCCGCATAGGGCATCGGGTCTAGGACAAATCCGATTTTCGAAGGGATCTCTTTCGCCATCGCCATGCACCGCCCGCGATTCCGAAGCAGCCCAGCAACAGCATGGAGCTTGGTTCGGGAACGGCCGAGACGCTGAAAGAAAGGTCGTCGATGCCCAGTCCGTGATCGTTACCAGCATCGTTTCGTTCGATCCAGCGAAGCCAAAGGGAATCGCCTGTGGACCAATTCAATCCGGCGATGGTTCCGCCCAAGCCTTCGACGCGGCCGGCGATATTTCCGTCCACTGCGGCTGCCGAGGCTGTGGCTACTGGAGAGGTGAAGTCGAAGTTCGAACCAGGTGCATTCCATGCTGCGACGGTGTCGAAGGCGGCCCCGAATCCATATTCGAAGACCATGGTTTGTGCGGTCGCATTCCCGCCGTTTCGCCATTGTTCCCCTGCAAAACCGAGGGTGAAGGAGTCGATGGTCGAGCCTGTTTGATTCTCGAATTGAACGGCCATGTAACCCGCGACGCTTCCTGTAGCTGGGCTGCCGAAATAAGTGCCACCGGAACCGGTGCTGCCAAGGGCTCGTTCGGACGAACCGGTCGATCCAAAGCTGTAAAAACTACCGGTAGTGGTGCTGCCCGTACCCGGGAGATACGTGGGGACTGCCGCGTTTGTGGAATTGAAGAGAGACCAACCTGGCAAGGTGAGGTTGTTGGACCACGCAACAGCTGCGCCGCTCGAGACCAGCGTGTTGAAGTCCTGGGTGTAGGTCGCGTTCAAGTCGCTAACCGTGATGCCTGCTCGAAGCTGGGGTGACAGCAGGAAGTTCAAAAATGCACAAGCTGCTATCAAACGGAACGCAAACGCCGCTTTCATAGAAGTCTCCTCGTGGTGATGGATCAAAGATGTAATGCGAGAGGAGTGTCAATAGTATAGATGCTAGGCAAATAAAAAGTAACGGGGAGATGAAGATTGCATGAAGATCGCTGGCTTTCCCGGCTCTAACGGGCGCGATTGAGAAAGTTCGTCATCGCCAGAGCATCGAGGGGATCGAGGGAGCCGTCCATGTTGATGTCGACGAAATCGAGGGCTAGGTCACGGTCGGGACGAAGGATACGAGAGCCTCCGGTATTGATCGCGTTGATGATGGACAGAGCATCCAGCGGGTCGATCGATCCGTCGTCGTTCACGTCGAACTCGTCCCCGACGTTGGTCCAGAAGGGTTGATCTTCCTCTGCGATCAAGACATCCAAAACGGCAGCGATGACTCCCGGGCCCGAGGCTGAAATTCGCACCGATCTCGTTCCTTCGACTACGAAATCATCGATGGTTTGAATCGGCACAGCGATCTGTGTAGAACCTGCAGTAAGTTGCACCGAAGTTGGGATGGATAGTTCGCTAGGGCGATCCACCGATAACGCGATGGTGACACCCCCAGCTGGTGCAGGGGATCGCAGGCTCAGGATCACGACCCCAGACCGTTCGGAGGGGATGTCTTCGTTCAACCGCTCCTTTCCCTGCAAGACCAATTGCAGAGGCTGGTAGTCTTCCACTGACATTGCCAAGGACGCGCCGACGTATCGGGGTTCCGAAACGCTTACTAGCACATTTTGTAAGCCGTCAAAGAGATTGTCGTCCACGGCGGTGATTCCGACATTCACGGAGGACTGACCGGCAGGGATGGTCACACTGGTCGGGAGCGTTAGCTCGGACGTATCGGAGCTGTTCAGCGCAACGGTGATCGCTTGTTGGGTGTCGGTGTTCGACCTAGACACGGTGAGGATGGAAACACCTGCCCCTTCGTTTTCTCGAAATCGGGTTCGCGTCGCCGACACTTGCAGGGGCTCGTGGTCGGTGACGATGACGTTGAAGGGATTGCTCACAACAGATCCCGCTTCCGCTCTCACTTGCACGGATATATTTCCGTCTAGCAGGCGATCATCGATTGCTTGAACGGGTACTTGCACCGAAGTCGCTCCTGCTGGAATGATTACCGATTCGGGCATGGTAAGCTCGGTGGTGTCGCTGCTTACGAGTCGAATCGAGAGAGGAGTGTTGAGGGCGAAGCCGACCCGTTCGACGGTGACGGTTGCGGCATTGGTTCCTGCGTTCTCGGGTATCGACGCTTTGTCCATTCGCAGAGTGAGCGATGGCGCCCCGTTGACTTGAACGTTAAAGGAACGCGTGGCTCGTCCGCCGTCGTCGTCCTCGACTGTGATGGTTCCTGTAAAGGTGCCCGTGCGGTTGTAGGTGTGTTGGCCACCGAATCTCCCTCGGGTTGGAATTCCGGGTGAGCCAAGCGATGTGATAATGGCCGATCCGCGATCGACTGTTGTTCCATCCCCCCAATCGATTGTGTAGGTGAATCGTTCTGTGCTGGGAGTGGGTGCATTGGGCATCCCAAATCCAGGATCGGAAAAGACTCCTAGGTTTGGCAGGGAGATCGGCACTCCGACTTGGGTGTTCGAAGCAACGGGTTGGTCTAGGGTCGGGGGTACGTTTGTGGTGGATAGGGAAAAGGGATACGTTTTTTCCCCGTACAAAGATCCGCGAAGGAGAACGCTGCCTGTGAGGGAAGCGTTGTCTCCATAGACATGGTTGGCGGAGAGTTCGACGCGAGGGAGGTTCAATTGCCAGCCGACGTCTTGCAGGGCAGCGAGATCCAGTCGGGTGGGAAGTTTTCGTTGGCCTCCTGTGACCGCGGTGGACATGAGTGTTTGTTGCCCGCCGCTGAGGAGGGAGTTGGCGAAGTGATCCCCATCCTGCATCGGGATCGGATTGACCCCGGCGATGGCGACCGAGTTGGGCCCTACAAATCCGGAGGGTGTCAGTTTTGCGTCGAAACTGCCGCTGAGACCGAAGCCGAGCAAGTGGAGCAGTTCGTGGGCGGCGACCGAGGCGAAGTCGAATTCGTTGCTGTCGAGGCCTTCTGTGGTGAGACCGAAGTGCCATGTGTCGGTAGGATCGAACACCAGCGAACCACCCCAAGGGCCGAAGTCCGTGGGAGGGGTTGCGACGGCTCCCGATTGTCCGCGATGGCGTACAGAGTCGACAAACGCTTGCGAAGTTGCAGAGACAGAAAACCCGCCGCGATTGGCAATAGCAAGCGGAGTTCCGAGCGAGCGGGCTCCTACAAACACCAAGATTTCGTTGGCTGCGATGGACAGGTTGTTGCGAGAATCGCTCGCGCCTGTCGCTGGATTCTGAAACCTCGCCGTCCATTGATTGCTGCCGCTGGGTTGGATGGCCAGCAGCGTATCGCTCCATTTCGAGGTGATCGAGTCCGCCACCCGTTGCAGCGTCTGTCGACGAGCGCTATCCGCAAAAAAGCCGGTCGTGTCGGTGGAGTAATCAAAGCGAAATCGAAGCGGGCTCAAGGTTGGTTGCGAGGCGACGGTACCTGGTGAACTGCTCCCATCCCCCCACTGAACGATGGCGGAGATTTGCCCTCCCAGCCCCGATGTATCGTAGGATTGGGAAAGTGGGTAGACCGAGCCTTCTGCTGCCAGGGGTAAACGGGACTCGAGCCACTCGATCGAGCCGATACGCCTCTCATTTCGCGATCTCATCTTCACTCCTTCGGTTATCGCGGTCGGTACAAGCCTCCGTCGGTCAAAAGCCTATGTCCGTTCGAAGGCGGTCGACCAATCCCTACATGGACGTGAAGGGGGCGTCTTCTCCTCTCAGTTGCGCGAGTGCGTTTCCTGCAGCTCTTTGTTCTGCTTCTTTTTTGTTGCGTCCCCAAGCAGGAGCGAACCGCTTGCCTGTAATCTCCGCAACGACTTGAAACTGCTTGCTATGGTCGGGCCCATGTTCGTCAACAAGCCGATACACCGGAGTCCCTTTGAGATCCTTTTGAGCGATTTGCTGCAACGAGGATTTGAAGTTTCCTCCATGGTGGCCATCCGCAGCGAGTCGAATTTCCGGCTCGATGTGGGTCAATATGAATCTGCGGGCTGAATCAAGGCCTCCATCGATGAAGATGGCCGCCACGATCGCTTCAAAGACATCGCTTAAAAGGGAACGAGGCATGGCGGACTTCATCATTCCGCGTCCTACGACCAAGCATTCGTCGAGTCGAAGCTGCCTGGAAATCTTAGCGCAGACACGGCGCGAGACAACCACCGATTTGATCTTGGTCAATTCTCCTTCCAAGTAATCGGGATAGCTGCGAAAGAGACAATCGCAGACGACCATGCCGAGGATGGAATCTCCCAGGAACTCCATCCGCTCGTTGGATTGGGTTCGTGTCGATGCAACGCTGGAATGGGTCAATGCCGACATCAAAATCGATGCATCTCGGAATCGATAATCGATGATCGACTGGCAGCGTTCCAATTTGGCTTCGGGGCTCGTCGTCTCGTCGAACGCTGGTATCTCCGGATTTTCCACTCCTCGCAACTCCTCTGACAAAGGGACATCTGGCCGCGATGCGCTCGGTTCTACGGCAAGCCGCGAGCGCACCGAAAGCGATTCGATCCGTGCAACGTGGCCGGTCTTCAAGCTGACATGACTTCAAGTTGGCATGACGAGGAGTGCGAGGAAGAGGCCGTTACCCTACAACGGCAGCTTCCTAGCCCAACTCGATCGATCGCTTGCAAACGGATGTTTTTTATTTTGGTGAAATGGGATGGGGCGGTAAAGAGTTTACGCCTTGAGAAACTTTGACTTTCCAGGCAATTTTTCTATTGAATCGTCCACGACCCATCCGAGGGGTGAGTGGATATGAGTCCCTTTGCATTCACTCTGGAGAAGCTAGCCATCGCGGCGGTTGCCGCGGTCGTGGCCGTTATCTTCTTTCAAACGACCCGAGGCATTCAACGCGTGCTTCGGGAGCGAAGGCTTCGCGATGCCGACCAGTCGAGTCTGCACAAGCTCCGGCAGACCGAGCTTGCTATGACCTTGCACCAGAGTTTCCACGATCTGTCGTTGCGTCAGCAAGAATCGCGATGGTTCGACGTGCAGGTCGTACGGATCGACCAGGAGTCGTCCGACACGCGGTCGTTTTATTTGCTCGATCTGGGTGGGGAGCCGCTCCCCTCTTTCTTGCCAGGTCAACATCTGTTGCTCGAACGACCTTGTAGTCGTGGGGAGGTGCCCGAGTGCCGTTGTTATTCGTTGTCGGAGGAAGCGAGGGCTGGGTACTGGCGCATTACGGTGAAGCGAGCGAGCGACCGCGAGACGAGCGTGAGTCGCTGGCTACATGACTCCGTTGTCGTGGGTGATCGACTTCGCGTGCGAGGGCCATCTGGAGCTTTTACGCTCCAGAGTTGCACGGCGCGTCATGTCGTGTTTGCATGTGCTGGAGTGGGAGTGACTCCCATGATTCCGATGTTGCAGCAAGCGATGCAGAGGCCGCATGGATCGATTCGCTTGTTTGCTCAGTTCCGGGACGTCGATCATGCCCCATTCGCCGAGTATTTGCTGTCGTTCGCGCATCAATTCGCCGACTTCCCGGACGATCTCCGGATTCGACTTTTCCTCACCCGATTTCCTCGGGGGGTGATGGGCGAAGAGGATAACGTGATCCAAGAAGGAAAATTCAGCGCCGCAGACGTATGCGAAGGGATCGACGCGCTCGATGCGACAGACGTCTATTTGTGCGGTCCGGAAGCTTGGCTTCAAAACATGCGAACCGGATTGCTTGATGCGGGGATTGCGAACGAGAATATCCATTTTGAGTTGTTTCATGCGCCGGTAAATGAACCGGTAAATGATTCGGCTCCCTCGATGGCCCGAGAAAAGAAGGAGTTCGTTCCCTGCTCGGTCCACTTTCGGCAATCCAACCGTCTTGAAGAGTTCGCTGCTGCCTTCCCGAACTTGCTAGGCTTTGCGATCAAGACCGATATTCCGATGAACAGTGGCTGCAGGACGGGAGCCTGCGGCAGTTGCGCCGTACGATTGCTTGAAGGAAAAGTGCGCTACACACGCAAGCCTCAGTATCCGCTCAAGCCCAATGAGATCCTGCCGTGTGTCTGCGTCCCGGATGGCAACATCGTCGTCGACGCTTGATCCTCAAGCAATCCGTGCTTGCATTCACTCGATCACAGCGGCCCCGTTCGCGGCTAGTAGGATCAAGACGCTATGGGCAGGGTTGGACGTGTTCTTGGCGTATCGAAGAAGCCGATAAACCCGACCTAGGTTTGGTGCATCCATTTGCTCGGATTTCAGAATCCGAAGATCAATGCGGTGTAGAGTTCCGTCATCGCAGCCCACGACCATGTGCGTCAACTCGGTGGATCGCGAATCGGTAGGGAGCGCAACGACCTTTTCCATGGCACTCACACTGCTCGGTAGTTTGGTAAATCGGACGAGCCGTCCAAGCTGAGGCTGCCAAAGTCGAACCGTTCGATCTTCGCTCGCAGAAAGGATGGTTCCTTTTAGGGGGTCGGTCGATCGGGGGCCAAGCAGAATCTGACGGACCGGGGCGGTGTGATTATCCAAAACCCGTGCCCCAACGCCGGTTACGGAGTGCCATACATGGATGGTTTGGTCGATCGCACCGGAGGCGACCATTTGCCCGTCTTGCAGGAACGCGACGGTGGTGGCTGCCGAGGAATGCCCCGAGTAACGCGAGGGCGCACTATTGCTCTCCAGACCATCGGCGATACAAACCCCGTCCGCGCACGCGGCTGCCAGTCGTTTGCTGTCGGGTGCCCAAGCGACTTGATAGATCACGTCATGGGGCATTTCCCATCGCTTCAAGAGGCTTTGGTCGCGGAGGTTCCAGACCTCCAACAAACCCGACACTCCAGGGACCCCACCTGCGATAGCCAGGAGTTCTCCGGTAGTGCTCCGTTTCAAATCGAATATTCGCTCGACGCGCGTGTCGATTCGGGAAGGTGTGAGCCCACTGACGGGCGTAGAAGCTCCCTGCGGGATGGCACTGGGGGCTTGCCACTCAAATAATCCAGCTTCGGATGCCAATAGCAATCGGCCGCTGTCGCTGATCTGTTCGACTGCAATAAAGGGGAGTTTCCCAACGCGGGGTATCTCGATTACCTGACGGGGTAAAGTGTCCCCATCCATACCCCAAGTCTTTGGGGTAAACCAAGCGATGCACCCAAGTGTGACCAGCACGAGCAGTCCCATTCGATGGCGATCGCGGCGATGCGGGAAGCAAGCGATCTGGATTATGCCAATTGAGGAATCCATTTTCCACCTTGGACCAATGGGATGGGGCGACCTTCTGGTGTCAGGAGTTCCTGATCGGGATCGATTCCGAGCAATCGATAGATCGAGAAGGCGAGATCGGCGGGAGTGATAGGTAGGGAGCTCGGGCTCTCGCCGATACGATCGCTTTCTCCTATGGATTGTCCGCCTCGGACACCCCCACCTGCCATGACGACACTAAAGACTCGCGGCCAGTGGTCGCGTCCGCCACGTGTGTTGAGTTTTGGAGTTCGACCGAATTCTCCCATGACCACAACCAAGGTCTCATCGAGCAATCCGGATTGGCTCAGGTCTTCGATAAGGGCCGAGTAGGCTTGATCGAACGTCGGTATCAAGCCGACTCCTTCCTTGGCACCGCTGTAGCCGTCTCGCAGAGCAAGTCGCAGGTTTTCATGGGTGTCCCAGCCTGGATATTGAACGGTGACAAACGAAACACCTCGTTGCACCAAACGTTTTGCAAGCAGACAGCTTTGGCCGAATGTCCTCAGCCCATATCGCTCACGCGTCTTTTGGGATTCTTGAGAAAGATCAAAGGCTTGCTGGGTGGAGGGGGATTGCATCAGCGAAAAGGCTTCACGCATGGCAGGCGTCATCGCGTTCTCGTTCGTCCTGTCGGCCGTGAGATCGCGTTCTATCCGCTGCAAGAAGCGTTGGCGGCGATCAAGACGTTCCAGAGTGATCGGTTTTGGGAGTACCAAGTCTCGCACTTGAAAGCCTGCTTGCGCTGGATCTCCACCTGTAGCGAAAGGCTCTGCGGCGCTCCCTAGAAAGCCCGCGCCGACGGTTCGTATTTCCGGGATAGCGATGTGAGAGGGGAGTTCGCCTGGTTTGCCGCGCAAGTGCTGAAGTACCGAGCCGTAGCAAGGATAATCCACCGCAGCGGGCTTGTAGCCTGTCAGCAAGTATCGATTTGCGAGGCCATGTTCTCCTAGAGGGGAGGTGACGGAGCGGAGGATTGCGAGCTTGTCACAGACCAAGCTGGTTCTGGGCAACCATTCCCCGATTCGGATACCAGGGACATTGGTTTCGATCGACTGGTGTGCGCCCCGGATCTCCACGGGCGCTTCCGGTTTTGGATCGAACATCTCCAAATGGCTGGGTCCTCCGTCGAGCCACAGGAGAATGCAAGATTTATTCGGTTTCGAGTTCGCCGTTGGCTTCGAACTTGTCGTTCCCGCGTCCGAGCGGCGCGAAGAGAGGGAACAGTAGGTACCAAGTCCTAATGCACCAAGGTGGACCCAAGCCGCTGCAGTGGATTGGATCAGTCCCCGGCGGGAGATCGATTGCGGCAACCGAATGATGGAATATGGATCTCGCGAATGCATACGTTGCTTCCTCAGCGGGTTCGAAAGGCTTGGCTAACCAGCATGGACCACAGGAAATCTTCCCATCGCCGACGTTGTTCATCGGGATCGGTATGAATCAATTCGTCCGACCAGTCATCCCAATCGGATTCGGTCATCGGTCGCTGAACAGCGAGCCTGTGGAATTCGTCGACGATCTCCCGCAACGGGACTTGCTCGTCCCTTTGTCTTTGCCAGCCGTCTGCGATGGTTCGGATGGCGTCGTCCAGGAGCGGGCTGTTCATCAGATGCAACTCGCGACGCAGCGTCGACTCCGATCGCGTCGAATCATTGCACGATTCAGGCCGCGTGCACCGACCCAGAATTTCAAGTGACTCCGAGCGAACGTTTCCGTCGATCCAAGCTTCGTAGGGATTTGCGGGTAGCGAGTCTACCATCTCAGATGGGTCTGCAGAGGGGGCTTCAGAGAGGGTATAGTGCCGCTGCAATCTCGCGATCGCATGCGTATAGGTTTCGGCTCCCAACGGGCGTGGTGCGGCGCGGGCTAGGAATTGTTCCGTGAGGATAGACTCCTCCGCGGATCGAGCGCGTCGCGCGTAGGTTTGGCTTTGAAGCAGATACCGAATCATCGGCCGCGTGCGGCATTCCTGTTGCAGGAAGTAATCCGTCAGATGCTCGAGGAGTTCCGGGTGATTGCCGGGTGCGAGAGGAGACATCGCATCGATTGGTTCGACGAGCCCGCGACCCATGAACTCGCTCCAAATCCAATTGACTTGCGCTTTGGCCAGCAATCGATTCTTCGACTTCAGCCAATCGGCCAACGGCAATCGCGGGTCATCGATTGCAAGAGGATCGGGCTGGCCGGGGATCTTCGGTGCAGCTGGTTGTTTTGTTCCTGGGTGGATGATTTGGCCGTTCGGATCTTGCTTCACCACGGGCTCCGCCACCGTCTTGGCAAAGATTGCAGCGAAGCCGTGAAAATCGTCTTGGGTCCAACGATCCAGCGGGTGATCATGGCATTGCGAGCAGGAGAGTTGGATTCCTAAGAAGAATCGACCGAAGGCGTCGGCCCTCGCTTTCGGATCAGGGTAGGAACGTGTGAAATGGGTAGCTCCGACCGAGCGAGAGTCCCCTAGTGCGAGCACAAGCTCCGAGGCCATTTCGGGAATGGGGGCGTCGTCGCGAATTTTCTGATCAAGCCATCGAATGTGCGACTGGAAAGCCTCTGCTTCGTTCGCAAGAGAGCGGGCCCCAAGCCGTCTTGCCCAGCGAAAGACTTGGTGCTGCTCGAATGCGTCGCTTTCCAAAAGCGAGTCGACGAGCAGGCTTCTTTTCTGCGGATTCGACGATTGCAAGTAGGCATCGCACTCGGGGATGGTGGGAGCCCGGCCGAGCAAATCCAGGTAAAGGCGCCGGAGCCAAGACGCTTCGTCGGCGATTTCTATTTGCGGGAGATGCAGCTGGCGAAGTCGTTGGTTGACGAGGCGGTCGATGGTGTGTTCCGCGTCGCTTGCCGGCTGGATCGAAGGATCGGTGCTGGGGTGCGTTGGTCCGGTTTGTTCTGAGAAGGGAATCGCTCGCTGTCGAACCGCAACTTGATCCCGAAAGCGAGCGAAGAGGGAGTGGACGCCGGGTTGGAGAAAATCAAGTGTATGGTGACGTCGATCGATTCGGACAGCATCCGGTTGGTCCGATTGGATGGCTGCGAAAGGAGTTACATCTTGTCTTTTGCCTTGTGCGTCGGTAGCCACCACGCGATAGGTCAGAGGTTCCGAGTCACCTTGAAACTCTAACTCCAGGGATTGCAAGGAAGCGGGTTGGTCGTCTGGGCAACCGGCTTTCATCCAAGCTTCGATCGCACGCCAAGCATCGTCCCCTTTATCAATCAGAACCCCACCTTCGTGATCGAGCAGTCCCGAGGGTTTGGCAAGCAGCAAGCTCCTTTCAGGAACAACACGATGCACCCTTCTGCCTTGCAGATCGACTACGAGCGTTGCATAGTCGGATTCGGGGCGAGAGCCAAAAAGGGAGAGCGCCATTCCACCCCGACCGGCGGCTGCACCGTGGCATGAACCAGCATTGCACCCCAGCTTCGTGAGGAGGGGGACAATCTGATCTCGAAACCCCGGCAGGTCTCGAAACCCTGACGCATGCTTGGATTCTTCGTCGGAGGTTTTTGGTGATGCGATCGAATCGGTTTGATCGTCGGCCTGCGTTGCAGCGAGAGATAGAAAAGAGAGGAGGAGCAGACCAAGGATGGGACGTACCGAGTCGATTGCCATCCGGAGTGTTGCACCTCTCGTTCGGTTATCGCTTCGGCGCATCGGTCTGCTTCTTTTCGTTTGGTTTGGGGCCATACAGGGACGCCCATTTTTTGAAATACGATTGGGTTTTCGGAGTGCCGTAGTTTTCTAATTTGCCTGCGTTCAGGATGGTGCTCGTGATACGTCCTATTTCCTTTTGTGCGGCAGGGTTGTCTTGGAGGAAGGTCTCTAGTTTGGTTGCTGCTTCGACGATGCTTTCATCGCTCGCGTCGCGGCGAATGATGGGAGTTAGCCAAGGGCGGAGATTGGGTGGTTCGTTGGTCGAAGCGGATTCCATACGAGGCATCCCTTCGAGCGATTCCATCGGGGGGACTTGGCCACCGATTTTGGCAACGATGGTTTGAAGGACTTTGGGAAGGTCGGCTTGCAAGCTGGGTTGGATCAAGGCGTGGTTCGCGATGGTTTTATTTTTTTCGAGAAGGAGGATCGTCAATGTCGATTTGCGATTCAGTCCGTAAGAGCCGGGGCCTTCTCTCCCATCGACGGAGATCCCAACCGGAACATTTTTTGGGAGAGCGTGCTGGGTACGACGGAGGGTTGCGATGGCGTTGGTGGTGTCGTCATCGAGCCACACGATGCCTGCTTCAAGTCCATCGGAGGCGCGCGAGGCGGCGTAGTTGCCTAGGATCCGAGTGAAACCGATCGATTGACGATTGAGATCGTGGACGAAGATCAGCAACAGAGGCTTGTCTTTGGCTTGGGCTAGGAAGTCAAACTTTTGGTTTTCCAGAGGAGGGAAGACGCCGAGGACTTCGAAGCCCTCGGCAGGTTCGCCAGGTTGGGGGCCCGAGAAAAGGGTTTCGACGGGTGGTTGGGCGGGAGGTTGAGGGGTTGGCTGTGGGCGCGATTCTTGTCCATGCAGGTGTGTGGCGGGGAAGATTGCCGATGTCACGAAGAGGAGCGGAAGAATGCTAGCAAGCGAACGCCAGTTAGGTGGGAATTTCATGGGAAGCTCTGAGAGAATCAGACTCTTGCAAAGGAAAGACAGAAAGGCCGGTGAGGGGTGAGCGGGATTCGCAAGGAGTCCAATATAGCTGCAAAGTGTCATTTGCGATGGATATGGGAGGGGAGAAATCGAGGAGGGGAGTAGCAGAGTGGTTGTTTCGCTGGTTTCGTCTTCATCGTCAATGCGGCTTGTTCCACCCCGGGTGCTCCGTAAGAATGGGCCCGATCGATACTCTTCAACCAAGAATGGACTCGCAACGGTGGCTCGCAACGAACAACTGATTCGCCAGCACAAGATCATTCAAATCTTGGAGCGGCGACGATACGGTAGCAGTTTGGAAGAGCTTCGAGACGCGGTGGTGGAGGAGTTGGGACTGACCTCCTTGCATGTCCGCAGTATTCGTCGGGATTTAGAAGCCTTGCAAGTGGCGGGGATGAATATCGTCACGGAGGATTTGGATACAGGGAAGGTTTGGAAGCTGAGTCGTGTTGACAAGGGGTTGCACCGCATCACGATCAATGCGAGCGAGCTCATCGCGTTGTCGATGGGACGTGACTTGATGTTGCCTTTGGTCGGGACCCCCTTTTGGCAGGGGATTGAGGCGTTCTGGAACAAGATCCGGGAGCAATTGCCCGCTGGGGTGTGGGAGCATTATCAAAAGTATCGTCGAACGCTCCGGGTGCTTGGGGTGCCTGCCAAGACCTACGAGAAGCAGCAGGGGATACTCAAGACCGTCAATCGAGCGATTTCCGAGCATCGGATCGTCGAGGCCGAGTACGAGTCGATTGGCAAGCCGATTTCTACACGGTACTTGGAGCCTTATGGGTTGGCGTTGTACCAGGGGAGCATTTATGTGATTGCGATGGAGGAGGGGCGGGATGTTGACAAGGACCCTGAGGATCGGCTGAGGCACTGGAAGTTAGATCGGTTTTCGAGAGCGACGGCCTTGGACCGGTGGTATCGCTACAACGAAGAGGTCGATTTGGAGGCCCATCTCGGGCAGAGCGTCGGGATTTTCCGGGGGGAAGATCCCGTGACCTACAAAATCAAATTATCGACGCGGGCGGCCCGATGGATCCAAGAGGAGCCGTGGCATTCCCTCCAGCGTGTCGAGGCGTTGCCTGACGGGACCTGCATTTTGAGTGTTCCCGCCTATCAGGATTTGGAGATCATTCCCCGGGTCATGGCATTGGGGAAGGATGCCGAGTTGATCGAGCCCGAGTCGGCTCGGAAAGAGATCAAAGATTGGATCGCATCCCTCTCGGATATCTACCGATAGTCAGAAAGGCGGATTATTGCGCACCATTTCGCCGCCCTGTTCCGCCGCCCTGTATTGCCACCCTGTATTGCCACCCTGTATTGCCACCCCGAGTTGCCGGATCACGCTGGGCGCGAGGGGGAAATGCTGTGTATTCCCGACGAACTATTTGAGTATTCGGGCCGTATTTTTTCGTTATGATGACGTACAGTTGATCTGAGAAGAGGCTGGATGCGTCTTCCCATCCTCTCCAAACAGCAGCGCCCTTTCGTTAGCGATTCATGGACACCACCAGGTTCGAACCAGCATCAGACCGAAACAAAAAAGCACCGATTGCTGACGCGGTCGCCGTGTTGGCATTGCGGATTATTTTCATTATTGTCGCGGGTGGGGTGGGGACCATTTGGGCTCAATCCCAGGACTTCGACGGTTTTGGATCATTGACCCCGTTTTTGGTTTTCAGCGGAGTGTTGATTGTTGCGTTCGGCGTCGTGGCCATCGACATGTTGTTTCCGCGCAAGCGGATCGAGGTCATCTCCGCCATCTACTTTGGTTTGTTGATCGGGTTGATGCTGTCCTATTTGCTCACGGTCGCCCTCACGCCATTTCTGTTGGAAAACCGGTTCAAAGACTACATCAACTTGGGCATTTTGACGGTCTTGTGCTACATCTGCATCAGTTTGTTGTTGCAAACGAAGGATGACTTCCGCTTCGTGGTTCCTTACGTCGAGTTTTCGCGGGACCTCAAAGGGATGAAGCCCTTGATATTGGACACCAGCAGCATCATCGACGGGCGGCTTGCAGAATTGGCCGACACAGGGATTCTGGATAGTCAGTTGGTGATGCCCCGTTTCGTCTTGCTGGAGCTTCAGAATATCGCCGACAGTTCGGACAAGCTGAGGCGGGTTCGCGGACGAAGGGGATTGGACATTCTCAACCGACTTCGGGCCAGCGAGAAGTTGGACTTCATGATGTACGACCGGGAGTTGCCGGAGTTTGCGGGGCAGCCGGTCGACATGAAGTTGGTTTTGTTAGCGAAGCATTTGGACGGCAAGCTTGTGACGGGGGATTTCAATTTGAACAAAGTCGCCAAGCTGCACAATGTCCCCGTGATTGACTTGAACCAAATCGCCAGCTCCCTTCGACCACAGTTCTTGCCGGGCGAAGGCTTCCAGATTCGCGTTGTGAAGCCAGGGGAGGGGCAGGATCAAGGGATCGGGTATTTGGATGACGGGACGATGGTCGTCGTGGAAGGCGGTCGCGACCGGTTGAACCAGACCATTGGCGTGGTGGTCACCAGTACATTGCAAACGCAGGCTGGTCGGATGATTTTCACCAAGTACGACGGTCCAAACTGAGGCCGTCCCCGTTCCATCGTCCTCGTTCAACCGCCCCGGCAGCAAAACCCCTCTTGGTAGAATGCAAAATTTGGTAGATCGGAGAGTCACGGATGATCGGTCGGATTGTTATTCCAGCGAGGCTAGCATCGTCTCGGTTGCCTGAGAAGCTGCTGTTGGCGGAGACAGGCATGACGGTTTTGGAGCATACGTACCGAGCGTGCGGGGCGGCCAAACTGCCGAGCGGGATCACCATTGCCGTGGATCATCCCCGAACGAAAGCGGTTGTGGAGGGTTTTGGCGGCCATGCGGTCATGACCGATGTCGATGCGCAGAGCGGCACCGATCGAATTGCAGAGGTGGCGGCCCAGATGCCAGGCGTCGATGTTTTCGTCAATGTGCAGGGGGATGAGCCGGAGATATCTGGAGGGGCTATCGATCAAGTCATGCAGTTGTTGGTTGCCAATTCCCAGGCTTCCGTCGCGACATTGTCGACGCCGATCCGAACGCGCGAGAATTTGCTTGATCCGGCGTGTGTGAAGGTGGTTTGTCAGCACGATGGAACGGCGATGTATTTCAGTCGCTCGCCGATTCCGCATCCGAGGGATTGGGAGGATACCATGTTGGACCGTGTCCCTCCCTTGTTTTATCAGCACATAGGCATTTACGCGTACCGGCGCGATTTTCTCATGGGGTTAGCCCAGTTGCCCCCGAGCCCGGTCGAGCAGGCGGAGAAGCTGGAGCAGCTGCGGTTTCTGCAGGCTGGGCATAAAATGGTGGTCGGTGTCATTCCGGCTTCTCACCGCGGGATCGACACGCGGGCGGATTACGAAGCATTTAGGGCCCGCTGGATCGAAAAAACCGCCTGAAAACCCGCAACAGCGCGAGGTGGCGAGTTGCTGGTTTGAGGGATCCTGAATAGGATTTCTCCTTCTTCTGCTGCGATGCCGGTCGTTTTTGCGACTAGCATCCCGCATCCGTCCGGTCGCGCGTGCTGCGCGAGACCTTCGACGGACCTTCCCTCCCACCCCAACCCTTGTACTGCTCAACAGATATGGCAACACCAATTACAGTCGCGCACGGTGATGGAATCGGTCCCGAGATCATGGCGGCGACCCTGCAAATAATCCAAGAGGCGGGAGCACAGCTCGATATCCAGACCATCGAGATCGGTGAGAAGCAATACCTCAAGGGGAATTTGGCAGGGATCGAGCCCAACGCTTTCCAAAGTTTGCGAGAGACCAAAGTCTTCTTGAAAGCACCGATCACCACTCCGCAGGGGGGAGGGTTCAAATCGCTGAACGTGACGACGCGCAAAGCGTTCGGACTCTATGCCAATGTCCGTCCTTGCCTTAGCTACGCACCGTTTGTCGAGACGAAGCATCCGAAGATGGATGTTGTCATCGTCCGCGAAAACGAAGAGGACTTGTACGCAGGGATCGAGCACCGTCAAACGATCGACGTGATGCAGTGCCTCAAGCTCATCAGCCGTCCCGGCACCGAGAAGATCGTCCGCTATGCGTTCGAGTACGCTCGAGCCTACGGTCGCAAAAAGGTGACTTGCTTCACCAAAGACAACATTATGAAGCTCACCGATGGGCTCTTTCACAAGATATTTGACGAGATTGCAGCGCTGTATCCTGACATCGAGAACGAGCATTGGATCGTCGACATCGGTGCAGCCAAGTTGGCCGATACCCCTGAAGTGTTCGACGTCGTCGTCATGCCGAACTTGTACGGAGATATCCTCTCCGACGTAGCGGCCCAGATCGCTGGTTCGGTTGGATTGGCGGGGAGTGCGAACATCGGTGATGGCTGTGCCATGTTCGAAGCGATCCACGGTTCGGCGCCTCGCCGCGCCGGCCAAAATTTGGCCAACCCCTCCGGATTGTTCTTGGGCGCGGTTCAGATGCTCGTCCACATCGGGCAAGCGTCGGTAGCCGAGTTGGCCCATAATGCTTGGCTTAAGACCATTGAAGACGGTATCCATACCTACGACATCTTCGACGATAGGGTTTCCAAGCAAAAGGTAGGCACAAAGGAGTTTGCCCAAGCCGTTGTGGACCGAATTGGAAAGAAACCAGAAGTCCTTAAGGCGGTTGATTATTCGAAGGCACCTTCGAAGCCACTCACCAGTCGACCACCGTATGTGCGATCGCAAGAGAAGCGAGAAATGGTCGGTGCTGACGTCTTCTGCGCGTTCACGGGCAAGCCGGAAGAGCTCGCAGCCAAGCTGAAGCCTTGCGAAGGTGACGGATTGGTTCTTGAGATGCTCAGCAACCGTGGAATGAAGGTATGGCCAGGCGGAATGGAAGAGACTTTTTTGGTCGACGTCTATCGTTGCCGATTCCAGCTTCCTGAAGGGACACCGGGAGCGGTCGAACACAAAGCCATTACCGCTTTGATGGATCGCATTCTGAAAGCGGGAGTCGAGTTCGTGAAGATGGAAGGTCTTTTCAATTTCGACGGAAAGCCTGGATTCTCGCGAGGCCAAGGGCAATAATCCGGATCTCGCCCCAGCCATCAGCCATCAGCCGCTGACCGCTAGCCGCCGGTTAGCAAGATGGCTGCTGCGATCAGCCGCTGGGCGCTAGCCCCGGATAATCAGGTAGCAAAACGGTTGGCAGGCACAGATGACATGGAGGGATGGTCGATAGGATGGTACGAGAGCGAAAACTGACGGAGGGAGATATCGAACCGGCATCCGGACGTGGCAAGGCTGGCGCTGCGAAACGTTCGGATATCGGTGGAGTTCCTCCCGTCGCGCGCGGTACTCCCATCACCCCTCCATCTGCAAAGGGATCATCGATGTCGTCAGACGACGAGGACTACGAGTCGGAGGAGCTAGACGATAGCGGTTTGGGGCAGGGCGCTTTGGGGCAAGGTGGTGTTTCGGCGTCCGACAACGATACGATCCTTCGTCCCAAACGCATCGCGGACATGGTCGGTCAGACCGAAGTCATGGATGTCCTGCACATTGCGATCGATGCCGCGAAGAAACGCGGTGAGCAGTTGGGGCATATTCTCTTTGATGGCCCTCCGGGGCTCGGTAAGACCACCTTTGCGACCTGTATTCCCCGCGAGATGGGAGCTCATGTCGAGATGACGACGGGGCCGAGTCTCAAGGCGCCGAAGGAATTGATTCCTTACCTCACCAATTTGGAGCGAGGATCCGTTCTCTTTATCGACGAGATCCATCGGTTGCCCAAGCCGGTGGAGGAATTCTTGTATACGGCCATGGAGGACTTTCGTATCGACATCGTCGTGGGGGAAGGGGTCAATGCGAGAACGTTGAACCTAGCGCTGCAGCCCTTCACATTGATCGGTGCGACGACGCGAGCCGGGATGCTCAGTGGACCGCTACGGGATCGTTTTCATATCCGGCAGCATCTCGGATATTACGACGTTGATGACTTGGTCGAGATCTTGATGCGGAACGCCAAGAAGCTGCGAGTTGAGCTGCGTCCGGATGCAGCCGAAGAGATCGCGCGTAGGGCACGCGGTACCCCTCGTATTGCGAACAATCGCTTCCTGTGGGTGCGCGATTATGCCATGAGCAAATCGGATGGGGTCGTTACCAAAGGGGTGACGGGCAAGGCGTTGGAGATGATGGGGATCGATGGGATTGGGTTGGATCGGCAGGACCGCCGGTACCTAGAGACCTTGATTCGGGTGTTCCATGGTGGTCCTGCGGGTGTGGAGGCACTGGGGCACACCATGAGCGTGTCGTCCGATACGTTGGAGGATGAAGTCGAACCGTTTCTCTTGCGGAGCGAGCTCATTATTCGCACGCAGCGCGGCCGATGCGCGACGCCTCGCGCCTTCGCGATGTTCAAGTAATCTTTGGTTCGAATCGTCCTTTCTCTTGAATTTCGAATAAGATAAGTCGGTCTGCGGCGATCGTATTTACCTTCACCCTGAATTTGCTTCGAATATGCCTTATTTGGATGCAGTCACCGGTCCGGCGATGGGCCGCCGATACAATCTCGATGCAAATCAATACGTACTGGGTCGGCATCCTGATTGCGATATCGTCCTTGAGAGCGGCTCGGTTTCGCGGCAGCACGCCAAGCTTCTTCGGTCCGGAGCTGGCTATGTCCTCGAGGACTTGAAAAGTCGGAATGGCACTTTCGTTAATGGTCGATTGATCGGCGACACCACCCAGTTGGTCGAAGGGGACTCGATACGTATTTGCGACATCGAGCTCACGTTTCATGAGGAGGGCCAAGCCTCCGAGTTATCCGTCGGCGGTACGGAAAGCTCGGCGTTGGGAATCATGATGGTAGACGATGGCGAGGAGGCTCCATCCAGCCGTTCGGTCACGGCCAAACTCGACGTTCGCGGCAGTCATTTCGGGGTCCAGATCAACGCCTCCCCCGAAGCGAAGTTATCCGCCGTTTTGGAGATCATGAAGAGTTTGGGCAAGGCGGTTTCGCTCGACGAGGTTCTGCCCAAAGTACTCGATTCCCTTTTCAACATCTTCATCCAAGCGGACCGCGGATTTATCATCTTGAAGGATGACCAAGGTCAATTGACACCTCGTTGGGTAAAAACCCGACGCCCCGACCAAGAAGAGATGGTCCGCGTCTCGCGCACGGTCCTTCGCGAAGTCATGCAAAAGCGTGAGGCGGTCATCTCGCTCGACGCAGGCTCCGACTCTCGATTCGATATGAGCCAGAGCATTGCCGATTTTCGAATCCGTTCGATGATCGTCGCCCCTCTGTTGAACAGCGAGGGAGAGCCGCTCGGCGCCATCCAGATCGATACTATCCAGCAAAAGGGTGGATTCGAGAACAAGGATCTTGAGATTTTAGTCGGGGTCGCCAACCAAGCTGGAATCGCTATCGAGAATGCTCAATTGCACGAACAAGTCGTTGCACAGAAGCTGGTCGAGCAGGACCTAGAGTTAGCAAGGCAGGTTCAGTTGGCCTTTTTGCCGAGGCATTCGCCGGAGATCCCCGGATATTCCTTTTATCAGTTCTACAATCCTGCCAATCAGATTGGTGGCGACTATTTCGACTACATCGAGCTCTCCAACCAGCGGCTGGCTGTCGTCATGGCAGACGTGGTCGGGCATGGAGTCGCTGCGGCGATGTTCATGGCCAAGTTATCGGCGGAGACCCGATTTGCCTTCGCCACCATTGACGATCCCCGCCGGGCCATCGCAACGTTGAACGATCGCATCACGGCGTTGGAAGCCGAACGGTTCATCACGATGACTGCGATCGTATTGGATTATGCGGCGAACAAAGCGACGATTGTGATTGCCGGTCATATGCCTCCCATTTTGCTAACCAGCAAGAAAGAGATTGAGGAGCCGGGTGAGAGCGTGGGAGGTCCGCCGTTGGGAATCATCCCAGGTTTGGAATTTGAATCGGTGGAGATCGAACTACAGCCTGGCGAGTCGTTGACGTTGTACACCGACGGAATATTCGAGGCCCCGAATGCGGCGGGCGTTCAATATTCGATCGATCGAGTCCGACAGCAAGTTCGGCAGAATGGCGGCAGCATTGCGGCGACAGGAAACGAGATCGTTTCGCACGTCAAAAAGCATATCATTGGGTGCGACCAAGAAGACGACATGTGCCTCGTCATCCTCGGCCGCGACCGTCCAGTAGCAACCTAGCCTGTCGGTCTTTCGAAGGCTATTGAATCGATCGAAAAGGGGATCAAGATCCATGTATCAAAGCTTGTACAGCAGCATTCCTGGGACAAAGGCGGGGTGGCGAATGGTGTCGATTTTGTCCGGTGATGTTGGCTCGACCGTTCTTACGTCGCGCACCAGATCGGGGGCTGCTTTCTGGACGAGTTGGACGAGCACGGCATCGTTTCCTTTCCCCTCTAAGGTGATTCCCGATGGGATGGCCCCTTTGGCTTGCAATGCTTTCAGTGCGGCGACTGCAGCTCCCACGCGCCGTTGCATGAGAGTTGGGTTGTAGCCGAAGGTGTAGGCTGCGGCGGGGCGCGGATTCTTGACGACCGATTGTTGATTGTCGACGACGGCCAATCCGTTCGGGTCTCCGATTTGCAGGGTTCCCGGCTCGGCTATTCCTTCGGAGAAACCGGTTATGCGAATCGGCTTGTTCCAACCCTGGGGGATGCGACCCTTGGCTATTTCTGTATTGTTGAGATTGCGAACGGTGATCGCATCGCCGTCCAGGCTCGACTGCAGGGTCTGGGCCAGGGCAAGCGATGGTTTCAGCAGAACCTTCCAGCCCTGGGATGCGATCGAAGGATCCTTTTGGACTTTGGCAGCCACGTCGGTGGCCCAACTTGCCAGTAGTTTGGATTCGAATGCGAGGCCGGCTTCCGGTTTGGGGTGTTCGCTATCCCACACCGTCAATTGTTCGGCTCGTTGCAAGACGAAGTCTCGTTCCAAGATGGGTTCTTCTAGGCCGAGTTGGAAGGCGCGGTTGATAAAGCCATACATCTTCCCGCGCGCAGTGTGGTTGTAGTTGTGCGGGAAGTGGATGAAGGGGTGCAGCTCGACTTGCTTCTTGGCGTTGAATAGGCCATAGACTTTCTGAAGATCGGGGAAGCCATCTTGCTCCATGTTCTTCGTCCAGTCGTTGGCGGCGGTCAAACCGAGAGGGCGCGGGGCGATGGTGGCCGCGATTTCTACATTTCCGGTTCCGACGCGAAGCAGGCAAGCGTTCTCGCAGGTGCATCCTCCCTGCATGGAGGTACTCACCATGACGGCGGGGAAGGCGGCAGCGATCCTCGGTTCGAGGGCGGCAGCGATGAACGATTGGGTTCCACCTCCGCTGGCTCCGGTGATAGCAATCTTGCTGGCATCGATATCGTCGCGGTTTGCCAGGAACTCGAATGCTTGGAGCGAATTGATTGTCTGCAGCGCCATGGCGCTTTGCATCAACCCTTCGGCACGCGGGCTGTAAAGGAGCCACTGCCCGGCGGCAACTTCGGGGTTCGCGTCTTTGACCCCATAACGGTGGGCTCGATCGAACGAAATCTGTTGGCTATCTGCGTAGCCGACCATGTCGTATTGATAGACCACACAACCCATCCGAGCCAGTTGCACGCAGCGTGCCTGCATCGGGTTCCGCGCGGCGGATTCGAATCGTTCGGCGCCGGTTGCCAACGAAGTTTTCAGCTCGGCATCGGACGCATGGTAGAAACGGCCATTATCCCAATGTCCGTGAGGGCAGAGAACACCCGGTCGTTTCGTACCGGCTGGTTTTCCATCGCGTGGGAGAAAAAGGGTTCCGGTGACATAGAACCCCGGAAGGCTTTCGAAATAGACTTTGGCTGTTGCGTAGCCGTCGAGTTCCTGCAAGCCATGAACAATAGGTTTCACCGGAGCAAGAGTCGGTTTGGGCAGGAGGCCTTGCGAGACCGCGAGTTGCTCCAAGACTTCGGTGCGCCGCGCGTTCCAAGCTTCCAACGATTCCGGTGGTTGGAAGGGGAAATGGCCATCTAGATCCTTGAGCGGAATCGAATCAGCCAACGGAATGGGATCTGCGGCTTGGACGGCACAGGGTGATGCGAATGAGCAAGAGGCGGCGAGGGCGGCCAGGATCACGAATCGGGAACGGCGAAGGCTCTTCACGATGGGGTCTCGACGAAAAGGTGGGATGGGGGGAGGGGATCCGACTGCCCGTATTGTAATCCTAGCGGTTGACTACAGGGGGGGCTTAGGATCGGCAATTCGGTTGCGAGCCCAGGTAGCGGTCTCGCTCAAGACAGGGTCTTCGCATTGGATGTGTCGTTCGATGAGATCGATCAAATCGGAGCGGTTTCCATTCCCCGCTGCGATCAATGCATTTCGTTGCATTCCTTGGAGTTTGGTTCGCCAAAATGGGGTGGTTCGGTAGAGCTGGCGAAAGGAGTTTTCGTCCAAGCTCAACCAGTGGCGAAGGGAGTTGCGGCTCTCCTGGTCGATCGGGGCGAATTCCGGGAGATGTTCTTCGATCCTTTTGCGATTCCATGGGCAGACGATTTGGCAGAGATCGCAGCCAAAGATCCAGTTCCCCATCGAATCGCGAAGGTCAGAAGGGATCGCGCCGCGATGTTCGATGGTGAGGTAACTGATGCACCGCGAGGCGTCGAGAACATGGGGTTCGACGAACGCGTGGGTGGGGCAAATGTCTAAGCAAGCGCGACAGGAGCCGCAATGGTCCGTCAGCATCGGTTCATCGGGTGGTAATTCCAGATCGGTGAGAAGAGCGGCGAGGAAAAAGTAGCTTCCCCACTCGCGATTCAAAAGCAGCGTGTTCTTCCCAATCCAACCCAACCCAGCGAGTCGGGCGTAATCGCGTTCTAGAAGCGGTGCCGTATCCACGACACCCCGCCACTTGCTTCCAGGTACGGCCCCTTCCATCTCCTTGACGATGCTGTTCAGTCGCGTTCGAATGAAATCGTGGTAGTCGACTTCCCCCATGGCATAATTTCCGATTCGAGCTTCTGAACAATCAGATGCACCGTGCGCGGCAGTTGTATGGGGTTCGGAGCGAGGGTCTTTGCGACGGCGCGTTTCAGGATGGGATGCGTAGGGCATACCCAGCATGGCGATCGAGCGGCAGCCGTCGAGGACCGAGTTGGGGTGGCGATAGGCATCGAGGCGGTCCTCTAAGTAATGCATCGCGCCGTGATAACCCTTCTCGATCCAATTGCGGAGATTGGAGAAGGATTCCGATTCACGTGCGGTGGCGATTCCGAAGAGAGGGAATCCCGCCGAGGCAGCCAGGGCCTCGAGTTGATCTCGCATCGGCTTCATCGATGAAGCGAGCACGAACCACCCTCATCACAATTTTTGCCCGCGATGCGGTAACGGCGTTTGGCGATTTGGCGGTAGAGCCATCTCCAGAGTGGCATGGAGAAAGGGATATGGAGGACGGGAGCGATCGGCCAGAGGAGTGGTAGTCGCCGGGAAAGGTATCGCAGTGCGTCGGCGCCACCGAATCGTCGGCTATCCGGAGCAACCACCCACATTTGCTCCATGAGCATCTCGTAGGAGAGGTCAGGATAATCGACAGCCACGCTTGGGTCGTGCAAGGAAACGAAACGGAGGCGATCCTTTCCGTCGAACCGTCGAAGATGGTCGATTTGTCGGCGGCAGAAGTTGCATTGGCCATCGAACAGGACAACATCCGACGCGGGCACCGCCTTGGTGGTGTCGATACTCGATAGGATCGCCTGGTTCATGGAACGTAATGGGGATGGAGGAAAACCCGGGTGACGCGTCCCTCGGTGAGAGGGAAACGCCGATGCGAAAGCATGGAAGATATTCTAGGCTGCGAAATGGGTTTTAGGTCGATTTTTTGCGGACCATGCGCAAATGGGGTCCTACGTTTGGGATAGGAAAAATCTCGCCAATTTCTTCCCAATCGTTCTTTCGGTAGAAATCGATCGCTTCTTCCCGGGCATTGCACCAAAGCCGAACGTTAGGGCTGTCCCCATTCCAGGCGTCGATCGCTTGGAGCAGGGACCGTCCCACCCCGGAGCCTTGGCAAGCGTCGGAAACCGCCATGCCCCGCAATTGGTACCAATCCCCCAAATGGGACGGGAGGTCGGCAGGCAATGGGGTCGTGGAGAGCATCAAGCTTGCGCAGCCGACCATTTGGTCCTCGTACCAAGCGGTGAAGTGTCGGGTGGTCGGCAGGTCGTCGCCGACAAATCTCGCAGAGGCTGGGTTTCCTCCGAGCGGTTCTCGCAAGACAGCGAATCGAAGATCCCAAAGTTCTGCGGGACACTCAGTACCTGGGATCGTGCGTAGGGTGAGGGAATCCAATCGCATGGTGCGGGAGCAAATCTTTCTGTGCGGGAGCAAATCTTTCTGCGAAATCGACCAAGGAGGGAGCGACCGATGAGGCCGTCGCCGAGGGGACAACGACTGCGTAAAGGATACCCATTCCTGGGCAGGAATCCATGTAGGCACTCCGGCTTGAGCTACCTGTACTTGCGCTGGCTACTTGGTATCCTGGGAGGCCAACATCAGGCCTCTCAACTCAACACATGGAGAAATTCCAAGCATGGCTAGACCTGCCACCTTGTTCACAGGCCAATGGGCCGACCTCCCTCTTTCCAAGATGGCTCAGCTCACCAAGGACTTCGGATACGACGGGATCGAGCTCGCTTGCTGGGGCGATCACTTCGAAGTCGACAAAGCCAACTCGGACCCATCCTACTGCGACAACAAACGAGCGTTTCTCGATAGCCTGGGATTGCAGTGCCATGCCATCAGCGCTCACTTGGTCGGCCAAGCCGTTTTGGACACGATCGATATTCGTCACAAGTCGATTTTGCCGCCTTATGTTTGGGGCGATGGAAATCCTGCAGGGGTGAACGAGCGAGCATGCGAGGAGCTGAAGGCGACGGCTCGGGCTGCCAAGAAGTTTGGAGTGGGAGTTGTCAACGGCTTCACCGGTTCCTCCATTTGGCACTTGAACTACTCCTTTCCGCCTGTTCCACAGTCGATGATCGACGACGGGTTCAAGCTTCTGGCAACTCGATTCCATCCGATCTTGGACGAGTTCGCCAAGAACGGCGTTCGATTCGCATTGGAAGTGCACCCGACCGAAATTGCGTTCGACATCTATTCGGCGAAGATGGCGCTCGAGGCTTTGGACAATCGACCGGAGTTCGGATTCAACTTCGACCCCAGTCACTTGATTTGGCAGGGGGTGGATCCTGTCGAGTTCATCCGCGCGTTTCCCGATCGGATCTATCACGTGCACGTGAAGGATGCGACGACCAAGTTGAATGGTCGATCGGGTATCCTGAGCAGTCACTTGAACTTTGGCGATCCGCGTCGTGGCTGGGACTTCCGAAGCCCAGGGCGTGGCAGTGTGAATTTTGAAGAGATCATCCGTGCGCTCAACGACATCGGTTACAGCGGACCTCTCTCGGTGGAGTGGGAAGATAGCGGGATGGACCGCGAGTTCGGGGCGGCCGAGGCAGCTCGCTTCGTCAAGAATCTGGACTTTGCACCGAGCGGTCGCGCATTCGATTCCGCATTTGAAAAGGCATAATGAGCGAAGCAACTTTACTTTACCTACCAGCGGACGCGGCTCTTCGGTTTCTTCCCGAGGGGCCGTATCCCTTTGGTCCAGATCAATTTTCGTGGGTTGCGATCCAGCATGGGGCCGAGAGCCGCGTGGGATCGATTCAGGTCTTCGATGTTTCAACTGGCACGAATCAAAGCTATCCATTGCCGGGGCGTCCCGGGTTTGCATTCCGAACCGATCGCGGAAATTTCGTGGTCGGATGCGAACGAACTATTGCGATCTATCATCCGCAGGACGGGTCCATGACGACCCTCGCTGAAGGGATCGATGCCGACGTGTCCGGCACCATCATCAACGATGGGCTGACATGGGATGGCAATCTGCTTTTCGGTTGCAAGGATTTGGAGTTCGCCACCAAGAAGGCGGGGCTTTATTTTTGGCGAGGTTCCGATCGCCGGCTGTTCAAGCTTCGGGGCGATCAGATTTGCAGCAATGGAAAGTGCATTGCGGCCAAGGGAGAGGGTTGGGTCGATTTGCTCGATATCGACACGCCGACCAAATCGGTCGTTCGCTATCGCATCGACATCGAGGCAGGAAAGATCGTGTCGGAAACGAAAGTGGTTGATTTGACGAGCGATCCCGCGTTTCCGGATGGGATGACCATGAGCTTGGATGGAGAGAGTGTCATCATCTCGCTCTACAACCCCAATCCGGCGGCCTTCGGTCGGACCATTCAAGTTCGATTGAAGGACCAAGCGGTCGTGGCGGAATGGCGAACCCCGGCGAGCCCTCAAGCGACTTGCCCGCAATGGTTTGTCGATTCGCAGGATTCGCTGTGGCTCATCATTACCACCGCCGTGGAGCACATGCCTTCGGAGCGGCAAGCCGAAGCAAAGAATGCGGGCGCGCTCTTTGCGGTTCCGTTCGGCAAGCTAGCCGACCAAACCGCTTACAACTCGCTAACCCAACCGTTCGTCGAGCCTTAGGTTCGATTCGGTGTATCCAGTTGTTAAGAATTGGAGCCGATGGAGTCTTGCCAGGTTAACGCAGTATGAACGCATCCTGCCTGGGGATTTCGCTGCCGCTCGTTTCACTTGGCGCAGTTGGCGAGCCGCTTCCAGTTTGCGATCGCGTTCCTCGCCAATCACTTTAGAGAGGGGCAAGACAGGATTAGATTTTTAACCACGGAACACACGGAAGACACGGAAAAGGAACATGGATGGACATGATGCACAGGATCTTCAGAAAACAGGGGTGTTACCGCCCCCGCCAGCATCTGTTTGTGCATGCCTTTCCAGCAAAAGAATCCGTCGAGACGACGGTTCTACAATCGATCCTGAAAGGATCACAGCTTGTAGGAACCCACCGGGGGTGTCGCACGCGCTCAACCCCCGGCTAATCGCTCGAGTCCTTTCAGGACAAAAAGAGGGGAACGTTCACCATTGGCCATCACCAACGCTCCTCCTCAGAGTTCCAACTCAATCCCTGGCGAGCTTGGCGCCTTGGCGAGCCACTCTCTTCGGTTTCAGGTCAGTTAAGAATTTCTCGCTACGGCGCCACGGCGCGAAGAAGAGAACCGAACGCGAGAGGAGGCGAGCATTCAGCCAACGCGTTGGCATCCGTTCTGGATGCGAAATCCTTTTGGGGACGTACCGGCGGTGTCGCTGGCGCTCAACCGCCGGCTACAAGCTGCTATGCGTTCGGCATACTTTGTGGAATCAATGATAGGCAGGCTGATTCGGGAGGTGGACTGCAACTCCTCAGGCACCGCGATATCGAGTACAGACACGGCAGCGGTGGAAAGCATATTCGGCTACACGGGCTGCGATTGGGATTCCGACATTGGAATGCAGTACAACCGAGCTCGTTGGTACGATCCGCAAACCGGCCGTTGGCTCAGCCAAGACACCATCGGCTCCTGACTTAAGGCAATGCGAAGACAGCGCCGGTGACTGCGGCGGCTTGGACGGCAGCGCCTCGCAAGCTGATTGGAACGGGGCCGACGGTCCAGGGTGCACAGGAGCCCGGTCGGTAGTAGCCGAGCGAGTACTGGCATTCGTTCATCGGATGGATTCCCATCTTGTAGGGGAGAACCGCGACGTTCTTGAAGAAATTCAAGCTGGAGATCGCTGGCTGTGCCCAAGGGCCCCATTCGTGTCCGTATCGCTCCAGTTGCACCTCTTCGAAGTAGAGGGGTTTGTGGCAGGCCCCGGATGCCTTCCAAGTCATCGTGGTGGCGATGAAGTTGCGTGGATCCAGCGATGTGTCGTTGAGAGAGCAGGTAGCAGGGATGCCCCAAGCTTCGGCGACGTAGATTTGATCGGCGTCGCTCAAGCGGTTGAGCAGGAAGGTCGAGCGCGTCCCGTCGTTTTGTTCGATGACGACCGAACCGTATGCGAGGTCGACCAAGCGGCCTTCCGCGACCACTTCTCCGGCCAAGCTATACCAAGGTCGTTGAGGGGCTTGTTGGATGAACGCGTCCTTGGAATTGGTCGCTCGTTCGTTTCTGTATCCTTCGACAAAGGTGGGAGAGGTATCCACGCTGATTTTCGTGATATCCGAATCCTTCAGGGCTTGCCGGAGGGAATCGCAATCGGCCATAGCGCGGGAGGAGGGGCGCGCGAATGGCTGTGAGGTCGCATCGTCCGAGTCCAGATTCAGGCCGTTGCTTCGCAGGCTGCGATCCGATGGAGATTGCAGAGGCATGGGCATCGGTGCAGTCTCTTGTTTTGGCAAGAGCGGTTGGGGTTCGGAGTCCAACGATGGGAGTGGATTGATGGGGGCCGATGGCAAGCCTTGTGGGGCCGGCGGCAGGGACAACAGGTCTTGAGCGGGTGCCGCGTCTTGGTAGTTGGCCAAACGGACGCCAGGCGAGCGACGGGTTGTCGCGTTCGCAGCGTGGGTGTTCACGTTCGTAGCGTGGGTGGAAGCGGGCTGGATCGCTTGGTCGGTGATACGGTTGGCAGGGGTGACCGGTTGGCGGCGTGCGACTGGTTTGAACGAGGTCGATTGCAGTTCCGATTCGGGAATCGATTGGAGCGAAGGTTGAGGAGCGGCAGTATTGGATTGTGGCGCGTTGGATTGTGGCGCGAGGGACTGCGAGTAGGAGGCTGGCTTTTGTGCAGGTGCTCGTTCAACTTTTCGCCATCGGGCGACCGAGTTGGCTTCGGCAGCGTTTCCGCTTCGGAGGCTGTTTGCAGGAGCAGCGTCTGCGGGGGCGGCTGGTCTCGCAAAGGGTTGTGGAGACCAAGCGGGAGGTTGTTGAGCAGAGGATTGGTTGGCGAGAACCAATCCGAAAGGGACTGCAGCGAGAAGGGCAACGCGAATCCATTCGCGATAGCCGGAGTGGCGACGGCTAGTTGTCCCCTGATTGGGAGACATCCGAGCTGTAGTTGGGTGCTTCCTGCGTGATGGCGATGTCATGAGGGTGATTCTCGCGGACCGTTGCGGCCGAAACCTGTATGAAACGTGCATCCTTGCGTAGCTCCGCGATGGTTTGGGTACCGCAGTACCCCATGCCAGCGCGAAGTCCGCCAACCAATTGGTAAACGTAGTCGGCCAAGGGTCCTTTGAACGGTACGCGTCCTTCGACGCCTTCCGGTACCAGCTTGGACAGCTGATCCTGGCTACCTTGTCGGTAGCGTTCGCTTGAACCTTTGACCATCGCTCCCAGCGATCCCATTCCCCGGTAGGCCTTGAAGGTGCGGCCTTGGTAGAGGATGGTTCGTCCTGGGCTCTCTGCGAGACCTGCGAACAAGCTTCCGATCATGACGCAGGAGGCTCCTGCGGCAATCGCTTTGGTGATATCGCCGCTATAGCGAATTCCACCGTCTGCGATCGTCGGAATGCCTGCTTTCTCGCAAGCCTTTGTGGTTTGATAAATGGCGGTGATTTGCGGGACACCTACGCCTGATATCACTCTCGTCGTGCATATGGATCCTGGTCCGATCCCTACTTTGACGGCATCCGCTCCAGCGTTCATCAAGTCTTTTCCGCCTTCGTAGGTTGCTACGTTGCCGGCGATCACATCGATGTTCCACTGACGCTTCAGCTGTTTGACGGTTTCGATCACGTTGGAGGAGTGACCGTGAGCGCTATCGACGATCAGCACATCCACACCGCGGCGGATGAGCTGTTCGGCTCGCTCCAGGTCGAACACCCCGATCGCCGCACCGACTCGAATCCTACCCTGCTCGTCTTTGCAAGCATTTGGGTAGCTTTTGATCATGTCGATGTCTTTGATCGTGATCATTCCCGTCAGTTTGTATTCATCGTCAACCAGCAAAAGTTTCTCCACCTTTTTATCCGTTAAAATTCGCTCAGCTTCCGCAAGCGTTACATTCCCCTGCGCCGTAACCAAATTCTCTTTGGTCATGACCGCGGAAATGGGAAGCTCGGAAGACTCGAGAAACTTTAAGTCCCGGCGGGTGAGGATTCCGACCAATTTGCCGTTTTTCTCTATGATCGGAACGCCCGAAACGTTTTGTTTTCGCATCAAGTCCTGGGCTTGCGACACGCTTTCGGTCGGGAGCAAGGTGACGGGATCGGGAATGATGCCATTTGCGGAACGTTTGACTTTGGTCACTTCTTCCGCTTGAGCCTCGAGGCTCATGTTTTTGTGGATAACCCCCAATCCGCCTACTTTGCCAAGCGCGATAGCCATCTCGCTTTCGGTGACGGTATCCATGGGGGAGGAAAGAAATGGGATTCGCAGCCGGATGCGGGCGGTCAGCTGCGTGCTTACATCGACACCCGAGGGGAGCACTTCCGAGAAGCGGGGCTCCAGCAGAACGTCGTCAAAGGTAATGCCTTTGTAAGCGAGCTTGTCTTCCATAGCGTTTCCTGGATCAAAGGTTTTGGGATCTTGGAAACCGTCCTATTATTGCAAAAGTCAGCCGATCCGGTAGGGCTGCGTCCCCCCCCAATGGATCGGGTTTCGCGGAGAATCCACGAGTCAGGTGGGAATGGGATCGCGGATGGAGAGGGCGAACGGGTGGCGGCGCGCGGGCGATCAGGCGGTAGCTGGGAGGGTGTCGAGTCGCCAGAAGATTTTGTTGAGCTCGGTCTTTCGCACCCGCTGGAAGCCGGTCGTGTCGTCGACGTAGGGACCGCTGATAGTGCGATTGCTCTGGAGTAGGTCGATCCGTTGCTGGGCTGCGTTAAGCGTTCGGACGATCGGTTTCATCGGGCTTTCGACGTTGCTTCGGACCACGACGGCTTTGGTTTGGTCATCCAGCAAGACAATCGTGCCGATCGGGTAAATCGACATCCCTCGCATCATGGACTGGATGGTCTTGGGGCAGAATTTTCCTTTGGCCGAATGGTTGATGAGGTAGACGATCGCGTCGGATTGGACGAATCGGCGGGCGGCGGCGGAGTCGGTGAGGGACAAATAAGCGTCGGCGATGTTCAAGATGACGGCTTGGTACAACGTTTCATTGAGGCGAAGACCGTTGGGGAATCCGGAGCCGTCGGCTTGCTCGTGGACCTGCGCGATGGCTTTGAGGACCCGTTCGGGGATCCCAGGGGAGTTTTGGAGCAATTCCGCCGACTCGATGGGGTGGCGTCGATAGCTATCGAGATCCTCCCCCTCGAGCGCATCGAGTCCGTTGTGGTTCAGCAGTCTGGGGTAGAAGATCAAGCTGCAATCGTGCAATAGGCCGGTCATACCCACTTCGAGCGCGAATTGGCTCGATTGACCTTGGCTCAGGCAGGTGACAACTCCGAGGAGCGAGAGCTTTGCACTCCGATCGGCAAGGCGTTGGATGGATTCCGCATCCTCCACGGGGCGATGGGTGGTTAACGTCGACAAAGCGGCGGCCAAGTCCTTGCCGGCTGTGTCGATGAAGGATTCGACTCCTTGCGCGACCTCGTCCGCATCGATCGATTCTTTTCGGGCCAGCTTTTCAATCGCGTTGACGACGGCGAGCTCGGCCTTCGAAATGGATTCGTGAACCGCTTGCAAGATGGCTGGGTCGAACGCGTTGCTGAGTACGGACTCCACGCGGGATGGAGTTGCCTCGGACGCCCCTTTGATCGTCACCGATGTGATCCCAATTGCGGCCAATCGCTCTTTAAGCCTCTCGCTGATCGGCATTCCCGACTTGTGCAATACGTTCCCATTGGAATCAAGCAAATCGAAGCTCAAAACGGTCCCGATTTGGAGATCTTCCGTTTGTATCACCCAAGTCTGATCACTCATGGCTTTTTTTCACATTGGTTGAGTACGCATACTTTTCGTCATGGGTTATCCGTGTTCGAAGCGGCACGCTGCTTGAGTATATCGCGATCTGAATCTGGTGTTCTTCATCTCGCGATACTATTTTCCATGGCGATTTACCGCATCGCGTGGATGGGTGTTCCTATCAACCGATACACCCACTACGTGCGTACCGGTTCAGCACGGACCAGGTGGGAATCTGCGGATTTGGTAATCGAAAGCGATTGCTAAGATCCGGCCAAGCTTCCGTTGACGGGCGCATGGGGATGAAGCTCGAGAATGCTTACCTCGGGTGGGCATCCCCACCGGTAAGGGTGGACGCCTGAAAGTCCTCGGCTGACATGCATGAGCGTTTCGGATCGCTCAAAGACACCGGACGCATATCGACTGCCATACCGGCTTGGTGCGACGACCGGGCCGATGATGGGAAATCGAATTTGGCCGCCGTGGGTATGACCGCATAGCAGCAATCGGCATCCCATCTGAACGCCCCAATGGAATTGATCCGGTGAATGGGAAACCCCAATGACCCATTCCGTGTCTGGGTTCGATGATCCTGTCGAATCGCAATCGCGATGCCGGCGGTCGGTTCTTTGAAACCATGGAAGCTCGTTCCCTACGATCTTTAAGGTTGTGTTGCCGCGTTGGGCTCGATGAATTCCACAACCTAAATCGATCCACCCCAGTCGGTTCATCCTCTCGCAGACCTGCGAAGGATCCGCCAATCGCTTGTCGTGGTTTCCCAAAACAAACAGTTTCCCCAAAGGAGCATCGAGCCCACCTAAAACGGCTTCCATGTCCTCGAGCGCATGCGCGTAATCGACAATATCTCCGGCGATGACGATGAGCTCTGGGCGCTTGGCCTGGATCCAATCGAGCGCGCGGTGGTAGTACCGATTCGCCATTTGCCCGGTGAGGTGGATGTCCGACAAGTGTGCGATTCGAAGTCCTATCAAGTCGGGTGGCAACCCTTTGAATTGCAGTCGCTTGACGTTCGCCTCCGTCCATGCAATCTCGTTTCGCGGGAGCTTTGCCATCCTCGCAAACTTCCGTCCCCGTATCAACGCGCTATGAGGATCGCGATGGTTCCATAGGACTCGTTCGCGGATCGACTCACGATGGTGGGCTTGTGCAAATTGAGGTCTCGCTTCTAACCAAAAGGGAGCCATGACCAACGCGAAGACTGCGGCGAGTCCGCCATAAACCTTGCTAACTGCCTGCCACGATCCGAAATCGCACCACCGAGTAAGAAAGTCACCGCAGGAGATTTCCCATGTAAGGATGACCGCAGGAATGGCGATACCGAGAAGCAAGATCCCTTTTTCGAGGCGCTTGATGGTCACGCGCCGGAGTCCAGTGGAGTTCAGAACGTTGTAGGACGTCACGACTATACCGGCATGACCGATCGCTCCGATCACCAGTAGCATCAGTGTTGCGAGCAATCCCATCATCCGTGATGCGGCCTAATCCTGTAGAAGGCTGGAGGCTCCACCATCAATGCTCCGGCCGCTACCACCTGTTTAAGCGCTCTCTGCCGGTGGTTCCGTCGGAGCGCTATTAGGTTCTGGTCGATAGTCGATGAGGGTTTCCGTGACAAACAGTAACTGTTCCAAGCGGAACGGTTTATAAAGAATGGCTTTTGGATGCAATCCGGCCTGTCTCGCTTTGACGATGGAATGACCTGGATCGTACCCAAATCCGGTCATGAGCGCCATGGGCACATGTTCCATGAGCTTTTGCAAGCGAATCATCAGTTGGTAGCCGGAGTAGTCGGGAAGCTTGATGTCGGCGATGATCAGCTGATAGGGTTCATCTAGTCCCGTTTTGACCATCGCGACCGCTTCGTCGCCGCAGTGGGCCGTTTCTACCACGCAACCATACCGTTCTAACAAAGCATGCGCCTGCAATAAGACTTGCTCGTCAGCATCGACAACCAGAATTCTCTTTCCTCGCAGTTTTGCGTATCCCTCCACCGTGGGTCCGCCGACGGGACTCACATCGGCCGGTGCCATCGACTGGCCGATCGACTGAATCGACTTCCGAACCGACCGAGCCTTGGACAATACACTTCGCAACCGCAGGACGGTATCGGGGTCATGCCCGATATACTTCTCCATCAAATGGACGGCATCGAGGAGCAGCGCATCGATCGGCAACGCAATCGCCGCATGGATCGCTTCAAAGCTTTGATGGGCCGCGTCGTTTCGCTGGGCGACGAGGAGTTCGAGCGTATTCAAGGCCACGGCGACGTCGCGTGCGAAGATCTCCAAGAACTGTTGATCGCTCAAGGAAAAGGAATCGAGTTTTGGGCTCTCGACATTGATCGTTCCGATCACGGTGTCGTGCAACAAAATGGGCACGGTCAGCGAGCTGCGAGCACCCTTGAAGGCCTCCAAGTACATCGGGTCTTTCGTCGTGTCTCGGCAGAGATAGCTCTGGCCACTCGCCGCTACATAGCCCGTTACGCCGTTTCCTTGAGGGCTGGCCATCAAGCGACGGTCCGCGGCGGTCTGGTCGATCCCTACCGAGAGAAGCGGAATCAAGTCCCCTGTGGTCTGCTCTAGCAGCCGAATCTCGATGACTTCGACATTGAGTAAATCCTGCGTGTAGTGGCGGATGTTGTCTTTCAATAGTTCGATCCGCTGATCGACATCCATCAAAAAGATCTCGTCCGGTTTCAAGTCGGTAAGCTTCGCCCCGGCTTGATGGATCGCTGCAAGCTTCTGCTCCTGCAAGATTTCTTCGGTGACATCGCTGAGGGTCACCACTACCTTTTCGGTCTTCGAAGCCCCCGGCGCGGCGTTGTGCAACGGAGCCGCGTGCACATGGTAGTAATGACCGGTCTGGGTTTGGAATGTCGAAGTCGCTTGATTGCCGCTCAAGAAACAGGTTTGAAGCGGACACGCCTCGGTACCCATCAACTCGGGGTTCGCAAGCGCCGAGTAGAAGTTCTCGCCCGTACGACTGACGCCCCCGGTCCATTGCTCAAAGCACTGGTTGGCCCACAAGATCGACATGTCCGAGCCGATCATCGCGACCCCTTCCGGGAGACAGTTCAAAATGTCTTCGGCAGCAACGCCTGCTACGCTGATTTTTGCCACCCCAACCTCCAACGTTTCGTCGAAAGGGTTTGCTGCTCGACCCTAGCCAAGTTCCATCACGCTATCCCTTCAAATATAAAAGACTCCCCCTTTGGAGCAACTCGGATGTTGAATTCTATTGAAATCTACGTGAAATTCAGACGCTTTTTTTCTAGCGATCTCGAAGGCCTCGCCTCGTTGCGAGGGTGTTAAGACGGGCTGTTTGCATCAGCTTTGACTTGTGACAACCTGTTAGCATTAGACTTTACAATAGCCCCCCAACGAGGGCCTGTGTCTCTCCCTTTCCTCGCAATCAGCATTGGGTCGCCATTAAGTGTCTCTCAATGTGATTTAACCACCCAATGATCGGAGCAGCATCCCATGAGCGATCCCCTTCCCCGCTTGCGCACCTTGTCTCGCTTCCTCTCGCTTCTGATGTTTCCAACGGCGATTTCGTCTGTCACGCACCTGCCGGCCGCGGATTGGGAGGCGAAAACCCTCCCGGTGGAACTCACCGTCGGTTACGCGGTCCGCTGCCTTGACATTTCTGGTGACGGGAAGCTCGATATCGCGATTGCAGACGCGAAACGATTCCTTTGGCTCGAGGCACCGGACTGGCGCGTGCATGTGATCCATGCGACCCCGCAGGCCAAAGCGGACAACGTTTGTTTCGCGCCTCGCGATATCGATGGCGATGGCGACATCGACTTCGCCGTCGGTACCGATTGGCAACCCAACAACACGCGTTCAGGTGGAGCGGTCGGTTGGCTCGAGTCTCCCGCCGATCCTCGCGCTCCTTGGAAATATCACCCGATCGAATCGACGTTTCCCACCATCCATCGGATGCAGTGGCTCGATCTGGATGGTGATGCGGACGACGAGCTGGTCGTCGCCCCTCTCAAAGGCCGCAACTCCAATCCACCCGGATTCGACGACCAAGGAGTCGAGTTGACTCGATTCAACGTCCAACGTGGGAACAGCGCGGTCGCTTGGTCGTCCTCTCTCCTGACCAAGTCCTTCACGGTGATGCACAACATCCACCCCTTCCCAAGCCCATGGAACGCGTCGAAAGAGGATCTTCTCACCGCGAGCTTTGAAGGGGTCCACTGGCTCTCCCAACGCTCCGATTCTTCGCTGTCCCGCGTGCAACTCGGTGTTGGTCATGAAGCGGCCGCGCCGGCCCGCGGTGCTAGCGAGGTTCGATTAGGCCAAGCTCCCGAGAATCGTCGCTTCATCGCTACCATCGAGCCTTGGCATGGCAATCAAGTCGTCGTGTACGAACAGCCTGCCTCGTTTCAATGGAAGGAAACCTCGACCCATGCTCCATGGCCCCGCCAAGTCATCGATCGCGAGTTGAAGTGGGGGCACGCGGTCGCCTGCGGTAATCTCGATGACGATCCGGAAGATGAAATCGTCATCGGGGTACGCGACGAAGACTTGCCCCACCGCTGCGGTGTTCGCGTCTATGATCGCGCAATTGACGGCAAATGGATTCGCCAGCTGATCGAGCCCGGGCAAGTGGCCGTGGAAGATCTGGTCCTGGCCGATTTGGATGGTGATGGCAAGCTGGAAATTGTCGCCGTCGGACGCGCTACCAAGAATGCCGTGCTCTATCGCCAAAAACCTTGATCGATCAATCGATCCCGTTGACGGCTCCTTGGACGGCCCCGTTGACTGCGTCGCTTGCAATTTCGCGGCGCAGCAACGATGGCTTGGACGGAGGAGGCTGCTTGGTCAAGTAAACGGGGCGGAAGACACCCCCGGCCCCTTGCCAATCTTCCACGCGAATCGCAACGGTAGCTGTCTCCTTGCGATCTTGAGGTAGCGGAATAGCGATGGTTTGTTCGAAGGCGGTTTGCTTCGTTTCGCGATCTCCGCCGCCACCGCATAGAACGCCATCGATGTAGACTTCAAAGTGATCGTCGACTCCGGTGAAGACGACGTATCTCGCATCCACAGGGATCGCTAATCGCTGCACGTACCAAGCCCAACCATCGAGGCCGCCATACCCCTGTGCGTCCCATTGCTTGGCAATTTCAATTTTCTCCGGTGCTGCGTTGGCTTCGACATCGATATGCCAACGCTTCGCGAGTCCCTCGTTCTTCGGATCGGGTTTAAAGGCCCAACCTTTTCGCTTCAACTCGACTTGAGGGTTTTCCAAATCGAACTCGAACCTCGCGATGGTTTCCGCTGATAGCGCGCGCTGGAACCTGCCATCGATCAACGCCTTGATTCCCTGTTCGATCCAGCGTCCGCAAACAGCTCCGCGTTCGGGGGAATGGGCCATCGTGCTCACCCACATTGCACCTTGACCGACTTTCGCTCCCCAGCATTGGGAGTGAATCCTTACTTCGGCGATGTCATGATTATCCCACAAGAGCGCCCAGGAATCGACTTCGTCCAAGTAATCGGGGCTGCGGAGCACAGGGCCCCCCAGATCCATCGATTGCAATTCGGTTGCCATGCTCGCAAGCACCGCGTCCCCAACATGCGTGCAACTGACCGCCGGAGCGCCTCGTAGGAACCAGTGGTCGGATGTGATGAGCGAACCGACTCCGCCATCGGGCAGCAACACCAGCTTTCCGCCGTTGCGAACCCAAGTCAATAATTCCCGATCGAGCCTTCGCGCGACCGCAACACGGTTCACCGGGGTCTTTGAATTCCAAGCACCTGCGAAGAAACCATCGAGCGGATCTCCAAGTCGCACACTCTCGGCGCTGCGGTGGCGAACCCCTTGCACCGAAGGAGGGATGATCGATTCGGTGTCGATCAGCCACAGGTTCCAAGCGTTCGACGCGACGGCACTCTCGGAACGAGATCCTTCAGTCCAGCGAACGGAAAAGGTTTGTTTGGAAATTGCCTTGTTTGTATCGCCGGATAGAGTGTTCGGGTCGCAGGTCCACTCGAGCGTTGTCATTCCCGCTTGGCGTAGCGCTCGGGCGGAGGTGATCGGTGCGTTGTTCGGTAACTCGGGCTCCGGGATGATGGGCCATTCGAATTGCTTCCCACCGAACTCTATTGTCGCAACGCCTGATTCGCCGCGTGTTTCCAGGAAATGGACTTTCCCGGAGATGGGGTCAGATGTTCGGAAGCTTCTTCGGTCTTGCTCGGTTTCCCAAGCAATGGCTTGATCGCGATGCCAACTCCAATCCTCAGGCGACGACTTCGGTCGACCGAAGAAGTCGATCAAGCCCATCGAGGCGAATGGGAAATCGCGGATCACGCTGACGGTATATCCCTGTCGCGGCATTTGAAATCGATACCGTTCGATCTGAAATTTTCGCATCTCCATGGCATAGGAAAAGGAGGAGGTCGGATCGAATCTCTCGCCGAGATAGCTCTCCAACCGTTGCATCGCAGGTTCGAGCTGGTCAGCGGACAAAAGGCGATGTGGCTTTTTGGGCATCGGTGCATCCTCAGGTTTCGAAAACCAGGTATCGGCTGCGATGGCTTCCCCGAGCACCAGCGGTTTGGGATCGCGCTGCGCCATGTGATCTTCTAGACGCTGCAAGGTTTGATTCCAAGTATGGTTGTTTCCGTAGGGATGGTCGTCGTAAATGTCGTGCACTCGATGCCAACCGATCCAGCTGCTATCGTCTTCGACAATCGCACCGGGGATCGCCCGGTGAGCGCGATCGTACAGCTCTCGCACGACATCGATGTCTGCGGAATGACCCGTCTCGCAGGTCAAGCTTCGGAGGACGATCGACGGGTGATTGCGATCGTAAGCAAAGAACTCTTCGTATTCTTGGACCAAGGGAGCTCGAAACTCCTTGGTCAACTTTGGGTGCCAGGTGGGGTACTCCATCCAAGCCAAGATGCCCATCTCATCGCACAGCTCGAAGTAGCGTTTGGGGGGGACCCAAAGGCAGAACTTCATCATGTTGAAGCCACGTTCCTTCGCGAACTCGAGCTCGCGTCGCATCCATGTCTCATCCGAGGTGGGGCAGAGTTTAGGAGGCGCATATCCCCAATTCAAAACACCGCGAAGGATCAATGGCTCCCCGTTGAGATAGATCTCTCTCCCTTTCGTTTCGACGCGACGGATCGCGCTTTGAAAGCGATAGCGATCGACGATGCGTTGCGAAGTCTTCTCCCGTAGAAGCACTTCAAAGGAATAGCGGACGGGAGTTTGGGGTGACCAATTCGTCCATGGATCCGAAGCAGGCCGCGTTTTTCGAAACTCTACCTGCATTCCCTGGGGAGAGAGCTCCTGCCATTCGATCTTCTCGTCGTCGTAGCCCAATTCCTTCAAACCGATTTCCAAAGCGACGTTGCTGGGATCAGGTCTTTGTACAGAAGTCTTGACGGCTAGAGAGCTATCGGTCCATCCGCCAGCGAACAAGGTGAGGTCGTCGAGAAATGCTGGTCCGCTGGTTTGGATGAGCGAGACCGGTTTCCAGATTCCGCCGAAGTGTGGAATGAAGACGGGGAGGAAGCCTTGCGTGTTATGTCCTACTTTCTCGTCGACATCAACGCTTAGCACAGCACCGGGGTGGTAACGGTCGGTGATATCGATTCGAAACGGCGTCCAGCCTCCCAAGTGTTCGCCGATTTTTGCGCCATCGAGCCGAATGACCGCATGCGTAGCGACCCCGTCAAAGTGAAGGAGCAGGCGACCCGTCTCGTGGAGAGTCTCTATGGGAGGCAACGCGGTTTCGTAGGTTGCCATGCCATCGAACGAATCCCCGAGTACTGATTCCCACGATTGATTGGTATCGATGGAACGCCACACCTCGGTCCCTTTGGCTTTCACTTTCCAACCGGTTAGTTCACGGTCCTTCCGAAGAGGCGTTTTTGCGGCGCGATCGATGATCTGCGCCGATCCGGAAACAGGAACGGTGAAGAGTGCGAAACAGCAGAGAAAGATTCGAAGGAGCGGTGGCATAGGTGGTAATTGGCGGGAGTATCATTGACGACCGGTCATTATTCTAATAGCTGATCCGGTGCATTACCTCCCACTCGCGTCTTGTTATGCCGTTATCCGACACCATTCCATCGATTCGCATTCTTTCCGTCAATCAAAAACCAGTCCTCGGCGGTGACGGTACGCTCGGCGGTGACTATGTTCTCTATTGGATGACCGCGTTTCGTAGAACGCGATACAACTTTGCGCTCCAGCGGGGAGTCGAGTGGGCGAATCGGTTAGGGAAGCCGTTATTGGTATTCGATGCTCTGCGATGCCATTACCGTTGGGCCAGCGATCGGTTTCATCGGTTTATCATCGACAGCATGCGAGATACCGCTCGTTCCGTCATCGCGTCGAACGCATCTTACTGTTCTTATGTCGAGCCGGTGGCCAATCACGCGCATGGGCTCATCGAAGAATTGGCGAAGCGAGCGTGTGTTCTGGTCAGCGATGATTTTCCATGCTTCTTTCATCCGACAATGGTCAGGATGGTGGCCTCCCGAGTTCCTTGCGGGATGGAGATCGTCGACTCGAACACGATTGTTCCGATGCGCGAGATGGATAGGACATTCACGGTGGCCCACTCCTATCGCCGTGCCATGCAAAAGGTCGTGTCGGAGACCTTCCCAGTTTTTCCGCTGGAGGAGCCGTTGCGTTATTTGGAAACGGCCAAGTTGCCAGAGTTACCTCGTTCATGGACCGAGCGATACGGATTGAAGCTGGATCGCGGTTCGCTGGAAGATTTGGAACGGATCGAGATTAGAGAACTTCCAATCGATCATTCCGTTTTCCCCACGGGAGAGCAAGGAGGCGAGGTCGAGGCTCGCAAGGTGCTGGATCGTTTCGCGAGCCGGCGGCTTGCAACGTATGCCGAAGACCGCAACGAGCCGGAGAAGGCAGGGTCGAGTTGGCTATCTCCTTATTTGCACTTCGGGAATATCAGCCCTCACGAAGTCTTTTTAGCGATTGCCAAGGAGACGGATTGGTCGACCAGCAAACTTTCCAAGCCGAATGGGAAGATGGAAGGTTTTTGGAACATGGGAGCGGATGCCGAGGCGTTTATGGACCAGTTGATGACGTGGCGCGAGATCGGGTTCAATATGTGTGTGCGCGATCCCCATTACATGCGATACGAATCGTTGCCAGAATGGGCCCTCACTACCTTGGCCGACCACGCTGGCGATCGACGTGAGACCGTATACGACTTGGAGCAATTCGAGAAGGGAGCGACCCACGATGCGCTTTGGAATGCAGCGCAGAGGCAATTGGTTCGGGAGGGGCGCATCCATAATTACTTGCGCATGCTTTGGGGCAAAAAGATTCTCCGTTGGAGCGAGTCCCCGCAGGAAGCGCTTCGCATCATGATCGAGCTCAACAACAAGTATGCGTTGGATGGTCGAAATCCGAACTCCTATAGCGGCATCTTTTGGGTGCTCGGCCGGTACGATCGGGCATGGGGGCCCGAGCGACCCATTTTTGGAAAGGTTCGTTACATGACGAGCGAATCGACCGCGAGCAAGTTTTCCGTCAAGAAGTACATCCGGACGTATGGGGCCGATGGAGGCAATGGGTTATTCGATCAAGGGAATCGGTAGTCTGGATTCTCGACATCAAAATCCAAATCGGAGAGACCGACGTTGAATTGAAGATCGGAATAGATGTACTCCTCTTCTAGGAGTGGCTCGCCGCCTTCTTCGCGGGGCCATAGGTAGCTCGCGTATTTGATCGGTACCAATTCGTCGCGATCGAACCAGATTTGCGCTTTATAGAACTCGTGATCGTCCGCTTGCCCGTTCTGCATGAACTTTCGATCGGGATGGATCACTTCGATCAGTTCGCACGCCCGCCCTGCGACTTCTTGATCGACCGAGCGACGGACTTCGCAATCTCCTCGCAGTCGATCTCGTTCCCCTTTCTCGACCAATTTGATGATCAGTTTCTCGATTCCCACTTCGGTGATGGGATAACGATTGCCGCGCATGGCGAGTTGGCTGTTGGGGGAAAGTTCGACCGTCAAGAGTCCGAGAAATCCCGCCTCGTGGGCTTTGAGCATCCCGTTGTACTTGTTTGGGGCGTAGATCACCTCTCGCCCGGCTTGGGCTTTGGGTTCCAAGAATCGAAAGTAAACATCGACTCCGCGTAAGTTCCTTTCCGGGATCAGTTCGCGGTATTTGAGTTTCATCGACATCTTCGTCGTCGGAGCGAGACTTTTCCCGATTCGCTCCGTCTTGATCAAGTTGGCTGTGTAGTCGTAGTGATTCTCGCGATGGCGAGCCAGAGCATTGCGGGCCAACTCCAGGACTTCATCCAAGGCATGTTTGGCGACCGCGGGCTCGTCCTGTTTCGCATGGTTGGTGGCGTTGTCGACATCCGCAACGATGGGTATCGCGAGCGCATCGCGTCCTGGATGGGCGTTTTGGTGCTGATCGCTGGGAGGATGATCGGATGAAGTGGAGGTGACCACGTCCCCTGTCGTCGCCTGTTTCCACCAACGCCAGCCCAGGAATAGGGTAAGGGAGAGGAAGAGCGTGATTCCGGCCAGCAGCAAGCCTAGTCGTGAAGACCGAACTCGGTCCCTTTGTCGATCCATGGCTGAATCTCTTCCTGGGTAATGGTACGTGATAGGTCGAATCCGCGACTGGTCAAAGAAAAATCGCGGTAAATATGGTGCATAACCAGCCCCAACGCGCAGAGCTGGCGGAATCCTTCTAGGAACCGGACAGTTACTTCAGGGACATTTGGGTCGCGAAAGGCGATCGTTTGCGTTTCATCCACTTCGATGTAGACCGCCAAGAGGCGCGAGGGAGCTTCGAAAGCCGTGTTGAGCGCTTTGAGTTCGATGACTCCCCGATCGCGCGCCGCAACGAGGATTGCTTTGGCTTCCGGCAAGAGAGAATCCACTGTGGGTAACTCTGCGGAAGATAATCTCACCATAGACTCGCTGCTAAGTTGTGATAAGGCGACTAATACCGGCGCGACGGCTCCGAGTGCTTCCCAGCTACCGCTCAAATAACTATCGAGCGGCTGCATTTTGGTCACGCTGCGAATGGGTTGACTGAAGTCGCTGTCCATGAGGGATACGGGATTTCAAAGGAAATATGGATTGTCGGACCCGGGGATCGAACGCATAATCCTACGCCATTGAATGGAGGATTACACCTCCCGTTTGCAGGACACATCGGTCGTTTCGGCGGCTTATAGGCTGCAAGCATCCGTATTTTTCTGGTATTCCTCTCGGAGACACTGGTATGGCTCTCGTTCCCCTTCGCAAAGTCCTCGATCACGCAGCCGAGAATGGATACGGCGTCGCTGCTTTCAATGTGAACAACATGGAACAGATCCAATCCATCATGGAAGCGGCCAAGGAAACGAACTCGCCAGTCATCATCCAAGCGTCGCGCGGTGCACGGTCGTACTCACAAGACGCGTTTCTCCGACACTTGATGCTCGCAGCGGTCGAACTCTATCCAGAGATTCCGATCGTCATGCACCAGGATCACGGCAATTCCCCTGCGACCTGCCTCTCCGCGATCGAAAACGGATTCACCTCGGTCATGATGGATGGTTCGCTCATGGAAGACGGCAAGACTCCCGCTTCTTACGAGTACAACGTCAACGTGACCAAAGAAGTGGTCAAGATGGCGCATGCTCGCAATGTTTCAGTCGAAGGGGAGCTCGGATGCCTTGGCTCGCTCGAGACCGGCGGCGGTGAAGCGGAAGATGGTCACGGTGCCGAAGGAGTTCTCAGCCATGACCAACTCCTCACCGATCCCGAGGAAGCAGCTCGCTTCGTGGCAGAAACCAACGTCGATGCCCTGGCTGTGGCGATCGGTACCAGCCATGGTGCCTACAAGTTCACCCGCAAGCCGGACGGTGAAGTGTTGGCGATGTCTCGCATCGAAGCGATCCATGCCAAGGTCCCCAACACCCACTTGGTCATGCACGGTTCCAGCAGCGTTCCACAAGAACTGCAGGACATCATCAACAAGTACGGTGGGTCGATGAAGCAGACTTGGGGGGTGCCCGTCGAGGAAATCCAACGAGGTATCAAGAGCGGTGTTCGCAAAATCAACGTCGATACCGACTGCCGCATGGCCATCACCGGTGCGATTCGCAAGGTTCTCGCGGAGCATCCAGACAAGTTCGATCCTCGCGATTACTTGAAGCCAGCGCGCACGGCGATGAAGCAAGTCTGCATGGACCGCATGATTGCCTTTGGCCAAGCCGGCAACGCCAGCAAGATCAAGTAAGTAGTAGCCGTTTTCTAAATGGTTTTTTAGCCCGTCGTTCTAACCCAATGCGGGCTTCAGCTCTTGGCGGAAGATCTCGACACCGTCCAGATTCTCGACGATGATCGCTAGGGAGTTCTCATCCCCCACGATGCGGGTCAGCGTAGCGATCTCCCATTGCGGCCCTCCCATCACGATTTGTGCGGGAAGCCCATCGGCGGCGGTATCGAGTCGAGCGCGGTGCATGTGTCCACTCACGATCGCCTGTACTTTGGCATCGACCAGGGATGGCATCCAAGCTTTCGCGCCGAACCCTGAGTAGTACGCATAGCCTTCCATCGACATGCCGTCGCTGTGGCCTGGCAGTCCCCGAAGCGGGATATGGCAGATCGCCAATCGGTAAGGAGCGGACTTGAATTCCGCTTGCTTCACGGCGTTGGCGAGCCACGCCGCTTGCTGATCGCGGTAGGGTTCGTATGCCGCAGTCCCTTGGAAACTTGGATGCGCATCCGGTTTATCTTCCCCGGTGTCGAGCGTCACCATGGCCATCGGACCGATCCGATGGAGCGAACAGTAGGGCGTGTGAAGAGTGCTCCCGGCAGAGCCGCAAGGCCATCCGGGCAAACAGGTCTGCAATTGGTAAGCAAGTCTTCCGCGGACATCGTGATTGCCGGGGACGAAGATCAACGGCCGCGTCGAGGCCCAGCCACCACCATCTTTTTCGCCCGTCTTCCCGGGCCCGAGCAGGATGGAAGCAACATCCTTGCCGGGGTGGAAGTCGTTGCAAGTATCTCCATTCCAAATCAACCAATCAGGATCATACGATTCGATTCTCTCGCAAAGTTTTGCGATGGTTTTCCCGTTCTCGTGCGTATCGTTCACCACAGCGATATGGATACGATTCGGGTTATTGGGAAATGCTCTTAAGCAATGGACTGTACCGATGTCCTCTTCGCCGTATTCCACATTTCGATCGACGACCCGCAACGGTACGGCGTGCAGTCGGTAGTAGATCGGTGCATCGGCAAGTTCCGATCCATGATGAACGTGGATCGCGAGCGCCAGATCGGAGGCGGTCTTCAGGCCGTGGTGTTGTCCAATGGCACGGCGATCCAATTGGTCCGGTGATGTGCCCCATTCCACCCAACCTGTGGCTAACGCGTTCACTTGAAAGACCACCGTGAATCCGGTTGGAGTTCGATGCTGCACCACGGGGGGGCTGGCAATCACGGTGCTAGCGCTAGAGGGGCTATCGCTAGAGGGGCTAGTGCTAACGGCGCCTGATCCCTTCGCAGGATTGTTGGAGGTGGATGGCAGTTCTTGGGCACGGAGCAAGCAATCGGCGGAGAGAGCGAAGGCGGTGAGGGGGGCAGCGCCCAGCAAGAGTCGGCGGTGGAGCATGGGAGGGAATGTTCGTGGAGTGGGGAGGGATGGGGGCAGACAATCGATCCTTGAGTTTAGACAGGTGCACGGGTCCGTGCCACCTACTAGGACGGATGTTCGGGTGTCGATCGCGCAGATTTGATAAGATGGTGTGACCGCCGCTTCGAACTTCTCTGATGAGGATGGAATGATGAAATCAATGCTTGCACGAACAATTGCCGTTGGAACGCTACTGGCCATTGCAAACGGATCGTTGGCTACTGCCGCCGATTGGACTCAATTTCGGGGGAACCATCGCGATGGCAAGTCCGATGAGAAGGGGCTTGCGAATCAATGGCCCACCGAGGGTCCCAAGCTGTTGTGGCAAGCGAACCAGCTGGGAAGCGGTTACTCCTCCCCTTCGGTAGCAGGAGGGCTTGCTTATCTGATCACCAATCAAGGTCTGGAAACGGAAGAGGCGATCGCGATCTCCATGGAGGACGGAAAGGTTCAATGGAAAACCAAATTGGGGAAGGTTGGCGCCAATCGCGGGCCGCAATATCCCGGTAGCCGCTCGACTCCGACCATCGACGGGGATCGCATCTACGCGCTGGGTTCCGACGGCGATCTCGCTTGTTTGGATGCCAAGCGCGGCACGGTTCTCTGGACCAAGAATCTACAGAGGGACTTAGGGGGCAAGCCCGGTTCTTGGGCTTACACCGAATCTCCTCTTATCGATGGCGATCGGCTCATCTGTTCACCGGGTGGTCCCGATGCCACGGTGGTCGCTTTGCAAAAGGGGACCGGCGAATTGATTTGGAAGTGTGCGACCGAGGAAGGGGACGAAGCCAGTTACTCCTCTCCGATCCAAGCGGAGATAGACGGCGTACCCCAATATGTGCTGTTCCTTTCCAAGGGAGTGGCTGGCATCGACGCGAAGACGGGAAAGTTCCTGTGGCGTTATAAGAAGACGGCCGATCAAGCGGCCAATGTTCAAACACCCGTCGTCAGCGGCAATTTTGTATATACCGGTGCGAGCCGAGTCGGGGGTTCGGTCGCAGCGATTACCAACGGCGCGACGGAGGCCAAGGAGGTTTACTTCAGCAAGACCTTGCCGACCGGAATGGGTGGTGCGGTTCTGGTGGGGGATTATCTCTATGGAACGTCAGGGCCTACGATACTTTGTGTGAAGTATTCGACGGGCGAGATCCAATGGCAGGAGCGGAGCATTGGAGCCAGTTCGATTTGCTATGCCGATGGAAAGCTTTACTTGCACGGGGAGAACAACGACATCGCCGTCGTCGAAGCCAACCCTACCGCGTACAAATTGCTTGGAAAGGCAACGCCCCCCAACGCACCCGAGCGCGGCCAATCGAAAGCTTGGACCTATCCCGCCATCTCCGATGGCAAGATGCTCGTCTTTGACGCCGGTTCACTCTGGTGTTACGACATACGGTAACAGGCTGCTGTTAGCCGGGAGCGAACGCTGCTTGCCGGGAGCGAGCCGTGGCTTGTCTAGGCCATTTGTTGTTTGCGAAAGCGTCCTGGAGTGATTTGGTAGCGTCGTTTGAAGACGACGTTCATGTATTCTGGGTGTTCAAATCCGCAGCGATTCGCGATCTCTTCCATGGGAAGATCGGTTTCTTGAAGCAGACGTCGCACCCGTTCCATGCGAACGCGTGCGATCATTTCGTGCGGTGTGGTTCCGGTTGCTTCTACGAATTGGTACTCCAGTTTTCGACGGGATAGAGGGGTGTGTTGGAGCACGTGGCTGACATCGATTCCGTCGCAGGCATGATCTCGAATGAACCGGACCGCTGCGGCGATATCGGGGTTGGATACGGCGGTTACATCGGTCGATTGTCTCGATTCGATACCGAGAGGTTTGAGCAGAATCGATTCGGGTAGCGATTTTGGAGGACCTTTGGTGGTTCGTCTCGGGCAGCGTTGCATCCAAGCATCGAGGAGTTCGGCGGCTCGTTGCCCCGCGCCGCGCGCGTCGGGGATAACGCTGGAGATGGATGGGTGAGCCAGGTTGCAGACGATGGGATCGTTATCCACACCGACAACGGCGATTTGTTCGGGGACTTGGATGCCCAGATTTCGGCAATGGTCCAAAACGATTTGGGCTTGGATGTCGAACGCGCAGAAGAGACCAACCGGTTTGGGAAGGGAATCGAGCCAGTGGTCCATGGGGGACTCCGGTGATTTGCGCGAAACCGACTTGGCGAATTGCGATTGGGATCGGAACTCCGTCCAGTGGACCGAGATATCGAGTCCGGCATCGAGGCAACGCCGTTCGAATTGTTCGCCGCGCCACAAGGCCCAGTTGAAGCCCCGAGGGCCGCAGAATGCAAAATGCCGGAACCCGCGTTCCCGCAAATGCTCGAACGCCAGATCGGCCACTCGAACGTCATCGGTTTCCACCCAAGGGATGTTGGGGACTCGCCGCGCCGCGCTGACGTCGATCGTGGGGACTTGCAATTGCGAGACCGCCGACGCGATCGCTTCGGTCTCGATCCGAGCGATCACCCCGTCCCCTTTCCAGTCGCTGAGCCAATCCGGTGGGCTGGCCCCCCGCTCCAACTCGGGGAGATAGACCGACCACTGATCCCGCGTCCGCTGGTACTCCACAATCCCTTCGAGAATCCCCCGCGCGTACGCATTGGATGTCTCGATCAAGAGCGCCACCGTTTTCCGTTGTTTGGTCATTTGTAAAAAACCTCAATTTTTTTGCGCATTTTATCATAGTCCAAAGGCCGGCTTTAATCCAATATTTAGGACATGCCAGCGGGAAACTGAGCGCGCTTGGGTCGCGTTAAAGGAATTCTCGCTGCCGTAGGGGGTTGCGTTCCCTCTCGTTCCTTTCCAAGCATCTCAGGTAAAAGACGTGTCCAAGAAGTTCAATGTCGCCATGGTTGGTCTCGGATTTGGCTCCGAGTTCATTCCTATCTACCAGCGTCATCCCCATGCCAACGTCACCGCGATTTGTCGCCGCAACGAGCACGAACTGAATGAGGCGGGGGACAAGTTTGGGATTGCGAAACGCTACACCGAATTCGACAAAGTTCTCGAGGATCCCGATATCGATTTCGTTCACATCAACTCGCCGATCCCCGATCACGCTTGGATGAGCATGCGAGCCCTCCAGGCGGGGAAGCATGTGATGTGCACAGTACCCATGGCGACCAACATCGAAGATTGCGACAAGATATGCCAATTGGTGGCCGACACCGGTAAGAAATACATGATGGCCGAAACGGTCGTCTACAGCCGCGAGTTTTTGTTCATCAAAGAGATGTTTCAAAAGGGAGAGCTTGGAAAGATTCAGTACATGGCAGCAAGTCATCCGCAGGACATGGATGGGTGGCCGGAGTATTGGGAGCGGATGATCCCCATGCACTATGCCACGCACGTAGTCTCGCCTGTTCTGGGGTTGGTCAACGGTCGAGCCGAGTATGTTTCTTGTTTTGGTTCCGGAACGATTCGCGACGAGTTGGCCAAGAAGTCAGGGAACAAGTTCGCGGTTGAAACCTGCCATATCAAGATCAAGGATTCCGACATCGCCGCCCACATTTGGCGATTCCTTTTCGACACCGCGCGGCAGTACCGCGAGAGCTTCGACGTCTACGGTACCAAGAAGAGTTTCGAGTGGTCGCTCGTCGAAGGAAAGAATCACATTCTCCACACGGCGAAGCTTCCCGAGCACGAGATTGCCAGCGAGGTCGTAGTTCCCGACTATGCGCATTTGCTCCCTGAGCCGATTCGAGTTTTCACGCAATCGATTCAAGACGCTGATCACTTATCGTTTATTCAAGGTGGTGGGCATGGTGGCTCCCACCCCCATTTGGTCCACGAGTTTGTGAGCGCTTTGGTAGAGAATCGGGACCCATGGCCTAACGCGGTAACCAGCGCCAACTGGACCTGCGTTGGCATATGCGCCCACGAAAGCGCTGTAGCGGGTGGTCAAGTTGTCCAGCTCCCCGCTTTCACCCTGCAATAGCCAACCCTATCGCAAACGACCGTTCGTTTGCGATAGAACCCGTCCTTCCTTCCCATCCATCATCGTAGCCCCATCGAGAACTATGAGTTCCATCATCCAAAAACCATATGGCTTGGCCCCACAGCAAGGGGGTATCGCATGGAGAACGGTCCTGAGCGGACTGTTATCACTTTGTATCCTCGTAGGACTGAAGGCCCCCGTTTTTTCGCAGGATTCCGTCCGAGTCCTATTGCTGGGAGATCGAGGTCATCACCGTCCCTCCGACTTCTACAGGGCCATACGTGAACCGCTTCAAAAGAACGGGATTGCGATCGAGTACACGGAGGATATCTCCAGTGCTCTCTCGAAAGAAAAACTCAGCGGCTTGGATGCGTTGATGGTTTATGCCAATATCAACGAAGTATCTCCCGAACAAGAGGCTGCACTTCTTGAGTACGTCGAAAACGGAGGGGCTTATGTTCCTGTCCACTGCGCGTCGTATTGTTTTTTGAACTCACCGAAATTGATCGCCTTGACGGGGGCTCAGTTCAAAGAGCACGGTGGCGAGCGATTCCGCACCGTCATCGTCGCACCCGATCATGAACTGATGAAGGGCTTCGACGGTTTCGAAAGCTGGGACGAGACCTATGTCCATCACAAGCACAATCCGGAAGGGCGCGTCGTTCTGGAAACACGCCGTCAAGGGCGATTGGCACCCGGCACCACCGAAGAGCCTTGGACGTGGACACGTACCCAAGGCAAAGGGCGCGTCTTCTATACCGCTTGGGGCCACAACATGGATACGTGGAGCCAACCCGGATTCGTCAATCTTCTCGAAAGAGGCATTCGATGGGCGGCCAAGAAGTCGCCTGAGAAAGTCGCTCCGTTCCGTGATGCGACTCGATTCAATGTCCCCAAGATGACCGAAATTTCGAAGGATCTGCCGGCATTCACCTATACGAATGTCGGAAATGCGATTCCCAATTACCGAGGTCGCCAACGGTCAGGAGACGGGGACACGATTCTCAGCGAAATGCAAAACCCGCTCCTTGCAGCGGAATCGGTCAAGCGTTACTCGACACCCGTCGATTTCTCGCTTCGATTGTGGGCTTGCGAAGATGATTCCTTGGGAGGAAGCAAGACATCGAGCTATGCGGGACTTGCCGGAAAAGCGTTGGCGATGAATTGGGATCACCGGGGCCGATTGTGGCTTTGTGAAACGATCGATTACCCCAACGAGCTTCAACCGGTCGGCAAAGGACGCGATCGCATTCGCATCTGCGAGGACACGGACCGCGATGGCGTGGCGGACAAGTTCACGGTTTTTGCATCGGGCCTTAGCATCCCGACCGCTATCGTCTGCTATCGAGGAGGTGCCATTGTTCAAGACGGAACGACGACGGTGTACCTCAAAGACACCGATGGCGATGACGTGGCCGACTTCCGTCAGGAATTGATCACCGGCTGGGCGATGGGAGATACCCACGGGGGAGTCAGCAATTTTCAATACGGACTCGATAATTGGATTTGGGGGATGCAGGGTTACAACGACTCGCGCCCTGTGATCAATGGAGAGCGGCAGCAGGGTTTCCGACAAGGCTTCTGGCGATTCGCGGTGAAGGCTGGTGCCTCGGACGATACGGCTCCCGTCTTCGCCATGAAGGATGGCAAGAACACACTCGAACGATCCAGTCAATTCGATCAGCACAGCATCCGGGTCTCCAAATTGGAATTCGTTCGCTCGACGAATAACAACACGTGGGGGATCGGAATCAGCGAAGAAGGTTTGATTTTTGGCTCCACGGCGAACGGCAATCCCAGCAACTTCATGCCCATCTCCAATCGCTACTACGAACGGGTCAATGGATGGTCACCGGAAGTCTTAAAGACCATTGCCGACACTTTCAAATTCCAAGCGATCACCCCCAAGGTGCGGCAGGTTGATTTCTTCGACGGATACACCGCCGGTGCGGGGCACGCTCTCTACACCGCTCGGAATTATCCGAAAGAGTGGTGGAACCGCTTGGCATTCGTGTGCGAACCGACCGGTCACCTTGTCGGCTCCTTTGTTCTGAATCGGGATGGTGCGGGATACAAGAGCACCAGTCCATTCAATCTCGTTGCGAGCGTTGACGAGTGGTCGTCTCCCACAATGGCAGAGATCGGTCCCGATGGGAACGTCTGGGTCATCGATTGGTACAACTTTATTGTTCAACACAACCCGACCCCGCAAGGATTCAAGACAGGGCGTGGAAATGCTTATGAAAGCGAATTGCGAGACAAGAAACATGCTCGCATCTACCGCGTGGTCTACGAAGGGAACGAGGGATTGGACAAAGCGTTGCTTGAACAATCCGATGCACTGGTGCGCAATGGTTTGGATCCCAATAATGAATCGCAGTTGGTTGCTGCATTAAAGCATCCTAACTTTTTGTGGCGACGGGCAGCTCAAAGACTGCTCATCGAAAAGGGATCGCTCAGCGAGACCACGCTTCAGGCCCTAAACGGGTTGATCCAGGATAAGTCGATCGATTCCGTTGGATTGAACGTCGGTGCAATCCATGCCTTGTGGGTATTGCAAGGCATCGGGAGCGCGTTGCCGACGGCTGCGGCTGTGGAGCATCCGAGCCCCGCGGTCCGTCGCAACGGGGTTCAAACGGCACAGGATTCGTTGGCATCCTTGAAGACGATCGCTGACAAGAATTTGTTGTTGGACGAGGATCCACAAGTCCGGTTGACCGCGTTGTTGAAAGTGGCGGACAGCCAGGCGACCGAGCCTCGCATTGTCGCCGCGCTCGCGAACCCAAGCCGACTCGCATCGCTACCCGGTTCGCAGCGATCAGACACTTGGCTCCTGGACGCGTGGACTAGTGCCGCGAGCGTTCACTGGAAAGAAGTCCTTCCAAAGCTGTTGGCGACAAAGGAGCCCCAGTCCTCCGAAGCCTTGGCACGGATTTCGATTGTCGCGGAACACGCTTCCCGATCGCGCATGTCCCCCGAGGCCTTTGCTATTCTGGGCGAATCCCCATCGCAAATGGAAGTTGCCGGCGCGATCGTGTCGGGAATTGCGAAGGGATGGCCACGCGAATACGAATTCAAAGCACCTGAGGGATTGGGGGCTAAGATCGCGAGTGTATGGCTCAAGACCGAGGTCCCAGTGGAAGTGAAGAGCCAGGTCCTGATGCTGGCCAACAACGCCGGCATTCAAGAAATCGCCGATGCCCTCGCTCAGATCGTTGGAGAGCTAGCGACTGCAGCGATCGATTCGGAACGTCCTATTCCAGCCCGCATCGCGGCGGCGAAGCAAGCCATGGTGCTTCAATCGGACAGCACCGATTTGGTGACCAAGCTGCTAGAGGCCCTTTCCGCGCAGAGCAGCCCGGATTTGGTTGAAGGCGTATTGCAAAGCTTTGCGACGGTGAAGATCGACGGACTGGCAAAGTTGCTCATGTCGAAGAGCAATGGGATGCCTCCCGAGTTTCGACGCAATGCGATCCGATTGTTGATGGCTCGCCCGCAGACCACCAACGAACTGCTTGATCTCATCGATTCTGGTTCTCTCTCCTGGAATGATTTTCAGTTGGACCAGAAGCAAGCGCTCCGCGACCACCCCACGGAGTCGGTCCGCACCCGAGCGAATGAGCTTCTCAAGTCCAAGGGGTTGGCGATGAATGCTGACCGCCAGAAGGTCGTCGAGTCTTGGATGGAGATCACCCATGAGCAAGGGGATTTGGAAAGCGGCAAAGCGATGTATGCCAAGCATTGTGCGCTGTGCCATGTTCATGGAACGATGGGCGTTCAGATCGGTCCAAACTTGACCGGTATGGCCGTCCATCCAAAAGAGGAACTGCTTGTCCATATTCTCGACCCAAGTCGAAGCGTCGAAGGAAATTTCCGGACTTATAGCATTCGAACGGTGGATGACACCATCGTCACCGGGATGTTGGCAGGTGAAAGCAAGACTTCGCTCGAGATCATCACCTCGCAGGCGAAGAAGGAAGTTGTCCTCCGCGAGGACATCGATCAGCTCATCGCTTCCCAGAAGAGCTTGATGCCCGAGGGCTTCGAGAATCAGATGACCAAGGTGGAGATGCGGGACTTGCTCGAGTTCCTCACGAGCAAAGGAAAGTACGTACCTCTCGCGATCGATACGGTAGCGACATCCATCACGACCAAGGGGATGTTCTTCGACGAAGCGGGGATGGCGGAACGATTGGTCTTCCGAGATTGGGGAGTGAAGACCTTTAAGGAGGTTCCCTTCACGCTGGTCGATCCTCAGCGCGGTACCAAACCCAATGCGATCATGCTCCATGGTCCTTATGGAAACATGGCGCCGAAGATGCCAAAGCGGGTTGAGCTTCCGTGCAAGACTTCTGCCGTCGCCATCCATATGCTCAGCGGGATTGGCGGTTGGTCTTACCCCGCCTCCGCCAAGGGGAGCAAATCTCTGATTGTTAGGCTGACCTACGAGGATGGAAAGACCGAGGATCACGACTTGATCAACGGTGAGCACTTCGCCGACTACATCCAGCGGGTGGACGTGCCTCAGAGCGAGTTCGCGTTCAATCTGAATGGGCGGCAGCTTCGGTATCTCTCGATCAAGCCTCGATCGAAGGATCCGTTAGCGAAATTGGAGTTGATCAAAGGGAATGACGTCTCAGCCCCGATCGTCATGGCGATCACGGTTCAGACGACCGAGTAAGCGAAACGCTCAGTGATCGTTTCCCCACTGCAGCGTTGAAAACGCCTCGTAAGGAGCAATTCTTGCGAGGCGTTCGCTTTTTTGGGGGGAGGATCTCCCTGTTAATTTGTCGAGATGAACCGTTCAACCTTCCCCCGCTTTTGGACTATACTTGTGACTTGGCCCGCGAATTGGGCCCCCCTCCGTTTAAGCCTCACAACCTCTCTACCACGCTGAAGAGTCCATGAAACAGCTTCTTTCGTTCCTTTGGGTTGCCTTGTTTGGGTTGATCCCGAGTCTTTTTGCAACGGGTTTGCTTCACGCGGCCGACAAACTGGTACTCGAGCCAGCCGATGGAAAAGCGAACGGCAAACATGTCGTCTTGATTGCAGGCGACGAGGAGTATCGAACCGAAGAATCGATGCCGATGTTGGGGAAGATCCTCAGCCAGCGGCATGGATACCGATGCACGGTTCTTTTCGCATGGGGACCGGATGGGGCGAACTACATCGACGCCAATAATGCGCGCGGCCTCCGCGGCCTCGAGGCTTTGGCCGATGCCGACTTGATGATTATCGGGACGCGATTTCGCAATCCTGATAGTGAGCAAGCGAAGCATATTGCCAACTATTTGAACGCGGGCAAGCCGGTTATCGGTTTTCGAACCGCAACGCATGCGTTCCAGGGCAAAGGGGATTTCGGGGGCTTGGCGTACAATGACTTCGGGTTGAAGATTCTTGGAGAAACATGGGTGAGCCACCATGGAAAGCACAAAGTGCAGGGGGCGCGCGGTGTGGTGGTTGCTGAGCAGAAATCGCACCCGATTTTGCGATCCGTGCAGAGTATCTTTTGTCCTTCGGACGTCTATGGTGTGATCCATTTGCAGAATACCGATGAGATCCTGATGCGGGCAGCGGTTACCGAGTCACTCGATCCATCGTCACCGAATGTTTCGGGCTCCATCAACGATCCAATGCAGCCCTTTGCTTGGGTTCGGGAGTATCAGCGCCCGAACGGCTCCGGGACTGGAAAAGCGTTCTGCACCACCGGAGGGGCATCGATCGATTTCTTGAATGAAGATTTACGGCGTCTCGTGGTCAATGCCGCGCTCTACTTGACTGGAAAAGAAGTACCGGAGAAGACGAACGTAGACTTTGTCGACCCATTCCAACCGACCTTCTACGGGTTCATCAACGATAAGACCTATTGGCAGACATTGAATCGGAACGCCGACGATTATGGGCTTGGGAAATCGCCTACCCAGAAAGATCCTCCCGGATCTCCTGATTGGAAGTTCCGACTCACCTCGACCAACACGGCTCAGTCGGCTCAGTCGGCGGCTCCCTTCGAGCCACGACAAGGAGAGCGCATCGCGTTTGTCGGCAGTTCGCTCGGTGAACGCATGAATTTGTTCGGATATTTCGAGACGTTATTGCATACACGATTTCCGCACAAGCAACTGGTGGTTCGTAATTTTTCGTGGCCTGGAGATGAAGTAGGGCTCCAGCAACGTCCTGATGACTACACGAAGGTCGACGATCCCATGGAAGAGTTTGGTCCTGAACTCTTCATTTGTTTCTTTGGGATGAACGAACACTTTGTGGGTGGATCGGATCAGCAGCTCGAGAGTTTCAAGAATAAATATCGCGAATGGATCGCGCGGACGAAGAGCAAGTTTTCGAAGAAGGATCGCGAAGCCCGGTTCGTTTTAGTTTCGCCGATCGCCATGGAGCAATCGAAGAGTGTCCATTTGCCCGATTCGAGCAAGAACAATCCGGTGCTGGCGAAGTACGCCACAGCGGTGCAACAGATTGCTAAAGAACTTGGGCTCCCCTTCGTCGACGTTTATACCCCCAGCTTGAAAGCTTTCGGTGAAGAGCCGGACCTGCAATACACCATCAACACGCTGCACGTCAATGAGCGTGGAGATCGGTTGTTGGCCAAAGAGATCGACTCGCAACTCTTCCCCACGGCGCATCCCACCGGTACCGATGTCTCGGTGTTTCACAACACGCGAAAGTGGGTGAATGACAAAGCGTGGCTCCACCTGCAGGATTACCGCATGCTCAACGGGTGGTATGTCTATGGTGGCCGTCGCACCTGGGATACGGAAACCTTCCCGAAGGAGTTTCAGAAGATCCGCAAGATGGTGGGAGTTCGCGACCAATACATCTGGGATATCGTTGCTGGAAAGAAAGTGGCAGAGCAACCGGACGATTCGAAGACAGGCGAGGTCTTTATCCCCGAGACGATGTTCGGAACCCGCGATGAGGGATTCCGCCAAATGCGAGAGCCCAAGACGTTGGTTTATCCGACCCCAGAAGAGTCGATCAAGCAGATGAAGGTGCCTGAAGGGTTCGAGGTGCAACTCTTTGCTTCGGAAAAGGATTTTCCAGAGTTGGCGAATCCCACGCAGATGATGTTCGATAAAAAGGGTCGGCTTTGGGTTTCCTGCATGATCAATTACCCGCAATGGTTACCCGGATCGGCGAAGCCAGGGGATAAGATCCTCATTTTTGAAGATACCAACAACGATGGCAAAGCGGATGTCTGCAAGACCTTTTACGACAAACTGATCTGTCCGACTGGTTTTGAATTCCACGAAGATGGCGTGCTCGTCGTCGATCAGCCTCGCATAATCTTTCTGCGCGATACCGATGGCGACGACAAAGCGGATGAAGCCACGCAGGTCATCGATGGCATTGCAACCGACGACACCCACCACACCGTGGGTGCTTGGGAATGGTCACACGGCGGTTTGCTGTACATGCTCGAGGGTGTTTCCATGTCGACCGCGATGGAAACTCCTTGGGGGCCTTTCCGCAACAAGGGACCATCGGGGGCTTATGTCGTCGATCCCAAGTCCTGGAAAGTCCGGCATTTCCGTACTCCTGGTTATGGCAACCCATGGTGTATGGTCTTTGACAAATGGGGAATGGGAACGATCGGGGACGGAACCAATGCTCAGCAGCATTGGACCAGCCCTCTTTCGGGATTCGCCGTCAATTCCCGCAAGACCCTTCGACCGAATTTCGACAACCAAGGGGTACGTCCCGCCGTGGGGAATGATTTCCTATTCACCCGGCAGTTCCCGGATGAAGTTCAAGGTCAGTTTATCTATGCCTGCGTGATCAATATGCACGGACTCCCTCGCTTCAACGTTCGCGATGAATCGGCAGGGGCAGGCTTCACGGGGGAGCGCACCGACGATTTGATCAACTCGACCGATAATTTCTTCCGTCCTGTCGATCCGCAAATCGGTCCGGATGGGGCCCTTTGGTTCGGTGATTGGTGCAACGCCTTGATCGGTCACATGCAATATTCGCAACGGGACCCGAATCGAGATCACGTTCACGGTCGACTTTATCGTTTGGTGTATAAGAACAAACCTCTTCTGAAACCAGTTCTTCAAGACAAGGCGAGCATTGACGAACTGTTGGGTCAGCTGAGCGAATACGAACCGCGAACCCGTTACCGCGCACGACGCGAACTCTGGTCGCGAGACGAGAAAGAGGTGTTGGCAGCTGTCGATCGCTGGATCTCAGGGAATGTTTCGGAAGAGCGATTGTGTGAAGCGCTATGGCTGCAGGAGCGATTCAACAAGATCGATCCGAAGCTTGCGAACCGATTGCTCCAAGCCAAAGACTACCACGCTCGCGCTGCCTTGGTACACGCCGTCTCCAACCAATGGGAGACCTATGCGGACGCCATGCAAGTTTTCAAGCAAGCCGTCGCGGATGAGCATCCCCGTATACGGCTGGAAGCAATCCGAGGCTTGAGTTTTCTCCAGACCGTCGAGGCGGCCGAAGTGGCGCTCATGGCTACGAACAAGCCGATGGATTATTGGATCGAGTACACCCTGGAACACACGTTGCAGGCACTCGCTCCCAAAGTGGATGATGCCATTCAGCAAGGAAAGTTCTTGGCGGATGCAACGGATGGAAGACGGAAGTACTACGACGATTACAAATTGGCCTCTGGGCCTGGCGGCCGGGTCGTGAAGCCGTTGCGAGATGCGGAGAACCCGGAGCTGCCTCAGTGGAAACGGGATGAAGCGATGCGCACGATCGCATCGATCGAAGGTGGGAGCAGCCGCCGCGGGGAAATTGTGTTCAACCGCGTTTGCTCCGCTTGCCACCAAATCGGGGATCAAGGCAAGCCGTTTGGCCCTCGCCTGGATGATGTCGGTGCCCGATTCGGCAAAGATGCGATCATTCGACATATCCTTTGGCCCAACGACACGATCGCCAAAGGTTACGAGACCATTCAGTTGGTGACCGTCGACGAAGAAGTCGTTACTGGGTTTGTTCTCAAAGAGACCCCCGAGGCGATCACCCTCGGTATCGCCACCAACGATGGAAAAGGGAAAGAACGAGAGATTCTCAAGTCGGAAATCGACCTGAGGAAAGAGATGAAGGCCAGTTCGATGCCAGAGGGATTGGCGAAGACGATCGCGCCGAGCGAGTTCCTCGATTTGATCGAGTATCTCGGCCGGCAAAACAAATTCACCATTCGGGAAGACGGTTGGATTGAAACCGGTGCTGCGGACGGAGATCTTCGGAAGTCGGGTGAGTTTGTAGAGATTTCTCGCGACGCGCAGATTCAGATCCCCAACAACTTTCCTGCGCAATGGTCGGGATCGGCCAATCTCGTCTTGAGCGCCGTCGATCCAGCGCAGCGCGATTTCGCGTTCCACTCCCCCAACGAAGGATCCGAATCGCCAGCTGTTGGAATTCGATTGGCGAGCGAAAAGGAGATTCGCGTGATCCAAATCCAGAATCGACGCAATCCGCAGTTCTACGAGCGTGCGAAGGATCTGGCCGTGTGGATTTCCAACGATGGCAGGGAATGGAAGCAAGTTTGGAAGTCGACCAAGCCGGCCGAGAACTACAAGATCGAATTGCCTGCGGGAACGCGAGGTCGTTTTATCAAAGTAGGGCTCGAGGGTCGGGGTATTTTGCATCTCAACCAAATCGCAGTCTTTGGTACGGGGAAGTAGCCGGAGGTTTCGGGCGGTTTTAGATCCGCTCGCCACGGCGCAAAGGCCGCAAAGTGGGGCGCATGGGCGAACGCCCCGCAAAAATCGGGTGGCGAAGTGAATCGCACGCCCCCGAAATGGAAGGCAAGTATGTACACCCAAGCCGAGAGACGCGAGAAGTTAGCTTGGTATCAGTTCCACTTGCGTACTGTGTTCGTGGTGATGGGTGTTGTCGCCGCTTTTTTTATTGGTGTAGGTTGGTGGGGAGTCGAAGGTCTTTGGGAGCGATTTTCGATTGCAATGCGTATCGGTGTGATCGTGGCGCCATTTGCTGAGCTTCATCGACGCTTTCGCGAACAGGATTTTCCGTCCGATGGGACACGCGATTAAAGGGATACGTCCATGACTACGCCAATTGCTCACCACCTTTTCTCTCCATGGATTCGGTTGTCTATCGTCTGCATGCTGGCGATTGGCTTGGTTTGCCCCATCAGTTGTGCTCAGGATTCGTCGGGCCAACCGGGGAGTGAACCCCTCGCATCCAAGGCAAATACGAAGTACATGCCATTTGCCCACGCGCATAACGACTATTTGCACCGAAGACCTCTGTTGGATGCATTGGAGAGTGGATTTGCGTCCGTCGAGGCGGATGTGTTTTTGGTCGATGGCGATTTGTGTGTTGCGCACACGGCGGCGGAGATCGATCGAGCGAAGACCTTGCGAAGCCTGTACTTAGAGCCTTTGCGTCAAATCGTAGAGAAGAACGACGGACGGGTGCATGCAGGAGTCGAGCAACCGCTGGTGTTGTTGATCGATATCAAGTCCGATGGGAAGAAGACCTTTGCGGAGCTTCATCGCCAGTTGCTTGCGTATCGTTCGATATTGGTCGTTCGCGGATCTGACGAGGATCGACGCCAGGGAGCCGTCCAAGTGATCGTGAGTGGCAATCGTCCTTTCGAGGACATCGAAAGTGCGAGTCCCCGGCTGGCCACCCTTGACGGTCGCCTTTCGGATTTGGGTCGCCAGAAGCCCAGCGATTTCTATCCCTTGATTAGCGACAATTGGAATTTGCACTTTCGATGGCGAGGCGTTGGAGAGATCGGTCAGGAGGATTTGCAGAAGCTTCGATCGATCGTTCAGTCCGTTCACAGCGAGGGGAAGAAAATCCGATTCTGGGCTATTCCAGATCGAGAGGAGGTGTGGCGATTGCTGCATCGAGAGGGAGTCGATTTCGTCAACACCGATCGCCTCGCCGACTTGCAAGCTGCGTTGGGAGCGAGCGATTCGCTCCGCAAATGATCTTCCCATCACGGAGCATTTCGTTTCGATGGGATGCCAGTTCCATGTTAAGGTTGGATATGCATCCGTTTGCAAGCTTCCGCGCATTCGCGGCATACGCTCGCGCATTTCTTCATCATCGGGTCAGCTGCGAGCTTTTCGCATTCGATCGAGCAGGCCAAACAAGCTTGGACGCACGCATCGCGTACGATCGACAGGAATGCACCATGGCGACCGACGACTCGGCTTGCCATAGCGCAGATGTCGGCGCAGTCCAAGCAGGCTGCGGCGCATGGAGCGTGCTCTTTCTTTCCCTCCGCGATGCTCATGGTGCAATGCGAGTAGCAGCTGCTGCATTCGACAGAACAAGCCGCAATTTTTTGGGCTATGGTGGCCATCGCATGATGTTTCGCCCCATCTCCCGAGTGGACTTGGGGATCTTGCGCCGCCGAATAGCTACCCAATAGAGCGCTCGCCATGGAGGTAGCCCCCAGACCTAACAACAGTTCGCGTCGGACCATGATCTTCTCCTACTATGAGTACCAAAACGTGGAATGGTGGGTGCCTGCTGCTGCGATGGACGCGACAGAAGCGATGAAATGAAACTTGTAACTTTCGAAGGGCAACTCGCGCGCCAACATGGATTCGTAGTCGGTTGCAAGGGAAGACCACCCCGGATTGCAAGGTGATCGATCAGGTTGTCTTCTCATCGATCGATGGTGTGATAGCTAGTGGGGCTGGATCGAATGTTTGACCGAGCGAATAGGTTCTGGTCCGCCGATTGCGTTATCCGATTGCGTTATCGAATGCGATACGAACGGCGGTTGGCGGTTTGTTCCGGCCATCGCACCGGATCGTGTGGTTTCGGAAGCAGGAATTCGGGCGAAAGCTACTTACACGAAAGAGAGCAGATCATGGGAATGGGTAAGAAGTCGATATTTGCAGCCCTTTGGGTTTTAGGGATACCTTTGCCGTTGTTGGTCATCGTCTACTTCCTCACCTCGGGGGGGTGCGGTTGACCCGGTTGGTTGTGACAGGTGGCATCTGGAAGTATGATGGCAGGTTCTTCCTCTCGGCATTCACGAATCTGTTCGTCAAATCCCTTCTCAGCGCTGCGCATGTTGACCAAGCAACCATTACTCGGACATTGGGCGGTGATTCTATTGAACGCCATGATTCTATCGGGCTCCCTGACCTCTCATGACGCAGGGGCTCGATGCGATGCCGCCGAGCCGATGTCCCTCGAGGGGCTCTTTCAGCTCGAGCGGATCGCCGATCCGCAGCTGAGTCCGGACGGATCGAAGGTCGTGTATCAGGTAACGAAGATCCTCGATGCGACGAAGAATCAAAAGGCGACTCAACTTTGGTTGGCCAATGCGGATGGGTCGGGGAGCAGGCAGTTAACGACGTCGGGCAAATCCGACACACATCCACGCTGGTCTCCGGATGGTACCAAGATTCTTTTCGAATCCACTCGAGATGGTTCGAGTCAGGTTTATGTCCTCGATCTTGCTGCGGGAGGGGAGCCGACGAAAGTCACGAACATTTCCACGGGTGCCAGCAATGGGATATGGTCACCGGATGGATCTCGCATCGCATTCCTTTCAACGGTCCGTCCGGAATGGAGTGCGCTTCCCTTCGCCGAGTCGGATGCAAAAAACAAGGAAGCGGACGATGCCGCCAGCAGCAGCTTGGTCAAAGCGAAGACCTTCACCAAGTTGTTTTATCGTCATTGGGATTCCTATGTCGAGGACAAAAGGAATCACTTGTTCGTTATCCAGGCTGATGGAACCGATTGTCGGGATGTGACGCCTGGGGATCGGGATGCCTATCCAACGAGTTCGACGTTCAGTGCGGGGGACGAGTTTAGCTTCTCGCCGGACGGAAACTATCTTTTGTTCACGGCCGTCCCTGCGAAGGGGGAGTCGTGGAGTACGAATCATGATATTTGTCGCGTGTCGATTCAGAACAAGGAGCAGGAATGGCAACCAATTACTTCTGGTCCTGCTGCCGAGAGCTTGATCCAGTTCAGTCCAGACGGCAAGTGGGCTGCTTACCGGGCCCAATCCAAGCCGGGCTATGAAGCGGATCGTTGGCAGTTGATCGTATGCGAGTGCAATCCCGATGGTACCTTTCGCGGGACCCCTACCTCCTGGAGCGAGAGTCTAGATAGCCCTGTGAACGATTTCCGTTGGGTCGACAACGCGAGGATTTTGTTCACTTCCGATAAAAGCGCATCGAGCGTCCTTTTTCTAGCAAGTGCTGGAAAGCAGCCTGAACCAATTGCTGCACCGTTCGAGGGGGAGCGCATGGGGCAGGTAACAGGTCTTTCGATGCGAGGGGATCGCTACGCCTTGGCTCGCGCGACGATGAATGAGCCAGCTGCTGTGTTTACAGGTAGTTTGGCGGGGGGAACCGCGTTGGCCATCACGGCCCACAATCGGGAGTTGCTCGCCAAGTGGGAGCGTCCCGTACCGGAGAGTATTCAGGTTCCGGTGGAGGGGGATGTGCAGATGCAGATGTGGATCCTGAAGCCACCCGGTTTTGACCCGTCGAAGAAATGGCCAGTTATTTACTTGATCCACGGTGGACCCCAGGGAGCTTGGGAGGACGGTTGGAGTTTTCGTTGGTGCCCGCAGATTTGGGCGGCTCAAGGCTATGTCGTTGCGATGCCGAATCCGCGAGGATCGACTAGTTTCGGTCAGAAGTTCTGCGACGAGATCAGTGGAGATTGGGGCGGCAAGTGCTATCGAGACCTCGTGGCGGGTTTGAAGCAAATTCAATCGCTCGATTATGTCGACTCGGGCAGGATTGCTTCGGCAGGAGCCAGTTTTGGTGGCTACATGCAGAATTGGTTTGCGGTCAATGAAATCTCGAAGGAGTTTCGATGTTTGATTACCCACTGCAGCGTTTACAACTTTGAGAGCATGTGGGGCACGACCGACGAGTTATGGTTTGACGAATACGAGCATGGAGGCATGCCGTGGGAGAAGCAGGAAAAGTATCGCGAGTTCAGCCCGCATCGCTTGGCAGGCAATCTCGCCAAGTACAAGACGCCGATGCTCGTGATCCACAATGATCTCGATTTCCGTTGTCCGATTGGGCAGGGGCATGAGTTATTTCAGGCGTTGCAACGATTGGGCATCGAGAGTCGTTTCGTTAATTTTCCGGACGAAGGGCACTGGGTGAACAAGACAGCGAACAGCCTTCATTGGCACCGCGAGATCTTTGGTTGGTTGCAGAAGTATTGCCCGCCGGGCGCGAAGTGATCCGCTTCGTCTTTCCTAACGAGTAGCCATTAGAAAGAAGCTATGAGCGAATCGAACGCGCGGGGCTTGGCCTTGCATTGGCGCATCCTGATCGGTCTTGCGGTTGGCGCCATTGCTGGGCTTGTGTGCAAGCAGTGGTTGGGGGATCATCCGGGGCTCAAGTGGTTCAGTGAGAACATTGCCAACACCGTTGGTCAAGTCTTTCTGCGACTCATCTTCATGGTAGTGATACCGCTTGTTTTTTGTGCTTTGACCCTTGGAGTCGCCGAGATCGGCGACGTTAGGAAGTTGGGGCGTCTCGGGCTGATGACGTTCCTGATGACGCTTCTTTTCTCGGGGGCCTCGGTCGTTATCGGTTTGGGGTTGGCGAATACACTGAAGCCCGGCGCGAGTTTGAGCGATGAAAGTCGGGAGAGGCTCAAGGAGCAGTTTACGAGCGACGCGGACGACAAGATCAAGAAGGCCGACAGTTCCAAGGGGATCATCGCGACGCTTCTCGATATCATCCCGCGCAATCCACTTCAAGAAGCCGTGGGGGCTTTGGATGGATCTTCGCCGGGGAGCGGCCTGCTCGGCGTGATGTTTTTCTCCTTGTGCATGGGGGTTGCGCTGACAACGATTGGGGACAAGGCCAAGCCGGTTCTCGCCGTGTTGGAGGGATTCTATGAAGCGATCATGGCGATCATACGCACGGCCATGTCGCTGGCGCCGTTTGGAGTTGCGGGGTTGGTCTTTTACGCCACCACGTTGCTTGGTTTCGATATCATTCGGTTGTTGGCGGGGTATGTGGTCGCGGTCATTCTGGGGCTCAGCATCCACATGTTTGTCGTTTATTCGATTGCGATTTGGGTGATTGCGAAGCGCAATCCGCTCACCTTCTTCCGCGATATTCTCGAGGTTCTGGTGACCGCGTTTGGGACATCGAGCTCGAGCGCTACGTTGCCCACCTCGATTCGAGTGGTGGATGACAATCTCAAACTGAATCGAAAGATATCGCACTTCGTTTTGACGATTGGGTCAACGGCGAATCAGAATGGGACCGCGTTGTACGAGGGGATTACGGTCTTGTTCCTCGCGCAAGTCTTCGGAGTGGACTTATCCCTGAGTCAACAAATCATCGTGGTGTTGTTATCGATGTTGGCGGGTATTGGGACGGCTGGGGTACCGGGGGGATCGCTCCCATTGGTCGTATTGGTGCTTCAGTCGGTGGGTGTTCCCCCGGAAGGGATCGCGATCATTATGGGTGTCGATCGGTTGCTCGACATGTCCCGAACGACGGTCAATGTTTGCGGGGATGTCGCGGTTGCTGTATGTGTTGACGCGATCGAAGGCAAACGGATGGAATCGCAAGCAGACGAAATCAAGGTAGGTTGATCGGCAAAGGCAGGTAGTCGCTTGCTTCCCGAATCTCGATCTCGATTGGTTCTTCGTTTTCAAGGCTCCAGGCGCCCGACGTGAGACTGCCTTTGTTGTAAATCTCGATTCGATGCGCATTGGATTGGGTGGCGCGGAGGCGAGCTTCTCCTTGGAAATGAAAGGAGTGGGTCGCGCTCTTCAGCGTCTCATCGTATTTATGTCGCACTTTGGTGGGGAGGGCGTCTGGTGCTGCGAGGAACTGCACTTTGGTTTGATTGATATCGCTGACTTCGGTTTCGTTACTTTCTTTAACCGTCACCGAATCGATGGTACGGGAGGACTCGGATGGCTGCAAAGTGAATTGCGCACGGTAGCCCGGAATGGAGGGAACCGGAACACCCGAAGCAAACTTGCTTGGGTTGCTGATCAGTTCAGGGAGGGGAATGGAAAGAAGGGGTGTTGCTGGTTCGTCCGAAAACCAGATTTTGACAGCGGCCTTGGTGGCGCGATCGGGCCAGTTCCCTGCTCGGCAGTCGACGAGTGGAACCGGAACTCCACTCTTCCAATGCTTGTCGAAGAATACGTAGGGTTTGCCTATGTTTTGTTTCGATTCGGTCTGTGCTTGGATTTCGATCCAAAGCTCTCGTGGTCTGCGAGTGTAATGACTATTGGGATTCTGAATGGAGATGGGGAAAAGAACGGAGCCGGCTTCCACGGTGGGACGATGGACTCGAGCGATACGACGTTCCTGGGAATTGGCTTTGCGCATGACCCCTATCTTAGGAGATCCCACTGAATAGGGTTCCGATCGAATTTCAAGTCCGTCATCTCTCAAGCTCAGTTCGATCGACTCTCCCCCCTCTAGTACCATTTCCTTTTTGATCGTTTGGAAGGATAGCTCGAATCGTTCGGTGCCGCGTGGTCCGAGTTCGACCTGGATAGGCGAATTGAGTTTGCTAACCGCTTCGGCGCGTTGGGCGTCGAGTTGAATGTCCGAACTATTGTGTGATCTCGAGATACGATATTCCCCTTTGGAGAGTTGTTCCATCAAGGCGCGAAGCAGCGCGGACCGGTTGGCGACGTCGTAGTATTGGCCGCCGGTGACATCGGCGATGCGATTGAGGTTTTGCCAAGCTTGACTTTCTTGGGAGCGATCGATTCCGACTCCTAGAACGAAGGTAGGTACCTGTCGTTGTTCCCAAGCCCGCAGCACATCCTCCAGCGTCGTATCGGCCTCTCGATCACCTCCCGGGGTGCGAAGTGCGTTGAACTGAAAATTGTCTCCATCGGTAATCAAGACGACGCACTTTGCGGTCGAGTTGGAGTCTGCGTCGAAGTCGGAGTATGCCTCGATCACCGCCTGGTAGACCGGAGACTGTCCCCAAGGCGCGACGCTAGCCAACAGATCGGCGAGCTCCGAAATGGATTGCGGCTGGAAGCGGCCGAGAGGCAAGACATTCTCGACATCTCGGCTTGGTGTTAATCCATCGGGAATCGCCCCCATGTAATTCGGCTGAAGCAGCAGACGGGTCGGACCGCTCGCACCCGTTTTTGAATCGCTAATCGGCTTGGACCATCCCATTCGATGTCCGAACAATCGGACTCCGACGCGGGCATCCGGAAACCCTGCGAGTTGATCGAGCAATTGCAGAATACCCGCTTTGGCCGCATCCAGTTTGGACTGCACCCTCGCATCGACCGCTTCGAGTGGAATCATTCCACCCATGCTGGACGAGCAATCGAGTATGAAAACGATAGACGGTTGTTTTGGTTTGTCGCCAAACAAAACGATTTCAGCACGTCGATCGGGAACCCAATCGTCCTCCACGATATGGAAGCGATCGATATTGAGATCCTTCGTGAATTCATGTCCTCGAAATGCGGCCACGAATTCGCTTCGCGCACCAGAGGATGAATCGACGGGAGTGTTCAGAGTGGAAGAGATCGATTCTTCTCCGCTCGGGAGTTTGAGCTCTCGTCCGAGCGAGACCAAGTCGCCGGCGGATGTGCGTTGAAAGAGCCCAGCTGCCCCTAGGGGAAGCTCAGGATTCCACTGGCCCCCGCTTGGTAATCCAATGCGATTGTTGCGAAGTGATATCGAAAGTGGGGCATCCTCTTCGTCCCCCGTTTTCATGTCGAGGATCAATGCTTGACGATAGGAACCCACCCTCACATCCAATTGCCGTTGAATCGAAGTGGATAGCTCGTCGAGGTCTGCGGAGTTCCCCGATAACTTCGCCAGATTAGCAAGGAGTTGTTCGACAGCGACTTTGAAAAAGGGTGGAGCATCTCCCTCGACAGATTTGGTCGCGTAAAAATCTTCGAGCGACCGCTGTGCGTACCAGCTCAGCAGATCCTTGATGGCGATATTGCGAAACAGGGCAAATCCATGTGCATCGGTTCTTCGCGAGGACCAAGGGGAAAGGATACGTTCCACATAGTCTGCATACACCGCGGTAGCCCACGATTCATTCGCGTCCTGTAGATGTAGATCGATACCCGCATTGCGACACCACGTCGCGACGCGGTTAGGAGTGAAGGCGGGAAAGGCGTTGAACAGATTGCGCAATTGGCGATTGCCCTTTTCGATTCGGTCCGCCATTTCAGACGGCTGCTCCGCGTCGGTCGTTCCATCCGTTGGATCGGATTCGAGCAATGGATAGGTGCTTTGTATGTAGGTCAGGAACGGATGCTCTCCCCAGGCTTCCCAATGCGGACGCCAGCCAGTGGGGTTTTGCGTGGTTTGGAGCACGGATGCATCGGCGTTCACGCCTGGAATCGCATTCTTCCGCCAATTGGATTTCAAACTTTCGACAAGATGATTTCGGTTGGATTCGTGGTTCGACTCGAGAATCTCCGCTTCCATCCCTCGCAGCTGATCTCGCATTTCCTTGTCGCGAATCAATATCTGAAGCTCCGTTCCGACTTCGGCTAGGATCGCTGCGCCAACGTCTCGGTTCTGCAGTGCGAGTTGAGCGTCCAGCGTCCACTGCGTCTGAAGGAAGAGCCAATCTTGGAGAATGAGATCTGCAGCATCGCGCATCCGTTCGATTCGATCGGAGTCCCCTTCCCCTTCGAGCGAAAGAAGTAATGTGAAATCTTTGGTCGCATCCAACATCTGGAGAAAGCGATCGATCCCAGCGCGTTTTCGGTTGGAGAGACGCGACGAGGATACCGCTGCCGTTCCCGGAAGGACCAGTTCACCGGAAAGATCGAGCTCCGAGCTAGCGGGGGATGCGAGAACTTCGTCGCGAAGGGAATGCTCAGCATCGAGCCACGCGAGGATGTGAGGAGAAGTAACCAGGAATAGATCTCGAGTTCGAATCGCTTGATCTGCTAGAGAAGCGATCCCTGTCGGATTGGACTGAACGTCATTCAGTGCGGTCTGCAGGTCTTGCATTTTCGATTCGAGCAGCTCGGATTGCCCCGACAGAGCGGTGTCTTCGAGGGATCGCCGAAGACGGTCCAACGTCTCCCAACCGGGTCTCTGTATGCGAGTGACCCGCACATCCGCCGCGCTGACGAAACGTTCCATCTCATTGTGTAGGACCGCGATTTGTTCCACCTGGGAGCGCGCTGGGGAAGGAGCGGCCATCGCAAATCGTTTGAGCAGATTCACGAAATTGACTTCGTTCCAGATACTTCCGCTCGGAGCGATCTGAGCGGATTTACCAAACAACTCGGTATCCACGAGGCTTGCGTCGGCGATCAATCCCGGCAGCTCACTTTGCAGCCGGTCTTGAGACGGGCCATCGATTTCGCCAAACATTCCTTTGAGAGCGAGCGAGGGCCAAGGGCCGAATCGAGGTATGGGGGTAGCGGTATTGGCAAGAATCTGTTCGCGTTCAAAGATGCTTCGAGCCTTGGGCCCTTTGGAACGTTCAACGTATCGTTCTAACGAGCGGCTGACCTGCGCAAGCAATGTCCGTTTGAGCGAATCGCCAAAGGCTGCGCCGGAGCGATTCGCCTCTTCTAAGCGAAGCAACCCTACTTCCATCTCGGTCCAGCGACTTGGGTTGTCCAAGTACAGTTGTTGATCGCGAAGCAGGTGATACATCTCCCACAATCGACTTCTATCCTCCAGCGAAACGGGAGGGGTGGGCAAATTGGAAGTGATGATCGAGTTTAATAGTCTGGTCTTCTCATCGGCTAAGCTTGCGCGGGCTACGGCGGTCGATCCGGGGGCCTGGCTCACGAGTAGCGGCGTCTGTTCTTTTTGGCGAAACTCTTTGGACCAATCCTGCACACGCGTGGAGACGAATTTTGCTAATTCCAGGACGGTCACGACTCCGTCTCCAGGTTGATTCAAAACGTCGGTGCGATTGATTGCTTCGTAGACATCAGCTCCCCCGGACAATCCCAAACGAAATTCGCGTCCAAAGAGCGAGCCGCTCAAATCCGCTGACGCATGAATGTCTTGACCATCTTTGGCGGCGAGAAGAATCGAAAGATTCGACGCCTTTCGTTCATTCATCCATTCCGATACACGGAGGGTGAATGTTTGAGATAGCACTCCTGTGTGCCAATTCGGTTTCAAATCAATAGGATCGATGACGAGCAAACAGTGCACGCCTGAGGGCATGGCAGAGACCAGAATATCTGCGATCTCGTCCACTCCGATCCAGCTGGTTGGGTCGAGCGGGTCACCTTCGGTGGGGATCAAGCATGGTTTGCTGGCATCGTTGACCACACCTTGCATGGCCAGATAGATGACGCAATTGCCAGATCGAGCCGCTTGTTTTGCGACGCTCGCCACCCGCCGTTCGAGATCTGCCAACGCGGCGGGTCGGGTTGTCCATTCGCGGCTCGCATTGACCCAATGGATGGTTTTCCCATTCAGTTTTTGGAGCTCGGAGAAATCTTCCGATCGCCAAGCTGGAAGTTTGATCGGCCAAGCATACTGGCCGGCGCAGACAGCCAGCACAGGTGTTTTGACCGGTGCATAGGTTAGTAAGTAGACCAACCATCCCGTGAGAACCACGCCAGCGGCGACTCCCAGAATAGGCAATCCGCTTCGTTGGCCTTTGACCTTTCCCTTGGTGGAAGGGCTCTCCGTGGACTCCGATTGCCAACGATGTTTCTTTTCGTCTATGACAACGGGAGCGTCACCCTTCCAGTTTCGTTCACGGCTACCATTGGTTGTCATGTTGCGATCACTCAATCAACGCATGGATGTGTTGGGCACCAAAGGCTGCTTCAACCTCCGGACTGGTTTAGATGGTAGTCTAGCGGACTGGTTCGATCGATTGTTTTGAAGCCATTTGAACTGGATTGCGATCGGGAGCCGTCCCCTCTTCCAAGACGGTCCTCACCGAGCTCGCAGCGCGGAGTTGCGCCAGCAAGTTCCTCTCGGCTTGCTGCTTTCGCTCCGCAAGGATTTGCTCTTGGATTTCCGAGGCGCAGTCTGCCAGGGAGCGAACTTCCGACGGGACACGTTCCAGCACTCTCAAAACGATCAGACGTCCATCGTCTTCGATGATGGGACTGACCTGACCCACTGGGAGTGACTCCAAACACTTGGCCAGCGCCACCGAACCCACAGAGCTCGTTGTCATCCAAGGATAGGAGTTGGTATCGAATTGGTTTTTCTGAAGGTTCATTCCAGGGCTTGCTTCGTAACCCTCGGCCCGTCTTCGCAGTGTTTCCGCCAGCCGGATGGCATTTGCCTTTGTTCCGCATTCGCTCACATAGACGACCAACTCCTCCCATCGCACTCGACTCGGACGCGAGAATCTCGGTCGATGCACTTCGTAGAAGGCCGCGATCTCGGAGGCGGAAACGTAGCTCTCGGTCGATGATCGCTTTGCGAACCATGCCCGCATTTCGTCTGGAGCAACAGCGTTGGACGTGTTACCACCGGCCAAACGCACTTCGCTTCGAACCTGTTGTTCGATGATTTTCCAGTTCACCGCTTTCTCGACCGCGATTCGCAAACGGGTTTCTTCATCGCGAGGCGAACCGGTAAGCAGGGATCGATCCCCTTCGCTGTCGAGCAAGCCCTCGATTTGACTTCTCATGATCGCTTCGCCGTTGACCACCGCGAGGACCCTTTCATTGCCGCCCTTGCCATCGGGGACCCCGTCATGAACGCCGTCCGATTTGGGGGCTTGAAACGACACCTTTTGAATTCCATCGAAAAGGTCCGGTTCCCCGCCTGCTGCAACCGATTCCCCGTCCAGCGAGGCCGCGGCTGGGGTGGGGCCTTCTCTCGGCGCATCTTCTTGTTCTAAAGGTTTTGTCATGCAACAGGCGAGCGCTAATCGGGCGTGGCGTCGGATGCGAGCGGAAGGTTCTTTCTCACAGCGAGTGAGTTCCTCCAGTTTCTTACGGACGTTGGCACTGCAGCAGGAGGGTGAGCTGCAATAGCGGCAACCGCATTCCGGTTTGCATTGGAGCGCGCGAACTGCTTCGTAGCGCACCGATTCGGTGCAATCGCCCAGTCCTTCGAGGAGAGCCTCTTCCACTTTTTCATAGCATCCGCCACACCCGAGGGTTGCCAAATAACGAATGGCCATGATCTTTTGTGGCGCGCTGTCCTCTTCTTTCTTGATATCCGCCGCCGCTTGCACGGCAGGAGGAGCTTCTGGACCCATATTCTCAGGGGCTGTCAGCGGCAACACGGGGGGTTGCGGTTGAAGCCCGGGGAAGCGCCCGGTCAGGTCGAGCGAGGACATAAGCCGGCTCCCCAAACGTTGCAGGCCACCCCCGATCCCTTGTGCGGCGGCGTCCAACCCTAGGAATTTGGGAAGTGTCGTATCGCAAGCCGGACTGGAGGGTTGAATCGCGACAATCGTGGTAGTCCCAGCGTTGGCGCTGGTAGGAGGAGGGGTAGTCGCGGCGGGTTTGGGAACCGAAGCGCAGCCTACTACGTGGGCAATGAGCAGCCATCCGAACCAATACCACCCTCTGGGAAGGCTCAAAGCCATTCGACCATGGAGAAAATCGGGTGCGATCACGTTGGGAGCCTGTCTTGCAATCAGACAAATTGGAAAAAGCGAACCATACGTAATGCTTCTTCGACTTTCTCGATGGAATAACTTGAAACTTCTAAATTGCAGGAGGGCACGAACAAGTTATTTTAGTTGGATCTCTTTTCGTATCGGGGTAGTAGGTTCCCCTTTGACGGTCAGGCTCTCTTCGAATCGCCTGGGTCGATTCTTGATAACCGCCATGGCTGAAAGTTTGTACTTCCCAGGCAAAACACCTTGCAACCGAAAGAGTCCGAGCGAGTCGACGGAAGTGCTAGCGATTGTTTCACCGCTTTCTTTCGATAGGGTCACCTCGGCATTGGATACCGATCGCTCCGCGTAGGTGACCAAACCGACAATTTCGCGAGGCCGAGTCGCAATCATCTTTTGCCACTCCTCTTCTCCGACCAGCTCGATGGTTCGCCTTTCGATCTCGCTTACATTTCCAGCCCGATCTATTGCCGCGACGACGAGGGTGGACATACCTGTGGGAGCTTCGGAGGTGGGGAGGGTGATTCGCCATGTTTGGTCTTCTTGCCGGACGCCCATCACGGGAGTTTGAATTTCGGACCACTTCAATACACCTCGCGTATCGATCGCGGCTTGCACTCCTGCAATTCCACTTAACGCGGCGTCGTCGGCGGAAACGCGAAGATCGAGGTCGGTCCCTTTGGCCAGACGCGTGCTGGGTCTAATCTCCATACCTTGGATCGACGGCTTGTCTCCGTCGATTACAACTGGAATCGGAGTACTCCAAACGGACTGGCCACCGCTCTGGAGTCTTGCCAGCAGATTGATCTTCCGGTTGACAGGGGTGGGGGGAGGAAGGTCCAGTTGGAAGTCGGTTACTTGGGGATATATTTTGGTCCCCTGCAGTCCGTAACGGGAGGCTTGGATGGTCAAGTCGCGATCGGAACGGATGACGAGCGGCGACTCGTCTTCAAACTCGCGATCTTGGTCTTCATCCCATCCGATTTCAAGCCGGTCGCCATCGTTGAGAAAGGAGTCCGCCCAAGCGTCGACGAGCACCTGGACATCCTGCAGGGATTGTCCAGGCACGAGCGCCGAATTGGGCAACACATTCTCAATTTGGATGCGAGGTCGGTCGTTGCGTACCGGGGCGCTGGAGAACGTTCTCCAGCAGGGGATGCTGGCTACGAAGGCTCTTGGGTATTCCTCGATATCGAGTTCGACATTCAACAGTCGCAGGGTTGTAACGGGTACTTTGCAGTACAAACGAAGCGGTGTGTCGGGAAGCAGAGTTCCCGAGAGCTTCATTTCGGTCCCTTTGGGAAGATTCTCACGGACACGGCCTGCAACGGGGATTCCCGAGGCAGGTAGGAGGGATGGATCTTGGCAAGTGAGAACGAGTTCGGCTGTTTCCGAGATGCTGTCGTAGCTACATCGCGCATCGATATAGCTTCGCGGGTGTCGAGTTCGCATCGTAATCAATCGCCAGCCCGTTCGTCCGGTTTCTTGGTTTTGAAACTCGGCAATGACTCCATACGAGACAGTGTCCATCGGTACGGAGGATGCGCCCTCGACAGAAGGGGCACTGCTGGTCGACTCCGTCGGGGAGGCGCCCGCAGCGTTGGGAGGGGGAGGCGGCGGGGTTTTGGGCGATAGCCAAGCGGTAGATTCGGCGCTGGTGAGTTCGATTTCGTTGCATTCCTGCCAGAGTTTCATCTCAGGAAGTTTGGTCTTGAGCGTCGCACTCGCTTCATTGGAAAGTTCTCCGGTCGGCAACAATACCGAGATGGGGCTTTGAGGAATCCAAAGCCGAACATCGTATTTGCCGGATCCCACTTCTGACGATCGCAGGCCGAATCTCGCGGATGCGGCTCGATTTGGGAATAGATCGATATCGATGCCTGACGAGGAGGGTCGCCAAGCACCACTTTGCACATCCGCAATCAAGCGAACATCGCTCGAGGAGGGTAAACGAACTCGGGTTTCCAATCGCGTGTACTGAGAACGAGTCACCACTTTCCAAAGGACTTTTTGACTCCCGTCCGGTCTCTCGCTGCGTGAGATGCGGAAAGAAATGTCTTTGGTGCTATTGGGGGGGATCGCTATGGTTGGTTCGACGGTGGCAGCAACGGGATCGATGGGATAGAGAAGTCCATTCGCCAATTTTTGCATGCTGTCTCGGACCGCTTGCGCATCTCGTCCATCGCTGTCTGGAGGGGAGGTCGCTAGGAGGGCGGCGAGGCGTTCCTCAAGGGTCTTATTATCCTTTTGCAATCGATCTTGCAGGAACGGGAGAAAGTAAAGGGGTTCGCCCTGAAGAGATTCGATCGCGATCGACTGGGCATCGAGATCGGCCAGAACCCAGACTTCCTGCACCGAAGGACTTCGATTTCTTAATCGCAGCGAGACGGTCTGTTCACGGGTCGATTCCAACGAGATTTGTTGCGGAGCTTGCGCGACAATGTCATTCGGCGCAAATGGCGAGTCTTGCGAGCTCGGCAGGATCGTCGCCAGCTTTTCTCGCATCTGCATATCGGCTGTCCAGTAGAAATTGTATTCCTCTTCGGTCGCATCTTTCAAAGCTTGGCGAAAGCAAGCTCGACGAACACGCATCAACTGGGCGGCTTCATGCCGAGCGATCGATTCGAAGAGCAGGCGAGGATTCAATGCGTTGGGCGAATCCACGCGGATTTGCCGAACTGCGTTTTCTTGGCGGCGCAATGTTTCGAGAGACGATGCGCGATCCCACAGGTTCGGGTCCACACGAAACGATGCACGCCAGTCCTGCAATGCGTCCCAAAACGAGGCTCGTTCGGAACCGCGTGCGTCGGCATTGAAGAAGGGGGGGGCTTCGAACACCGATTGGACCGGGACAGGTGATTGGATCCATTGAAGCCACCTTTGAAGGAGGCGATCCCGTTCTGGACCGTTGTAGTAGGACCATTCCAGCAGTTCATAGATCTGCCAGTAATCGGATGGTTTGGGTTCGGAGTCCACCGTATCGAGTCGACTAGCTTCTTGAATCCAAATGTCTTGTAGGACTCCCAGCTGTTCCTCGAGAGCAACCGTCGTTCGCTGCATGCTTTCGAGCGAGCAGGACTCCAGGCTTATCAACTGTTCAGTGAGTTCGCGATGCAAAGGAAGGGTTCGGCCGAGTGTGGACTCGATTGCGACATCGAACTCCGACCGTTGTACGGGAGATGCAAGTCTTTCTTTCCAACCATTCCATTCGTAATGGACTCGATACCAAAGCCTTTTTGCCAAGTGGACTTGTTTGACCTGCTGTTCTGCGTGGACCAAGTCCCTTTCGACCTTGTCGAAGCTTTGGCTGGCGAGGGTTTCCCAGTCGCTCGGTACAAGGTCCGTGCAAAGCCGCGTTGCCCGCAACCACTCTTGAAACGCTGATTGCAAGCTCTCGCTCAATTCGCGATTGCCGCTTGCAGGTTCCGATAGCAAATGATCGAGCTTGCGAAAGAGCCTCAGCGCTCGGCGGGCGAGTTCCCAGGGAGCTTGCTGGTCGACCGTCAATCTCCTCGCATAGAAGCAATCGGCGATCAGAGATTGATCGAAGGGGGCAGGCGTTTCTAATAGCTTGATCAATCCTTCCGAATTGGGGGCGATCAACGCTTCCTCGAAGGATCGCGTCCACTGGGTGACTGGGAGTGCCATTTCGGTTCCGTGCGAGGCGATGGCGAGCCACTTCAACGAAAGAGGTGGCATTTCGTCAGACGTCGGTGCAGGTAATTGTTCTTTCCATGCTTCCAACGGGCCTTCGAGCTTGACGGTCTTGTCCGTTGCTAGTTGGTGGATGGCGACGATGAGTGCGACGAGTTCAGCGCGTGATAGCGAAGTATCGGTCGAGCCCCCCAGTCGCAGTTTGCTCTCCATGTTTTGTAGTTTGCTAATCGTGTAGGCCCAGGCGACGGGCATCGATTCCCAAGGGCGAAAGGGGCTCGCATCATTCCGTTCGACGTAGGAGCAGTACTGCCGAGCCAGCTGGAGCAATTGAACGGAATCGTTGATGGCCGCGGGGAGGGAGCGGAGATCCGGTCCATCTGGTAGTTGGAGATCGGCGGGAGGGGTGGAGCTGTCGGCTTTGTTGGTGGAGGCGGGATCTTCGGCGAGATCGGGGCGAAGCCCGATGGAGACTTTGATGGGGTCGGCTACAAACGAGGGAAGCAGATCGATGTTGTCGGAAATTTCGTCGGCGATGCGTCCCGATACACGTTCCGTTTTCTCCGCAGCGAGTTTGGAGAGCCAACTCTGTGCTTTCTTGTTTTCTTGTTGGAGGACTTCCGCTTCCTGGGGAGCTTCCGTGTTGGAAGCTGGATTCTCTACCGTTTGTTGCATCTCGATCAAACGTTGCTTCCATGTTGATTCAGGGACGCTTGCCACGATCCAATCGTTGAAGGCCTCCAGTCTCCGACGGTCGCCTAAGAAGAGTGGGGTTTGAGCAACTTCACCTTGAGATTCGGATTGGATGATCTCAGCGGTCGTGCGCTCGACGAAGCGATAGAATTCATGGAACGAGACTTTTTTGTCGTCTCCGATCAAGCCTTCACCGGCGAGAGCGCGGGAACATGCGATGAGGAATGCAGGGGCGCGATGGGTTACCGATAGATGGCTACGCTCGGTGGCTGAATGGGACGCGATCACCCAGAGTTTTGAATAGTCGGGTTGTTTCAGGAGTTCCGGCAAATTGTCGAGAATCGATGGAGTCCCCGGTTTTTCGGGAGTGGGAAGGGAATCAAACTCGATGAGTACCAGCACTCGCTGGACAGGCAGCTGAGAGAGTTTGCTAAAGATGTCTTCGAACAGCACTGCGCTCGCATCGGGGTTTCCAGGGTTCAGATCGGACGAGTGGAGTGCGGCTCGTCCGCTGACCATCGATGTTTTGCCGCTGAGGTATACGATGGGTAAATCGGAAGTATGCCAGTTTTCCTGGAGAAGGTTGTCGATCGAAGCGAGGGCCTCGGCGGGGGTCGACCATTCTCGGAATTGAGAGGAGGCCTCTGCTTCGTCAAAGTAACCGTCGCTGGAGAGAAAGCGGATAGCAGCATCTCGGAAGAAGGGAACAGGTTCGACCCATGGAGATCGATAGTCTCCCCCAGAAAAGAAATAGAGGCGAACGTTTGGATGGTAGAACGGCGCGAAGAGAAGGTATGCAAAGAAGCAAAGCACTGCGGTGAGCGCCAGCGAGAACAGTGTGCGTCGCACGACGATCGTTTGGAATTCACGAAACGAACCCTCGTTACGAGGTCGCCAGGATTCGCGAAGCGTCGCAGGTCGGATGGATCGATTTGGCATCTCTATTCCTGCGTTTTGGAGCCCGGGAGGAGGTAGTTCGTAGTGGGCATGCTTTTTATCCAGGTCTGGAGAACGCCGTTGGGAGCGGAGGTGTGATGCCGACGCGCCAGTTGCTCGATAGCGATTGCAATAAGGCGGCTGGTCAAACGTGGATCGGGAGGAATCGGCTCTCCATCGGCTGGTCCGAGGGACCCTTCGCTCCATCCGATCGCTGAGGCCAGGGCGGCGACGGGGCCCGCCCACTTCAGTTTCTTCGCTAGCTCCAAGGCTCTCATTCGATCTGCATCATTCGGTTGCTTGATCCAATTCCGGCAGGCAGTCCAAGCGTCCCGTTCGATAGGTCTTTGGGGTGAATCGAGGTGGGGCTCGATCAGCGCACCGGCCCATGCGATCAGTTCGCGTCGATCGCTATGAAAGCCTTTCCATCGCAGGCAATCGCTCCATCGGCTTGCACGAATGAGCTTCTGTTCAATGGCCTCGCCCTGAGAACCATCCGAGACGAGCTCGGTAGGATCCTCTTCTATTTCCAAGTAAGTCACTCTCTCGGCCCAATGTTCTGCATCGAATGCGGCGAGTGCCGTTTGGTTTTCGACTGTTCCGATTGCCGTGATGGGGGCCGAGGCCCCTTCGACAGCGAACAGGAACTCCGTTCGTCCTATGCTGAGTCTATCGCGATCGTGCAGGAGGTGCTCGCAGGGGTTTGGCAAGGGATTGCCATTGAGCAATGGGCTGCTCGAGGCCGACCGGACGACCAAGATTCCTGCGTGGGGTTCGCAGCGGATGACGAACGGAGATTCGTCCATGCGGTCATCTTCGGGGATGGCAAAGTCATTCCAGTCCGAACGTCCAACGCTCGCTAGCTGACCGCTGCGCAGAACAAACCGCTGCCCCGCAGAAGGACCTGAAGTGACGGTGATGGCAACTCGCATCTGGGAAAACGCCCTCGCGTGATTAGTTGATGTTGATCACTCCACCTTTCAAGTCGAGTGTTGCCGATGCCTCGACCTTTCCGGTCGTCGCTGAGATCTCGGCTGAGATTCCCGCTTCGACTTTGATATTGGTGGATTTGAGGGTGATGCTCGATCCGTCGATGACAATACTACTGCCTCCGACCTGCAACGTGATTTTTTGTCCGGCGTCGATCGTGCAAGTTCCCGAGGGAATGGAGATGGATTGGTTGCCAGTGGAGATGGTGAGCGAATCGTTTCCTTGTTCGATCGTCGTGGCCCGGTTGCCAGTTTTGATGGTCTCTGTTTGGTTTTTCCAGACCTCCAGCGTTTGGCTGCCATCGCTGGATTCCTGTGTCCCGACTCGGATGGTTTGGTTGTTGAAGACCTCGACAGTCTGGTCGCCGGAATCCTTCTTGGTGAATCCCACTTGAAGGGTATCGTTGTTTTCAACAATCCGTTCAAAGTTCTTCTCAGCGTGGAAGTAGACGAGTTCTTCGTCTTTCTTATCGACGAATCGCAATTCGTTAAAAGTCTCCGCCGTGCCGGAAGGAGTCGATCTGGTTTTGATCCCGCTCGTCGCTGCTTGGTCGGGAAGCGTATACGGGACGACTTGGTCGGTGTTGTAGACGCGGCCGGTGATGAGGGGGCGATCGGGATCGCCTTCTAAAAACTCCACCACGACTTCTTGACCGATTCGCGGAATGAACATCGCTCCCCAGGTTTTGCCCGACCAGATTTGCGCGACGCGAATCCAGCAGGAGCTGTTCTCATTGGAAGTCCCTGCGCGATCCCATGGGAATTGAACCTTGACCCGGCCAAGATTGTCGGTCCATATTTCCTCCCCATCCTTTCCAACGACTTTGGCCGTTTGCGGTCCAGCGATAATCGGTCGAGGGGTCATGACCGGTGTTCGGTACTGCTGTGTTTTTTTGATCGCAGAGAACTCGACAATCGATTGGTTCTCGGAGTCCACTCTTGCTTGGTCGATTTCTCCGGAGGTGATGGTGGTTCGAGACGAGATGATGAGATACTCGCCATTTTCGGAATTCGCTGGATGATCACATAATTCGAAGACGTATCCTGGTTTAAGTCTCGAGGACTTTCCGGTGCCTTGGATCTGCGCGAATTGGCTACTGTGTAATTCCGAGCGCACCCTCACGTAGTTGTTTCCGTCGGCTGTTTCGGAGTAGAGCCCGGGATAGTCGAAGTATTCGAAGCTGGAATGGGGATGCGTTTGTTCGCCATTGAGCCTTACTTCCAAACTGACGTTCGGTTTGTTGTAGTCAAAATCCCTGTAAACAAATTTGCCCGGTTGAATTACGAGGCGATGTTGCCATTCGTAGATATGTTCATCGGCGGTTTCGGCATTGTTGGGCGGTCGAAATGGGATTTTGGGAGTGCCGCTGATTTTGGCATGAGAGGAAACGTTGTCGACCAAAACCATTTTGTGATCGGATTGGGAATGATCGAAGTAGTAGTAGATTCCCTCCTGCTCCATCAAGCGGCTTGCGAAGTGAAAATCGGATTCTCGATATTGGACGCAGTAATCTCGTACCTTGTACGTCTTCGTGAGTTTGGATTGGTAATCGGTCAGACCATTCTTTGTTCGAAAAACGTATTCAATGATTTTCGAAGGGTCCAACTGCTGATGGATGCGGCAATCGCTCGTGTGGGTCAAGAGCCAGAACCAGGGTTTCAATTCGAACTTGTACAACGAATAAAGGCCGATCTGACCTACAAGTTCGAAGTGCGAGATGATTCCGTGAAAGAATCGTGATTCATCGGAGATCGCGACCTCGATCGCCACCGATTTTCCAATCGTCGAGTAGGGGCTGATATCGGATTCGGTCGAGAGGACCTCCACTTGGATGGAGAACAGCCGCCCCAAGTGTTCTTCTGCAACTAGTTTTCGGAAGATCGTCGACTCGTCGAAAACACCATGAATCTTGTTGATGCGCTGGGCGTTGACTCCGCTCGACATGTCGAACTACCTTTCAAGCAATCACTGCAATATCGAACAGGAAAAGATCTCGGTGATGTGGGCATCGCTTCGGTCCGAGCTTCGGGATCCTACAGTACTCAGCCGTGTACTGTACCCAAATCGGTCAACTGTCGCGACTCTTCGAACCTTTTCCGCCACGCATAGAACTGATGTTCGAAGCCACTTCTTTCATCTCGTGTCTCCTGTTCTTGGCGACTTGATAATGACGCTGGAGACGTGCGTGTTTTGCTCGCAAATTGAGATGGAGATTTTTCAAGAAGGAAAGCCCAGGAACTTCTTTAAGTTCATTGAGGATGCTATCGAGTAATTCGAACATGCGATTCTTCCGCTTCCCTAAGAGACGACTCCTGGTCAAAGCGATGGTTGTAGGCGAACCTGAGCTACCCAGTGCGGCTCGGCTCCCACTATACTATCGTCGATTTCGAGCCGCAACTTCGTTGCAGTCAAAGGAAATAACGAAACCCATCAGGAAAATGCAATCATCGGAAGACGACGCCCGGGAACCGGATTTCTCGCTGATGGGGACCAATCCCAGGGAAGTATTCGAGCGTGGGGCCCAGGCGGCCCAGGCGGGCGACTGGAACAGTGCCGTGCAATATTATCGGCGTGTGACCCATCTGGCCCCCGGGGTGGAGGCCGGACATTTCAATTTGGGCAACGCGTTTTTTGAGCTTGCTCGTTTCCGGGAGGCGGCGGCGGCGTACCGCGCGGCGTTAGCTTTATCCGAAGACCCAGCCACCTGGAATAATCTTGGCAATGCGTTGAGCGAATTGCAGGAGTCCGAGGACGCGGCGGCCGCCTACCTTCGAGCTCTTCGGAGCAGCGGCATTCGTCCCGAGCTAGCGTCGCAGTGTTTTTTTCATTTGGGGCGTGTCCAGCTTGCTCTCGGTCGTTATGCGGACGCCGCGGATTCCTTCTCTCGGTCTTGGGAGGGGGCCCCTGGCAATCCCCGTCCGGTGGAACGCGGCATCCGAACATTGGGAATCCTGCAGGAATGGGACAGGGGGGTGCGTTTAGGAGAAGAGGCTCTCGCGCACGATCGTTGCAAAGTCGATGCTTGCTTTGGACTCAGCGCCCTCTGGCAGCAGAGGGAGCGTTGGGATTTGGCATTGTCGTATTTGGTGCAAGCGGTCGATTGGTTTCCGGAAGACCCTCGCACCTTTTCCAGGCTCGCTCAGCATCACGCGCGGCGCGGTCGCGTGTCCGAAGCCACCGCGTGCATTCACCGGGCTGCCACTCTTCGAGAACCGTCTGCAGAATTGTTTAGCCACTGGATTCAGATGCTTCAATTTTCCTCGGTGCATCATCCGAGCAAGGTACGGGATGAAGCGAAGAACTGGCGCGTGGCGAAGTCTGGGCATTTGCGATCGAACGACACCGCGATGCGCTCCACGCATCGATTGCATTCGGAACGATTGCATTCGGAACGCCCAAGCGGGGAGGAAGGACAGGATCCATCGTGCGATGACACATCTCGCGGGTTGCGCATCGCGATTCTGGTCCAGGAAGAGGCATTGGAAGCGATCGTATTTCAGCTTTTGCCCTATCTGAAACATCGAGACCGATCCCAGCACTCGATCCATGTCTATTGGTGTTCTCTCGACGAGCATCCGATTCAGAAGGAATTGAAACCGCTTGTCGATCAGTGGTCGATTTCCCACCAATCGACCGACGCGTCGATGGCTGGGCGAATCGAGGCGGAGAACTCGGATATCTTGGTCGACATGATCGGGCATGGTGCTTCGACCAGGCTCGGGGTGGGGAAGCTTCATCCTGCCAAGGTAAACGTCTTTTGGAGCTACTCGCAACAGACGAGCGGCCAGCCTGATTTTGCATTCCGCCTCTTGCACCATCTCGATCCGACCCCATTCCGGCATGAAGCGTCTGAATCGGCCCTCGTCGTCAAGTACCCTGCTGTGTCTCAGACCGATCTGCTGGTTGGCGAATTCGATGGCGTTTTGGAAGAAGCATCGACCCGACACACGATCCGCTTTGGATTTTGCGGGGCAATGAAATGGATGACTCACGAGTCTCTCGATTTTTGGGCCTCCCTCCTTGCAGCGTTTCCCGATTCCACGCTTGAGATTCTTTCCCCAGAGTTGAGAAACCATGGGACGGAAGGAGAGATCCGGGAAGGATTTACCCGTCGAGGCATACTGGATTCGAGAGTCTCTGTGGATTCCAATCGCGATGGATGCTCCTTTGCATCGATGGCGCAATGGTGTCGAGGGCTGGATGTTCTTGTATCAAGCTTGCCTGTTGCGTCGATGCCAAGCCCGCTGGCTGCTCTATCGGTGGGTTGTTTGGTTGCGGGGGTGCTTGGGGATTCCGCGCCAAGAAGGGTGCTCGAGCCGTTGCAATCGATGGTACCCGAGTCGCTGGTACTCGAATCCTCGGGTGCAGAGTGCATCGATGCGCTTCGGGGAAAGTTGGAGAATATAGAAGTCTTCCGCCAGCAGAGGGGCGAGCGATGGCAATCGTTCCTGCGCTCGCCTCTTGTGAAGGGGGAAGATTATGCTCGATCGATGGACGCGGCTTGGTTGGAAGCGATCGATCGAATCTCTCGAGCGAATGCGTGACGAAGGGCCACAAGGACTAGGAGATAACTTGAGCACGAAGAACATTCAAAAGCTTTTCGCTTCCATCACGCACCAAGGCATTTGTCAGTACATGGAGCAGACGGGTTGGTCATCCATGCAACGGGGGGATCGACTCGATTTTCAAAAGCAACGTGAAAACACGGAGACACCTCAAACCGTCTATATCACCGCTCGCGAAGACCATCCCAAGTTTCGGAGCCTGGTACCAAATTTGATATTCAGCCTTTCGGTATTGGAGGAACGGGAGGCATACAGCGTCGCGGAAAGTATTCATCGCGTTGCACAGGAGATGCGTCGACCGGATAGTGTTCCCGCATCGGGATCGATTCCAAGTGTTGCAGCCGAATCGAGCGTACCCAACCCAAGTGTTCGCGAGAGTTCGAGATGGATTCGGATTCGAAACGGTACCGCTTCGTCGATCGAGGTAGCGTGGGGGGAGCAAGGCAATGCGGCGCGGTTGCTCGGGGGAGAATCTTTGTTCGTAGACCCATCGGACTTCGAATTCGGATTAGAAGTTCATGGAGATGTCCGGATTTTTGGAGCATCCAAGACGGCGGGGCATCGAATACGCCCACTTCTCGATTTACCGGGTCGCAAAATTTCCAGCCCTAAGCTCGTGGAGCAACAGATTCTTCGCATCCTAGGCAATCAAGGGGATACGACGGAGTGGCTCGGTATGGTCCACCGATTCTTTTTCGCCAGCGGCCTGCGTGCATCGGGAGAGGTTGTGCAGCCCTCACGGGAAGCAACGGCACAGCTCTTGCGGTCTTTGTCGATGCTGTTGGCAGATCTTTCCGAACGCTTGGATTCTCCCGATGGGCATTGGAAGGGAGATCATTCTAGTTCTCTTTTCGAAATCAGCCGCTGGCTTTTAGCGATGTGGGGAATTACATTCACCGCTGATCCTGATGCTCCTTTTCAGCTTTGTACTGCATTGCTCTCCGACCGCGGTTCCACTCCGACCCAAACGCTTGAATGGCTGGAGTCGAACTGTGAGTCGATCGCATGTTCGGACAGGGACGCATCCCTACCCTAGTCGCTTTCCTATTTCCGTTTACGGAGTTGCCAAGTGGTCGAGTTTTGTAAACGAATCACCGAATCATCGCTATTTAACAGATCGATTCTTGGGCTAATCGTCTTGTCGGGGATTCTCGTCGGAGTGGAAACCTATCCGGCTTTTGAAGAGGGGACGCCATGGGGGGAATTATTGCAGTGGATCCAGTCGGTCATTCTTTTGGTATTTGTGGTCGAAATCGCGATGAAAATCATCGCCTGCGGTAGAAAGCCTCAAAAGTTCTTCGCTGAACCATGGAACTTGTTCGATCTCGCCATCATTCTTATTTGCTTGCTACCTTTTAATCTGCAGTCGGCCGCAGTGGTTCGCATGGCTCGTATATTGCGAGCGTTGAGAATGATTACCATCTTGCCCAGGTTGCGATTGCTCGTGAGCGCACTGCTCCGCTCGATTCCTTCGCTGGGTTATATTGGCGTTCTATTGGGGCTTCACTTTTATATTTATTCCGTGATCGGAACCATCGCATTCGGAAAGAACGATCCCATTCGATTTGGGTCGTTGCACGCAACTGCCTCCACGTTGTTTCAAGTTCTTACCTTGGAAGGTTGGAATGATGTGCGCGACACGCAAGTCATGGGTAGCGATGTGACGTACGATGAAAGTTGGAAAGAGATCGCCTCGTCGAAGCGTGTGTCGCAGCCGATGCCTTTGTCCGCTACGTTCTATTTCATGTCATTCATTCTGCTCGGAACGATGATCATGCTCAATCTCTTTACAGGGGTGATCATTAGTAGCATGGAGGAGGCCCAATCGGAAGTCGCCGACAAGGGGGACCGCGAGACGCAGCTTGCAGAGAAAGGCTTTTTAACCTTGCATGATGAGCTGGCCATCATCAACGATCAGCTTCACAAGATCACTTCTCAGGTTGCGAAGCTTCAAAGCCAGTCATCGGAAACAAACCGATTATCTTGATCCGTCGCCAGCTCCCGTCGATGGGGCGATCGGATCGAAAGAGGGTTCGGTCGTCGGTACAACGATCGAGTCCGGAGTAGCTGGGTTGGATAGTGCGGAGTTGGATAGTGCGGAGTTGGATAGTGCGGACGCCTGTGTCGTGGACTCGAGAAGGACTTGCGGTTGGGCGGGAGGTGGGAGACCTTCCGGCAGCGCTTCGTAGGTGGGAGCCGGTAGCGTGGGCATAGGGGCCTCCTCCTCCTCAGGGACTTGGACTCGCCATTTCGGAGTGGAGGACCTGGACGTTTTCACCCCATCGGCGAAGACGATACGGTTGTATTCGAGCAGCGTTCCTTTTTCGAAGTGGATGTTCTTCAAAGCGATCATGTATCGGACCAACGCGTCATAGAAAGCGGTATCGGATTGGGATACACGGCTTTGGGCATCCAGGATTTCGTTCACGTTGACTTGGTTGTTATTTTCTTCCAAGTTCTTCAGGATCGCGAGTTGCTCGTAGGCTGCTAAGCGTTGGTTAAAAGTGGTCTGGGCGACAGAAAAGCTTCGGATGGCAGCCGCATAGGCATTGCTCAAATCATGAACAACTCGCCGCTCTTTCGCTTGGAGCAGTTCTTGATCCTTTGCGAGCTTCAGTTGAGCGTTTTTAACATTGTTGTAAGCGCGTCGGAATCCGACCGGTAGATTCATCTCCAGTCCGAATTGCCATTCTTGAAATTGACCCGAGGTCATGCTCGCCACCGCGTTGTCGAACTCCGCCTGGCTTTGGCTCCACAAGTCATCGCCGAAACCGCGGATGCGGTATTGTGAGATCAGATCGAGTTGTGGTTTGAGCGCATTTTTGCTGGCGAGCAGTTCTAATCGGCTTCGCGAGATTTGAAGATCTTGTTTTCTCAGTTCGGGTCGGAGGCTCAAGGATTCTTGAACCAATTGCCCCCAGTCAAAGACGACTTGAACCAAGATCGGGTCGTGCGCAGGTCGGATCATACGGCCGTCGTTGATGGGAAGATTCATCAAAAGCCTGAGACGGCGTTCCGCCGTGTGAACGCCTTCGATCGCTCGGAAGGAGCCGCCGCTGCTCCCGTTATTGGTCCGAGTGCCTTCGACTTCACGTCCCGTCATCGCATCGAGGACTTGCGCTTCAAACCGGTAGTACTGCTCCCTCGCCCTCGCTTCCTTATCGCTTGATCCCGACTGTTGATCTCGATAAGTCTTCTCAATTCTCCATGTATTGAGGGCAGCGTCGCGGGCTGCGATTTTCGCTTCGAGGTTTCGGTAAGCGAAGTAGAGATCCCAGTAAGCGTTTTCTACATCGCTGACGAGATCCCGAATTGCCATCTCGTAGTCGAGGATTGCGGAGTCGGAGTTGACGCGTGCAATGAGAATGCCGTTATAGACGCCGGGGGTTGATTTGGGGCCCGCGATGCGGTTGTATTCGAGACCGCCACCTCGTGCCAGAGGATGGCGAAAGCCGACTTCTATGTTCGTTTGCCACACGCTCGGAAATAGGTTGCTCGGCGCATTGTTGGCATCGTACGACGTGTTTTTCCGTGCGTAGAGATCGGTTCCATATGCGGTTGTTTTGGTCAGTTCATTTTGGTAGTTGATCAAATCTTGCTGGAGCAAGTTGGTACCACCACCGATCAATCGGTTGTTAAGCGGCAAGTCGTTTTTGTTGACCGTGAGCCGGCTATTGAACTGGGCATCGAAGGCAGCGAGGGCCGATTCGATCCCAAGCCTGGGGTCGGTCGCTTGGATTGCAGGATCGTGGAGCGACTGGACGCCACTGGCGGTGCGCAGGGTGGTCCCACCAAGGTCCTGCAGTATTTTCGATCGTTCCACTGCGATTTGGATCGCTTCGTCGGGTGTCATGAGCCATGCCGTCCTCTCGGGTGAGAGCAACGTCAATGGTTCTGAGGCGATCGACTCGACGAGGACCGCGCGCGGCTCCTCGGAAAGGTCATGCAAATAGGAATCGGATCCGGGGTGAGCCAACTTTTGGAGCGTCGTCAGGGCTGGCACCGCGGGCTTGTAGTCGCGAGCACAACCGGGAAGGCACGCCATGCCTAAACTCACCAGAAAGAGACTGCGGTGCAAACTACGCATGGAGATAGCAACGAGATTTGTCTGAAGGGCAAAGAATCCGCCCGACTGCCGGGGCGACTCCGTCACAATGTCCACTGGAACACACCACAGTCCCTTATCGGGCTGGTGCGAAAGCCGACATAAGCGATAAAATCGGCACAGACGAAAATTCCATTGTTTTGAAACGGCTGGTGAACTGGGTGTGGTAAACCAGGTAGCGCAGAGAAAGTGCACGAGCAAGTGAATCTGGATCAGCGACTGGACCTGTTATCCGAACTGGCCGCGAAGATGCCTCTCGCCCAGGTTTACTTCGATTCGCTCGTCGAATCTTTATGCGAAGCGACGAATGCTCGCGCTGCCGCGGTTTGGACTGTGGAAGGATCACGTTATCGATTGCAAGCCGAGCGAAACCTTTCCTCCATCGGGATACATGAGTTGGAGTCGGTCCGCGTCCAGCATGAGCAAGGCCTGGAGTTGGCGTGCCGATCCGACGAGCGTTCTGCCCGTGTCATCGACGACGATGGAAAGATCTTCTATTTCTTCTTCGCCGGTGATTTGGACGGCGATACTTTCCTGGTCCTGGAGATCGCAACCGATCCGATTTCCGAAGGGACGGAATCGACACTCTTGGCGATCCTCGCCGCTTTTCACGAGACCGCCCGGGAGTTTCGCAGTCGCTCGACAATCCAGTCCCTCAAGCGACAGCTCGAGGGATTCCAAGCATGGTCCCAGCGCATCCCAAAATGGTACGCGTGCGAACATTTTGATCAAACAGCGTTCCTGATCGCAAACGACCTCTTGGAAATGGGGGGGTACCACCGAGTCAGTATCGGGTCAGTCCGCGGCACTCGCGTCAAGCTGGCGGTGATCAGTGGGACACCCGTGTTGGATCGACGTGCGAAGCAAGTTGCGTTGATGGAAGAGTTCATGACCTTTGTCGCCCGGGCCAATCTACGCGTCGCGTATCCAAGCGACGAAGAATTGCCTCCGTCTCTGGCGGTGTTGGCGGAGCATTATATCGATGCAAGCGGTGCTTCTTCGATCTGCATGGAGACTTGGAACCTTCCGCACGAGACGCGGGGGACGAGAGATGCCGCGGCCCCCTTTTCTGTTGTATCCATCGAGAATTTTCACTCGTCGCGTGCGGAAATTCCAGAGGGGCTAGAGTTCGTTTTCCAACAAGCCGAATCGGCACTTGGGTTGGCATGGAAACGAGACCGCGGCTGGTTTCTTCGAACTGGCAAATGGCTCGATCAATGGTACAAGCGAATCGCTGCATCGAGATGGGCTGGGACTGGATTGGGCATAGCCATCGTCGGATCCTTGCTCGCGCTTTTCACGATTCCGATCGAATACGAAGTTTGGGCGGAGGGTGTTTATGAGTGCTCTCTGTCTCGCGACGTCTTCGCGCCACTGGACGCAGAAGTCGTCGAGATGCGTGTTGACCATGAAAGCCGGGTCCAACAAGGAGACGTGCTACTCATGCTGCAAAGTCGGACGCTCGACCTGAAGCGAGAAGAGCTCATGACGCAGCGAGAAGTCGCTATGGAAAAGCTTCGTGCGCTGGAAGCTTCTCGGTTGGGGGATCGCCGCAACCGTCCGCAGGACCCAGCCATGCCAACCGATTGGTCCGCCGCAGAGAAAGAGTTGAGAGAACTGGTAGCGGGACAAAATGAACAGTTGGGGATCATCGACAAGATGATTGCATCGCTAACGCTGCAAAGCCCCATCACGGGGCAAGTAATCAGCTGGAACAACACAAAAGATTGGATCAGTCGACCGGTTCGCCAGGGGCAACGATTGGTTTCGATCGTCGATTTGCAGAGTCAAGGACAGTTGCGTTTGACCATTGATGACCGGGACGCGCGCGCTCTGTTTCGACGCACTCGCGAGAACAACGAGCCAGTGGAAGTTCGATTTACTTTCGTGAACGATCCGACGGTTACCCACCGGGCCGAAGTCGTACGGACGGCGATCAACGCCGAACGTTCAGATCGAGTCGGTCGATCGATTCGAGTCGAAGCCGTAGTGGCGGTCGGTCAGAATGTATCCCCTCAACCGGGTGCGAAGGTTCGTGGTCGAATCCCATGCGGCGATACGACCCTTGGTGGGCTTTGGTGCAGTCGGATCCTTCAACAGTGGAGATTATGGTGGTATTTCTAAAGCTTCGCCATCGGAATAGATCCATGGATTCGAGACACGAACATGGGACCGTTTCGCGAGCGTTTCGTGGAGTGGTGTGCAGGTCGTCGATGGCCATGGTGGCCTATTGTTGGATCGCGATGGTTCCGACTGGGGCGCTCCAAGCTCAATCGTCAGACGAGCTCATCATCTCTCCCGTTTTACTGAAAGCGATGGAGGAGGTGGAAGTCCCAGCCCTTCTCGATGGCGCCGTCCGCCAAATCGTGGTGCAAGAAGGTGGGATCGTCGACCCAGCAAGCGTCCTGGTTCGCATGGACGACCGGATTGCAAAACATAAACGGGACCAAGCCGAGTTGCAGGCGAGAATCGCGGGACTAAAGGGAGCAGATCACTCCACTGTCGATCTCGCTCAGATCGAAGTCGAGGTAGCAAGCGCGGCGCTCCAAAGGGCGAACGAGTCCCGAAAGCGATTTCCCGATACTCCGTCCCAAGCGGAGATGGATCAGATTCGCCTCCGTGTGGCGGAGGCAAATCAACACCTTGAACGGGCCAAGCAAGATTTGGAGTTGGCCAATCTGACGCATGATCTTGCTCGCTCCTCCCTCGACGCGGCCAATCTCGAATTCGACCATTGTCAAATACGATCCCCCATCCGCGGTACGGTTGTTCAAATCTTCGCGCGCCCGGGAGAATGGATTCGACAGGGGGCTCCGGTGGCTCGAGTCCTTCAGTTGGATCGTTTGCGGGCGGAGACCTATGTCACACAAAAGCAGGCATCCTCGCTATCGCTCGACGGCGAAGTCAAAGTCCTTATCAACGACACGAGTACACAGGCACCTGGCAAAGAGGGTGCGAGGGAGATTCGTGCGAAGATTGTTTTCATCAGTCCCGAGGTCGATATCAACGATGATCGTCGTCGCGTGGTTGCCGAAGTGGACAACGCTGAACAACGGCTTGCACCTGGGATGCGCGTTGCGATTCGCATCCCCACCGTCAATCCTTCTATCGATGCTCGTCGACGAAAGCTACCGTGACACTTCCCCTTACTTTGATGCGTAGGAAGCTTGGGCGTCGGTTCGAACACGTGATGGAATGCGGGTAGCCTTCGATATGAGTCTCGTCCTTGGAACGCCTCCCGCACTTCTCTCCGCGATGGATAGGCCCATTCCCCTCCGAAGGCGGCTTGATCTGATTGTCCGCCAATCGGTTGGACGCGAGGGGGTAAGGTTCACGATCAAGGACCCGATTGCATTCCAGCATTTTCAGTATCTTCACGAGGAGTATTTTCTGCTGCAGTGTTTGGATGGTCGATCGAGTCGTCGCGAATTGCAAAGTCGATTCGAGAAGCAGTTCCCAGGAAAGCGATTGAGCATTCCTCATCTGGAGCGATTGTTGGCTAATTTTTTTTATCAAGGATTGGTTTTGGCTGATCGTCCAGGGACAGGCGAGCGGCTCTACGCAAGATCGTTGAAGAGCAAGAAATTGTCACCTGCGAGCCTGATTCAAAAACTGCTTTGTATCCGGTTCCGTGGTTTTTCATTTCGAGTTGTTCTCGACGAGGTGGAACGAAGAACCCGAACCTTGCTCCATCCGGTCTCGATCCTTTTGTTCGCTCTTTTCTTGGTCTTCACCGTCTGTTTCGCGGCGATCCACCGTGAAGCGGTCCAAGAGCGTCTACCCGATTGGAATGAATATCTATCCTTTCGCTACGTCAGTCTTCTGATTCTCGCGATAGCGGGCGCGAAAATCCTTCATGAACTGTCTCATGCGATGGTATGCAGACGATTCGGCGCCGAATGCAATGAGATAGGGGTCATGCTCCTTTTATTCGTGCCTTGTCTGTATTGCGAGGTATCGGATTCGTGGATGCTCGAGAGCCGATGGAAGCGTGCGGCGGTAGCTGGGGCAGGTATTGCGGCCGAGTGCGTGCTCGCCGCGATTGCATTCTGGTGTTGGTGGCTGACATACCCTGGAGTTGTCCACGCGATTTCGCTTCAAGTCATGATCGTTTGTTCGATCAATTCCATTTTGATCAACGGCCAGCCTCTCCTTCGGTACGATGGATATTTTGTTCTTTCCGATGCGCTGGATCGTCCCAATCTATGGACGGCTTCCCGCGCGCAGGTTCGAAAGCTTGTCGGAATGTTTTTTCTAAAACCTGCGTTTCAACCCCGTGATCCATTGATGCGCTCGGGAATGTTTTCTTTATGGTTCGGGTTGGCTTCGTCGATGTATCAGATCGCGGTACTGTTAGCTATGCTGTGGGTCTTGTACCTGTTGGCGATCCAATGGCGGATGCTTTCCGTATTCTGGATGGTCTCGTTGTTGATGGGAGGAACCATTGCGTTGGCGACCACATGGCAGTGGGGTTCCCAAATGAAGGTCCCTTCGTTCCGACGCAGGTTTAGTTTCGCGCGCAGTCTCGGGAGCGGAGCCGCCATCCTCGCGGGAATTGTCCTTCTCTTTACCGTTCCCGTTTCTTGGAACGCGACTTCTTTTGGAATTGTGCAGCCGCAGCAACGACAACCAATTCTCTCGATCGTCGCCGGGAGGCTTGCATCCTGCGTGGAGGCGGGGGAGTATGTTCAAGCGGGGGAGGTGATTGCCACGCTGGAGAATCCGAACTTGGAGTTGGAGAGATCCGATCTGCAGGTCCAGCTTCAACAAGCGAGAGCTCGCGAGGAAAGTCTTCGCCGCAAACGTGCGTTCGACCAATCTGCATCGCAATCCCTTCTCAGCGCCGAGCAACAAGTCGTTGGGCTGGAGCAGGAGCTAACGTTGCTTGACAAGAATCTCGACCTCCTCACCGTTCGGGCAGATCGAGCGGGGTGGTGTGTCGAGCCTGATCGAGGCGCCGTCGAAGAGTCGCAATCACAGGCATGGCAAGTACCGTTATTGTCACTCCCAAACCTCGGTTGCTACATCGAACGCGGAACATGGCTTGCGACCGTGGAGCAAGAAGGAGGTTCGGTGTTTCTCGCCTACTTTCGCGAATCCGATGTGGTGGGAGTTCGACCTGGACAAGAAGCCAATGTTCTTTTGAGGAGGCAGCCGGATCGTCTCTTTGCAGGGGTAGTCCGGCAGGTGAAGCTAGACGCCACGGGAGAAATCCCCCCTGCACTCCAACGCGAATCCCTGTTCTCTTGGTACGCGACCACCGACGGAACGAAGCCCAAAGAGACGGTTTACCTCGTCGAAATTGAGCTACAGGGGGAGCAGCGATCCGTCGACGCCGACGGAATCGGAAGGGTATGGGTAAGCACTTCGCCTCTTCCGCTCGCTGCCATTTTGTGGCGATCCATTTCTTCGAACGTGCGTTGGTAGATTCCTGTTGGGATCTCCGGCTCGCGAGATTACGGGATCAAAAAGGCTCCTGCCGTCAACGCCGTTCCCTCGATGACCAGTGGTTTGAGTTGCAGCGGCGGCAACTCTCGTACTCGCGGTGCCGGCCAACCTGCTTCATAAGGCCAATTCCAATAGGCGGGCTGGCGAGCGTCGTGAACCGACATGGCATAGGGCAACGCGGGAATCGTGGCGATGAACCGAACTCCCGAAAGGGCGGGCTGCACCAGGCCGCAGGTTCGACCGTAACGTTCCAAATTGACCTCTTCAAAGTAAAGAGGCTGATAGGGAACCGCAGACGCTGAACGAACGGCGGGCGTCGAGATATTTGAGTTGGAGGAGAACCACTGCGGCTCCACGGTCTGTATCGGGCCAAGAACTGCTTCCACCTGGCTTTCGGGGAGGAGGGTACTATCCCCCTTCGATTTCGGTAGCAATCCGATGGAAACCGACCCGATCGGCTTCATCGGGGGGAGGAAATGGGCCTGTGGGGTGCCTGTTTTCTCCGTTCCCCCTGCCGATACCGGAGAGGGAGGCATCAAACTCGGTTCGTCACCCGTCCAAGCGTCCGCAGGTGCTTCGACGACAACGGGGTGCCCGGTCTGTCCCTGCAATTGTCGGAGCTTCACCCCCTGCTGCGCGATCGCGGGGAGCCCATAGCCGACACCCACCGCTACAGCGATGGAAGGCCAAATGGGGGTGGTTCGAAGAGTTGGCATCGCATGAACATCCTGTTCCAAACGCGGTTTTTATTCGTCCTCTCGGTAGAGCGACGCGGCGGGGATCCCTCCCTGCTGACGGGAATGTTCGAATGAGCAAGCATCATAAAATCAGAAATTGCAGGCATTCCCTACGAGCGATAAACGCCGATTGCGCGGTACGACAGGAACAAACAGAACTTATTTGTGATCCAAGCCTGATAAGGTGTGACTTTTGGAGCGGTTGTAGACGAAAATCAAATGAAAAGCTGAGCGTCCGAGAGGGGCACAGCTAAAATTGTAAGGCTTGTTCGTTTTGTCGACTTTATGACTAAAGGTCCGAGAGTAGCGTTTCACCCGTCTGTAGGGTGTGTCGCAGCCCCCCCCTCGAAAGTGTTTGTCCACGACCCTTTTCCCTTTGATCACGTTGTCGATTCATGATGTCGTTTCTTTTCAAGTTGCTGCGATGGTGGAAAGGGGATCCCGAAGATCGCGCTGTCAACACCCGGAAGAGCAACGAATCGATCTATCCCCGTTTGTACGATTCCAGGTTGGAGTCGCGCCGCGTTCTCAACGCAGCCCCGCTGCCATTTCCGACCGACGTCTCCGAACTGCTGATCGATGCAGGGGAGAGCCGAAACGATGGGGGGACCGACACATTTGAAATACGACAGGCCTCCTCGGGCTCCTCGGGCGAGCTACAAATCCTCGTCAACGCACAAAAGGTGTGGGAGGGTGCCTACGACCAACTGGAGAAAATCCGAATCGAAGGGTCCAGCGACCGCGACGAGGTGAGAATCGACGCGGAGCTGAATTGGCAGGGAACCATCCAATTCTCTGGAGGACCAAACGACGAGGGGGGCGAAGACTCGCTCCAAGTCCTCTCTTCGCCAAACCGAGTGTGGGAACAGATTCAGACACGGCTGGAATCGAACGCATGGAGTCGAACCTACTACGCGGCCCCCGATGCGAAGGGGCTTTTGATCGAAGCTTCGAGCGTCGAATCCATGCAGGATCTTTCAAGCTCGACTTCGCAGACCTTCGAAATCATGAACGCGTCTGCTGAATGGGGGCTTGAAAGTCTCGCACGGGAATCGAGCGAAGAATGGGTCGGGAGCGAAACACAGGTTCTATCTGGCGGTAATCGAAGTTGGACCTTCGCGGACAGCAGTGCGATGCAGATACGATTCTTCGAGCCCGAGTCGTCTGCGACTTTGGAAATCTCGGATCTTCGAACTAATTCGAAGTCGCTGGACATCCGAGGGAGCACGATACTCGTCCAGGGACAGATCACTGCAAGCTCTGGAGCCCATGTCACTCTCGACGCTGGTTTGGGGCATTCGGTTTTCGTGTCCGGCACAATCGATGTATCGGGACGCGCGCTCGGCGAGGGAGGCCAGATCGTATTGTTGGGGGATCATGTCGAATTGCAGGACGGCGCTCGATTGAATGCGTCCTCCGATCTCCATGGCGGACAAATATCGATCGGTGGTGGGAAACAAGGTACGCTCCTGGGTAGCGCCAACTCCCAATCCGTAAAAGTCTCCGCATCGGCGGTGGTCGAAGCCGATTCGATGAAGCTTGGCAACGGCGGATCCATTGTGATTTGGTCGGAAACGAGCACGGTGATCGAAGGGTTTGGGAACTTGAGAGCCCGCGGTGGTCTCTTGGGTGGAGATGGTGGTTTCATAGAAACGTCGAGTCGCGGCTCGCTCCAGGTAGATAACCCAGCAGTCCTCACAGCCAGCGCTGGTCGCGGTGGACTATGGTTAGTCGATCCCGCCAGTATCGTCATCGTTTCCACGCCTACCGCCAACACGGCGACGGTGACTTACGTATTGGCAAGCACGATCGAATCCCAACTCAACAATGGCGTCTCGGTCTCGTACATCACCTCCACGGGGTCCGGAGATGGCGACATCTTGGTACAAGCCGCGATCAATGTCACCGGATCGGACAATGCCACATTAAGCCTCAGTGCCACTCGCGATATTGAGTTCAACGGGTCGGGGAATATCGCGGGCAACCAGGTACTTTCTTTACAACTTACTGCTGGCAGAAACATCCGAACCGATTCCGCGAACTTGAGCGCACTGCGAGAGCTTCATCTATCCGCCACCAGCGGCGATACTACGTTGGGGGCGGTCGCTATTGGCGACGGTTCCGGATTGCTAGGATTCGCCATGACATCTGTTTCGAGGTCTCTCGAGGCAACGGCGCTAATCTCCAGTCTCGGGGGGGATATTCAACTCAGGGCGACCGATACGACGGGTACATCTATTACCCTCGATGATGTCACCACAGCATCCGGGGATTTGGAAATCCAAGCCGCCTCCATCGTGGCTTTCAGCGGTGGGGCAGGATCGATTCAATCGACTTCTGGTCAGCTTCGAATACAAGGATTGCAAACAGACACGGAATTGGGATTCGGGACGGGCGCGTCAGGTGATCTGAGAATGAGCGACGCATCCTTGCTGGCGATCGCGTCCGGATTCACTGGTGGGATCCAGTACGGTCAATCGCTCCAGACAGGAGACATCACGCTGGCAGGTAGCTCTCATACCTACGCCGACGCGTTGACCGTTGTCGCTTCGGGAGGTGCTGATGTCTTCATCGATAGCTCCCTGTCGGTGCAGGGGTCGGGTAACTCGCTTGTGATTCAAGGGTCGAACACCTCCGAAGTTGAACTGGCTGGGGATCTTCAAACCAATGGCGGTTCCATCTCCATCGTTGCAGATCGACTTTTGGTCGATGGTGGCTCGATTCGAACCATGGACTCGAACAGTGGTGGTGGCGCGATAGGCGGCGAAATCAATCTGGGGAGCGTTGTTCGCATCGATGGAACAGGGGGCGCTGCAAACCTTCAGGTCAGGAGCCAAGCCACCGACGTCGGCGGGAACATCGTGATGGGAAATGTCGTCAAGGATCCCGACGGTAGTGGATTGAATCGGTTGTCGATTCAGAGCAGTGGTTCTGTGAGCGACGGGACGGTAACGATTGGGAGCGTCCGTTTGGTGAGCAAGTCAGGAACTCCTGCGTTGTTCCAGATCAACCAGGGGGATGCAACGGCGACGGATATTATCGCATCCGGTGTGATCGATCTTCGGGATGGGACATTGGGTCAGCAAGCCGGTTCGATCGACTTTGGATCCTCCCGTTTGACTCCGTTGAGTGATACCAGCACGTTGGAGTTGCGTACGCAGCATACGGGTCTTGGTGTAGTGGATAACGGGAACGATGGTGGCGACATTCGCATCGGTGGAGTCACCAACGGAGGTAGTATGTACTTCGATTCGTTGTTGATCGACATGCGAGGTGCAGGGACTCTCAACGAGAGCGGGACGTTGACCGTGACCGGTACGGGAGCGCGGGTGTTGGGAGTAGATGGTTCCAATGGCGGTAACGCATCGACGGTTGGTTTGGAGATATTAGGGACGGTCGAGCTTGCAGCGGCGAATCCGCTTTCGTTGCAGACGAACCCAGGAGGGGTCGCGGGCTTGAGTTCCCGAGCGATCGATGTTCGCAACGCCCGTTTTACGGGAGCGGGAAGCTTGTCGTTGGTGACAGGCTCGACGGTTGTGGGGAACAGTTCGAATGTGGCAGGAAATGTGTTGTTAGCGGATGTTGATCTTTCGACGTCAGGTAGTTCCCTTTCGATCGATACGCGAGGGACGACGATTGGTCGAACTCGATTGGATCATCCTTCTGGATCGGCTGTGACGGTGACGGTCCATGGTGATTTGGACTTCCGCAACACGCTGACGGAGTTGGTGGATAGTGCGACGTTGCGAGTATTAGGGGATACGAACGAGCTAAAGCTTGGCAATGTGGTCGCATCGGGTTCGCAGGGCTTGAGTCTTCTTTCGGAAGGTAGCATTTCGGTAGGTTCGATCGATTTGAACACAGGCTCTTTATCGATCCAATTGGATACGGACAACGATTCGGTCTCTTCGTTGACGGCCACAGGCGCCTTGGATGGTGCATCGATAACGTTTACCGGTTCGGCGTTGGGAGACGATACGTTGTGGTTGGGAGGAGATGTCACGACAGGAAGTGGAGCGATTCAGTTCGAGGATCTCAGTTCGGTGCAGCTAGCATCGGGAACAGATCTTCGTTCGGCGACGAATATCAACATGGCAGGCGAAGTAGGCTTGTTGGAGTTACTAGGTGCCAGTGGCACGAACATTCTAGAGGTTCAAGGCAACAATACGACGCTGGAGACACCGAGCATCACCGGAACGGGGGATGTGACGCTGGAGCTGTTGAGTGACCATTCGATTCTGTTGGGGAATGTCTTACTGACCAACGGCTTGGTAGAGGCCTCGATCGGTCTCTCGACGGCGCGAACCGATACGATGTTCCGCGCTGGGAGTGTTCAATCGCGAGGGCTTCGCATAACGGGTGGTGATCCGGACAACGACGAGGTGCTCTTCACCGACCAACTGGATCTCGGAGTCGATGGCTTGCTAGTCGAAGACGTGCAGTCGATCGATCTCTGGGGAGGTATCGTCTCCGATGGGGATGTGTCGTTTGAAGTTGGGCCAGGGGGGGCGATCCTTCTCAACGCGGATATCACAACCGATGGCAGCGACATTCTCTTTCTCTCGGGACGTGTCGATGTCGATGGCACGGCTGTCAGGACGTTGACGACAGGAGGAGCGGGAGGCACTGCGAACACGGCTGGGCAAGTCCAATGGGGCGCAGGGGCGAGCATTGCGGGAGTGGACGGAGAAGCCTCGTTGGAGATCGACACGCGAGGTGCTCAGCAGGGTGGAGCCGTCATGCTGGGGCCTGTGGTCGGGACAGGTAGTGGATTGAATCGGTTGTCGATTCAGAGCAGTGGTTCTGTGAGCGACGGGACGGTAACGATTGGGAGCGTCCGGTTGGTGAGCAAGTCAGGAACTCCTGCGTTGTTCCAGATCAACCAGGGGGATGCAACGGCGACGGATATTATCGCATCCGGTGTGATCGATCTTCGGGATGGGACATTGGGTCAGCAAGCCGGTTCGATCGACTTTGGATCCTCCCGTTTGACTCCGTTGAGTGATACCAGCACGTTGGAGTTGCGTACGCAGCATACGGGTCTTGGTGTAGTGGATAACGGGAACGATGGTGGCGACATTCGCATCGGTGGAGTCACCAACGGAGGTAGTATGTACTTCGATTCGTTGTTGATCGACATGCGAGGTGCAGGGACTCTCAACGAGAGCGGGACGTTGACCGTGACCGGTACGGGAGCGCGGGTGTTGGGAGTAGATGGTTCCAATGGCGGTAACGCATCGACGGTTGGTTTGGAGATATTAGGGACGGTCGAGCTTGCAGCGGCGAATCCGCTTTCGTTGCAGACGAACCCAGGAGGGGTCGCGGGCTTGAGTTCCCGAGCGATCGATGTTCGCAACGCCCGTTTTACGGGAGCGGGAAGCTTGTCGTTGGTGACAGGCTCGACGGTTGTGGGGAACAGTTCGAATGTGGCAGGAAATGTGTTGTTAGCGGATGTTGATCTTTCGACGTCAGGTAGTTCCCTTTCGATCGATACGCGAGGGACGACGATTGGTCGAACTCGATTGGATCATCCTTCTGGATCGGCTGTGACGGTGACGGTCCATGGTGATTTGGACTTCCGCAACACGCTGACGGAGTTGGTGGATAGTGCGACGTTGCGAGTATTAGGGGATACGAACGAGCTAAAGCTTGGCAATGTGGTCGCATCGGGTTCGCAGGGCTTGAGTCTTCTTTCGGAAGGTAGCATTTCGGTAGGTTCGATCGATTTGAACACAGGCTCTTTATCGATCCAATTGGATACGGACAACGATTCGGTCTCTTCGTTGACGGCCACAGGCGCCTTGGATGGTGCATCGATAACGTTTACCGGTTCGGCGTTGGGAGACGATACGTTGTGGTTGGGAGGAGATGTCACGACAGGAAGTGGAGCGATTCAGTTCGAGGATCTCAGTTCGGTGCAGCTAGCATCGGGAACAGATCTTCGTTCGGCGACGAATATCAACATCGCAGGCGAAGTAGGCTTGTTGGAGTTACTAGGTGCCAGTGGCACGAACATTTTAGAGGTTCAAGGCAACAATACGACGCTGGAGACACCGAGCATCACCGGAACGGGGGATGTGACGCTGGAACTGTTGAGTGACCATTCGATTCTGTTGGGGAATGTCTTACTGACCAACGGCTTGGTAGAGGCCTCGATCGGTCTCTCGACGGCGCGAACCGATACGATGTTCCGCGCTGGGAGTGTTCAATCGCGAGGGCTTCGCATAACGGGTGGTGATCCGGACAACGACGAGGTGCTCTTCACCGATCAACTGGATCTCGGAGTCGATGGCTTGCTAGTCGAAGACGTGCAGTCGGTATTCGTCCAATCCGACATTGAATCGCTTGGGACCGTCGAGTTACAAAACGTGAGTGGGGAAGTCCAGCTTCAGAACCCGCTTACTGTTCGAGGGGCAGGTGTCCTGGCTCGAACGGGAGTCGGTTCCATTCGCCTGATAGGCAATGGATCAGCCTATCAAATCATTTCAACGGGAGATGCCAATGGTTTGGAATTGGCGGACGTTGACTCCGCCGATTCCGTGTCTTTATCCCTTTCCTCGGAGGGAGGGATGCAATTAGGCGCGGTAACGTTGGTTCCAGCTTCTCAGCTCAGCATTCAGGTCGACAGCGATGCGGATTCGGTGGGAGCGTCCTTTTCTTCGCAATCATTGCAGGCGGGGACATTGAGTCTTCGAGGGAGTGTGCAGCGGAATGACGACGCCTTGATCGCAGGTGCTCTGACTTCCTGGACCGGGTCCATTCTGGTCGAGAATTGGCGAGTCTTCGAAGTTCAAGGGAACGTCGATAGTGCCACGCTAGCCACCTTCTTAAGCATATCCGATTCCATACGATTGAGCGCGACGACAGAAGTCATTGCAAACGCGGGCGACCTATTGATGGACAACGATGTCGCTCGCATCACGTTGGCAACTTCTCTTACTCCGGTTCAGTTCATTAGCCTGGGAGGGTCCGCTCGGTTGGCGTCGTTGGAGAGCGGGGGATTGTCTCGAGAAGTGGAGGTCATCGCGGACCGAGACGTATCTCTCCAAGGGTCTGATCTCGCGAAGCGTCTAACGGTTCGATCTGCGAACGATGGATTGGGCATTGGGGGTGTGGAATCGACCGGGACAGTGAAAGCGTCCGAGGTACGATTCTTCGCTGCCAATGGAATCGGTTCCGCTACACCCATTCAGATTCAGACCAATCGAATCGAGGCGAGAAATTCGTTAAGCGGAGATATCCGGCTCGCCAATAGTACGTCAGGTGTAGCCAGTTGGGACATAGAGGGGCTGAACGGTACGAATATCCATGTGTCACAGACCGGTGGCACGATGAGTCTGGAGCGATTTCTAACCGTAGCCGATGGGACCCCCAGTGCGGGTGAGTCAAATGCTTTGATTCAGTCTTTGAACAGCGACGTTGTCATAACGGGGAGTGGTATCCAAGTTGGAGGATTGGGCTCGCTGTCATTTTTTGGTTCCGGCACAGGGGATGTGGACTTCCAACGCGATGTCGTGGTGGAGCAAGGGACCCTTCAAGTCGTGTCGGGCGGGACCATTTTTGGGGCGGGCACCCTGCAATCAAGCTCGATCGAGTTCGTTGCTCAGAGTGGCGTTGGGGACGACACGCCCATTCGTACGAAGACCTCGGTGCTGAGAGCTTTCTCTCACTTAGGCGATGTACAAGTTCTCAACGAAAGCGTCTTGCCCCTCCTCGTTTACCGATTGCAGTCCAATGGCTCAGGAAGCGTTTCCTTGGAACAAACCGGGGGAGGAAGCCTTGTGGTGCTTCAGGCCTCGACGGCATCGGGGAGCGGCGATATCACGTTGGTCAACCCGTTGGGAACCCTGTTGCTTGCCGGAAGTATTCTCGCTGGTGGAAATGGTGATATTGAGTTGATTGCGGGGGGAGATATTCTGATGCAAGCTGGGTCCTTAGCACAGACCTCGAGCGAAGCAGGGATCTTTAACGCCGAGTCCGGCGGTCGGTTTCAATTGCAAGATGGCGCGGTCATCCAAGTCGGAGCTTCGAATTCTCAAACCGAGGCCTTGTTAAACCGGATTCCAACAGAGTTAGAGATTATCCCAATCGCGAATCCAGATGGAGTCAATGTGGACGCGATCGGCAGCGCATCGTTGTTCGTTCGCATTGGTGCTGCCAATCCCATTACGGTCGACAAGAATTTTGGCATCATGATCGATTGGGCGGATGGGGCGGTCGACAACGTTCCGTTGGGCCCCAGATCACCGTTATCCACGTATCCTGGCGTTTCCAGGTTTGATGCAACGGGCATTCCTTTCTTGATTCAGCATCAATACTTGGGAAATCCAAATATCAGCGATCCTGCTGCTCCCATTCCTATCGTCTTCACGCTGACGACGGACCCATTTCAGCGAATACGAATTTCCGATCAATTCGGCACTGGCGATCTGCTGACCCAGGTCGTTCAAGTCGAATTGACAGTACCGGCCGCCGGATTGTTTGCGTTGCGAATCGAATTGCCACAAGTGCAATTCACAAGCCGTGTGATAGTGTTGGCAAGCGAAGTGATCGTGCAGGCCAATTCTCTTGTTGCTGCGTCGAACACAGTCGCCGAGTTACCGTCGAGTGTTTCGGATGTCGTAACAAAAACAGAGCGACAGTATGTCTTGCGATTGGTCACTCCTCGCAACGAAGCTGGCGAAGTTACCGAGAGCGATAACATCGAGCTATCCGAGAGCGATATATCCGATCTGCCTGGTCTCTTCCGGCGTCTCGGTGACAATCGTTATCGAATCTATGCCATTCTGGATGGTGGGATCGAATTGTTGCTTCGCGACTTTTACTTGAAGAAGCATTTACCGTTTGAGCTTGAGGAAGCCACTGCCGATGAAGTCCCTATTCCGGGGCTAGTGCAGCCCGAAGGAGAACTTGGGAACGATTTGCTGGAATCGCCGAGGAACGAATCTCGCGAGGGAGCCCCTAAGGGTCTTGATCCTGCGAGTTCGACCCGAAGTGAAGAGCCAGGGGAGGCGGGAAGCGAGGGACTGGTTGGGAGCGAGGGGCTCGCCGCCAGCATTCTTTCCGTCTTATTGCCACCACAATCGTTCCGGCGGGCGGCGAGAAAACTGAGAAAGCAAGTGGCTTCTCGGACGCAGCCCTCCTCAAATTCCTTAGGAGCCAACTAACGTGCGCGAGTGCCTGATTTGCCGTGCGGTCTTGAACGATGTTCCTCTGAACGAGGGACGTTGTCCTCATTGCGGGGCGATGATGGAATGGGCCGATTCTTCGAGCGAGAGCGAATCTGAACGCAAGCCGAAGGGGCAGGGAAAGCCCGAGGTGAAAACGGATCAGATCGCGTCCCTTTGGAAGCAATCGATTGTTACAAATTCCGATCTGCACCGTACGATCAAATCCGATAGCGGAGAATTGACAGTATCGGATTCGGTCTATTCGATCCAGCCGCGCGAGATCCTCGAAAGCAAAGATCTTCAATTCGGTACGTCACTCGACTATGAATTGTTGGAGGTGATCGGCGAGGGTGGAGTTGGCGTCGTCTATGCAGCGAGGCAGGCCAGCATCGATCGGCGAGTAGCGATCAAGATGCTTCGCGACGAGTATCGTGTGCGACCAGAGCATCGCGATAAATTCCTGGCGGAGGCGGTATTAACGGGGGAGTTGGATCACCCCAATATTGTTCCGATCTATGATTTGGGACGCAACAAGGACGGGGAACTGTTCTATGCGATGAAGAATGTGGTCGGTACCCCTTGGGATCGGGTCATCAACAATCAGACGCTCGAACTCAATTTGGAGATCCTGCACAAGGTAGCCGATGCGGTAGCATTCGCCCATTCCAGAGGCGTCATCCATCGCGATTTGAAGCCCGAGAATGTCATGCTTGGAGGATTCGGAGAAGTCCTCGTCATGGACTGGGGCATCGCCATGCCGACGGAGGGGTTCAACAAGTCATCGAGCATTCTCCGCTCGCAGGCCATGGGTGGCACGCCCGCTTACATGGCACCGGAGTTGGCGTCAGGGCCGGTTGAGAGAATCGGAACGGCATCCGACATCTACTTGCTGGGGGCCATACTTTTCGAAATTCTATCGGGTAAGCCACCGCATGACGGAAGCGACGTCTTGGAGTGTGTTCGCAATGCTGCGAACAATGTCATCGTCGAGAGCGATCGATCAGGCGAGTTGATGGACATCGCGATGAAAGCGATGGAAACCATTCCGGGGCGACGGTACCGGACGGTCCAGGACTTTCAGAAAGCGATTCGAAACTTCGAGTACCATCGCGAAAGTCTCGCTTTGATGGAAAGCGCCAAGGCGGAGTTGATCGCGGCGGAGGAGTCGGCCAATTACGCAGCGTTTAACCATGTCACGTTCGCTTTCGGTGAAGCGATCAAACTATGGCCGGAGAATGCGGAAGCGAGAGAAGGACTTACCAATGCGAGAGTGGCCTACGCCGAGGCCGCTTACCGCAAGGAAGATTTCGACCTTGGACTTTCGGTCTTGGAAGAGGAAGAGTTCAATGCTCCCGAACTCATTACCAGATTGAAGAAAGGGCAATCCGATCGAGCGGCTCGACAGGCTAGATTGACGGCCATTCGACGGATCGCGGTGGTGCTAGGCGCGTTCATTCTAGTGACGGGCTCGCTCGGTTCCTGTGTGATCCTGTTTCTCTATAGCAGGTCGGTTCAACTCAATGACGATTTGCTAGGCGCTCAAGAAGAACTCAAGGGGCTCGTTGTCCTCGCTAATGACGCAAAGTCCAAGGCAGAGGACCAAAAGACGATTGCCATCGAGCAACAGCAACGGGCGGAAACGCAGACTCGCATCGCGGAACTGGCGAGGCTCGCGGCGGACAAATCGAGATTGGAAACGGCAAACGAGAAACGCAAAGCGGATGAAAACGCGTACTTTGCGGAGATCGGTCTGATCGGTGCCAGTATTCAAGAAAATAGCTTTCTCATCGCATCGAATTTGCTAAACGGACTCGAGCAATCCGACGCAAAAAGCAAGCTGCGACATTGGGAGTGGGGAAGATTTCGATTTCTGGTTCAGGGTGGAACCCAAAAGCAAACAACCGCAGGGGTGGTCACGATCGACTTTCCAGAGGATGTCGTCGCGATGGATTCCTCGAGGGATGGGAAGGAGATCGCATATGGATTGCTCAATGGCGAGTTTGGATTGATCGACGCGGCTACCGGTCGGAAGATCGCCTCGGGGCAAGCTGGCGACCGCATGATCGCCATCGCCTTGTCTCCTGGAGGGGGACGCATCGCTACGTCGGCTTGGAGTGCGCAACTCGGTTACTCGGTAAAGGTGTGGTCCAGGAATCAAGATGCGTTTCAGGCCGAGGATCGCAACCTGGATTCGACGCGTATCGATTCACTTGCGTTTCACCCCGATTCCAATGTCTCCGTCCTTGTCGGAGGGGGCGAGAGAAAGTCGGTCAAGGTATGGAATTGGAAAGATGGCCAGACCATCAAGACCTTTGTGGGCCATTTAGAAGGTGTGGCATGCGTCCGATATTCTCCAGATCAACGCTGGATTGCATCAGCGAGTACCGATGGAACGGTTCGCGTTTGGGACGCATCCCAAATCCAAAAGGAAGAGTCTCCCGAGGTACAAAGGTTTTCCGAACATACCTCATCGGTCTTGTCTCTCGATTTTTCCCCCGATAGCCGGCGGATCGCCTCGGGTGATAGCGGTGGAAATATCATGGTGTGGCCTGTTTCGATTCGACAGGGAGGTCAGAATGCAGTCCAGGAAATTCAGTTGGCAATTCAAGGAACTCCACCCAAAGCGATCGAACACCAACACTTACGAGGGCATGAAGCAAGTGTTCATTGCATTCGATTCGCTCAAAGCGGAGAGGATCTCGTCAGTTGCGGAAGCGATAACCTCGTCTGTTTGTGGAAGGTTTCTCAAGAGACGAGACATGACGCATCTCTAGGTCCTCGCACATCGGACGCAGGTGCGACAACGGCAGATACCCAGAACGGGATCCTCTCACCTAGCCGATCGTTTCGCGGGCATGGTGGTTGGATTCGATCCTGCGACTTTGTCGGTGACCGGATAGTGAGCGGAGGGGATGACCAAAGTATTAAGATTTGGAACCCTGATCATTACCGTGAACAGCAGATCTTTTCAGGAGGTGGTATCGCAGCTCTCAAAGCGAGAATCTCCCCAGATGGTTCGAGCGTCGCGACCGGCTACATCGATGGCTCGATCAAGCTTTGGTCAAGAGAAAAAGGAGAGCAATTGAGTCTGCTTCGCGAGGGGCATGATTATCTCGCCAACGCAGCGCGCTTCGTTCGCGACCACCAAATTTTAGTGACCGCAGCAGGGGACAATACCCTTCGGATTTGGGATGTCGAACGAGGAACACAAACGGCTGTCCTGGAGAGCAGTGGACGAAACATCCGCTTCGCGGTCTCAAGAGACGAACGATGGCTGGTTTCGACCGGAGATCAAAACGGGATCCCCATTTGGTCGTTGGACAGGAATGTCGAAGTCGCGAGATTGAGTTCGTTCGATGGGGATGCGTTCGATGGAAAGAAACCATTCTCGGAGCCGAGCGCGGTGGCGATTTCTGATAGCGGAGAAAGGATTGCATCCGCGAGCCGGGAAGGATTCCTCACGCTTTGGAACGCGGAAACAAAGAGCCCCATTCGCACTTGGAAAGCGCATAAAGAAAACATTGTCGAATGCTTCTTTGCCCCAACTCCTCCCAACTTCGTGCAACGGGATTGTCTGGTGGCGGTTAGTACCGATGGGAGCATCAGCACTTGGAATTCCGAAACGGGCGATGAAGTTCCCCAATCTCGGATCCAGACCTACGCACCATTGCAGTCGTCTGCCATTTCGATGGATGGAACACACTTGGCCTGCGCAGCCCCTCTATCGAAGGACTCGACGCGGGTTTGGATTTTTGATCGAGTGAAAGGGGAGAAATTATTTCAAGAGGATTTCACCGACTCGATGGTCCAGTCGCTTGATTTCGAGTTCGATAACCGATTGCAACTCGCCATCACATTGATCGCCCCGCAGCGATCGACCAGGTCGGTTACCAAGATCGATCTGGATAGTGGGCGCTCATCCACCTTTCCGGTCGAAGGGCCGCAGAATGCTTCGCTTTGGGGGGTATTGAACGACCCGACGCGAAAGCGTTTGGTGACCTATGGAGGACGTGGCGCTCGCCTTTGGAGCACGAAATGGAATCGGCTAATCGCCAGCTTCCGGCCTAACGTGTCTATTTGTGAAATTCAGTACACGCCGGACGGTTCCCGAATCCTTAGTGGCAGTCGCGATGGAACCATTCAAATGTGGTCCGTGCAGGATGGGAGAAGTCTTCTTCAGTGGGAAAAAGTCCATTCCACCGAGATCGCGAGCATGCAGTTTTCTTCGGATGGACTCCATGTGATTTCGCTCGACAAAGCTGGATTGGTTGTTCTGTGGGATGTCCAGCAAGCGAAACCGACTCAGACTGCGCAGCTTGCAAGCGGGATGGTACCTACCGCAGCGGTCCTTTCGAGCGATGTTTCTTCGTTCTGGATCGCCATCTCCGACGGACGGGTTCTTCGGTTAGATCCCAGAACCTTGCAAATTCAATCCGAAGTGAAGGCGCATTTGGAGACGGTGGGGTGTCTCGCTTTATCTGCGAATGGCCTTACTTTAGCGACCGGTTCGAACGACAAGTCCATTTGCTTGTGGGATGTGTCCAACAATTCCAAGCTGGCAACACTCGTGGGGCACTCCGCAGCCATCACATCCCTCGAGTTTTCTCGCGACTCGATGAGACTCCTTTCTTCGAGTCAAGATACCTCGGTTCGCATCTGGGATACGCGAAGCATTTGCTATACGCGGGAGCGTGAAGCGGGTCGTACCATCCTAGGAGAACTGATGGCGCTGAATTACCACCGCTCCGCCGTGAACATGGCGGAGTTCTCCCGCGATGGAAGCTCGATTCTCTCCGTAGGGCAAGAGGGAGATAGCGTGGTTTGGGAGTCGGAAGAACTACCGCCACACCTGCGGGCGACCCAGGATCAAACAGAGATCCCGGCCCACAACGCTTGGAGTGCCATTGGCCAACTGCTCGAGTTAAGCGTCCCAACTCCAGGCAATCTTTCCAAGCACTGGATGGAAGTCGACTCCGGACCGGACGGTTCGTTACCGTTCGAAATCCAGATCCAGCTTCCGGTCCAGCGCTATCAGCAGGTGGGGGAGACACTCATTGCGAAGCTACCTGGCAGTGACGAGGGAGTTCCCATCGCGGAAATCCAGCGACCTCGAAACAGCGAGAAAAGCCTTCGATTGAAGCCGCTTCGAGACGCCACTCCAGCGATGATCCAAGAGCTGCTGGGAGCGATCGCCGTTCGGCCGGTCGACACCGCTGCCTCGCTGGAAAACCAAGGAATCCTCTATTTTCGTGTCCTCCGCGCCGAGGATGGGCATCTCTCTTCTAAAACGCAAATCACCGTTGCGTTGGACACGGCAGACCGGGCTATCAGCCTTAGCCCACAGTCCGAATCGGCACGCTGAGGAGCTGCCCGATTTGGCGTTGGAAGTAGCGAGCGGTCTGAACGCGCTTACTTTGTACTGAAAATGCTTGGATCGTGCTTTGCGGTTCACCGACACTATCCAGCATGGAAACTTGCGTTTCCGGAGTCCCCGTGCGTTACCAGGGTGATAGCGGAATGCAAAAACTTGGTAGGATAATGCGTGGTTAACCGCAACTTCCATTCTTGACCTCTAAAAACCCCTGTTCCCGAAAAAGGTACGATCGATGGCACGCGAAGACGAAGATGACGCATTGCCTCCTCTCGGCGAAGACACGGTGAAGTTCCTCGAAGAAGCGAAAAAGGGGAAACCCCGAAGCTTTCTTTTGATCTGCAAAGGAGTGAAGCTGAAGTACTTGCTCGTCAAAAAGAAGCCGGTCAAGAAATCGGAAATTGCGGACGCCAAGAAGCTCGGTTACAAGGGGGATGCGTACATTGGAGTCATAACGGGGAAGGGTATGGACCTTGTGTTCAACCTTTCGACCGCCGATGGCTACGACTCGGAGCCATGCAAAGAGAAGACGCTCAAGGATTTCTTGGAGGAGCATGCGGAGTTCAAGGCAAAGCCTAGTTTTGCGATCGTTGCATCGTTGCCGTCCATTCCGTTTGACGACGAAGACCTGAGCCACCCTCTCGTCGCTCGCTTCATGGGGCTGGCGGAGTTGATCGCAACTGTTTCGGGCAGCCAACCTAACTTGGTCGGAACGATCGAGAGCGAGAACCAAGCGATCTTAAGCTTGCTTCAAGACGGAAACTTCAACGAAGCGGAGCCTCAGGTCAATCGTTTCGAGGCCCAGCTCAACGCTTGGATGTCGGGTGGGAGTGCTCCGGTTGCATCTACTGCGGATGCACCCCCAGTCGCGCCACCTGCTCCACCTCCTCCACCGGTCGCGCCGCCAGCGCCACCCGCTCCGACGCAAGGCGAAGACCCGCTGAAAACGAAGTTGCAAGATGCGCTGAACAAGTTGGTTCCCCAGCTTAAACAGGCCGTCGCAACGTTCCCAGATCGCAAAGTCGAGCTCCTTACCCCTGTTGCGACGATCAAAAAGCAGCTGGAGTCTGGCGAGCTTCAAGAAGCGAGGACGGGGATTCTAAGCGTTGGACAGCTGTTGAAGAGCCTATTAACCAGCAGCCAGGGGGAACCGGTTCCACCTGTTCCCAGCGAGACCGCGCAACCGGGCGGATTGGATGCGGAATACCGAGAGAAGCTTGCACAACTAGAGCCTCTTTACAACGATGCGATCCGCCAACAACTGGGGGATACCAGCAAATTCCGCGCTGTGATGGCGTATATCCAAGAACAAGGGAGCGACGGTTCGTTTGCCAATGCAATCAAAGCGATAGATCGGCTACTTCAAGCTGTGACGACCGCCATGGCATCGGGCGTGAAAGAGACGGATTCCATTCCGAAAGGAATCGTCGCGGAAAGGAAAAAGTTTCTACTTAGCCGATGGCAACAAGCATTGGCCAGTGCGATTGAGGAAGTGCAGAAGCTTCTTGGTCCCATCGCAGAAATGGTTCCGGGCGAAAATCCGAACGAATTAGTCGCTGAGATTGTTGTTTCGATCGAAGGCCTTTCCGATCGATTGAACGACGCCATTTTTAGCGCCCAGACGGCCACCGATTCGAATCAGAGTCCATTGAAGCAAGCATTGGCGGCCGTGGTCCAATTCAAGAACGATCTTGCAAACCACAAAGTGGTTCAGTTGCTGGACGATGCCAAATCAGCCCTCGGCGTAGACATCAAGGTCCGTGAAGTGCTTCAAGATGCGTTGAACGATCTCGAAGCAAAACTAGCAAACTAAGTTTTGCTATTCCGTCACCCATCCAAATTTTAGCCGTCCATTACTTGAGGATACGATGTCAGTTGGAACCCCCCAATCCGTTGAGAACACCCAAAAGGAACAGTTTCAAAAGAAGGGTACCGTCGAGATCGCGAAGAACTGGTGTACACACTGTCGCAAGGTCTTGGGACTCGGGATCGGCTTCACCGACAGTTCCGAAATGGAGTCTTCCATTCAAAAGACGGTGGATGGCCTCGATGACCTGAAATCCTTTGCCGGCTTCGACGAGTCATTAAAAAATATACTCGATGGCTATAGCAGCGAGTTCATGGGATTGGCGTTTGATCTCGAGGTATTGCGCCGCGAGTACAGGCAATTCGAGGAGCAAAAGGAGGCTGCCAAGTTTTTTAGTAAAGATCGTGAAAATGCTTCTGCCAATATGAAAAAGAAGTATGAGCAGATTGTACTAAAAGCAAAGGAATTGAAAGCGCTTCAAGGGAAGATTGATACGACGGTTAAGAACAAGGAATCTTCGGTCAAGCTTGCGAATGCAAAGATCAAGCAATTGCCTGAGGGAGAAGACATATTAAAAGCGCGCAAGGAGTTTGGGAAGAAGTTGGTTTTGCTCAGGAAGCTGCAAGAGTCTTTTGCGAAGAATTTTGATCCCACTTCAGCAGGTGAAGTGGGAAAGAAATTGAACGAGTTCGCAAAGCTAGACTGGACCACGGTCGTCAGCAAGAAGGATGCGGACGGGCATCTGCAGTCCATCATCAATGCCGTGAGCGATGCGGAATCGGTAAAGCTGGCTCACAAAAAAGGCAAAGAGCTATACGACGCATCGATCGAAGAGTACCGAAAATGGATGGCCGTCGCAGAGACCGTGGTGCCAGTTGATAAATTGCAACCGCTGCTCGCCGGTTATGTCGCAGGAGTCAATGGGGCTGGAGAAAAGAATTGGAGCCTTGCTGGTAGCAAAATCAATGCAACCGAACTGGGCAAATTGAAGCTTCTTTTGGGGCCAGCTCAAAACAATTACGATATATGGACACGTCTGCGAGAAAACGACTATGCGACCTTAAAAAACCAACTGGAGGGGCTAGCACCACCTCAATATCGGCTCATCGGTTTGGGCAATTTGGCAAACGCGGTCGCCGTGGGGGAGCAGACGAAGGATTATGCGAAGGCTGTGTCCTTATTGAATAAAGCTATCGAAGAAGTGCAGCCGTGTGTGGATGCCGGAAATAGCTTTATCGCGGGTCAGCTGGAGGTTCAGAAGCTCGCATCCACGGTGACGATGCTCGCCAATGGAGTGACGGGTGATGCCCAGAAATTTGCAGTGGGGTTTGTTGATGCCATTAGTCAAGTTGTATCAAGCCTTCATAGCGATCTGGTTCTGACCCCATTTTCTAAGAATGCGATTCCGAGCGTCGACGAGATATCGAAAGCGACTTTAGAAGCCAAGAACAAATTGACTGAGTTTCAAAAGCAAATCGAATCGCTTTCCGATCCAACAACCCTCCAGAATCTTGAAGAAGCCTACAGGAAGAAGCGGAGCGTTGAGCCCTTGGTCGAGCAATTGAGCATGGGGTTGGAGCAAGCAAAAAAACTCGCTAGAGATTACCTTGCTATGAACGCCGATCCAACGATCGACACGACCAAAGATACGGAATGGAAAAAGATTTTTGCAGATGCTGCGCTGTGGCTGCAGCGGCGGGAGAATGATTTTGTCCTCGATAATGATTTGAGCTACGACGAACAGTCCAAAACGCAGAAACGCCATTGGGATTTGGTCCAGCAAGTGATTGTTGATGCGACCCAACTAACGGAAACAGCCACCCAGCAAATCGATACGCTTCGGGGGACATTGACGAAAGAAATCGATCTGCTCGGCACATGGCTCAAGGCAAGCCGTTTAACGACGTTGCGAGAAGAAACATGGCACGCGGCTGCGAATGAAGAATTGAAGGGATTTCAAGCAATTGTGCAAACGGATAATAAATCCGCGATGAATGAAGCGATCGCGCGCATCGAGGTGCTAAAAGATCAGTGCAAGAATCTGATCAAGGACACCGGTATGAATATACTGATCCCTCAAGACAGCTTCATTCAATACGATTTGCTGAAGGAAAGATTGCAAGCGATGATCAAACGACTCGCTGAAAAGGATCTTTTGGCAACCATGCGAAAGGGAGCGGAAATCTATGGCGGGAAGCAAGGGATCGTAGCGTCGACGCTCCAGGAACTCCGTAATGATGGAGCGGGCTCGATGGTTCGAACCTTTACGACTTGGTCCAAGAAGATAGTGGGCTTGGAGGCGGAGGTAAAGCGCGAGGTATTCGACAAGTACGAAGCGTTGAAAGGGAGCAAGAAACTTTGCCTTGAGAAAATCACAACCATTCGTGAACGCATCATGGGTGAGTTATGCAAGAAGATCAAAGAGGCTTCTGGGAAAACGATCTCCGGACTGAACCTTGAACTGTACGGCCGGCTTACCGAAGTTCAGGGAGGGGCCATTGCCGCAGACAGCAAGGAGCGATTCGATCAGCTAATCCGCCTGCTTGACGAGATCAATAAGGAGATTGATTGGGCCATCGAAGATACCGCAAATGGCTTGTTTAAGGACTTCATCGATCAGGACAAGAAAGGTGAAGAATTGCAACAGAAGTTGCAGAGCGAGAATGCAGGTTTGCGGGGCCGCTACGAAATTGCCTTGAGCGAGTTCGAAAAGGCGAAGACAATCGCTTCAAAGTCACCTGAGGTGGATGAAGGGGAGTTCAAGCGTTATGTGGATGCGGCGAAGGCCGCGAAAGGGGCCTACAAGAATAAGAATCTCGCAGAGGCTGCGAAGAGGATGGAATTGGCCAGTAGGATGATGAAGGGACTGGCAAAGAATCCAAAGGGAAGTCAAGTCACGGGTCGCGGACAAGAGAATCTCAGTCAATTGAATGCTCGATGGCGCAAAGGGATTGAAACACTCGAAGGCTCGCTCGGCAATCTTTCGAAAGCCATTTCCCAGTCGCTGACAGAGGCGTCCGACGAGTTCACCGCCGATCAAGGACGCAACGTTCAGTCTAAGTTCAACGAGCAGGTCGTCACACGAGTCCTGTCCGATTTCGATGCTCAAGCGTTTGAGAGGGGATTGCTCGTTTTACAGGCCCCAGCGCCGAAAGACAAAGCAGCGCAGGAAAAGGATTTAGCGAACAAGAAGAAATATCGCGAGAGTCTGTTAGCGATTTCGCGACGATATCAAGATTTTATTCAGAAGAACCCAGCGAACAATAGAATATTTTTTCAGCCTAATCCTTGGCAGAAGGAGAATGGGTTCATCAATGCGGTGGAATTGATGAGAGCGATTAATGACATCAATCTGAATGTGGAGAGAGGGGTCGGGTAGGCAAGGCAGAACTCTAAACACATTCAGATCAATAAAATAGCAATTTAGGAAGCATGCAATGTCAGACGTGGCTCAGAAGAAAACCAGCAAAAAAGTTCTAAGTGATTCGAAAAAGGCATGGCTATGCCAGATGGTGGGTGGCCAGATTCTGTTTACCCCGGATTGTGGCTTTGTCGCGAAAGACGACGACGGGAATCCTATCGATCTCCAAGCACTTCAAGAGGAAGTCGCCAATGCACCGGACTCGGAAGACAGTTTTGGGATTGATTTCGATATCACAGAGAAGAAAGCAATCCTGGCTCGCTATGGAATCCCGTCCATCGCCGACGCGGCGACAGAGTTTCGCGAAGGCGCAGCAAAGAAAGAAAAGCGGCTTCAGGATGTTCGGAACTTGATCGAACTGCAGAAGGAAGAGATTCGCAGTTCGATGGACTACGATATGCAAGTCAAACGCCGAATAGAGATTGGAGGAAAGGAGATACTCTTCGGTTCAAAAACCGTCTCGACAAAGGAGAAGAAGAGCGAGAAGTCATTTGATCCTGAGCACTACAAGAATCGAGTGATCGAAGGCCCTACGCCGCAACAATCCAAAGCCATTCAGGAGGTAATTGATCAATTAACGTTGTTGACGCAGAAGCTGCAAAATGACGAAGAGATTGATTTTACTCCTCAGGAATTGATGAACGAACTCTGGACTCCAATGGTTCGCGAGGGGTTGATTAGCGAGCCACAGTGCCCGGATGAATTTTCCCGCGTGTTGCAGTTGTTTCGAGGAGCGAGCACACTCTACAACAAGCGGCTTGAGGCGACAGCCCGTAAGCCAATCGATAAACACGAGAACATTCGAGACCATCTAGGGGATCTTTCGACGGTTCTAGGTATCGGAGCAGGCGCTGCCGATATTGTGTTATCCGTCGTTGGGGTTGGAGGGAACGCACAAAAGATTGTCGCCATTGCGACCAAATGTACTCAATCGGCGATCAAATCCACCTCTGCGTTGCTGCAAATGGAAGCCGATTTTCAGACGGCTGGGGCAGGCGTTGCCGAGATTCTTGGGTCCGTTCTCGAAGCCTCGATCGGGGGAGACAAAGGCAAAAGTATTGGCTCCCTTGCTAAGACCGCATTCAATGGCTGTGTCAGTTTGGGGCTCTTAGGGAAGAAGTTCGCCCAACGCGAGTACGATAGCGCATTTGATATGCTCGCCGATGCCGTGGGTGCTGCTCTTAGTTGCATCGGAGATGCGACCGAGAACAAAAAAATTACGGCCGTCGCCAACAGCGCTAGCTCGGCACTGCAAGGCGCTTACCGATCAGGGCAGCTTGTCTACCTACTGAATCAACAGCCGGTCGATATGACGGCCGTGAAGAAACTGCTTGCTCAGATCACCGAGAAAGCCATCAAGCTTTCCATCCGGAATTCGCTCGATAACACGACCATGAAAGCCGAGCGGCAACAGATCAAGGATCAGATGGTCGGTCTTGAGGAGGATTCCGATGCCTACAAGCAATGGGAGAAGAAACTCTCGGATCTTGAGGACAAGCAATCCAAGATGCTGGATGGTCTCGATAAGGTCTTTGAAGGGGTGGTAAGCGACGATGGCGCCATCATGATGGAGCTTACCAAAAAGGTAGAGCAGAAGGCTCTGGAGAAAGGTGCCGAGGCATCCGATCAAGAGTTGGCTGAGGGCCGAGAGCAATTCGGTAAGCAACTGGCGGCAGCCTTTAATATGTCCGTAGGCGTCGATGAGGGTGATTCCGAGTTTGTCGATGAGTTGTATTCGATTGATGCTCTGATTGCTCAGATTGAAAAGGATCGAGCGACCTTAGAAATCTTCAATTTGATTTTCGATTCCGCTGGAGCCGTCATTACGACTTTCATCCCCCAGCTGGGCGGTCCTCTCAAAGCCAAAGCCTTTGCGATGAATGTTGTTGCCGCAGCGGAACGCAGTTTCGACCTCATGAACTTTGTTAATCTCGTTTCCGACGCACGGAAGGCGGGTAGCCCGCAAGTCGCAACTCTGTTGGCCGAGGTCGACGAGTTGAAACGTCACTTGACGAACGACACGATTGAAGCAGCGATTGCTTTTGGACAAGCGGTAAGTTTGTCGGCGGCTGCGATCGGGGATCTAGCGAGCGGTGCGATGGGTACCGGCGCAGTGGTCGGTGTCGTCGGGCGTGCAGTCAGTTCCTCCCTCGACGCATTCAAGCAATCGAAAGATCTGCTCAAGAAGAAATTCGAAGATAAGAAGACTGCGAAGGCTTGGGAGATGTACAAGAAGGCGATCGACAATCCTCGCGATCGAAATCATATTCTAAAGACCTTCCGAACCAACCCAACTCTGGCGAAATATGGAATCGCCTACGGGGCGATCGAGATGGATGATCCGATCGCTCGAGAAGCATTGCGACAGATCGGACTCAATGATGTGGTATTAGCGCAAGAGTCGTCGAGCGTGGACAAGGTCGTCATGTATCTCGAAGCAAAGTTTTCCGACGATATCAAAGTGGAGGGCGTTCTTTCCCGTTTTGCACCCGATGTTGGCGAGCCGCTTACACTCGCTGTTTGGATCAAGAACAAAGAGACGGCTGCACATCCGGAGAATCCAGAATCAGGAAGATGGAAGACGGAGAAAACAGTCGCAATCGATACGGCAATGCGAGAGGTGGAATTGTCCGCCGACGAGATCCTCAAAAAGGATCTCGCAAAGATATTCAAGCCCTCTCAATGGAACGAGTTTTTGCCGAGTTGGCAAAGCCACATATCGAATCTTGAGAAACTCGTGGAGGCGTTGTCCGCATTCAAGCCCCTCACCACGCAAGATCTGCCTTTTGAGCAATTCCAAAGCTACTTAAGTGAATTGGTGAGCGTTGCTAGAAAGTACGTCAACGAAACGAAATCGAAGATCACCATCCAGCAAAGTATCCTTACCTCACAGAAAAAGAGCTTTGAAAATATCGTGTCTTCTGGGGAAGCATGTGTTTCCGCGATTGCTGTTGCGATTCCAAAATTCGGTTCTCCAGAGGGACGAACTCCTTCCGATCTTTATGACAACGTTCTTACAAAGGGCGTCGCAGCAGACTTATTGAAGTCGTTGCAGGATAATACGGGTACGACTCCAAAGATTGTTACCCATGTTGATTTTTTCCAGCACGCTCTGTCTACAGGGATACGCAAGTGCGAGCGAGCTCTCAAGTCGACCGACGACCAGACCAACAAGGCTCTGACAGCAGATATCGTGAGATGTCTCATTGCAGACGCGACAAGCTGCCGGGAGGCAATGCGTATGGAAGTGGCGGCTGCTCAAAATGAGATATTACAATTCCCGGTATTTGATAAGTAGGAATGCACGAACTCTTTTCGCTTAAAAAATGTCAACTATGAACGCATCTGAATTTTGGAAGATCATCGATACGGCAAGATTATCCGAGGATAAGGAAGCGAAGGACCGAGAGTCATTCTTTCTTTCCCTCCGCGATCAACTCCTTGAGTTGCCGCCTGAGGAAATTGTGGGTTTTCAAACTCAATTGATGACAGAGTTTCACAAAACCTTTCACTGGGATGCTGTCGCGGCTGCCGCGATTGTATTTGGTGACAATTGCGATCGTTTGGACGTGGATGGATTCCGCTTCTGGATTGTGTCTCGAGGGGAACAGGAGATGCAGGCGATCCTGGCGGATATGGACTCGATCGCCGAAATGGATTTGGTACCGGAAGAAGTCTACTTGTTTGAACTAAGTAGGATTGCTCCTGATGTCTACGAGGAGTTGACGATGGAGGAGTTCCCAACTTCCAACTTGCCTGTCGAGAAAGAGATGCCTGAAGGAGAGGAATTCAAGCGAGCCGATTTGCCGAATCGCCTCCCAAAACTTGCAAGCGACTTCGGTATCTTGCCAGAGCCGAGCGCATCGGCAGTCGATTCTCAGACAGAAGAGGATCCCTTTGCTCCCATCTCCACGGACGTATCCGACGAAGAAAACCCCTACGGTGTCACAGACTGACACTCGACTGGTGCGGGTGTACTCTTACAAATCCGCGAGCAGGGCATCCAGTTCTGGATCGATGCCGGTAGCGGCTGCCGTATCGGCTTTCGCTGTGTCCCCTGCATCGAGCGCGGCGAGCAAGTCATCGAGTTCATCGGTGCCTGAGGATGCTGCCGGTTCGCTTGCGAGCTCCGCTGCAGAAATCACCGGTTCCGATGCCGCTGGCGTCTCGACAACTCGGACCGATGCAACCGGGGTAATCCCTGCGATGTCCACGGGATTCCAAGGCCCCGCAAGAGGCGTGCCTTGCACCGAGTGCAAACCACCCAACCTTACCTCCGGGCGACCTTGCATCGACAATGCCGGTATGATCCCTTGATTCACCAACTGCTGCGACAATGCCACATTCACCAGAACTTCGGTGCAGGGCAATGCAATCTGATCGCCGTATCGGTCTTGAAAGTAATAAAACGGGAGGTCATCGATCGTCAGACAGTTCTCCGGCTTCATCTCCGCCAGGCCATCGGTCGTAAAGGTTTGCGATAGGGCGATCGCCGCCAAATAGGTCGAATGACCCCACAACATCGATTGCAAACCTGCCTGGCTTGAAAACTCCTCAAACACAAACGATTCAATCGGATCCGTCTTCTTCCCATACGGCCAGCGCAATAGAAAACGGGGTGAGATAACGCCCAGATAGGCCGACTCCGGTAACCCTTTCAAATCGTCCCATGCTTGTTTGACCAAGGGATGCTCCTCATCCCCCTTTCCCTTAATACTCGCGCGATCCAACGACGTGAGGAAGGATGCTCCAGCAGCTGCAGAAATTTTGCTCGCTCGGGCGAGCAAATCGATGTGCGGTGGGATCTTCTCCCACTGGTAATTCGCGACGACCACTGCATAAGCCCCATGATGGACCTGCATCGCTGGCTGTTCCACCAGCCATTGGTACAACCCGGTTTCCGCGAGCTCCGCACTGCTCGATAGATCGGCCGCAAATTCAGCGGCATGCAGGTCGTGCAACGCAATCTCGATCCCTTCATCCAATTCGACGCGATGGACCAACAGGTCCAGGGATCTCCAGAGGGACTCCAAGGCTTGGAAATCAGGATGGTGCAATAGCGTTCGCATCAGCCCCGACAACGCTTGGTCGACCGCTGCAACCAACTCGTCCTTTCCGGTCATACTCGAAACCACATGCGTTCCGACAATGTCTCGCAAAAGTGTCTTGAGGTCCCCCGGCTCTTGCTTTGTTGGTCCCGCAGTAAGCAATTGCGAAAAGTCCTCGAATCGAGTCCGGGGCACATGGCAACTCGTCGATTTGGTTTTCTTTGGTAGGACCGTCCCGGGTGGAAGGGCCAGCGCCCGGACCGCTGAAGCCGCCTTGTCAAAACTCGCCGGGTCTAGGAGTTTGGCACGAAGCCCCAGCAACTTTTCGAAAATCGGAACGTTCGTGTAAAGCTGATCCGGATGAAAGTCATCGAGGCTTCGAATGGGAACCTCGATCATCGAGCCACTTGGACCTGCCGGTAGCTGCAACGTTACATCGAGGCGTCGCAGGATCTCGTCCAAATTATCATGCTGAACGAAATGCACTTTCCGTTGAGCAAGCTCTGCTCCGACGGAAACCTCATTCCGATTTCCTCGGGCAGAGAAATCCCCTAGCAAGGCGATTCGGAATTTTTTCGCATCGCGCGCAGGAGCTTGTTGATTCGTCAATGTTCCAAAATGAACTTGGTATTCCATGTTATCCGTTTCCGCTATCGATCTTCTTTACTTGTCGACTTCTTCTTGTCGTTCTTGGGCTTTTCCTCACTCGAATCCGGTTCCCATATGCCGAACGGCTTCTCGACGACCACTGCCTTTCCGGACTGTTCCTTCAATGCGAATGCCAGCGTCTTCCGCTTGGGAAGCTTTGGCTGTTCCGGAAATTCGAATGCGACTTTGGTGGCCGACCAAGCCCGGATGCGACCCGAGATCATATGCGCGCCACGGTTCGTTCCTTCCGGCATCGATTCCCGAAGCTCCTTCAGTTCCGCCTCTTTAAAGGGCTTCTTCATCCGGATCGTGAGCACTGCTACACCTGACTTCCAAGCGACTCCGCAGTACTGCCATTTCTTACGGTTGAGAGCCTTCGTAATGTCGAGCAATTCGGAAGGACTAGATGTCTGGTTTTCAAAGACACCAGGGAGGATCTTCAAGGACCGGAAGCTGTTGGATCCAACGGTCATCAAATCGCTCGCCTTGAGCTTCGCCCCTCCATTCCCAGTTACAAACTCCGCAACGGCTTCGCGCAGAATCTGCCGAAACTCCCCAAAGGAATCTTCGATCAAGCTATTCAGACGCTTGAGCTCTGCATCCGCTTTTTTGAACGCTTCGTCATCCCCATCTCGATCGTCATTGCGGAAGCGGACAATCGCGCTGAGCGACTCGGCAACATTCTTCTTCCAGCGCTCTCGAAACCGAAGCAATGCAGGATTGCGCTGAGGATCAAATCCCTCAGCGCTTTTATCCGCCGGTAAACCGATTTCGACGGTTAGTTTGATGGGAGCCCAGGCAACCACCTCGCGTACCGAATCCGCGCTGATTCCGTTCGAGTAGGGAAGTGTGTTCAAGTCGAGCCACTTCTCCTTTAACTCAATCGTTTCCCCTTTTGCCATATGGACCTCCCTCAAGTGGTTGATTGAATCGATCAATCGAAAAGATACGAAAGCTCACCGTTCTGGACTTCGATATTCACTCGCGAGACTTTCTGACCATTCATCAATCGCGAAAGCATCTCGCGACTAATCGCTGGGAGCATCGTATTGGTCAAGATAGCGTCGATCATGCGACCGCCGCTCTCCAACTCGGTGCAACGCTCCACGATCAATCGAACCACGTCCTCCGAGTACTCGAACGGAACTTTGTGGTTCTCTACGATTCGACTTTCAATTCGACGAAGCTGCAGTTTGCAAATGTTGGCGATCATATCATCGCTCAACGGGTAATACGGAATCGTGACGATGCGTCCCAAGAGAGCGGCAGGAAAGACCTGAAGCAGAGGTTCGCGAAGGGCTTTCGCGATTCCTTCGGGGGAAGGCATCAAGTCCGGATCTTTGCACAAGTTCATAATCAAATCGCTTCCAACGTTGGTCGTTAAAAGGATCAGCGTGTTCTTGAAATCGATCAAGCGTCCTTCCCCATCCTCCATGATCCCCTTATCGAAGACTTGAAAGAAAATCTCATGGACATCGCTATGAGCTTTCTCGACTTCGTCTAGCAGAACGACGCTGTAGGGTTTTCGCCGCACGGCCTCGGTCAGGATACCCCCTTCTCCATAGCCGACGTATCCTGGAGGGGCACCCTTGAGGGTGGATACCGTATGGGCTTCTTGGAACTCACTCATGTTGATAGTGACGATATTTTGCTCGCCCCCATACAGTGATTCCGCGAGGGCGAGGGCGGTTTCCGTCTTCCCGACTCCTGATGGCCCGGCCAACATGAAGACTCCAATCGGTTTGTTGGGATTGTCCAATTTGGCCCGAGTGGTTTCGATGCGTTTGGCGATCATATCCAGTGCGTGGCGTTGGCCGATCACTCGTTTGTTCAACGTCTCGCCCAGCTTCAGGACCGCTTCGATTTCGTTCTTCACCATCCTTCCGACTGGGATACCCGTCCAATCGGCAACGACCGATGCGACCGCTTGCTCGTCCACCGTCGGTAGGATCAATGGATTCTCACCTTGGAGTTCCCCTAGCTTTTGCTGGTAGTCCTTCAAGATGGTCAGCAGTTTTTCGCGCTGGGCATCGTTGAGCTTGGATCCCTCACCTTCTTTAACGACTTGGTCGGCCTGTTCTTCCAGTTTGGTTTGGGTTCCTTCTACTTTGCCGGAGTCTCCTCGTAGTTTGGCGCGGATCTTGAGAATGTCATCTACCAGTTTCTTTTCGGAGTGCCAGCGTTCTTCAAGGCCCTCCAATCGAACTTGCTCGGCCAGCAGCCATTCTCGCACCACGTGCTCTCGTTCATCGCGAGGTGCACCGACCGCTTTCTCTCTCGCGATGATCTCCAGTTCCGTTTCCAAGGCTTCGATCTTCCTTCGGCAATCATCGACTTGCGCGGGCACAGCGTGTTGGCTCACTGCGACGCGAGCGGCTGCGGTATCGAGCAGGCTGACCGATTTGTCCGGCAGTTGGCGCGAGGGAATGTAGCGATGCGAAAGTCGAACTGCAGCTTCGATGGCTTCGTCGAAGATCTGAACGCGGTGATGCTTTTCGAGCGTGCTAGCAAGCTTCCGCATCATCAAGATCGCTTTTTCTTCGGATGGCTCTTCGACTTGAACTACCTGGAATCGTCGGGTGAGGGCGGGATCCTTTTCGATGTGCTTCTTGTATTCGGCCCAAGTCGTTGCGGCGACGGTGCGTAGGGATCCTCGCGCGAGCGCGGGTTTTAGCAGGTTCGCTGCGTCCCCCGTCCCTGCGGCGCCCCCAGCCCCGACCAAGGTATGCGCTTCGTCGATGAAAAGAATGATAGGCTTCTCGGAGGATTGAACTGCCTCAATAACTTGCTTCAACCTTTCTTCAAACTCCCCTTTCATGCTCGCACCGGCTTGGAGGAGTCCCACGTCGAGAGTGCGCAGCGAAACGTCTCGCAGTGATGGGGGAACGTCACCGGATGCAATTCTCAGAGCGAGGCCTTCTACGACAGCTGTTTTACCCACCCCCGCTTCCCCCGTGAGCAAAGGATTGTTCTGCCTTCGACGCATGAGAATGTCCACCACTTGGCGTATCTCATCATCTCTTCCGACAATCGGATCGATCTTCCCATTCCGAGCTTGTTCGGTCAGATCGACCGTGAACTTTTGGAGAGCCTCCGCGGATTGGCTTGCTCCGGGCATGGCACCGCTCGCCTCGCCCGGCGCTGCGCCCCCGCCGCTCGCTTCTCCACCCAGATGATCTTCTGGCGAGCCTCCGGTGATCTTTCCAAACTCATCCGACAGGGACTCTACTTTCACCTTCTCAAATTCGCGCGAAATACCTAGCAGAACGCTGCGCAGCGAACCGGTCTTCAAGATGCCAAGCATTAGATGCCCGCTGCGAATCGATGTTTGATTGAACATCAACGAGGCATAAATCCACGCGCGCTCGACCGTGTCATCGACGTGCGAAGAAAGATCGGAAATACTTGTCGCACCTCGCGGTAATCGATCCAGCGCATCGGTGAAGTCCTTGGATAGCTTCGCTGGATTCAATTCGTAGTGGCGAATGATCTTATGCAGGTCCGAGTCCTGCAATTGGAGAATCTGATGGAGCCAATGAACTACCTCAACGTAAGGGTTTCCTCGCAACTTGCAAAAGGTCGTCGCGCTCTCGATCGCTTTGAAACAAAGCGAGTTCAACTTTCCAAATAGTTTTGATCGACTGATTTCCGACATGCTATCGCTCCGTTTGATGTGTGGCTTGGTTGGAATTGTTTCTTTGAATCATTTCAGAATGCACCGACCGTATTGCGTTTCGAAGGATCGATGACCAGATCGTCCGCATCTCGTTTGCGATCCCGGCTCGGAAACCAAGTGGTCCAACCGAGGTTTCCTCCGTGCCCTAATTGCAATGGTGGGACTTCTTCTTTTCGAAGACAGAGTTGTACATCCCAGGTCAGTTCGAATCCGACGAAGTTATCGAGCATGGCTTTCAGTCGTTTGAGACTCGAGCCGTTTGGTAGAAGCTTTCGAAAAGCAGCAAGGTCCAACGGTCCGAGCATAACGCGGAAATGTTGCTGATAGCACAATACTTTGCTCCCCAGCGTTACGTTCCTGCCGAGAGTGCCTGACTCGGGCGTCTTTCCCAACCACCATTCGCAATCGTCAGGCAAGCTCACCCACTTTCCTACGAATTGCAGGATCTGCGCCTCGGCGCCGAAAAAGGATTGCAGCATCGATTCCAAGTTACTCGCACTCTTGGCGGAGTTTCCGAGAAAACCGCTGAAGTGCAATTTGGCTGAATCGGGCATGGCGTCTCGGTTTTGTAGCCCGGGGGTTCCAATTCCAGCCAACGACGCGACATAGTCAAAAAAGCGGTTCGATTCAGGACGATCCATCTGCACGGTCGGCTGCGCGTCGGCCCAAGCGCGGTAGAAAAACGAAGCCATGCGATGATGAAACAAATCGACAAATCTCGCAAACGTTTCATCCCGATGATGGCGAATTCGCTGTTCTGCAAAATCGGTTAGGTGGAGCGGCAATGCACCATTGGGTCCAAACACACCGAAGACATGGTTCGACAAATCCCAGTATTCGCGGCCCGCTCGTTTCTCAAACTTGGCGATCGCCGTCGGTGCAAACCTCAGCGACGCGACCTGGGAGATTCGAAACATCTCGAATACAGGGCGCTCGGCATGCCCTGTCCTCGGACTCGAACGAAACAACGAGTCAAGCAATCGGATCGCTTCGAATAGATCGTATTCGTTGGCTTTTCGAGAAAGGTTCTCAAGCTGTGTTACAGGACTCGGCGACGACCGATGATCGCTGGCCATCGTTTTACCTCCCCTCTTTCATTCGTATGAAGAGTGGTCTGTGTGAACGAGTTGATGGAAACATATTTGGCAAAGAACTCCGATAGGACGGCACCCAGCAAATAGGCGCTCGAACCGGCCATTCTCGATTCATCGCACTGCACCTTGATCTCCAGTCCTCTCCCAAACGACAAAGGACCAAAATCCGATAATCGTTTCATGATCGGACGGCACTCCAAGGCGACGATGGAGTCGGTTTGATCCAAAGCTCCCGACGCCAGCCCTTCCTGATACAGAGATAGGAGTTCTTTCAGCGCTCCAGCCCCCTCGCCTTCCACCAAAGAGAGATAGTTCAACGAAAGATGACTTATTAGCCGCCAGCTTCGATCACCGGAAGTGGATGCAAAGGATGGCTTTGGCTCGGTCGGTCCCGCGACGCATCGAATCGATCGAATCGGCGCCCCCGATTCCATTACAAAATCGGTGCTACCCTTTCCTATCGGGATCATCAAAGGCAGGTCCCGATTGGTGCATAACAACATCACTTCCAATTGCTCCAAATCGGGGGCAAAAGGTGCGCAATCGGAATCGACGATCGAAAGGTAGGATTCGCAACCAAGATAACTCGAGCGAGGCCCGCGTCGCTTTTGCTTCGTCGAAAGATTTCGAGTCGACCTAGACAAGGAATAAAACGCATTGCGATGAACGCGATTACTGTCCATCTCCGTGTCATTCAAGCTATAGAACGGTTTGAAGTTCACCGACTTCTCCAAGCTTTGTCCGTATCCATCTACCTGGAGCACCGAGTGAACCTCGAAGTCCATCGGCCGGGTACGATCTGGGACAATGTGGTAATCATGCGATCCGTGATTCAAGTGAATACGATCTGCGCGGTGCGGGAAAAGGTTGATAGCGGGTGAACAAAAGAGTCCAAAGCTGCTGTCGTCGATCAGATTCTCCAATTGAGCATCCAATCGTTTTAGCGGTACAAGAATTTCAATCTCTTCGACACCCATCGAAGGAAGAACCTCACCCAATCCAAGAAATTCAAAGAATAAAAAGCGCTGTTGAAAGGTGAAATACTCTGTCAGCAGGCGATAGCCCTTGAACATGTTGAAATGCGTAGGGAGCATGGCGGATTCGTCTTCGAACCCTACCGAGCCGATCGGCTGTGTCAGCACCCGTTCTTGTCCCGTTTTCGTGGAGCGGATGATGACACCCAATGCGTCACAGAAGATCTGCTCGTAGAGTTTGTTCGTGCGTGAACTGGTGCCTCTTAGAAAGAAGGGCAACCGATCCAATTTCAAATCGCTGAACTTGTTTCCGCCCGTCGCCGCGAGCTTGATCCGAATCAGGGCTTTGGCATTTTGATACCCTGGTGGCAGTTTGGCCGACGCCGAGTCGCGGCTGACATACGAGGCTTCGACGCATCGCAGCGGCCACAAATCGATCTCGTGGCAAGTGCGATACTCGCAGGGCGTTTGGTCGTTTGGACCTAAGAGGCTATTCAAGGAAGTGCCGCGAGGGATGCGGTAACCATCCTTCAAGGACCCTTCGTTCAAATCGGGGCTGAACTGCGCGATCGCCATCGATGGAATCGGGGCGAGATATTGCGGGTAGACGATCTCCAAAAGATGGTCTGTAAACTTGGGAAACTCGCAATCTAATTTCCAGTGGACCCGAGCCGCCATGAAGGCAAAGGACTCGATCAATCGTTCGACGTAGGGGTCCGCGCATTCGAACCCATCGAGTCCCAACCTACCCGCGATCTTCGGAAACTCACGCGCGAACTCACCCCCCATTTCGCGAATGAATTGCAACTCCCGGTTGTAGAATTCTAAGAACTGAGGATGCATCGTCTATTTCAATCGAAAGGAAGGGAACGAATCACCACGCCTCTTAGGTCGGGGTTTCCGCTATGGATACCGCGCCGGTTTCAAGATCCAATTCGGTTCGCAAATACATTTTCAAAGGGACTGGCTGCGCCCACAATTCACCTTGGATCTCAAACGAAAGGGTCTTGCGACTCATCAAGTCCGATGCGTTCACAGCGCGCACGGAGAGGGAGTCCTTTAAGATTCGGGGTTCAAACACCGAGATCGCTTCGCGAACTTGCCTCTCAACCTTCTGGAGATCGAGCCCGGATGCTGTTAAGCCGGATAAGGTGGGGATACCGAAATTGATCACCGAGGCTCGCACGTCTGGATACGCTTCGATATCCTCGACCGACTCGTGATTCTCCGTATTCAACAGCCATCCCAAATCTCGCAAAACGCACTCGCGTAATCGTTGAAGACTCAAGACGCGATTTTCACGTGACTCAAGCGAATCCTGAGGAGCATCGTCCGTCAGGCGATCCAGGAGCGAAGGCTGAAGCTTTTCTTTTTGAGTTAGTTCGGCCAAGACCTTGTGTTATCCTCTGGACGCATGGAGATCAGTCTCCGGTTGCTGGAATTCGATGCGTGCGATATCGGTCAACGCATACTCACCTTGATCGGTTGCCAAGATCCGCAAGCCGACGCCGCAATAGGTATTTTCGTCCACTTCGGTCCATTGCGTGGTCCTCGCGAGTTTTACCGAATCGTCGGCATGCTGACTGGACTTGGGATATCGAGTCGGAATGAATGCCACGGCTTCTCCCCCGTTGGTCCATTCAAACTTTGCTGGCAACCAAACCAAATCACGGAGGTCAGTTACCTTTTCCAACGTGACTGCTCGAACGCAACCCGCTGGCACCCAATAGTACTTGCCGTGGATGATTGCCTCAAAGACTGGCCCGATTCGCGAGTCCGCATCGGCAATCCATGCAAAGGACTCTTTGGTCTCTTTCTTTTCGCCATCGCTCGTTGCGGATGCGTCCTTCGGCTGCTGCTTGGGGTAGAACGTGATCACACCTGCGACAGCGCTCGCTCTTTCGAGCGCGAGGGATCGAAGCTCTGAAGCAGCCGCGGGATTCGATCCCATCGACAGAGCATTGATCATCATCGCGATCCATTCCTCGGGTTGGCCGAAGACCAATGGGGTTCTTTTTCCTTCAAAGACGTTCTCGCGAAGCGAGTCGCATTGCAAGGCTTCTTGATACGTTTGTACCAGCGTCATCGCGTCCTTGCTCAAATCGCGAAGCACATTGAGCTGGTTAAGGGCTTTCTCGCTTTGACCGAGAATGGAGTACAGCTGAAAGAGAAAAACGCGAAGCTTCGAGTCAGAAGGATTGTTTCTCACCTCGTCCTGCAAAGCGGATTGGGCTTTTGCAAGATCGCCAGCTTTTAAGAATTGCAACGCCGACATGTTTTCTCCCAGTGGTTCATCTTCCATCCGTTTCGACTGGACGCGGCGGCCTTGCAGAGCGAGGGAACGACTACTCGTCGCGTCGCAGGAGCTCGTCCGATTTCCAATCCTTGTTTGCCTGCTGGTCCCATCCCAACGGGCCATGCGTCTCATAGACCTTGCCGTCTTGAGTCGCTCGGTACTTCATCGCCGCACGATTGAACCAAATCTTTAACGACTCAGTAGGGCGCTCATCCCCGGATGCGTCGATGCTCCAGTCCTGGATAATGGCGTTTTCAATTCGGATTTTCATGTAGGGGGAAGTCAAACCGCCCGACGCGGTCGCATCTTCATATCGCTTCGACTGTACCAAATGGATGTCGATGCTGAGGGTGCGAGGGCCCCCTGTGTCGGTCCGACCCTTCATGGCTGCGTGCATCAAGTACACCGTGGCAGCATCCACTGACTTATCAATCGAAAGCTCTTGCTCCTCCGACTCTCCGATCGTGAGGTCGTTTCGATCGCTGCTCGAGGCCGAAACCTTTCTTCCTACGCCAAAGCCGATCGTCTCCGCAACGAAGTAATCCTTGTAGCCAGGAAGCAACACGGTACCTTTGATTCGGTCAATTCGGACAAGGATCATAGATCACCTGAATCAGGCATAACGACAACGTAAACCCGCGGATGCCGCGGGGGGCTGTGGACTTCGGGCGAAGATCCGCTCATCCCCTCGGGCTGAAAATGCGAGCTCGGGCTGAACATGAGGGGACTCGATCCCCCCAGTACCAGCCCACGAGCAGGGAAAAAGGCACTCCGATTAGACAGCCGGATGCATTTCGGCCTTCTTCGGCAACGTTGCGTCCGTCCAAGGCTTCGACTGAACTTGATCCCAGCGGCAGTCATGGCCGGCCAAGAAATCGTAGCCGTTGACGGTTGGGAAGTAGACAAACGCGATCTTGTTGTACCACAACGCAACGTCTTCTGAAGGACGATCGTCGGCATCCCCGGACATGCTCCAGGACTTTACGAACACGTTATCGAGCTTGAACGCCAAATAAACGACGTTCTTTCGATCGTTGCCTGGCGTTGTGATCGCCTCTACGAACTTGATATCCGCTTCGCGACAAGACGATCCGCTGATCGCTTTTCTCGCCAAATAGGCTGACGCAGTGTCCATGCTCTTCGAGATCGTGCACTCTTGGAGTTCGCCGACACCGATGTTCACGTCCGCTGTACCACCCTTCGCGCTGTCTGCCAACTCGCGCTCCACTCCGAAACCGAAGCTCTCGGCGGTGAAGTAATCCTTGAATCCGGAAATCTGGCAGTCGCCCATTACACCTTCGATCCACACAAGAATCATCTTTGCATTCTCCAAAAAACAGGCAGTGACGAATTGTCAAATCCACAATCCGGACCAAAACATATCCGAATGGAAACCATACTACATGCGGTAAACATCATAAATACAATTTTGCCGCATTCTGGGAGCTATTTCCCTCGCCAGGAATCCTGGATCGAGGGACGGCACTCCCAATCAACCACTCCGCCTCCGATGAACCACTCTCCGAATCGATCAGGAGGTGGGCAATCGCGAGGTCAATCGCAGCGAGACCGTCAAGCCCTCCAATTGGTAGTGTGGTCTGAGGAAAAACTTCGACTTGTAATATCCGGGGTTGCTCGGATCTTCTTCGATGACCACTTTGGCTTCTGCGAGTGGCCTTCTGGCTTTGTCCTCTTGCGATGCCGCAGCGGGATTGGGTTCGACGTATTGCGAAATCCAACCCTGCAACCAGCTCTCCAATGTGTTTTTGTCTTGGGAAGATCCAATCTTGTCCCGCACCATGCACTTGAGGTAGTGAGCGAAACGGCATGTCGCGAACAAGTAGGGGAGACGGGCGGCCAGCTGAGCGTTGGCGCTCGCATCCGGATCGTCGTACTCCGTAGGCTTCTGAAGCGATTGGGCCCCGATGAAGGCCGCGAAATCGCTGTTCTTTTTGTGGATCAATGGCATGAAGCCGTTCTTCGCTAGTTCAGCTTCGCGACGGTCGCCAATCGCGATTTCCGTCGGGCACTTCATGTCCACCCCGCCATCTTCGGTTGGGAAGGTGTGGGTTGGCAATCCCTCGACGGCGCCTCCCGATTCCACGCCACGGATAGAAGTACACCAACCGTATTGCTTGAACGATCGCGTGATGTTGGTTGCCATCGTGTAGGCGGCATTCGCCCAGCAGTACTTGGAATGGTCGCCGCCCCCTGTTTCCTCTTCGAAATCGAAATCCTCGACCGGATCCGTTTTCGAGCCATAGGGGAGTCGCGCCAGATATCTTGGGAGACACAGACCGAGGTAGCGCGAGTCGTCCGATTCTCGAAGCGATCTCCAAGCTGCGTACTCGGGGGTACCGAAGATCTTGGTCAAATCACGTCGATCGTTGAGCTCTTGCCAACTTTCCAACTGAAGAATGCTCGGTGCCGCGCCCGTAATCATCGGTGTGTGGGCGGCGGCGCAGATCTGCGACATCTCGGTGAGCAGAGCCACATCGGGAGGGCTGTGGTCAAAATGGTAATCGGCGACCAATGCTCCGTAGGGCTCGCCCCCAAATTGGCCGTACTCTTCTTCGTAGATCTTTTTGAAGACTGGGCTTTGGTCCCAAGCGGTTCCTTTGAACTTCTTCAATGTTTTGCCGAGCTCGTTCTTCGAGACATTGAAGACACGGATCTTGAGCATCTCGTCGGTCTCGGTGTTGTTGACGAGGTAATGCAAACCTCGCCATGCACCTTCCAGCCGCTGAAAATCTTCATGGTGCAAAATCAAATTGATTTGCTCGGTCAGCTTCTTATCGATCGAGGCGATGATGGCGGAAATCGAAGCCAGTGCGTCGCTCGAGATAACGTTCGCATCCTGAAGGACTTGCTCTGCCAGTGTCTTCACCGCACCTTCGATGGCTGATTTTGCATCGTCGGACTGAGGGCGAAACTCCTTCTTGAGCAAAGAGGAAAGGTCGCTGTCAGCGAACTGGGTTGCCCCCAGGAGGGATTCGGTCTGTCGTTCCATAGTGTTCCGTGTGCTTGTTTCGAATAGGTCTTTGGTAGATTTCGTTGATCGATAGGTCATCGCCTATCGTGGCGGTGGTGACCGGTGTGACAGCCAATTCTTATAGGTCGTTCAAAAGCGAATCCAAATCGTCCTCCCCTCCGCTGCTAGCGGGTGGAGTCGGGGAGGCGGGTGGCGTCGCGGCAGATGGTGGAACGGGGGCTACCGCTGCAGGTGCCGGAGCGCTGGCGACCGGAGCACTGGCAACCGGAGCACTGGCAACCGGAGCTTGCGAAGCGGGCTTGGGTGTCGATGCGAGCGATCGAAGAGTCGACGGGTCATTGATTAATTTGCCAATCAGCTCCTCGGCACCTGACTTTCCATCCATATAGGTGAGCAAGTTCGCTAGCTGCGTTCTCGTTTCCAATAGCTTTCGCAGGGGCTCGACTTTTCGAGCAATCGCCGCAGGAGAGAAATCGTCCATGCTCTCGAACGTGACATCGCACATCAAGTTGCCGTCACCCGTGAGCGTATTCGGGACCGAAAACGCAACGCGCGGCTTCATCGATTTCAATCGTTCATCGAAATTGTCGACATCGATTTCGAGAAACTTACGATCGCCTACCGCCGGGAGCTTTTCGGTGGGATTGCCAGACAAGTCGCTGAGGACTCCCATCACGAAAGGGAGCTGCATGGATTTTTGCGCTCCGTAGACTTCCACGTCGTACTCGATTTGAACGCGTGGAGCGCGATTCCGAGCGATGAACTTCTGTGCACTTTGCTTAGCCATTCGAGAAACCTTCAAGAATCGAAACGAAAGAGATAGACGGATAATCCGAGTACGTCGTCATGTCCGATGGATCAGCATGGCGAAGTGGAAACAAGGGAATAGGGGAGGAGAGCCAACAGTTTAATATCTATCGTGGGGCGGCGGTGGCGATATGTTTGGTTTTTCTTCTCGGCGTTCCGGTGCAGGTGCAGGTGCAGACGGCGAGCTGGGTTCTTCGTCTTCCACTCCCGAGCCTCCCACCAACATAGCTTGATTAATGCCATCGGGAGAAATATCGCGAAGGATATCGAGAAAGCTCATCGTGGAAAGCTTTCTCGCGCGTCGAAGCAACATCGGTAACGGGCTCGAGGGCTCGTAGTTCTCAAACCAAGCGATAATCTTGGCAAGGCATTCGATCGCATCGGAACGCGAGGAGATTTGCAAGCTGCCGACGCTTAATTTCCCCGTCCCACCTGCCGGCTTCGAACCTTCTCCTTGCGCGAAATCGCTGTGCGACTCCGATCTGTTCCCTCCCTCATCCGGCGAACTCCCGGAAGCAGATGCTTCATCGGAGGGAGTGACGTTCGCGATCCACATGGTCTGCGTCTTGCTAATCGCCCGAAGCTCCTTGAGCAGCGGATCGAAGTCGGGACTGTCATTCATCCCAACTTGTGAAGAAAACCCTTCTTCGATCTTCTTCAGCAAAGCAATGCTTTCTTCGACCGCAGCGAGCAACTCTCGATGTTCCGATAGGTTGCCAGACCGGAAGATGGCTTCCACTTTCTTGAGGGTCGGAGGGTCATCCATTCCCGCCGGCGGAACCATCTCACCCTTGGCAATCATCACGTCTTGCAGGGAAAGTAGACCGACCGATCTGCTCTTGGCGATCGCGCAAGTCCGAACTTGCCTCAAAACACCTCCTGGCTTGGTCAAACTCAACAATGCATTGATTCGAATGGTTGGATCGTTGTCATCGTCGGGATCGAGGAGTGGGAAGCACGTTTCCCAAAATTGGGTGACGATTTCGGCGATGACTCCGAGCGAGTCGCGCATACCGAGCAAACCCCGCAATTCCAATTCGGCTTGGACTAATAAGCTCGCGACTCTCAAGTCCTTGGACCGCTGCAAGAGCTTCATCGCTAATTGGCGAACCAAAGCCCAATCGGGTGGAGCTCCTTCGATGACGGTCGATCCGTATTCTTGATCGGATGTCCCTTGGGATGCCTTTTCCATAGCGGAAAAGTCGGGGTCGTATTCCAAGTCGACCCCGGACGGTTGATCTGGAGCGATCGGGGTTAGGAGGGTTAAGAACTCTTCCGTCATGGGGGGGCTCGGTGCATGCGATAGGACGAACGATTAGCTCAGCGGAATATCGGTCGTATTCGCAAGCCTCTTTGGAAACGGAACTCTCGAGCGGAAATCCGGTAGGTTCGTCGGAATCTCTAGAATTGGCTAATCGATTCACGCAGAATAATCGTCGATTGCGGAGCAGACAAGGAAATTGAAAAAATCCTGTCCGGGAACGCTACCAGAACCAACGGGATTCCATGATCAACAAAGAGTCGGCCAGACGCTGGGTGGTGACAGGAATCGACCACCCCGCTCCGATCTCAAAGAGTCCGAAATCCCCTCGGTTGTCTGCCGCATACCGAATCCCTGGCGTCAGATTCAGAACGAAATCGCCATCGATCTCTCGCAACTGCTGGGATGAATCCCGAGCCAAGCCATTGAGGATGCTATAGGTGGAGAGCTCCAGCGATGGAATCAACGCTTTCGAATCGCTCTCCCAATAAACATGGTTGATCCCGGTCGCGAATTTCAAGACTTGGCCGCGATGATTCAAATCCCCTGCAAGCGGGAACCAGAACTTGAGCTCCCCATGAAGCCAAGTCGATTCCTGCAATCGATTCCGGAACAGCAATCCTGGCTCGAGCGCAACGCTCCCTGTCCCCAGACCCATCTTCGCGGAACCGGTCGAGAACTTTGTGCCGAAGTACTGCGTCAACATCCACTGATTGCCGTCGAGCAAAACGGTCTTGATCGCCAATTGCATATCCGACAAGCCGGCATGGTTGCTGTTCAACTCGGGGTCGACTGCCCGAAACGGAACCTCAAAAGACGTCGAGAACTTTTTGCTTCCCAATTCCACCCGGAACCGAGCCTCCTGAAAGTCGATGGAGGATTCACCCAGAGGTGGACCGAAAGGCCCTCCCGTCGCAGCCCAAAAGTATTCGGCGCGGTCTGGTACTCGATATCCGTGTGCGATTTGAATTCGAGCTCGAAACTGATTGGCCGGCTGCGCGGCATCGATGTCGAACAACGAGAATGCCAACCGTTCGTGCCCCAATCCCGGCTCGGACGATTCCGCAACATAGAAACGAGGCGTGCTAGCAAACTCTTCCGTGAGAGACCCAAAGACAGGCTCCGCTGCGATGATTTCTGTAGGAAGCGGAGAATCGGGCGTGAGGATGGGAGGGGGCAACGTCTCTTGAACGTAGGCAAACGAAGGATCATTTCCCGCCAGATTGGCGCTCGGCCGTGGGAAATAACTAAAGGAAGCGCGAGACGCCTCGAAGCCTTCCCCGCCGGTCTCGATGTGGAACCTCGGGACAACCTCGAGTTCCGATCGAGATGTGTCGATCGACTGCGGCAATGAAAGCACACGCGTCGATCGCAGCGCAGCCTCACTAGCCTCCCACTCTGCCGATCCAACCTGCGCTAACCCGACTTGCGCCATCGCAGTCGATTGCCACAAGAGAAGCCCCACAGCAAAGCCTGCAATCAGTCGCGATGCGGACACCTTCATCTCCCGCAGCGGCGAATGGCCACTGGGCGTACGCGCTCGTCGATCGCATGGCGAACGTCGAAACGCGGTTTGAGAGAGGAAGTTCGCTGGCTTTGGTGTCACGCAAGTCTACCTAGATTTGGATCTAGACTTCGATGGAGAGGGTCCCTGACGGTTGTATCGGGAATGACGGCTCGCGAATTTGAGACGAAGAGTCTTCCTTTTCCGAAATTCAAAATTATCCGCCCTTCGGATGCATCGAGGAGGGGTGCCCATGTCGACCTTTCGGAATTCGATCAAATCCTCCCATCCAAAGGCATCCAATCGCTATATTGAGCCGACAAATGAGATAGCAATCGATTGCCTCCAGGGAGAGCCAACGCGGGGCCGCTCAGGTGGGACTGCTAGCAATCGATTTTGCGTTTTACCGTCGGAACTGAAACGAAACTATGCATCAACATCCCGTTCATTGGTACGAAGGCGCGTTTCTTCGACCTCAGCACTTCCAGACGGCTGAGCGGTATCAATCTTCGAACCTCGCACGCAGTAGCGCATTCGATAATCCCCACAATTACGGGATCGTCTCGGTGGATTTTAGTCGCGAAGCGCTCGCAAACCATCAATTCGAATTGCGAAGGCTCCAGGCGCGGTTGCCCGATGGAACGTTGATCGACATCGCTGTCGGAGAAGAACCCAGCCGCATCGATCTCCATAAATCGTTCGACCAGCAAAGCAGCTTGACGGCCAGCTTGGCAGATGCGTTCGAAAAAGAGCGAACTCTTAAAGTCTATTTAGCGATCCCCAAGCTCCGGTTGGGCCGAGCCAACGTTGGAACGAGAAATCAAGCCAACCAAAACGAGCTTCGGTACATCGAAGAGATCAGCTCTCTGCCAGACGAAAGTTGGGGAGGGGATGACCAAGAGATCCAATTGAAACGATTGAATGTGCAGCTCTTGGTTTCGACCCAGGATCTATCGGGCTACGAAGTTCTCCCGATCGCACAGGTCAAGAGGTCGAGCGATGGCGAGAGTTCTCCTCAGCTGGACAATACGTATATTCCTCCCCTGTTGACCACGGATGCTTGGCCGTATTTGAATCGCGACATCCTGCGGGGTGTGTACGACATGATCGGTCAGAAGATCGAAGTGCTCAGTCAACAAGTGATCAATCGAGGGATCGGTTTGGATAGCCGGGATCCCGGTGATGCCGAGCGAATCCTGATGCTCAGCCAATTGAATGAAGCCTACGCGGTACTATCGATTCTCGCTTTCGATCGGGGAGTTCCGCCTCGAGCCGCATACCTTGAGCTCTGCCGCATCGTCGGCCAACTATCGGTTTTCTCGGCCTCCAAAAAGGTTGCCGACTTGATGCCGTACGACCACGATAACTTGCACGAAATCTTCGTCGATGTGCGGAGTAAGATCGAGGCGCTAATCCACGCGGTCCGAGACTACGAAGTTCAACAGCGCTACTTTGTCGGTATCGGGCATGGACTTCAGGTCGCGCTCGATCCGAGGTGGTTCAATTCTGATTGGCAATGGTTCATTGGCGTTGATAAAGGGGAGCTTACACAGCGCGAGTGCTTGGAGCTTCTTTCGGCAGGGCAACTTGATTTGAAGGTCGGGAGTTCGCGCCAGGTGGAGTTCTTGTTCAAGCAACGGGTGGCGGGGGTGACCCTGACACCTGTCGATCGACCTGTGAGAGCCCTTCCTGGACGAGCCGACTGGGTCTTTTTTGAAGTCCCCAGGCAGGATACTCCCGCGTGGAGGGACGTTCAAGAAACGCAGACCCTCGCCATTCGATTGAAGGATTCCCTCATCGCCAACCTGGATCGTTTGCAGGGGCAACAGACGCTGGTCGTCGTTGCTTTTGGACGCAAGATCGCTTTGAAGTTCGCTCTTTTTGCAGTTCCGGCTCAATCGTGACACCGAAGTACTCCCTCGCCGTAGATCCCTTCCTCCTTCATTGCCTTCATCTGCTCGATCGAATCGGGAACGGACAGGAGCCGAACCCGCAAGACGAACGGGTGAGGATGAAGGTGCTTCTCGAAAATGGACAGGCAATCGTCGGGACAGGAATGGATTGGGATCTCGCTAGCTACGCACTCGTTTCGTGGATCGATGAAATGCTCGTGGAGGCGAATTGGTCCCACCGCGAGTGGTGGAGCAACAATGTGATGGAACGCGAGCTTTTTAATAGCCGCGACTGCGCCGAACGATTCTTTGTGAATGCCAAAGAAGCTTCGACGCGATCCCTTCGCGATGCGTTGGAAGTTTACTATGTATGTGTCGTCCTCGGCTTTCGAGGTTTCTACAGCGAACCAAACTTGGCCGCGATGTTCAGCAGCAGTCTTGGACTCCCGTCCGATGTCAAAGACTGGGCTCGCCAAGTCGCCATGTCTATCCGACTCGGACAGGGGAGGCCGTCGCTGGCTCCTCCACGACGTGAGATCTTAGGTGCACCGCCGCTCGCTGCGAAGAATCGGGTCGTTTGGCCTTGGTTGATTGCATCGATGCTGGCTGCGTGGAATGTTCTCTATTTTGTGTTGATCATCAGTCGTTAGATCATCAGTCGTTAATTGTGCCGTTGGCTCGCGGGATGCCACTACAGTAGGAGAAATGGATATGTCAGGCGTCGCTGAGGGCTCCGATCCGATGGATGAACAACCCGCAGAGGTTGAATCGCAAGACGGGAAGCCGACTGGATGCCTGACTAGAATCATCCCAGTCACGACCCCCGGATGCGCCGCGGCCCTCACGCTGGTCTTTCTTATCACAACCGTGGTTTCGGTTTGGATTGTTTTCTGGCTCGATCCGGTCAACATACCGTGGAGGCACGGCTATAGCTGGTTGAGAATCTTCACCATCCTCGGGCTGATCATTCTGATACCCTGGGTGGTCTTTCGAACGATTCAGGCATGGTTGGAAGGACCTCGTCGAGCGTTCCCTGAATTGGATATGGCGTGGCAAGCAGGAATCAATGCGCTCGCAGCGAACGAACTGACACCCAAAAATGCGCCCCTCTTTCTGATCGTAGGCTCCAACGGCGAAGCGCAGGAGCGAGCGATGATGGCGGCGACAGGAATGAGCTTCAGCGTGCAAGGTGTACCGCATGGTCCTGCACCCATCCACTGGTACGCGAACGCCGAAGCGATCTACCTTTTCTGTTCGGACTCCAGCTGGACGAGCGCTCTGGCCTCTCTCCGTGAAGAACTGGCAAAGGAGCAATCCACGATCGCATCCGACTCTCCTATCGAGATGTCTGAGCCAGGTTCGATTCCACTCTTGCCGACTCCCACGCCCTCGACTCCAGCGCCCTCGACTCCCGCTCCCTTGGGTACCCCGCCCTCGGGTTCTGCTCCGGCCCCTCGATTTCGAGGGACCCTCGAATTCGATTCCTTCGTCGCACCCTCGTCGCAACCCCTTGCTCCAGCGCCCGCTGCGACGACGCCCATTGCGTTACCATCCAATGCGTCCGCATCAATAGATTCACAGGTACCAGCGGCTCCGACCAATTACCGGGGCACGTTGATCTTGAACGGTGCCGGTTCCGATCCAGGGAATGCGGCTCCGAGCCAACCGGAAATACCATCCTTTCGAGAGACTGCGCCGGCGGACCGAGGTCCCGTTTCCATTGCGTACTCTGCAGGTGTCGAGCCCTCGGATGTCCAAGGAACTCGGAAGCCTGTCTTGGTTTCCCACCAATATTCGACCGCTTGTCTGCAGGAACTCGCCTACCTCGGGAGTTTGGTTCGGAAATCGAGACAACCCCTTTGTTCGATCAATGGTGTATTGACGTTGCTGCAGATGGAGGCGATCCACGGCTCTCCTGTCGAAGTCGAGGAACTGACCAAAGCGATTCGTTCCGATTTGGAGACGGTCCAATATGCGTTTCAGATTCGCTGTCCGGTCACTGCGTTGATCGTCGGACTCGAAAAAGAGAGAGGTTTCCGAGAGCTTGTTCGCCGCGTCGGACGAGATCGCGCCCTCAGTCAACGCTTCGGTAAGCGATTTGATGTTCAGAGTATTCCCACGCGAACGGAGTTGGTCTCTCTGGCGACCCTCGCTTGCAGCGCTTTTGAAGATTGGACCTATTCCCTCTTCCGAGAAGAACAGGCGCTGACCAAACCAGGGAACACGCGACTGTACGAATTGCTCTCGAAAGTTCGCTGCAATTGGAAATCGAGGTTGTCGACCATCTTATCCCAGGGCTTCGGGTGTGAGGAGAATACGAGACCAGACGGAGATGCGATCCTCTTCAGCGGATGCTATTTCGCTGGAACAGGAGAAACCGCCGACAGGCAAGCCTTTGTGAAGGGGATCGTTGAAAAGCTGAACGAAGAGCAGGAGTTCATCGAATGGGCTCCATCGGCCCTGCGCTCTCATCGATTGCAATCTGCTTTGGCAACGATCGGTATCTTTGTTGTGCTGGGGCTGTTGTTGCTCCTCCTGGGGATGTTTGTCGCGTTCAATACGGGACTTCTCTAGGAAGACTCTTGCGAAAGCGAGGCGGTTGGATCCAGAGAGGGCATCTTTTCCAGGCAAAGCAAATGCGAGGTGTAATGGATTGCACTTCGTGAGTGCAGTCGCAAGACCCAAGGCACTCTCGGTTTCTCACCGAAGATTCTCAGATTGATGTCGCGCTGCGTGCCGAGCCAGTTCCTCAATACGGTTGGACCATCGCCACCATGAACGGCTCGCTGCGAGTGACCGCCAATCCAACCGATCGCAGGGGTCGCGAGCGAGGACCAATCGTAAGGACAACTAAGCCTCGCAACGCCATTCGGCTGAAGCAACCGGTCTAACATTACAAATAGGTGAGCCGGTGAACTTACGGCATCGAGGACGTTCAAGCCAAAGCACTCCGAGAACAGGGAGTTCGAAAAAGGAGGTTCCAAACTATTTGCCACCCAAAAGTCAACGTTGTCGGGGAGAGGGCTACTCCAGACAATAGGGGTGTCGCGATACACAACGCCGGTGTGCCGAAGAGGAAAGCGACCTGAACCTGTTCGGAGAACCTGCGATGCCAGTCGGAGGAGAGGGAACTGCAGGTCGATGCCTACGACGGGTTTCTCGGTCGATAGAGCTAGGTCCAAGGTCGTTCGGCCACACCCGCATCCGATGTCCAAGATAGGTCCTGCCTGGGATAGATCTCTCATGTCGCAAAGCGACCGAAGCAGAGCTCGCACCGAGCCAGGAGGGGAAAGTCCCATTTCTGCGGCTTGGTCCTGTGAAAACGGAGTCGCCAGGCAATCGCCAAAATGATCCCATCCGTAACAACTCAGGTGCTGTCGCTGTAAATCCCACACGCTCCCTTGGCCGCAACAGTCTCCGATCAAACTCTCTAACACGGGATGCAGATCGGAACGATCCGCGATGGCCAGGATATTCTCAGAAACATAACTCTGAACATCTCGCACCAAGATAGGAACGCCATCGATGATTGGAAATTCAGCGCTGCAATCATCGCGAGAACATCGCAAGATTCCTTGAACAATATGATCCCCCGATGTGGTGAACGATTGAAAGAGCTGGAGGCGAGCATCGGGAATCCCACTACCATGAAGGCAAATGGGACAGACTGGTTGGAGTGACTCGAATACGGAAACGCGCACGCTCGATCTTCTAACCCCCGATGATAACGGTCGCGCATCCAGGGCCGGTGATCTTACCGGTTGGTCCCGGAATAGGACCCACGCACGCCGCGTGCGATGTCATGTCGTTCAATCGCGCTGCGGGCATACCGCCGATCATGACGGTCGCGGACCCTTTGGAAATGACACCCGGTCCTCCAGGTACACAACTCGGCAGCGCACAGGGGGCCGACATGTCGGTGACCCGCGCTGCGGGTTGGCCTCCGATGAGGACGTTTGGCTGTCCCTTGACTATCGCCAAAGGCATCGCAGGGTGGGGGGCAGGAGTGGGGACCGGCGCAGCGGGATGGATTGCCGCATGGCAATGGGGGTTGTTCTGAAGAATCATATCTCCCATCCGAGCCGCCGGAGATCCCATTATTCCATCCTCGCTTGATTGGTGTGGTTCGTGTTGGGGGCTCGGACTGAAATCAGTTCGGTTCGAAGTTCTGGAACCTAGGCGATGCGGACCCCAGACCGACATCCTACTTGCTGCGAGGAGAGTGCGTCAACGTTCATGAGGTCTTACCAGCCCCAGGAGAGCTTATAAAAGGCACCTTGCATGGGCTTTTGAATCATCCAGGTGACGATTTCGCCATCAGGGTTCCGCTGGGGTGGGCACGCTTCCATCGGTTGGAATCGATGCCCTCCAGGTGGCGCCCATTCGCCGAATACTTGCTTGCAACATTGTTCCGGTCGAAACCAAAGCTGAATCAACAAGACATCCGTCTCATCGGTGATTCTGGTTTGCCACCACTGCTGTCCTTCCCGGAAAAAGGCGTCGACGTATCGAAGTCCGATCGGGCCACAATCGAACGCAGTTCCGACTCCTCCTTCAGGGGGAGTGATCGAGATCTCCCATTGCTTGTTGCTGTGAACCAAATCCCCAGGAAGCACTCCCACGCGTTGAAACGAGACTCCTGAAGGAGCGTGGTCGCACTCGATCCCTTCCCCCCAAGTCAGAAAGGGGAATACATACGGATCGCAATCCACGCTGAGTTTTTGAATGCGGTACCAGTTCCAAACCTGCGCTACCGCATCAGGCTCGCCCGCGTTCGAACGACGAAAGTCGACGATTTTCCAGAGATGCTGTAGCCGGAATCGTTGAAAGCGCGGGATGCCACTGGATAACTTGGATTCGGCCGCTTCATCGTTTTCCTTTGCGGCCAATGCATCGAACCTAGCATCCTCTGCGAGCAGACTCTCGGGCGACACTTTCAAGGTACCGGACAGAATCTGAAGCGTACGCGTGTCGCAGCTTCCCCCTTTTTTGATTTTGGCAATGGTACGGGCATCGACCCCTGCACGCATGGCAAATTCCTGCTGACTCCAACCTCGACGCGTGTAGAGTTTGGTCAACAACTCGCCGTTGAGAACTACGCCTCGTTTACCCATATGCCCGGACGACTCCCGATGTGATTCACCGATCTTCGGGAGCAGTTTAAAGGGAGCCCTCAAAGTTTCAATGGTCTCGGTACGATTCGACTCCTTTGGGTCCGCGTCGGTAGCTAGCCGTATCGCGATACGGGGATTTTGAGCGAATTCAATCGCAGCTCCACACCACCCGAGCAACCCTTTCCCTTAAAATGCGAACCGCATTTCGGGATACCCCTCTTATTCGTTCTCTTTTCTAAAGTGTAGTGCGATGAGTGTCTTAACGTTAACCCGTGATAAGTGGAAAAGATTTAAAGAAGAGAATAACCTCTCCAAGTCCAGCTTTTTCAAAAAGGCGGATGTAGGGCCGCAGCTCGATAAATTTCAGAAGGCGCTCGATGCCTGCAAAAACACTCCCGGTAAGAAGAGCTTGGGAAAGTGTTTTACGGAAGCTGACAAACTGGAAACCGCCATCGAGAAATTCATCAAGCTTAAGGAGGCGAAAGCGGAACTCGATGAGAAAGCCAACAAGCAGTTGAAGTCTTGGAGCAAAGAACTGGGAAGCATCACAAAGTCCTTGGCGAAGCTATACAAAGAAAGTGGTGACGAGCTGGCGAACGAGGATGCGAAGAATATGAAAAACCAACTTTCTTCTCTCGGCCTTTAACGCTTCGGATTCCTCGGTAACGCGAAGGGGATCGCAAAAGGGTATAGCGCGTACCTGCCCGCTAGGCGAGTCAATGAAAAAACCCTCGGGACCGGTGACGATCTCGAGGGTTGTTTTGTAAGGCACTTTCCACTGCTGGAAAGGTGGTTGGCATCGGACGGACTAAGGATTGCCCGTCGTCATCCCCATGTTGGCTTCTTCTTCCTCAGGAATGATAATGCGAGGTGTGACCGTCATCATCAGCGTGGACGTTTCGCGGCCGATCGCATCGTTCTTGAACAACCGATTCAAGTAAGGGATCTTGCTCAAAATCGGTGCACCACGTTCGACCCGTCCTTCACGCAATCGCTTGATACCACCCAAGAGGATCGTACCGCCGTCAGGAACACTGACCGTGGTTCCGATACTGGTCGTACCCAACGTTGGTTGCTGGACCGTCGTGCCTTCGATGATATCTTCCTCATCGTCTCGCGTTCCCGATGGAGTACCGTTCGGGTTCAAGACGCTGGTTCCCGTTCGCGACACCCGTCGACCTTGGAAGGTAAACGTTCGGTCGGTCGATTCCAATCGAGTGAACTGAGGATTGAGTGTCATCCGAACAAAGCGACGGTCTTGCGATACCACCGATTGAACGGTCATTTGCGTTCCTTCGTTGAGGACCACCACGATCGGTCGTTGTGCGACGGCAAAGTCACCGACGACAGGACTGAACGAGGTCACGAACGGTCGCTGAGCCGTATCGTTGATGCTCGCGGTTTGACCGTCGAACATCGTCACTTTCGGTGCGTTCAGAACGTTTTGGCGGCTGTTCCCTTGCGATGCTTGCAAGAAGAAGAAGAGTTCCAAATCGCTCAAAATCGCAACCCCGAACGAAGTCGCTTGGTTGATGTCCGGGTTACCGAACGGAGGGGTCACGGAGAAGTTATTTCCGAGAGTCATATCGAGGTCGGTCGTGAAAGTCGGGCCGGTAGCACCGACACCCGATGCCAAACCAACCGCCACGCTAGGACCGGAATCGTCGTTGGGCAACTGCCGTACGTTGTCATCGATCTGCATGTCGAAATCGACACCGATTCGTTCGAAGAACGTATCTTGCAACTGGATGAACCGTACTTCGATCGTCACTTGCAGATCTTGAAGAGCCCGAAGGCTTTTGAGCAAGTCCGCGATTGCTTCATGCGTCTCTTGAGGAGCCGAGACGATCAGCGTCAGGTTCTGGCTGAACGGCGTCATGGTTGACGTACCGCCGTTGAGGTCCCAGAGATCCGGTGTGATGGTACTGCGAATCAAATTCATGATGTCGCCGTAGTTGGCCATCGCATTACCACCTCCCAATCCGCCGGCTGTCGGCGGGAACATCGCTCCAGGCAACGCACTCGCCAAGCTCGGAGAGATCCCGTTTGCAGGAGGCATGGACGCAATCTGCGCCATCACTTCCGACTTGGGATCAATGCTTGCTACACGCGATGTGTTGAGCATGTTGTTGGACGGGCTAACCGTCGCGCTGGCCAAGTTCGATTGGGCATAGAAGGCTGCTTGCAAGGCTCCTGCCATACCGAAGTTGCTATCGGACACAAAGTTCGGAATTGGAATCACCAAATCCTTCACATTGTAAGTCTTGTTGATATTCTCTCGCTGCGTAAATCGCTTGCTTTGAATCGTTAGCAATTCATTACGTACCGCGTAGGTCAAATTCCATGGTTCCAGAATTTGATTGAGCGCGCTCTTCAGTTGAATGGAGTTTCCTCGGAGATCCAAACTGACGAGTTGCTCTTCGGTGATTCCTTCTTCGGTAATCGAACGGGTGTCGATCGCGACGGGAATGCCGAACATTTCGCCGATAGTGTTGATCACTTCCCCGAGCGGTCGCTTGTCAAAGCTTCCTGAGAATGGCTCCGTCAACGCCTCGCGAATGCGACGCTCCGATGGAAGCATTTTCGAGTCTTCCACCGATCCCAAGCGATTCTTGGTCAGACGCGCCCAAGTCTCCGCATCGGGATACGAGAAGGGACGGTTGTCATCGTTCGGAATGGAAGCCATATCGACATTGAGCATGCTTCGGGTGAAGCCTTCGTCTTTGTCGCTTCGGATCAATTCGTACTCTTCATAACGAGCTTGAATCTTCGCCTTGGTCATCATAACCGACGCGATCTCCGATCCAGGCTTCAGCTCCGATACCTTCTTTGCCACTTCGATGGCTTCGGGGAATCGTCGTGAGTCGATCAGGTCGTTGTATTGGTCGACCAAGCTTTGAACTTGCAGATCGGACTTGGCCCGGGTCGAAGCCTCGACTTCCATGCGATTTTCGATTTGCTTATTCCGTTGATCCAGTTCGATCGCAACCTTGTTCTGCTCCACCCAAGCCTCGATGTTGGCCGAGACGAGGTCGATGCGAGTGAGCAAGCTCTTTCGGTATTCGGCACTGACATCGGATTGGCCGATGCGTTGCCGAAGGGTACGGAGCTTGTCGAGCGCTTCGAGAGGTTGGTTGGCGACTGCCAGACGTTCTGCGTCGGCGATTTCACCGGTTACTTCGGAAAAGAGACGCTGCTTTCGGATCTGCATATCGCGATCCTCGGCGCTGAGTGCCGCGATGCTTTCAGGGGCACCCGACGCTCGGGAATTCCCCTGTAGCAACGTCAGCTTGTCTTTGAGTTGTGTGAGAGTCGGGGGATCGAGTTGATCCTTCTTCTCCCAAGCGGCTCGGAACTTCTCCATGGCCGCATCCTTGTTTCCAGCCGACAAAGCGCTGATGCCTTGTTGGTAGAGCTCAGGTCCACTGGTGTCGGCATCGTAGCTGGTGAGCACGCCGCTCGCAGGTGCGACCTTGGAGGTGTCTTTCTGAGGCTGATAGACCCCCGATTGCACGCCGCCGAGGTTGGTACCGGTTGCGGATGCGTTTTGGACACCCGGAGTTCCGGCAGGCATGGTCGCCGAGGCTTGCGCGACGCCACCCGAGAGCAAGGCTTCTCGGCCGCGAACGGCGAGTTCGACTTCCCAAGGCTTCATTTGCCCGGGACCGAATTCTTTATCCGCGACCTTCAGCGCTCCGGCTTGATTGATCAACTGTCGAGCGCCGACTACGTCGCCTCGATCGAGCGCCAGCTTGGCTTGCGAAGCCAACCCGGAAGCTTGATCGCGAAGTGGATTCGGGGCAGTTGTTGCTCCGGAAGCTACCATCCCTGGGAGGGGTGGGAGAGTTGTCGGTACGCCCGCAGCTAACGCTTGATTGCCAGCAGGTGGCAGCAAAGGTAGTGCGTTGGGTGCAGCAGGGGTGGTTGGAGCCGACCGCATCGGATTATTCGAAGCAGCAGTGCTCGAGGCGATTGCCAACGAGACCGCGGATTCGATCGCCGAAGTGGGCACGCCCTTGGCCATGAACTCTTGCCGCGCCTTGATCAACTCCGTGCTGAACTCGGAGGTCGCTGGTCCTGCCAAGTGAGCTTGTGCGAGAGTCTGCAACGCAACCTCGCGCCGCCCCTCCGCCAATGCTGCTTTGGCCTTGACCAACATCTCTCGAGCGAGTGCCGCAGATTCAGTTGCAGGTGCAGCTGTTGGTAATGCGGTCGCTCCGGGAGCCGATGGCAATGGGGGTAATAAACCGCCCGGTTGGCCCTGTGCGTTGACCGTTGACGTCGAGACCATTGGCGTGGCTAGACCCACAAACAATGGAACATAGACGGGCGAGGACGCCGCTGACAACGTGGTCAATAGCCGTAATGTCCGTAGAGGATTGAGGTGTTTCAACGCGACACTCCTTTATCGCTACTAATTTTCCAATAAACGCTCGTCTCGTATCGACAGTCTTCAAGAGGCTGCGGGACTCCAAGCCTTTCATCCATGAAGGCACCTGAGTCCTGCGACCTCTGGCAACTTTTGCGTAACAACCAACGGAATAGGCCTTGTCCTCGGGACCCGTCAATATCACTTTCGCATTCGAAGTGACTTTTTTCCAAAAGGTAATTTGGGCAACCTTTTGTGGCCTTTTCCAGCTTGCTTATCCTTCGTGAATCCCCCGGTCGATCGCTGGGATGCGATGGATTCTCTCTCCAGACCAAGCGGTTATCGATAAATCGTCCCGCCGCCCAGCGTCTGCATCGGTCGCGGTTGTCCCACGGTGTGCTCTACGCCTTGCGAACCCCTGGAAGCCTCGGCGGAATGGTCCTCAGAATGCTTCTGGAACTGTTGCAAGTAATAGCTCCCCGTTTCACCGCTCTCTGTAGCAATTGCTCCCGCTGGCAAACTCGATGTACTAGGGTGCATCGACTTGTTATCAGTGATGGATGCGTTAGACGCGATGCGAGTTGGATCGCTCATGACAGCGCTCGCAGCTTGTACGCTCGAGGGCTCAGAGCCAATGTTCGCAACAGCAGGTTGCACCGAAGATCCGCGTGTATTCGAAGCTACGAGTGGACGCGCCGTATAACCCAATGCCAACGCGGTGTGCTGGGTGACGGTGCCGCCACCATCGATGACCCAATTGTTCCAAGCGGTTTGGAGATTGCCTACCAGCGGGTACCCATAGACTTGCTGGGTCGCCGTGTACCAATCGTCGTTTCGCATTCCAATTTCCAGGAATTTGATGAATTCGCGAGGGCCGCTTTGCGCAATCAAAAAGCTCGTGACGCTGTAGCCTTGAGCATACAGAGGAAGCATATCAGCCGGGTAGTCCCGCAGCGCGAAAAGGGTCGCGAATGGAATCCCTTTTTGCTCACGCAGGAATTGAATGAGCATCTTGTCATGCTTGCGACGTTCCGATTCATGCTCCACCGTTGTGCACATTCCTTCGTCGGCCCAACGCGGAACTGGCTTTCCAAACGGTGCGAAGTGACTGGCGATAATGGTGTGCGTGATTTCGTGCGGTAAGACACTGTCGAGAATGCGTTCGCGAGTTCCTACCACCGTCATGTTGAAGTTGATGACGGCACCCCGAATCAAGGTGTACTTGGTTTCGCCGCTCGCAAGCTTGTTCGGGCCGTCCTGGACAACGAGAGGACATGGCTTCGACCAGCGAGGCAGCTCTTCGCCCAACCAGTGGAGCGCAAGGTCACGGCGATTGGCCTCGGCGACTTGAGCAACCTGCTGCGCCCAAGCGTCGTCACGTGCGTAGACCACAAAATTGGGAGTCGCAACCGATACCATCGGCGCCCCCCGCAGTTGACTCCAAGCCATCGAACTGAAGCATGTGCTCCATAGGATTCCAACGAGAGTCAGTAAGGTGAGACGAGAGTAAGCCAGAACAGCTTCCATGCGTGTTGCTCCCTGCATTTCCGCGACGTTTCCACATCCATGTGGAGATTGATCGCGACTGGGTTAGGTGACTACGAGCGAGTGACGCGTTGAGTCCGCGGGTCGGACATACGGGAGCGGAAGTCTAGAAAACGATCGATCGCGGCCTCCAGCCCAATCTTGAATCAAAGTTTTGAAAATCTCACAAAATGTATTCGTCCCATGGAGATTGCTAGCTCTCGCTACAGCCCGCCTATTCGATATGCCCAACCGACCGGGAAAACCAGGTCCTAGAGAATTGCAAAGTGGGCTCGAAGAGGCGAACTCTTCGTTCGATACACGAGTCTATGTTCTGGAATCGCAACCTGCGCATCGGTGATTTTCGAGACGCCCGCCTGATCGGTTCGGTTTGTGTTGCTTCATGGCTCCTATTTCTTGCGTACGTCGCGCGTCTGCGAGAGGTTACGCATGACGCATTCCATGAAATGGCGCTCCTACGAGCTTTCTTCGCATCGGGGCGTTTTCCCTACGATGACATTTTCGCTTTCACCCCAACGGTGACTCCGACCGTTCATCATGAATGGGGAACAGGGCTCCTTCTTTATTGGGTTGCCGGGATCAGTCCCCTCGGTCTGCACGGGATGGCCGTCTTTCGCGTTTTATTGATCGCGCTGTTGGGATTGGTTCTCTACCGCGTCGCTCGGAACAACGGGGCTCATCCACTTTGGATCGGGCTCGCGGCGATCGTTGCCTTTCCGATCGGTTGGGTCGGGTTTGCGACGCTGCGAGCGCAGCTCTTCACCCTGTTGTTTCTGTCGTTTCAGATCCTGTTGCAACAGTCGGACTGGAGGGGCGAGAAACGCTGGGGGATGCTCTGGTGGTGCATGCTGGTGATTTGGCTCAACCTGCATGCTGGTTTTGTAGTGGGCGTTGCAATGTTAGGGCTGCACATGCTCGAGCGCTGGGTGGTCTATCTAAAGGAACGACGAGGGCGATTCGATCCAACCTCCTTTGTCTCTTCGTTTTGGCACCACGCCGTGTTGATCCTTGCGATTCCCCCCAGCCTTTGCTTGAACCCTTGGGGCGCGGACTATCCGAGCTATTTGTGGCATGCTTTGCTGATGCCTCGCCCGACCATGGCGGAATGGCAGCCTCTTTGGAGAACCTATCAGCCTGTTCTGACGATCGCTTCGTTCGCTGCCCTCGTGATGGCGCTCGGATATATCTTGCGGTATCGACGATGGGATCGGTTGAGGGGATGGCTCTTCTGCTTGCTCGCCGCCTACATGGCGCTCAAACATATCCGCCACGGTTCCTTGTTCGCCGTCGTGTGGGTAGCTCTGGCTCCGGGATGGCTCTCTCCGACACCATTTGGTCGTCGAGTTGTGGCTTGGATCCAATTGCGCCGACAGGGGGTGGTCTTGGCGGCGTGGGGGGCCAGTCTCGCGGCGATCTGCTTTATGATCCATCACCCTATCTGGCTCATCGAACTCCCGGGCAGCGATCCAAAAAGCGGTATGGTCTATCCGGTTGGAGCCGTTGATTATCTCAAGAAGACTGGGTTCAGCGGGAACGTGATGACTCCATTCGCAGCGGGCGCTTACCTTACCTGGGAGTGCTACCCCCAGATTCGAGTGAGTATCGACGGACGCTACGAAGTCGCCTATCGGGCGGATGTGCTGCCAAAGCACGATCTATTTTACGCGGCCAAGCCCGGGTGGAGATCAGTCCTCGACGAGTACCAAGCCGACGCGATACTGGTCAAGCAATCGGCTCCGGTCCGTTCTTTGTTGGGCTCGGTAGATCAAGAAACAGAGCACTATCGGCTGGTTTATGAAGACGGAGTGTTTGCGTTGTTCGTGCAAGACTCACTGTCGGTCGGGGCCGCCGCGGCGCCCGCTAATTCGCTCAAGCGTTGAACTACGAATCGATCCTCGTCGGGATCGATCGTTCTCAATACCAATTCAATGCAATCGCTTTGAACTTGGCACCAGATCGGACGACTCCCCTCTGCCAGCCGCTGGGCCAAATCGGACGGCGCGATACCTTGCATTCGGAGTTGAATGACGGCGCTCTTCCATTTCAATCCGCTCCAAACTCCCATTCCGACTCGACACTCTTTCTCCAAAGCGGTTACTTGCTCGATTTTTCCAAGCCCAGTGCATTGGGCGACGATCTTTTCCGCGCGGAATTTCAAATTATCCAATCCCACCGTCAGCGCGTGTGCAGCCGGTGTCCGCTGCCAACCCGCGAATCCCTCGGTCGATTGCAATGCTTTGAGCAAAATCGATTGTGTGATCGTAGAAGCCCCCAAACCCAAGTTCTGAACAACTCGTTGCACTGATTCCCAGAGAGGGCTTTTCTTTCGCGTCAGAATCAAGCAGCATTCGGGGCCACCGATCCAAGCATCACAGGGGATCACCAACATCTCCATCCCGAGATACCAACGGTCCGCAATGACAGAGGCGAGGGACGCGTGTTCGGGGACCGTGTGCAGCGAACCATTGAACAAGACTTCAACCCACGTCGCGTTTTGTTGCGTCGCCCATTGCGAAAGGTCAGCGGAGTACTTGGCAGCGGAATCGGCATCGGGAGTTCCGCCAGGAGTTGCGGTCATCAAGATGGTCGATGCGGACTTGGGAGCCGCATCCAGATCGCTTGGTAGGCACTCTTGATTGGAACCCACTTCGATAACCGACGCGCCGGCTTCGTCGAGAATCGCTTGAAGGCTGCCGCTCGAGGTGACGCCAAATCGAAACGGTCGGACGCAATCGACGCGGGGCAGGATCCACGATCCTTCGTCGCGATGAGCCAATCCCAAGGCGGCGATGGCGGCGGTTGTATTCGCGACAACCAAAGCATCCAACCCCCCCATCAATCCGACGGCCAAGCAGCGCAATTCCCCCGAGACTCGCGTGGCCTCCGAGGGATGCCCCGAGAGAAGCAATTGGGCCGCGAGTGCATCTTGTGTTAACAGACCGTTCGTCCATCGACTGGAGAAAAGTTCCCCGGTGGCATTCACTCCGGCGCTCAAGTTACCGGATGCTCCTTGACTGACAAACGGCTCGGCCATCGATTCGGCCCAACGGCTTGCTTGCTGCAGAAATTGCAGAATGCCTCCTGGGCCAAACGGATCCTTGCCACCCACTTTTTCTACCGCTTCTTTGACGGCGGAAACCCATTGAGGTTGACCGACCATCTGCGCCATTTCCTTGATCTTCTCAAGGGGGAATGGCAGAAGGTCTTTCCACGGCGAAGGCACTTTCATCGTTCATCTCAAGGGGCTAGAGGCGGTCGAACTCAAAAGAAAATCTGCTGAAACCCGATCCCGTTATCTTCGGTATTTTCCTGGATCATACAATAATAGCCAGTAGGTGGAGTTCGCGTCGTCCCGCTGGGCGCTACGGCATGAGCCGCTCTCACGATATCTAGCCGCGCTCAAGGCGGCTGGCCGCTCGAAAAGGAATGGATGTTTAGAAAATGGATTTTGGCAACGACTTGATTCGCACCCGACACGCGTGGAAGCTCCTGGCAGGGCTTCTATTCGTTCTCCATTCGTTCTCCATGGTGCCTGCGTTTGGCCCGACCGCTGGCGGAGAGGAACGACCTTCTTCCCAGCCTTTCGCAAAAGATCCGCTCCCCTTGCTGCAGGGCCTTCAGTCTTCGAGCTACCGTATTCGCCGAGAATCCTTTTTACAGCTTTGTGATCGAAGCTATCCGGTTGATGCATGGCTGCAAGAGAAGTCCAGCAGCGACAATCGTCACGACGCTGCCCTGGCCAATTGGCTATTGCAGTTGCGCCGCACCGATGGACCGCTCGAGGATCGATTGGAAGTACTAAATGCCTTTCAAAGCGCGACCCAAGGGGATTCGAGACTGTTGGGACAGATGGTTGCAAATGGGCAGTGGGACCGCGCGCTGGAGGTCTTGCAAATCTTGCCCGCTCCCGTGGTGCAGAACATTCTGCGCGATCAAGGTGAGTTGGGCAGGTTGATCGAATTGGCATGGAGCACCGGGGAAGAGCGAATCGTTCCTCGCTTGATCGATCTCGTGACACCTCCTGAAGAGAAGCCCTTCATCAACCGCTGGTGGAAGGACTTGGGTATGCCCGATACGTGGCAACTTTCACTGCCGCCGACTCCGAGCGTCGAACTGGCAAAGTTGCTTGCGGCGGAGGAGTGGGATGCTGCGGTGCAGTTCGCCAAGTCCAATGGTTTGGAGCCAGCCCTGGAACGCGTATGGGTTCGGTCCGGGAACTGGTCTCTATGGCTCGAGGAAGTCCAGCGTCCTGGTTCAAGGCTCCGTATGAACGGCCGGAACACACTGGGGCAGAAACTGGCCGCTTCGATGCTGCTGGGCCGAAACGAGGAAATGCTGCAGCACTGGGACGCGATCAAGGAGCGATCGAAAGGAACCTTAGCCGGTGCTCCGTTCTCGCTTGCCTTGGCGTTCGATGATCGCGAAACCTTTCAATCTGCGATCGAGAAAGCAGAACCCGCGGTCGCGTTCGATATCTACCACAATCAGCTTGGCGATTTAAAGGCCGCGTTTGCCGTCGTGGGATTGAATAATCTCGAGCCCGATACGGTCCGGACTTGGGCGCAGTCGTACTTTCGCAAACTTCTCGCGACTCGAAAGCCAAACGACTCCTATCCTCACGATCTACTGCGCAGTTTGATCAGCGCGTTCCATCAGGTCGGCGAGTCGGAAGTAGAGGCCATCATCGATGGAGTCTGCGAGCAGGAGCTTTTGCGAGACTCACGTTCTGCAGGATCGTTTCTTTCACGCGAGCTATTGGATATTTGGCGCATTACCAACCAACGCACCAAAGCGGTGAATTACCTGCGAGAGCTTTCCATTCGAAAGAACTATCCTCTTACCTTGCTCGGTAATCGGATCTTGACCGAGGAAAGCCCATCGCTGGAAGAGCCTTGCTTTGAGGCAGTCTTCGGAAGTTATCTGTTCGAACCGTTTCTTATTTATGAGTATCTGGTCAAGAAACATATGCAAGGCGAGGATGGCACCGCAGAGGTCGCGATCCGGCGAGCCTTCGAGAACTTGAACGATTTGCACGAAGGACGCAAACCGAAAGAATGGAACGACCTGGAGCCTTTGCGCGAAATGGTCTTCGCGGTGCGACAGCGGATTGGTGAGCTTCGTCGGGATGATTCCCTGTTCTGCTGGGCGATCGCCATTTTGATGCAGGAATTGGGAGATACCCAGGGGGCCATTGCGCTGTTGCAAGAATCGCGGGAGAATTTGAATAGCTCCAGTGAGCTAGCGAGTCTTCTGGCCAAATCGGGTCGCACCGACATGGCGGCCACGATCATGAAACAACTGATGGCCTCTTCGCCAGGAAGTCATTTTCTGTTTCTTCAGACCGCGGATCTGTTGGAGCGATCCGGTCGCTACAGCGAGCTCGATTCGTTGCGATTGCGAGAGCTTTCTGCCGTCCATTCACTGCCGCTCTCTTCCGGAGTTCGGCGCGTCGACTTGGGGAACCTTGAGGAGCATGCCGCCCAGCGTCCCGAAATGGAATGGATCGCGGAGCGTTGGCGGCGGCTTTATCCCGAGATAGGGAGTCGCGTCGAAAGCAGTTGGCGCTATCTCATTGCCAAACAGCATAGGGAGACGATTCCGGACGCCTACGAAGCAGCGTGCAGAAACCTCTTCGTCCGAGCCGGGGATGGGGAGGCCTTTCAAGCGGATGACTCGCGAACCCGTATCCTGCTTCTCGATTCACTCCCCGTGTTTTGTCTGCAAGGAATCCACGAAAAGAACCTTGCCGAAACAGATCGGTGGATACGAATGGCCCACCGGATCGAACCGACTCAAATCCAAATCCCAATCGATGTGTTGCCATGGGCAGATGAGGTGTTTCCGAAAGAGGTCGTCGATGGTTGGTTCGATCTCTACTACCAATCGATGGTTCGGGCCATCGATGCTTTTCCAAACGATGCGGTCAGCCTCAACAACACGGCTTGGATGTGCGCCCTTTGTGGCCGAAATCTGGACAAAGCCAAGGAGTTTGCGGATCGAGCCGTTGCAATTCGCCGCGACCCGACTTATTTAGATACACTCGCCGAAGTGGAGTTTCGGAGCGGACGGGCCCGCGAGGCCTTGGAACTTTCCCAGCAATGCCGCGCTCTGGAACCCCGAGATGATCAACACAAGAAACAAATACGACGATTTTCGAAAGCGTTAACCACCGAGCATGAGTGATTCTGAAATGGAGCCTCTTTCCCCGCCAGCCGAGGTCTTCTCGGGAAGTCGCGAGGAACTGGATCGGCGATTGCGTACCATGGCAACGGAATTGGAGCTGACGATCCCCGAAGAGGCTTGGTCGGGAATCCAAAACTACTGCTTGCAGCTCTGGGACTGGAATACGCGCGTGAACCTCACCCGGCATACGACCCCGGAACTCTTTGTCAAACGCGATCTGCTCGACTCCTGGCATGTCACGCAACTGCTAGCACCGAACGAGGAGGTGCTCGATGTCGGAACCGGCAGCGGGGTACCTGGAATTCTCATCGCCATACTTCGCCCCGACGTGCAGGTCACCCTTTGCGATAGCGTGGCCAAGAAAGCGAAAGTGGTCGATGACATCGTGAAGAAGCTTGGACTGCAAGTCCCCGTGTACCCGCAAAATGTTCAAACTCTCCTCGAAGAGTTTCGTTACGACACGTTGACCTCCCGCGCTGTCGGGCCTCTGGTCAAGCTCTGCCGTTGGCTGGAACCTTACTGGCACACCTTTGGTCGGATGTTAGCGATCAAAGGTCCGAAATGGCCGGACGAACGAGGCGAAGCGCGGCACAAAGGGGTTCTGAAGAATGTCGAACTCCGGCGGATGGTCTCCTATCCAATGCCGGATACAGAGTCCGAAAGCACGATCCTGCAACTCAAACGGCTTCATTCTTAGCGGCACTCCCCGGTTCGGTGCCCTTGCCCTAGCACCAACCGAGACGTACTGATCATCGGGAAGGGGCCGGTCGTTCGGGGCGCGACGCCCATACCGGTTGTGCACGCAACACCTATCGTGCCTGTCCTTCCGATGGTTCCGTGGCGCGAATCATCTTCAAACATCGGCGCGAGCCTATGCCGATAGACGCAAGGAGGAAGAGTCGCCCAATGCTGGGCAATCCCCGATCTGCAACGCGGCCGCATGGATGCGACCTGAATTGCGCAGACCATGGAAACCTCTCGCGAGGTCTCTTAGCAATGGTCTCTCATCGGGTGGATGGAGGGATCCCTATTTTTGAACACGAACGGAGGATCCCATGTCCAAAAAAGATGTCTTTCGAGTTGTCACGCGTGCGGAAGATGGATCGATTCGCATCCGCGACTTCCACTCCGCCGAGTCGATCTTTCGAACGCATTCGCAAATTGGGATCGACGACAGCAGCACCGATTTGGACCTCCGCGGTATGCCGGTCTTCCGCGGATTGATCGGTCCCATCCCTGAAGGGAAGAATATCGCCAGGTACGAGTCTCCCGAAGTCTTTGAACTGATGACCAAGGAATGGGCGACCAATAAACCGCGACGCCGCCGACGAACGGCAAAGGTTGACTCGGATGCCCCGATCGATGCACCGGCCAACGAATGGGTCGCCCCATCGAATTAAGTCGCCCATCGCGTGGCTCACGTCTTACGTCTTCGCTTCTCACGTCTCGGAGCGAAGGGCCGCGAGCAACGGCCAACGCATCGCGAACGACGCCGCGAACCAACTCGTCAGACCGCCGACAACCAAAATCAACCCCAGCATGAGCAGCGGGGTGATCAAGCCGCCGAATGGCTGACCCGCCAAGAGGGCGGGAATGGTAGCCAATGCGGCCGCTGCCCCCCCGATGGTCAGCCCCCGGAACAACTGCCAGCTGTTCTCGAGCGTTAAGATCCAAACCAGTCTTCGTTTGGTGAATCCCAAGGCCCGCATCGAGGCGAGCTCCGCTCTCCGTTCGAGCGCCCCGCGTATCTGCGTCACGCCCAAGCCAACGGTTCCCAGCAACAATCCCAACGCTCCGAGGAGTTGGAACGCCGACAGATAAGTATTTTGCACGGCGAGCAGTTGTGACAGGATCTTTGAACTCTCGACCAAGTCGAGGCCTTGCTCTTCCCATCCGTTCTCCAGAAGACTCTTCAGGGCCGGCAGCTCGCCCCTCTTGTTCGGAGGGACTTCGACCAAAAACGATTTGTAACCTGCGATCGTCGGGAACATGCGTTTGAAGTTCTCTTCCCCAATGATCAAACTCCCTTGAAGGATCGTATTTTGCAATACGCCAGCAGTCTTAAAAAAGATCGGGGCGCCGTCGAATTCGAACGAAAAGACCTCTCCGACATATCCACCTAGATGGAGAGCCCAAAGAGCTGTGTTTTGATCCAGTACAACGGGTATAGGAGATTCCTTGGTTCCATTGCCGGTTTGTTCGAGGGAGGTCCAAGGGGATTGATCTTTCGACGCGGAGCTTTGGAACCATGCGAATCGGGAGGTGCCGTTTTCTTGGCGATCGATATCGACGATGCGAGGGCTCATCCCCAGGACTTGCGGTTCGTTTGCTTGATAGAGATTGTTGCAGCTCGCATCATCCCCGCCGCGAACACGCAGCGAAACGATTTCGATATCGGACCAGGCATCGCCGGCTGCCGCAAGATTTTCGCGACGGGCCTCGGCATTTCCGAGCTCCGTGTAAATAGGGCTACTGCTCTTGCCCATCCAAACAAAGCCTCCCATGCCGGGTTCGGTCGGGGTCGCTTGAAAAAGACTCATCGAAAGGATGAGGAACGATGCGATGGCGACCAAAGCGATGGCTAGGATGCTTCGCGCCGGCGCGCGACTGGCGCTGCTGCTCGCGAGCGCGAACTCATTCGGAATGCTATCGGTTCGATGAAGGCGCCGTCGCAGCCGACTCCAGACCCAAACGAGTCCGCAGATCATGAAGAGCATCCCCGCTCCCACAAACGCACCCGCCTGGGCTTGCCCCTGCAACCCGACTCCGACCCCGAGAAGTGCGAGTCCCGCGAGAAGCGAAATGCCGACGGCGAAGGTGGACCATTTCGAGGTTCGAATCGCGATGCCTGGCTCTTCGAACTTCCCTCGGAGCAGAAGCGTGATCGGGGATTTGGCAATTCGGCGCGACGCGATATAGATGGCCACCAGTGCGGTGCCCCAACTGGCCACCCATCCTGCGATCAAGCTGGTCGGCATGACGTAGTAATCCAAGAAGGAGACGGTGATGGCGCCGACCCACCAAGTCTTCAATAGGGTGATCATGGCATACGCGTACAGCATGCCCAGGCCGATACCCGCCGTCGCTCCCATCGCCGCCAGAATCGCTCCCTCGGCCAATAGCAATTTGCGAATGGAGGATCTTGTCCAGCCTGTCGCTGCCAACAACCCCCAATGATTTGCGCGTCGCTCGATGGAGAGCCGAAACAGCAGAGCGACGAGTAGCAACGCGGCTGCGATCAAAAAGAAACTGAGCGATAGAAAGAGGGCATCAAAAGGAGTCGTGCCGCTGGATCTCGCCAATTGTTGTTCGCGGAGTGGTAGCTCCCTCCATCCCAACACGCTCAAGTTGTTTTGAACAATCGACTGCACCTTTGCTTTCACCGATTCTCTCGATGTGTCGTCGAGGCCATCGAAGCGGATGCTGGTGATAGTTCCAAATCGAGAGCCGAACAACTTCTTGCCTCGCTCAAACGGCATGAACAGTTTGGGAGTCAGCCGATGGGAATTCCAGTAATCGTCATCGCGGGAATCGATGGTCCTCTTGAGTGGGAAAGGGGTATCCCATTTGCTGATCGAGTCCTGGTCGGTAATACCCGGAACCGTAGGAGTCCATTGCGGATCATTGAACGGAGTCGGAGCTTGCTCGAACGCAGCGGGGCGATTGCGAAGGTAAGGTGTCTTGGGTTCCGTCAAGGGTGCGATCGCCACGACGGTCGCTTCAAACTGCTTTTCAATTTCCTCCCCTTCGACCGTTTCGGGTAGGAAATAGTCGATGGTAAGGCGGTCGCCAACCGCTAACTTCAGCTCGTCGGCCAACCATTGGTTGATAACAATCCATTCATCTCCTTCGGGCTTGGCGATGGGCTCGGCGGATGGATTGGATTGCTTCAGCAGCTCGGCAATCAATTCCCAGTCGACGGCGCTGATTGTGGAGTAGGGAACGCTGGGGCGGTCTGAGTCTGCAGGCTTTGGGCCGCTCTTTCTCTCGACGTTGTTCGCAAGATAAGTCAGGATGGGCTTGGGGGAATGGCCCTCTGTCCCTCCAAGGATTTCGTTGGCAATGGTGTCAGGCAGTAGCATTTGGTCGGTGGTGATGTGATCGTAATCGATCACGAGCGATTGATCTCGAGGGTTCGATGCTTGGACGCGATCGAACTGAAGCCCCAGATCGGCAAGACCGGGGCGAAAGCGTTCCAATAGCGAGACCGGCATTGGTTCGGCAACTTGCTCGGTTGAAGCGATCGCCGTGACCATCGCATTGACTTGATCGCCGATCTCGATGGCTTGTTGGATCGCTTTCTTATCGACGAATGCGTTGACGGGAGGACGTTGATCGCTGCGAAGGGAAAATCGCGCGAGCCCTTCATCGGGCAAAATATCGACGACCTCCCAACGAGGCATCACGTAAGTGTCCTGTTCTCGTTTTCCAAGGGCGCTTTCGGCCGGTACCAAAGCGCTGGCAGCGACTCGCAGCGTGATCAAATCGCCGATGCGAACCTGCAATGTGTCGGCAGCAGATTGGTTAAGAACGACTTGCTCACCGCTGGGACGTTTCGGAGACCGGTGCTCGCTCAACTCCCAGAACGAGGCATCGACTCCCATCAAGGTTAATTCGTTCGCCCGGAAAACCTTTTTGCCCTCGTCATTGCGGACTTCGTGTTGAGCGGTGGCTTGCTGCAAATAGATCAGTTCCTGAACACTTCCTTGCACCTGAGTCTTGTCGAGCAGAGCGGGGGAGAACCAGCGGGGAGCGAGGAGGATTCGATTGATCTTGCCGATGCGATCGAGCGCAATGTGCCGGAGCGACCCACGAACGCTATCGCCGACGATCAAAGCGCCGACGATAACGGCGCCCGCGACGGCTACTCCCGCGACTACGGGAATCAAGAGATTTCGAAAATGTGCGATCGTTCTGAGAATCAGCGATAGCATGGGAGATCCCCCGGGTTGGAGGGTTGGAAGTAAGGGGCGATTTCCTCGTTCGCGACGTTGAGCCAGATGAGATTCTTCCAGAAGAGGATGTTGCGATCTTGGCTTGGCGAGCGAATGCTGGGTGCCATCGCTTGGTGCTTGGATCGGGTGCTAACGACGAGCAGATTCTCCACTCTTCGGTATTCTCCTTCGAGCATCTCGAGGGCCAATGGGAGTCCATCGTTCTCTCCCGCCCGAGCCGTTCCTAATCTGTCGAGCAACGCGGTGTTTTGGGCCCGCGTTTGAATGCGAACCGCGATGGTCGGTTGGCTGTCGGCGATGGCCATGGTCAAGACCGCATTGTTGGACGAGGCGATTTGGTTCGCGACACTTGCCGCAAACTCGACCGCGAGATCTTCGGTGCTTTCAAACTGTTCTCGTGTTATGCGAGAGGAACTGGTGGGAAAACAGAGATCAAGGACCAGGATGAATTCGCGACTATCGGACCTTTGAAACTGCTTCACCATCAACTCTCCCAGTCGAGCCGAGGAACGCCAGTGAATCCAGCGCGGACTGTCGCCAGGCTGGTAGGCTCGCAATCCAAAGAACTCACCTTCGTCCGAAATCGATCGCGATTTACGTTGTTGGACTCCGGTGATCTTTCCTTCAAAGAGCTCGAGCCATCCCGGGAGAAGTCGACCGATGGCGGGCTGCGCGATAAAGGATGCGGCGCTCGAGCTTTGGAGAAACGACCGCATCAGTCCAAGTGGGAATCGGGTGGAGATCTCTGTCTCTAAAAATCGATAGTTGCCTCGGCGCTGGACCGTGCAGCGATACTTTTGCGATCGGTGTGCGTGGGGTGGAAGGATAGGGAACAGGAGCCCAATGGTTTGTGAAACTTGTTTGGCGGTTGCCGAGTTCGGCGCGAAGACGATTCGCTCTTGAACTTGAACCAACCAAGCTCCCAGCCATCGCTTCGGATTGGTCACTTCCATCTCGACTTCAAATTCCTTGCGAGCCTGAATCGACTTAGGAAGCCTTCGAAAGGGATGCAGCCCGTAAAGCGTCTTGGCGCAGACCCGCCATTGGACGAGCATCAATGCGAGAAGGGTGCCTGCCAAGAAGACGAGCAAGTTCACATCGCGAAGGACCGCTCCGAGAACGATAAAGCAGACCATGAAGGCGAACTGCCAGCCTTCTCTGGTTAGGCGAGTCGTAACCGGAGTCGCGAATCGGCGCGCCAACCGAAACGCGCGCCAGGGGGATAGAAGCCACGAGCCCCAACCCCGCATCCGCTCAGGGCCCGCTGCTGTGCCGTCCGCTGTTTTGGAATCTTGGTCCGCAGAAAGGGGAGAGTTCGGATCGGAGATAGGAACCGAATCGTCCGCTTTCTTATCCGTGAACATCATGGAATGTGCAAGCCTGATCAAAGGGGTACATCGACATTGCGCAAACATCGCTCGATGATCGCTTCCGCAGTCGAGCGTTCGCTACCCGCTGTGAACCCGCGAGGCATGATACGGTGAGCTAGGACGGGAATGGCTAACGATTTGACGTCATCGGGAACGACATACCTGCGACCAGAGGTCAAAGCATGCGCTTGCGCGGCGCGGTAGAAAGCGATCGTGCCCCGCGTGCTGACGCCGACCTGGATCTCATTGCTACGACGCGTCTGTTCGACAATCTCGAGCAAGTAATCGATGACGGTATCTTCGACGGTGATCGCTCGAGTCTGTTGTTGAAGTGTTTTGATTTCATCGATCGATGCGACCGGTTTCAGCGTGTCGACAGGCTCACCACTTTGGTGAGACTTCAGGACGTTCTTTTCGGCATCGCGTCCTGGATAGCCCACATCGATGCGCATGATGAAGCGATCGAGTTGGCTCTCGGGGAGAATATAGGTTCCTTCGAACTCGAAGGGATTCTGGGTAGCGATTACGAGGAACGGATCGGGGAGCGGGTAGGTCTTTCCGTCGACGCTCGCCTGATGTTCGCTCATCGCTTCGAGGAGGGCGCTCTGCGTTCGGGGAGGTGCTCGATTGATTTCATCCCCCAACACGACATTGGCAAAAATCGGACCGGGGGAGAATTTGAACTCCCCGTTGTGGTAAATGCTGCTGCCGATGATGTCGGAGGGAAGAAGGTCCGGAGTGAATTGCACGCGAGTGAATTTACCATCGATGCTTTTCGCAATCGATTTCGCCAAGAGCGTTTTGCCAACACCCGGTACGTCTTCCAGTAAAAGATGCTCTCCGGCGAGCAACGCAATCAGAATGCGGCGAACCACTTCCTTTTTGCCAAGAACGACCGACTCGATGTTTTGTTCCAGTCGAATCAGAACCGGAGGTATTTCATTAGCCATGCCATACCGAGGGGTAAGAGGAACCGAGCGAACGCAAAGGTCGACACGGTACTGGGGGAGCGATCGCGGTGAGGATTCGCTCGAAAGTGCCTCGATATTGTAGTGATAAAGTAAAGGAAGCGAAGAACCTGGTCAGAGTGCCGGTTTGTATAAGGTGATGTTGTACAAGAAGGGTGGCTTTGCAGGAGCCAGTATCGTCACTGCAGCTTCACCCAAAAGATTGGTTCCCTAGGCCGCTGCGCGCGCTCGAGTGTCGGTGTCAATTTCTTTTTGTTCCGAAGGCTCGCTCCAAGTCGGATCGTAGCGGAGCCAGTAATCACGAACCCAGTCGACCGGGCCAAATCCGAATTTTCTCTTTGTTCCCCATCGGTAATCTCCCAACGGGACGACATCGACCGGACGCGGCTTGCCATGGAAGACCACGATCTTTGCCCGTTTGGGCTCTCGAATGCGAGGAAACAAACGATTGAGTGGGTAGTACTTCATGCAGTGCCACTTGAAACTAGCCGTCCAGGCAACCGGCCAATAGGTGCGCTCGGGAACATGCTCGGTTAGGAAGTCCTGGTCGAGCAGGTATCGCGACGGAATGGTCTTGTCCGCCATGAACTTCTCGTAGAGGCCCGATTGTTCCTTGGGCATAAAGCCAAGGATCGAGCCTTGGACTCCTCGGTCGGGGCGAAGGGACGAGGGGAGAAGATTCCAGAGCGTTGGGTTCCATTCCCTGAGAACATGCAGCCCTGGTTTGGAACGGATCTGCTCAAAAAACGGATCGAGACTCGATCGAACGAGCACATCGAGATCCAGATAGAGGGCAGGTTCATCAGGCGGCAATACGCCAGGGGCAAAGATGGAAAGTTTGGGCCAGCAACCCAACTTCTGATGCGCCAAAGGGAGCCCCATGTCAGGCATTCGAATCCCCTCGATGTCCGAATCGAGCCCCCCCAGATTGTCGGTCACGCACACAAATCGATGGGGTTGGTGCAAGTTCGCCGCGACCGCGTTCTTGAGAAGCCGAACATAGGACACCGGAAAGGCATCGAGCCAGCGGGTGCAGACGACAGTGACCATGGTATTCCTTTACTTCGGCATCGACGATCTAAGCCCCGGCATTATTCAAAAACTCACAGATCCCCGTCAACCTCGGTAAGCCATCTCACGTGCGAATCGACCCAGAATCCACAAAGAAAATTCTCGGTTAGGGGTATCGAAACGGACTCTCCGGGCCGTATGCTACCGAAGTGTGAACATTGGCCCGAGACCTCGATCTTTCCTGTTTTTTGCCATGTCCAAGTCGACCAAGCTGACCATCGTTGATGCAGAATCTGAGAAGTTTCCTTTTGTCTACCGAACTCCCTTGAAGTTCGGCGGACGGGTGGTCAAGGACGTCACCGTATTCCGCACCAGCCTCACGATCGAGGACAAGGCGAAGAAGAAGACCGCGGTTGGCATGGGCGAAATGACCATGGGGACAGCGTGGGCTTGGCCGAGCAAACAGCTCTCGCCAGAGATGGCGCTCCGAACCGTGATCACCTTGGCGGATCGGATTGTTCAGGCTCTTCCGGAACTGGAACCTGCCTCCCACCCACTCCACTTTTGGACGCAGATCAAAACCATCGCGAAGGCCAAGGCTGCGGAACTCGCGGAAGCGATGAAGCTCACCGAACCGATTCCCGACTTGGCAATCGCATTGGCCGCTTCCACCGCCGATATCGCCCTGCACGATGCCTATGGTCGCTTGAACAACGCCAACGCCTTCGACTGCTTGACCCCCGATCACATCGGAGGGGACTTGTCTCCCTGGTTGGGAGAGGACTTCGTCGGCAAACACTTCCAAGACGCGATCTTGAGCAAGCCGACTTCGACGCTCGCTCTGTATCACTTGGTCGGTTCGTTGGACCCGCTATCGACTGCGGACCTGAACAAGCCGATTGGGGATGGACTCCCCGAAACATTAGAGGAATGGATCCGCACCCAGCACCTTTCGCACTTGAAGATCAAACTGACGGGCCAAGACCTCGATGCCGATGTGGGACGGTTGGTCGAAATCGAGAGGATCGCGATGCGAGTTGCTCCCACCCGCATTTGGTCCTACTCGATGGACTTCAACGAAGCATGTGAGAACGAAGATTACGTCATCGATTTCTTGGAGCGAATTGATCGGTTAGCACGCGAAGCGATTGGAAAGCTTCACTACATCGAGCAGCCGATGGGGCGGGATCTCCGCGCCCGCAAAGAAGTCACCATGCACCGCGTCAGCCGACTCAAGCCGGTTGTGATCGATGAGTCCCTCACCGATCTGGACGCCTTCATGTTCGCCAAACAACAAGGCTATTCGGGAATCGCGATCAAGGCGTGTAAGGGGCTGAGCGACTCGCTCCTTTTCGCTGCTGCCGCCAAGAACTACGGCATGAAGTGCTATGTGCAAGACCTCACCTGCGTAGGGGCTTCGTTCCTGACATCCGCCTCGTTGGCCTCCCGCATCGCGGGCTTGACCGCCGTCGAAGGGAATGGGCGACAATATTGCCCGGCAGGAAACAAAGATTGGGAGTCGCTTTACCGCCCCATGTTCAAAGTTTTAGGGGGAGTTGTGCCGACGGAACTATTGGGAGGCGTGGGACTCGGTTTCGCTTGGCCTCGCAATTTGCTTTCTAAAAAGTATGCGTCGCTCGCGCAAGGCTAAGGGAGCGAGCCTCGCATTCTTGTGTTGACGCAATCTCAAAGAGCTTGAAAAGCGTGGATTCCATACGTTCTTGTATTGTTGCACCCGGGAAAACTCCCGATACGGTCATTGCCCCGGATGGGGCTGTTAGGAAAATCCCAACAGGATGGGAATTGCTCCCCCCAGGGGACGCCGGGCTGACTCGACGTGTCAAAGCGGCTACCGATACGTGGACCGTTCAAGTCAAAAAAGGCCGGAAGATCTTCTCACAAGGGGTCTGGGCCGCTGCGAGCGTCATCGCCGCTAAACGCGCGGAACTAGAGAAGGAGCGAGCTACGGAGGCTTACGCCAAGCGGAAGCAATCCGATCAAGCTCGGCGCGAACGCAAGCAAGAAGCCTACGTGGAAAGCTTTGAATCCACCGTTTTTCGCTTTCTCGATTTCCATCCCAGTCACCTGGAAACGGCCAAGAATTTGGCCAAGGCGGTCTCCGACCACGCGACCCCTGTCGGGAGCGGAACCGTCGCCAGAACCGAACGAATCCCCATCGAAGAACGCGCCGAAGCAGCCGTCATCGCTTGGATGCGCCACCAAACGACCGCTTACGACAACATGAAAATTCCCCGCGTGCGTGGCGAGCGTCGCGAAGTCCGACGCATGCTCGCCCAACGGTCCCGGCAATTGCTAGAATCGTACCGCAGGGGGGAATCTGTCCCAGCCAAGAGCTGTCCTTTACAATCAGCCCTCCAACAGCCCCCCGCACACAACCACAACAGGTCCAATGTACCACCAAACGATTGTTAAAACGAACGCGGAGGATGTCGCGCTTGCTGCCAAGGATTGGTTGATCGAAACGATTCAAGAATCCATCGCGACCCGGGGCTATTGCAGTATCGCCTTGTCCGGTGGCTCCACCCCGAAGCGTCTCTATCAACTGTTGGCCGAATCGTCGCTGAAAGAATTGGATTGGTCGAAGGTGACATTGATTTGGGGGGATGAACGCAACGTCCCACACGATCACGTCGATAGCAACTACAAGATGGTGCGCGAAGCTTGGCTCGATCGGATCGACCCTCGCAACAGCGAACAACTCCCCCACGCATTCCCCGTGCAAATCTCCGTCAATTCTCCCGACCGAGCCGCCGCAGAATACGAACTGCAGATCCGCCGGGCGATCGATCCGAAAGGGGAATACGCAAACGATTTCCCGCCGATCGATATCGTCTTGCTCGGCCTCGGCGACGATGCGCATACCGCATCCCTTTTTCCCGAAACCGACGCGCTCGAAGAGACGAGCCGACTGTTTGTCGCCAATTACGTCCCCAAATTCGCGGCGTATCGACTAACCCTCACTGCCCCGATGATCAATTCGGCGAGGAACGTCGCTTTCCTGGTTTGTGGCATCTCCAAACGACCCGCCCTCGAAGTCGTTCTTCATGGCCCTCGCTACCCGAGTGAATACCCTGCACAACTCGTTGAACCGAAGCATGGGCGTATGCTCTGGTTCCTCGACTCCGCGGCGAATCCAGACCAATCGTAGGATGAGCCGCAACGCTCTAGCGGAATGTTAAGTAGCCAGCCAACCCGACTTGAAACACACTAACACCGAATCCCACGGCATGCCCCATGTCCCCCTTCCATCGGACCAATGCGTGGATCGTCGCAACAACCACACAAGTTCCCAACCCCTTCAAGATCAAAAACGGTAGCACGTCGGGGGGCTGGTCCAAGTAGTACATCGGTGCATCTTTTAGATTCATCAACCAGCGTCCGACCGGGTTGACTTCCATTTGCGGAAGTGAACTTGCGTACTTGATGGTGAGAAAAATGTCGTAAATGGCCACCGACGCAATCACGCTCGCATAAAGCCAGCATGCTGTTGCCGATCGAAACCAAAAGGCGCGAAGCCGACCGACATACTCTCCAAGTATCATTGCTCCCTGCTCGTACCAACCCTTCACCTCGGCTTGCAAGCCCGGGTACTCCAGCTCGGCGGTACGGATACTGATGGTCTCCACTATGTTCTCCTCAATCGAACGGGTCGCAGTCGCAAACTGCTAAGAATCCAATGCGATTCGTGTGCCACCGACTCCTGCCACTCGCAGGCAGAATCTCCTACACGCATCAATGCGCACGAGAACATGACTCAAGGGGATTTTAATTCCCGTTGAAGGTGGATCTTTTTTGTTTTCTTGATCTGCGGCGAAGGGATCAGGTCGGGCGACGCTGCGCGGAAAAATAGCACCCGGAACCCCATCCAAACTCACCAACCACCCTCCCTCTGTCCGGTAATGCGGTAGAATTAATCTTTTAAGGGTGCTTAAAGTGTCGCTAGAAGGTCTGGGTGAAGCGAAGCAGGGGTGCTCGGATATTGCGCACGTCGGTCCACCGGTTGGTAAGGGGTTAGACGGGGCTTTCGCCCCATGCCTTCCGGGCCGCGGAAATCACGGCGGTCATCTTCGACGGGTCCTTGCGACCGGGTGAGGACTCGATTCCCGACGCCAAATCGAGACCGTCGGGATGCACGAGGCGAATCGCTTCTTCCGCGTTCTCCGAAGTGATCCCTCCCGCCAACAGGAAAGGCAGCCCCAGAAACGCCTCGGGACGGGGGGTGAGCAGATCCCAGCGGGCCCGTTTCCCGGTCCCCCCTCTTTGGATCGGATCGTGGGCATCGACCAGAAAGCCTAGGATTCCAGCCTGCGAAGCCCATTCGCGGCACCTTTCCGCATCCTGAGGGTACTCAGTCCCTCGCCAAGAAACGGCCCGAAGGATAGGAATCGAAGCGAGCTCGCTCTGGGACCGGAACCGATGAAGATACTCCAGGTCCTCGTCCCCATGTAACTGCACGACATCGATCACGTCGTCCGCCACAAGCCGTCCAATGGCCTCGGGCGACTCGTCCACGAATACTCCCACCCGGAGCGCTTTGCCCTTGGCTCGCCGCGCAAGATCCGTCGCTTGAGCAGTCGACAAACAGCGAGGACTCTTGGGATAGAAGTTCAATCCGATGGCATCGATGTGCGAGCGCAGGGCATCCTCCAAGTCCTCGGGGTGGGTGAACCCGCAGAACTTAAGCCTGGGAAAGTCGATGTTCGTCCGGGTCATGAAACTTGAATGATTCTGGGGCGGCTCGTTAGAACCGGAATTGGGGACTAAAAATGATCTACCGACAGGATATGGCCGACAAGTAACCATACTCCGAAGAAGAGAGATGCCATCACGGTATTCAGGATTTCGACAGACATAGGGTCGGACCTTTCCACGCAGCATCGAAGCTGCTCAAAAAGTGAGGAACCGCCCATCCTTAGACATGGAAGTCCGCAACGGTAGCGGACCTTTCGCGTGCATGCGAGCGATTCTCATCGACTCATTCTCCACCATGCTTGAAAGATTTTCTTCTCGCCTGTCTCGCTTCGCTAATCCTTAAACTCGTTGGGAAAATGCAACGGTTCTAAGGTTTCTGCCACCAAAGTGTGAGCCTTGGAGCGACTTCGTTTGGTGCGAAGAGTAAGGATCCGATCGCGAGATCGAGGCGTCCGTCGGAATTGAAATCGGCGAGTTCGATCGTTGCATGACGAGGAGGATCCAAACTCAAAACGCGGGGTGTGAACTGCTCCTTCCCATCGTTCTCATAAAAGACAACAGCCGGATGGACGCTACTTCTTAGCCGCTCCGGTTTGACCGACGAGGGCAAATTAGCAACGGCGACAATATCGATATCTCCGTCTTGATCGATATCTCCACCTTTCGCAGCATAAGCTCCCAATAGAGTCCCGATCTTGCGATGCGCAAACCGAAGCGATCCCAAATTCTCTAGCCACCGAACGCCGTGCGAGCCGTTGGCATAGTTGTTGTCAAACGCATCGCCATTGCAAAGCAAGATGTCCATGTCTCCGTCTTGATCCAGATCGATCAGTTCCATGGCGACCAAGCCAAACGCCAAATCGTTCGCAGTCCAAGCCGTCGTGCGCAAGAACTGGTCACCTTGCCGGCGATAGATTTCCACCGCTTCACTTTCTTGTGTCATCAATGCGGTGATATCCAAATTTCCATCCCCATCCCAGTCATGCAATTCGACGCGAACCGCCCCGGGACGCGGGTCCAAAACGATCTTCTCGTATTGCATACCTCTCGATTGTGGCGAGACGTTCTTGAACCAAAAGAGGGAGCCGGTGTCGCGATGACCAAACTCGGCGACGACTAGATCGGGCATGCTGTCTCCACCGAGATCTCCCAAAGCCACATCCGCGACTCGGCCGATATTCCCCGCAATCAACGCCGGTTTGAATCGATCCGTCGCGGAATCTCGCAGCAACGTCGCCACTTTGCCCAGCCCATGGTCATACGGGTAAAGGCTGCCGAGGTCGGTGACGAGGATGTCTTTCTTTCCATCTTGATTCAAATCCCCCACTCCGATTCGCGCTGGGTTCTGCGTCCGAAACAGCAGAGTCCGCTCCGATCGGCCAGGCGAGGGGGAAATCAAATTGATGCTACCATCTCGGCAATCGGTAACGAGCAGCCTACCACCGGTTGTTCCCGGACCCTCCCCGTCCCACGACTCGAACCATCGAATGGATGCGATCCCCGGGGGAATATACGATTCATCCTTCCAGTCCAATTTGTCGATGTCGAATCGATCGATCCATCTCGGTTCAAGCTGAAACGATTGCTCGAGGTTGAGAGATTCCGGCGCACGCTCTCGGTAATAGCGAACCACCTCTTCGATCGCTGGAACCTCCAAATCGGTTCGCCCCGATCGAGCGTAAAACTCGAAGCCCTTTCGGACTTCCGCGTGCCATACGTCCCGTTCGAAACTCTGTGGATGGGGAAGTGCATGGCAATCGCTGCAAAATCGCTCGATCCGGGCGATGGCCGCATCCGCTCCCGATCCCCTATCGTCCACTGGGAACTCGGAAGCATGCAGACACGCTGCCGGCGATTGACCCGCAGAGACTAGGCCTAACACCACCAGGATAATGGCAATGGCACGACACAACCCAGAATCCAATGTGGTAGTGAAGTTCATCGAGCGGTTCTCGAGAGGGGAATGGCTCAGCGTGCGTTGCGAGGTATGTGCTTGCGTTCACTCAGATGCAAATCGAACACAGCGCCCTGCACACTTGCCTCCGAAATCGACTCGGCGCTCGGGTCGCTTTCCCGATATGCCGCATCTTCGTGTCGCATTCTCACAGTATGCCAAGTACTCGCAGCTGCGGCTACCGGTTGAAGTCCTTTCAGGGCAAAAGCCGAAGGAGGATGATCTGTCCGTATGAGCTATCCGCATCAGCTATACTGTGCGAATTCCACGAGGGCATGGGGGCGAATTCCATGTGGGCATGGGGCAGTTCTGGGGATCTGTACGCGCACGGGGGATGGCATAGGGATGTCGAGTGATCAGTGTTGGGTAACTGTAGCGGAATGGTCTATCGGCCGATGCCTTGCCGTCTCCACGATTGCGTTCGCGGTTTTAGGGTGTACACGGACTCCGACGGAGACCGCACCTGAGTCTGCCCCAGCGTCTTCGGCATCGGTATCGGCTGCAACAGTACCGGCTGCATCGGAATCGACATCTGAAACGGTGCGGACTTCTGAAACGGCTTGGGCTCCTCCCGATCTATCGAACGCGACGCTGGACGAGCAAGTTTCCGTGTGGGGCCGAGCACGGAGGGAGAGTCCAGGAAATAAGGAGTGGCTCTTGCAGTATGCGAGGACCATGCGCGCTGTCGGTCGCAGCTCCGAGGTTATCCAGTCTCTGAGCCCCGAAGAGATTGAACAACTCCCTGCACTGGAGCAAGCCGGTTTGTTCGCCGAAGCTGGCGATTGGAGTCGGGCAAAGGAGGCGATGCGCCGTGATAGCCTGCTCGCGGTATCTGCATACCAACCTGCTATCGATACGTTGTTTCAGAGCGTGCTTCGCGGGGAGGGCTCGCAAGCCCTGGACCCTACCGACGATGTCCAACTCGCGAACTTGATCCTGTCCTTCACGGGGGAGCGAAGCGGCGGGGCTGCCATCCAGAATCTTCAGCTCGATCGTGTCGCGAGAATCCGTCGTATCGCAGACTTGCAAACCATGCGGATGATTGCCCCCAACGAAACAGCGATTGCGACGATGTTGCACGCAGTCGAGGATTTACAAAAGCCTTTCACGGAGTCCAGGTTCATGGAAACACAATCGCCCTCCGTGAGCAGCCCGGATTCCGAACCGATCGATCGTCGTCTCTATCGAACGCATTGCGCCGCATGCCATGGAATCCAGGGAGATGGCAAGGGAACCGCCTCACGGTTTCTGGAACCCCCAGCTCGCAACTTCCTCCGAGAGCCGATGCGATACGTTTCGGGAGTGCGCTCGTTGGCCACCGACGAGGATTTGAGGAAGACGATTGCCGAGGGGTTGCAAGGTGTGTCGATGCCCGGATTTCCTCAGCTTCGTTCGGATGAGATCGATGCGTTGGTAAGAGAAGTTCGACGATTGCAGCGGATGGGATTGGAGGCCGCTTCCAAACGAAGATTGCAAGCGGATGCGTCCACCTCCGAGAGCGAAATGGACGCGAACGCATGGGTGGAAGCCCGTTGGCGCGATGTCGAAACACTCCCGATCCCCAAGTGGCTATCGGAACCATCGATCGCAACATTATCGAACGATTCGGAGGAAGTGGACCAAGCTTCGGTTGCCGCTGGTGCGGATCTTTTTCGAAAGGTTGGCTGCCACAGTTGCCACGCCGGGCATGACTCAGGGCCTGTTGCTTCGACGCAGTTCAACGACTCCTTGGGCAGGACGATCACTGCACGTCGCTTTCAGAACGAACCGATGCGCCGGGGGGTTGATCCCGCCGAATTGTATCGGCGTATCTTTCTTGGGATGCCTGGAACCCCCCATCCCAATGTGGAAGGTGGGCTCTCGGACGAAGAGATTCGCGCGTTGATTGACTACGTGGTCACGCTCGCTAGAGCCGCATCTAACTCCGGCACTAACCACTCTCGCCGCTACCCTTCGCGGTCGGACGTTGGCGTACAACGTTAAAGCGGTAGAGGAGGTACGCTAGACGATGTCGACGCTACCTTCCAGCTCACAAACTCTTGCTTGGCATTGTCAAAGATCCGCAGCTGCTCGCTGGGGTCGGAAACAATCTGAGGACCTACCAACACACCAAAGAGCGCGAGCCAATCTTCGGGCCTAGCGTTCCCTTTGAGGTCCAAGTATTCGATGCGGTCGTCGCGATCGTACACCATCCCATCGATCTGCGCCCGACCTGGATTTCGTTCTAACGAAATGGACCAGACAAACGAGCCATCCATTTCGAAAAACATACCGGGCCAGTTCGAGACCGATTCGGCAAATTGTTCGAAGGTGACAGAGAAGCGATTCCCCTCCGTCGGGTAGACATACCAGTGTTGAAAACCAAGCATAGTTAGCGGCGGTTATTTCGGGTTCGTCGCGAGACGTTTGAAGTATGCCTCGATGACGTCACGGTAATGGCTCGGCAAGTCCTTGGTCATGTTCTGCAAAGCCTCTTGTCGTTGCGCAGGGGGGAGGTTGCCCCAGCCCGAACTATTGCCGACATCTTTCGCATCCACCTCGCCCGGTCCTTTGACCTCGGCGATCTCCGATTGATCCATCGGTTTGGAGGAATCGTTTTGTTGCTGCTGCTTTTGCTTTTGTTGTTGTTGCTGCTGTTGTTGCTGCTGCTTCATCTGTTGTTCGATTTGATCGATACTCTTTTCCAGCTTATCGATGATCGCTTGCTGCTTATCTCGAACCAGTTTGCCAGTTCGACCGTGTGCCAGCCGGCGTTCGACGTCGTTCATCAAGCGGGAGATTTCGTCGAGCGAGTCTTCCTTGAGCGGTTTGATGTCCGCTTCCATCAATCGAGCCGTGATGGCGTAGCGAGTGGGCAAGTCGATTTCGCGTTCCAGGAGTTTGCCAAGTGTTTCAACGCATGCATCCCGTTGGAGTAGATGGTGCTGGCAGACGGCCAAGTGGAACAGGAGTGTCGATGGGTCGCTCACGGCGTCCAGAGGGAGCATTTCGAGCTTCGCGATGGCCTCGTCGTACAACGCATTCTGAACGTAGCTCCGGCAGACCAAAAGCTGTACATCCGCTTTGAGCCAATCGGGAATACCACCGTTTGCTAGGACCGAGCTGAGTGCTTTTTCGATGTCGGGCAAGGTCTCGGCGGAAACGGCACCGTCCAGCTTGGCGAGCAACGCTTGGATCGAGGGATCTCGCTCGGCAGCTGCCCGGACAATCCCTTCGAGCAAGGCGATTCCGCGAACCGATTCCAATTCGGCGTTGAGCAAACTCCCAGCGGATGGCCCGGTGGACGGAATGGTGGACGGAATGGCGTTGGGGGATTTCTGGCTGGGGGAAGCATCCAAGAAGCGACCGAGATTGCTCAGAACTTGGGCATTGTTCGGCCAGTTCCAGCTGGAAGCTTTGCGAAGGGCGCTATCGGATGTCCATCCAACTTGTGCCCCTCCCGCGAAAACGAGGAGCATGGCAAACGCGTTCGAAATGGACAATCTCATTCGACACCTGCTTCCTGGAAATACCGATCCTGGCGATCTGCGGTCGTCCGCCCCGTTCCTACTATACTGCCCTGAAACCGATCAGCCTTCCGTTCGTTGCAAAAATTGGGCCAAGATCTTCTCAAAAATGCGGTCGGCTACGTCTATACTAGGGAGCTGCCTCGCCGGGGTAAATTGCAACCCGGCCCCTTCCCACGAAAAGGTCCGCATCGAGTGGCCTTCGGCGATCCTCCTCCCAGACTCGCCGGTTCGATCCCTGTTGATTGCAAATGGTTGATGGATGGACAGTAAGCGAGTGATCGAAATGCCCGTCTCCCTGCTGAAGCAGATGAGCGAGTATCGCCAAACTGTCCGGCGCATCAAGCTTGGGGAGTCGGTTGCAGCCGCCAGTTTGATCGTGGTGGCCTCTTACTTGACTGTGTTTTTGCTAGATCGCTTCTTAGACACTCCGTTCACACTACGCATCGCATTTTGGTTGATCGCGTTTAGCGGGTTCGCTGCGCTCCCTTGGGCTTGGTATCGCTGGATCGTTCACTTGTCGACTTGGGAATCGGTCGCGCGATTGCTCAAGCGACGGCAACCGGCTCTCGGCGATTCGTTGTTGGGTGTTTTGGAGCTTGCCAAAAATCATCAAGAACAAAATCGTTCACCGGTGTTGTGTCAGGCAGCGCTCCATCAAGTTGCACAATCGGTTTCGAAGCGAGACTTGCTCGTGGAGCTCCCTCCGTCGAAGCATCGGTTGTTGGGTGGCTTGGCGGTAGTTGCTGTCCTGTTGGGTGCCATCGCGTTAGCGACTGTGCCGGCTGCGGCCTGGAACGCTGCGCTGCGATTCGCACTTCCGCTGGCTCACATCGATCGCTACACCTTCACGAGTCTGGACAAGGTCCCCTCACGCCTGGTGGTTCCTATCGGAGAAGAGTTTCCACTCCAACTTAGACTCGCATCGGAGTCGCGTTGGACTCCCCAGGAAGGGCGTATTCGCCTTCAAGGTCAAGACCCGTTTTTGGCGGGGCTCGACGAAGGACTCTATTCGTTCTCTGTTCCCGCGCAGCTGTCGCCGACGTCGATACAAGTCGCCATTGGCGATGCTTCCCCGTCCATCGATGTCGAGCCAGCTCCACGACCCGAGCTTCAAAGTTTAGTCGCGAACATTCGTCTCCCGTCCTATTTGGAAATTGACTCGACGATCGAGAAGGATATTCGGGGAGGTGTCATCTCCGCTGTTCGCGGCTCTACGATCCAATTGCTTTCCAAAACCAACAAACCCCTCTCCTTCGCAGAAGCCAACTCGCAGCCCCTCCCAATCCGCGAGGGAGCGTTCACACTTCCCGATTATCTGGTCTCGGAAACAGCCAAACTGGAACTCCGTTGGCGCGACATGGATGGACTGGAAAGTCGCTCTGCTTTTCCTCTTTTGATCCAATCGGCCGAGGACGAACCACCTTTTGTGTTCGGAGATGGATTGCCCAAGTCCAAAGTGGTTCTGGATTCCGAGCAAATTCAGTTTCAAGTCCGCGCGATGGATGATTTTGGTATCAAACGCGTCGGATTGGTCTGGAAGGCGATCGAGGAACAACTCGTCGCACCGGAGAATCCCCCTTCTGCAACATCGGACGCCTCGGGTGAAGTGATGCTCGCTAAGGGAGGGCCAACTCAGTCTTCGTTAGATGCCATGGCGGTCTTTCAAGCGATTGCGATGCATATTCCTGCCAAAGCCATCGAAGTCCGATTATTTGCCGAAGACTACCATCCAGAACGAGAGCGAGCTTACTCCTCTCCCTATGTTTTTTATGTTCTCACCCCCAACGATCACGCGATCTGGATCCTCGATCAAGTCAACCGATGGCAGCGGGAATCGTTGGAGGTGCGCGACCGCGAGCTGCAGTTGCTTGCGATCAATCGCCAGTTGCGAGATCTGCCGGCATCGGAGCTTGGAAAAGAATCGACGCGTAAACGACTGGAGGAACAGGCATCTGCCGAGCAGTCCAACGGGCGACGATTGAACAATCTCACCGCGAAAGGGGACGAGCTTCTTCGGCAAGCGGCTCGCAACGCGGAGATCGACCCCAATCAACTGGAGACTTGGGCGCAAATGCAGCAAGTTCTCAAAGATATCGCTTCGAATCGTATGCCCTCCGTTGCGGATTTGCTCAAACAAAGCGCTCGAGCAAACACAACCGGCGCAAAGGAATCGAAGGATGCGGCATCCGACAACCCAACCGCGAATCAAGTGGGCAAAACACAAGGTGGAGATGCCTCAGGTGAATCGGATACGGATGGTGAAAAACAATCCAGTGCACCGAAAGTGAATGATCAAGAGTCGTCGCAGCAACCGCCGGGTGCCGAGGGCGAAAAGGGGGGCAAGTCTTCTGGGAGCAGCCCAGCAGCGCTACGGCTTCCTTCGACGACCCTGATGGGATCTCAGGGGGAGGCTCAACCTGGCGAGGAGGGAGAGGAATCGACGCCGGTGGAGCAAGCGGTGGAGGAGCAGGAGGCGTTGCTCGCGGAATTTGAGAAGGTTGCGGATGCGTTGAATAACGTCATGGGGAATTTGGAGGGAAGCACGCTGGTCAAGCGTCTCAAGGCCGCGTCGCGAGAGCAGCTTGAGATTGCCGAGGGAACCAATCGCGAGCTTTCGGAAGCCTTTGGATCGACCGCAGCCCGATTGACATCCGAGCAAAGAATGCGGCTGGAAGGGCTCAGCCAACGAGAGTTGCAAGCGTCCGAGTATGTAGCGACGATCGTCGATGACATGCAGGGATTTCAGGAGCGACGGCCTTCACCCCGGATGGCGGACGTCGTGCTCGAAATGAAATCAGAAGACTTGCTCGGTAACCTGCAACGTCTTTCTCAACGTATGACGGTCCAGCAAGGACTGGCTATCGCGGAAGCGGAGTACTGGTCTGATGCCCTCGATCGATGGGCAGAGGATATCGTCGAATCCGCCGCGAAGGGGGAGGGGCAAGGGGGCAAAAAAGGGAAGAAATCGCTTCCCCCGTCGCTTGTACTCGAGGTCATGCAAGTCCTAGAGCAAGAGATGAATTTGCGAGATAGAACACGCGTCGCGGAACAGTCTAAGGAGGCTGCGACTCCGGACGCTTATCGCGCGACCGCAAACGAATTGACACAATCGCAAATCCAACTTCGAGACAGGGTTGCTTTGACAAGACAAAAAATCTCGGAGCTTCCCGACGCGCAGGCTGAGTTCGAACGAGAGTTAGGGCTCCTCACTCAGGTCGACGCTGTGATGCAGGAAGCGGCCGCCATACTGAGCCAACCCAATACCGGACGAGAAGCGATCGCGGCGGAAACCGAAGCCATCGAACTGCTTCTGCAAGCCAGGCGTTCCAGCCCCCAAAAATCGGGAGGGGGGGGAGGAACCGACCCGGGAGGCGGAGGTGGGGGAACCACCGATGAGGCGGCGATCGCGCTCCTAGGACCCGGCGTCAATCCCAACGAACAGCGGCAAGAACGAACCGTCACGCAGGAAACGGGAACCACGGGAACCGGTCTGCCCGAAGAGTTTCGAAACGGATTGGACGAGTATTTCCAACGCCTGGAAAGCAAGGGGCCCTCGCGATGATCACACCGCGACTTGCACGCTGGCTTCGGAGCAGTGCGACCCTGGGCGTCAACCTGGTTTTATGTAGCGCGTGGGGCGTAGTGCCCTTCCGTGTGGACTCCAGCGTCGAGGCGCAAGAAGTCCGGGTCCGTGCAGATGGCATCATCCTTGGGGCGGGAAATGAAAACATCCCAAACAAAATCGATCGCAATACGGCGCTGGCACAGGTGCGGGGACTGGTTCAAAACGAGTTGCGAATCATCGCTCACACCTGCGCACCAACGGAGTCGCAGTCCATCGCATTGTTATCGATCGTCGAACAAGAGTGGAGAACCAAATCGTCTCGCGAGGTCGCGAAACGATTGCAGTCCCATGTGCACGGGACCATTGATTTCGACGGAATTGTCGAACGCTCTATGCAGGACTGGGTGGCCAAAACATTGACTCCCGAACAATTGGCAAAGTACGAAGTGGAGTTGAGTAATCGCGTGGCCTCGCGTCGCGAGGCATTGATCGAACAGATGCTCGTGTGGCTTCATGACAAATTGAAGCTTTCCAGCGGTCAGCAAGAGCTGGTCCGCAAGGTATTGGAGGAGAAGTGGAAAGATCGATGGTTTCGGTCCATCGAAGGAGTGTACGACAACGAGGCGTTGTTACCAGAGTTGAATCGCTCGTGGTTGGATACGATCCTGACGGAATCGCAACGCAACGCGCTAGCCATCCGTACTCCCCTTCCACGGTCAGCGAACTACTCGCTCGAGTATACGGTACACCCTCTGGAAGAACCTCTTCGCCTGGGAAGTGTCACGAGCGATCCACGCCTCGTTTCGACGACACCACCTGTTCCCTCCGAACCATCCAAATAGAGGGAGACCTGGCATGAAATCGATCGATCGAGCTTGGCAAGTACAGGAGCGACTCTCCGTTCGTTTCCTATTGGTCGTGCTCGCATCGATCGCCCCCTTCCTCGCCGCTGCGAGTGCTCCCGTTTGTTTCTCGCAACCTCCAATCGATTCCCAACCAGCGGATCCACCCAAAAAGGAACTTCGCAAGGAAGCGATTCCGCGGCTCCAACCTCGTCGTATCCCTGCGGTCCTACAAGCCCGTATGCTGCAGAATGCGGACAACGGCGGAATGACCATTCACGGAAAACTGAGTCGAGCCGAACTGGAAGAGATGCTTTACGGACTGCTCGGAGGATCGCGACAAGCGTTTCGCCGCCTGCGTCGTGAAGCGATCCAACGGTCCATCGACCGAGTCGACCAAGTTTGCAAATTGAACGATTCCCAAAAGGAGAAGATCGATGGTTCGATCGAAATCGATATCGCACGCATCGAGTCGACGATCACCTCTCTGCTCAGCGAAATCCGAGAGGACACTCCACCCGATAAGAAACAAGCCATCTACAACAGCGCGTGGCAACAATTGCGAACCATGCAACAACATGACACGCTGAACCAAGATGTTTTGTGGAAGAAAGTTCTTCATGCGACCTTGACCTCCGATCAACAAAAGCAGCTTGATGAAGATGAAAAGCGTGTCGAAGCGACGCGGGTACGATCAGGCAAATACCGGTTGCTCTTGCTGGTGCAGCGCAAAGTGGGACTGACCACGGGAGAGCGACAGAGTCTCCTAGCCTTTTTACTGGACCCGAACCATGTCTCGATCCAGTCCGTTCCAGCACTGTTCGAAGCGTTGAGCGAACTTTCAGATTCCCAACGCACAGCTATTCTTTCCGATGAGAGCTTCCAAGCCTGGAAGCAACAAGCGACAGCACGACCATGATTGTTTTCGACTCACGACTGCCATCGATAGCTACCACACCAACCCGAATCAGGGGAGCGGGCTGGATGGCGATGCTAGTGTCCATCTGCTGGGGGACGATCGCATTGGGACAGAACCCTTCGGCGTTTCGACGGGAGAACCCGGTCCAAGGTCAGGGTGTGTCTCGTGAAGTGCGAGAGATCTATGAAAAGGGATTGGACTGGCTCATCACCAGCCAAACGCCCGAAGGCGCTTGGCCCTCACCCAATAATCCTGGTCCCGGTCCGACTGGCTTATGCGTGATGGCGTTTTTGGCATATGGCGAAGACCCAAATTTCGGAGCTCATGAGACTCAGGTGCGTCGAGCTGTTCAGAACTTGATACGTGAGCAAGATCCGAAAACAGGGTATCTGGGCGGGAGTATGTATCACCACGGATTCGCAACGCTCGCGCTGGCGGAAGCCTACGGGGCAATGGACGAGAAAAGACTGTGGGAAGGAGCTGACGGACCGATGGACCGACGGCGTTCGATTGGCCAAGCCCTTGAGTTGGCGGTGCGAACGTCTATCACGAGCCAAGACAAAAATAGCACGGGTGGCTGGCGGTATGCCCCGAACTCCACGGACGCCGATACCTCGGTTTCCGGAGCGATCCTCGTCTCTCTCCTTGCTGCGAGGAACGCGGGCATTGAAGTACCGGACAAGAACATTGATCGCGCTATCTCGTACTTCACCAGCATGACCTCGAAAAGTGGGCAGGTCGCCTATGCGGGCGGATTGGGTGGCTACGATGAGTCGCAGGCACGCGTGTCGATTGCGGCCCTCGTCTACTCGATCGCAGGCCGAAAAGATTTAAGCGAATTCAAAGCCTGCACCGCATTTCTCAAAGCCAAAGATGCGATCAAGGTCGGGGATCACTACGGCGAGTACACGGCGTACTACAAAGCGCAAGCGTTGTTTCAAGCCGATATAGATGCTTGGGAGAAGTGGAACAAATTGCTGATCCAGGAACTCCGCCAAAGCCAAAAGCCCGACGGCCGATTCGATGGTAGCTTCGGTCCAAATGTTGCGACCTCCCTGTCGCTTCTGTCCTTGGCAGTCAACTTTCGATTCCTTCCTATTTACGAGCGCTAGACCGCATGTTCCCTCCTCGCTGCGCTACATTCTTTCCACGCCATCGAACTTCCCGGTTGTTCTCAACCGGAGTATGGCTCGCGCTCGCGATGGGACTGCTTGGCATCGCGCCGATCGGTCCGCATTCCTACGCACAAATAAACGAGGAAACGCCAAAAAGTCTGGGAACCCTGCGTCTGGTCGGCGGCGATGTTCTCAAAGGTGGTTTTGATAACTCGGGTGCATCAGGTAGTTCGGAGAGAGGGTTGCTTTGGAATTGTCCCAGCTTCGCGACCCCCGTTGCCGTCCCCTGGGAAAAGGTTGAATCGATCGCAGTGGATCGTCCATTGACGCCGGTCGATTCGACGTCGTCCAGCGAAGGGGAACGGGAAGACGCTCCTCGATTTGTGGTAGAGTTTTGGGCCGGAGGCTGCGTGACAGGCGAAGTGGAATCGATGGACGAGCGTACCCTTCGATTGAAGTCCAACCGCTTTGGCAGCCAAGATATTCCGTTCACCTCGATCCGGACTTTACTACGAGTCGTGGATGGGCCCTCGAAAGAGGCCGGGATGATACCGCCCGAATCTTGGACGCAAACCATTCCACGAGCTGAGTCCGAATCGGATCAACGATGGGACGTGCGTGTAGGATCCATCCAAACCGAGACTCCGGGCACTTCGATCGAGCAGCGTGTCTTTCTCCCCGATGTGAATGCGATGGAGATCGATGTGGCTTGGACGCACTCTAGCCCGAATTGGATTTTAACCCTGGGGACCCCCAAGAAGCTGGAGTTGCATGTTCGCAAGATTGAGCATCGCAATGCACTTAGCGTCACATTGCTATTCGAAGAAAATGAGAACGCCGATTTGGCAACGGCGATCATCCCGTTCGAAGGTCTGGAATCGATGCGTCTTCGCATTCTCTCAGACTATATCCGTGGGCAATTCGCATTGGTCTGGAGAGGAAAGACGATTGCAGAGATTCGTGGAAAGGAAAAGCAACGGAGCGCTGGGGTGCAGTCGGTGGTTTTGACCAATGTCGCACCGGGTGGAATGCAGCTGCGCGAACTTCGAGTCTCTCGCTCCACGTTTTCTATCGATTCAAGCTCGCTCAATCCAGCCGCTTCGGAGGATACGTCCGTTCCAAAAATCATCCTCTTCAATAGCGAAGACTTTGCGGGGGTCCCCACGGACTTTCGAGCTTCCGATAGTAGTTTTGGGTTGGCCGGATCGGCCAGCGCCCTGGGGCGTATTAGCCTTTCCACCGTCGAGCGCATCGAGTTCCCGCGCGCTGTTGAGCAACCGAAATCCAATCGAACCGTCTACTTTGTAGAGCTGGAGAATGGGAATCGGTATTCCTCGCATCGGATCGAGGCGGCCGGGAATACGTTTCTGCTGAAGGATACGCCTATCGCCCTCGATATCGTCTGCCCAACGTCGGAGATCATTGCGATTCAAGCTCAGCGATGGAATGAAGAGCCAGCAGGTTGGCTTATCCAGCCAGGACGTTCCATGCGGATTTCGACCGAGCATGTCACCGCCCTGGGAGAACTCGTCGGTCATTCGCATCCGACGTCGTCCCTGAGGGGGATCTCGGTATTCGGATGGCGCATCGCACCCGATCTTCCGCCGCTACCTTTGAATGAAAAGGTAAGTGGTGCGATCGATATCTTTGCGAGGGTTGCTTCCGGTGCAGAGAACCCCTCGTCCGCGAAGCTTTCACCTCAGTCTCGCATGGAACGATTCGGCCGTCTTCTCCAACCAGGAGAGCCCGCTCTCTACCTAACTTCCGGAGATAGCATTCCGGCTCGATTGGACCAATTTCGCGATGGCCTCCTCGAAGTCGCGAGCGAGTACTTTGGAAATGCGACCATCGCATCGAGCCATGTTCGCGGATTTCGTTACCTCGTTTACACGGGTACCGATGCGTTGCAAGAGGATGTTTTGCAACGATTGCTTACCGTCCCTCGAGCCCAACGCAGCGATCCTCCTACCCATTTGGTTGTATCCAGGGAAGGGGATGTCGTGCGAGGCAAACTGATCGAGTCGGATCCGGATTCCCTCGTGCTCGATGTGCGGGGTACCCCCCAACGCTTTTGGACCAAGAACGTTGCTGAGGTCATTTGGCTCGCACCTCCCCCGGAGCTCGCGCCAAAAGATCCAACGACGCTCGATACGAACTCCAATCCCCAACCGCAGGTCGAATCGCCACTGGCTTGCCAAGTCGTGATGGAATTGGGAACGGTTCTGTCCATCGTTCCGGAATCGATTGCGGAGGGTCAGATCCGCGGCAAACACCCACAATTGGGTGAATGCAAATTGCCCCTGCCAAACTGCTCTCGCATCTTGTTCGGAGACGAGATCGCCTCCTACGCCCGCGCGAGCCAGTACTCGAAATGGGCGCTCCGCCATGCCATCGACCCCAAATTCATCTTGGAAGAAAAAGATGCTGCCGATGCTGCCGCCGGACGATCGAAATGGATTGGGCAAACCGCACCAGACTTTCAAGTCGAACGGCTTGATGGCACATCCTGGAATTTGGCGAGCCGCAAAGGAAAGGTCGTAGTCCTCGATTTTTGGGCGAGCTGGTGCGGCCCTTGTATGAAGAGCTTGCCCGAAGTCGCCAAGATCGCTAGCGACTTTGCTCCGAGCGACGTTGAGTTCCTCGCCTTGAACCTAGAGGAAGCGCCGCAAGTCGCACGCGCGGTTGCGTCTGCCATGGGACTGCAGGAACTGACGGCGATCGATCGCGATGGATCGATTGCGAAGTCCTATGGCGCAGCAGCGATTCCCTACACGGTCGTGATCGACAGAGACGGGATCATCCTCGCTGTATTGATCGGAAGCACTCCTGATACTGCGAACCGTTTGAGGGAGGCGATTGCGAAAGCGCTCGCAGGAGACTCGCGCGGTGAGTAGCGAGCTCTCTCCTCCTATCATCGCGTTGACAACCGACTTTGGAGCGAGCTTCTATGTTGGCCAGCTGAAGGGAGTCTTGGCCACCCTGGCGCCCCAGGCTCGCATCATCGATCTAACGCACGAAATCGAACCGCAGTCCATCCATCACGGTGCCATCGTGCTTCAGGACTCGGTGCCATGGTTTCCTAAAGGTTCTATTCACATTGCGGTAGTGGATCCAGGAGTAGGGACCGACCGCAGGCTCGTCGCAGCCGATTTCGACGGCCGAATCGCAATCGGTCCCGACAATGGTCTTCTCTCAGCGCTCGCGGCAGACTTCCCCCCACGAAGGATCGTCCATTTGAACCGACCCGAGTTTTGGGCCACGCGACCGAGTACAACCTTTCACGCCAGGGACATCATGGCCCCTGTGGCTGCCTACCTAGCGGGTGGCGGAGTGTTGGAATCGCTCGGCGATGCTTTGGAGGCACTGCATCCGAGCCCTATTCCCAAGGTCGCGTATCGACGCGAGGAGGATCGAGAAAGCATCGAAGGGAGGGTTTGTATGGCCGACCGCTATGGAAATCTCCTTACCAACGTGCGAATCCAAGACTGGCCAGCGTCGGAGAACTCGCAAGCGATGCAGGAATGGCAACTTGTCATCGAAGGCACCGCGAGTCCACCTCCCGGCCGATTGGAACTGCGCGAGATCCCGATCGTGAAGACCTACGGAGAAGCCGAGCCCGGCAACCTCGTTGCCTTGATCGGCTCGTCGGGGCGTCTGGAAATCAGTATTCCAAACGGCAACGCTCGAGACTGCCTTGGCGGTGATCATCTCCGCTTTCGCGTCGTGCGAAAGGGGATGACCCATCCATCGCTAGGTTTTTCACGCTAGCTAAACACCCTTGTCACCTGGAACTTTGCTACAATGCGGCGGCCCGAAGAACACCCTTTTCGCGATCATTGATCTGCATACTTCCAATTCGCAATTGAAAAGTCGTCAGCCGTGGCAGCAAAGATTACTGGAAGCGTCGTAGAGATCAGTCCCAGCGGTGATTTGATTACGGATCTCACGGCCGAGCGACTCGCTGGCATCGGTCATTCGGAAGAGACGAAGATTGTCGTCGATGATGAATTCGAAACGTTCGGCATCTATGGTCCAGAACATCAACAACCGGAGATGACGCTTATCGCGATTTTAGAAGATGGCCAACCGCTCCGATTGCACTTGGTCTCCGATTCGGCATCGATGATGTTGGGGGTTAAAATAGGGGCTCCTGTCCAAGTCCACTAGCACGCTCGTTCTTTCAATTCACCAGGTGGACGCCATCCCGTTTCGCAATGCGTTTTGCTAACGACGCACCAGAATGCAACGCGCCCTCCATGTAACCAACGAATTGGTAACAGCAGTGTTCGCCGGCGAAATGAAGTCGCCCGATTCCTTGGTGCAGCACCGGACCTAGCGTAGTGATCTCTCCCGGAGCCGGAAACGAATAACCGGCTCGTGTCCAAGGGTCTGCGATCCAGTCCATGAACTGGCCTTTCTCAAAACACGGCGAGTAACCTGGGATCAACATCTCGAGTTCCCTCGCGTAGGATGGCTGTCGCTCCGCAACGGCCCGGCGATGGATGGCTTCCGCTGCCGGACCACCGCTAAAGGCGATGAGCGCCACCGATCCTGTTTCGTTTTGACCATCGGTTCCATGCCACGTTTGCCCCACTTCGCCATCCGAAGTCCCGTCGGGTGATACCCCTGCAGCGCGCCAAAACGGCTCCCGGACGACCGACAGGAGTTTCACGTTGGCTCCCATTTGAGGCAAAAGAGCTCCTGGCAACTCGGGGGTGAATCGAATCGACGACCAAGTGCTCGGGGGCGTGGCTAACACAACGTCATCGGCTTCATGCATCTCCCCAGCCGCGTCGACGACGGCAACATGGTGTTCATGTATTTGAATTTCGCGGACAGGACAATCGAGTCGGATCCGCTGGTCGCCCAGCTCCGTGGCAAGGCGTAACGCGTAGCTCTGATTTCCCCCGTCCAATCGATATAACTCTGTGTCCGTCCAGTAGCGTTCCAAACCGCCACCCTTGACCTGCGCGAGATTGCACAGATGGCTTTGCCGGCTAGCGGCCACACCGTTGTCGGAAGTGAACTGCGACGTTAGCAGCCGTTTGGCCAAGTCGGAAACGGAAAGATCTGCGATCCAATCTGCTGTGGTGCGGCGATCGATCTTGGCGGCATCGATGCTCTTCCAAGGCTCCTCGGCATCGATCGTGCGAGCTTCATCGGTCATCTTGGTGAAAACGGAATCGCACTCTTCCTCCAGTCTGCGAGCTTCCTCCTCGAGCAGCTTTCGACCTCCGAGGATCATGGGAGATGGGGCGTCCTCCTCCTTGATATCGAGGAACTCGAATCCAAACTTGGCCGCATACGCCAAGATGTGAGGATGGTTCGATCCCAATAACTCCCCACCTCCCTCCACATTCTTGCCGGGAATCAAGTTCTTCAGACTGAGGACTCTTCCCCCCACGCGTCGCCTGGCCTCGAAGACTTTTACGCTGTAACCAGCGCTCGCCAGTTCGTACGCGCATGCCAGCCCAGAGAAACCTGCACCCACTACAAGTACTGTTGGCTTGGACGCCATCCCCTTCGAATGAGCCAAGGGAGAGGATTGGGACGACAAAAGGCCTGTGCATGATGCGAATCCAAGCTTGAGCAGTTCACGCCGCGAAAGCTTGGACTCGGATCGCGCTTCCGCGATTCGTTTCGACGAAAAAAAAAGCCGTTTCATGATTCGCAATCCAATCCCACTTCGAATGAGTCTCCAGACTCGCTCAAGTATATCGAAGGCGGTTTGGGGAGGAGTTATCTCGCCAAGGCGCCAAGTCGCAACGGGACAGGGAAGAGGACCGACTTCAAACAGCACGGACAGGCTGGTTCTCCAGGTTCTCACCAGGAAAAGATCTGAGTCGGGAATGTGAATGTGATTGCTCCCAAGTCATCTCCCTTCGCGCCTTGACGCCTTGGCGAGAAACTTCTTTACACGCACCCATGGAGCGAGAAAGCTTTTGTACGACATCACAGCGTCTTCAAGTACTCGAGGAGATCTCGTTTTTCTTCGTTGTTGAGTCGGGCAGGGTAGTCGTGTCCAGAGGATGACTTGCCTGCAGCTCGAGTATCGAAATAAAGCCGCTTGTCATAGGAGTTCAATCGACTCGGTGGCTTGTCCATCACCTCGATTGGCAAACCGACTCGCTGGGTGTCGAGCGCTAGCGATGTCCGTCTCCAAACAACTGGTCTTTCGTCGGGATGAAGGAGATGCCAAAGCGTGGGCACGCTTCCGTTGTGAAGGTAGGGAGCCGACGCCCAAACACCATCCAGGGGAGGAGCAACATAACCTTCGACCTCGGCCAATGTTTCTTGACGCCCCATATCGGCAAACCAACTGGAGCCGTAATGGGCGCGATGCGCCGGAGTGAGCGAGTCGAACCGGACGCGATCGGTTTTGATGTCTTCGATGTCGACGTGGATGTTCGGGAATTCAGTTCCATCCCCATAGGTACCATGGCAGGAGGCACAATTCTTTTGAAAAACGACTCGCCCCCGTTCGGACATGACGTGATCGATAGGGAGTGGATATTGAGGAGGTCTCAATTCTTCCAAGAAGCGATAAACGTCGCGGAAGTCGGACTCCCATTCGCGAAACTTCTCTGGACCGTTCTCGCGCACCAGCATGAACTGCATCAGCCCCTTGTGCCCTTTTTCCGCAAAGCCATCAATGTAAATATGATGCTTGCGATGGAAATGCCACCAGGGAGGGGCGTCCATGTCATGATGCACCATCCTAGCTGGGGATCGATTGGTGTGGATTCGAAGCTCTTCATCGCGATAGTTCATCAACGCGACGCCGAACATCACCGCATTGCTCGTTCCCATGGTTCGGCCCAGAGGCATCACGAGCGATCCAATATCCATGTGACCCAATGGCTTGCTAAGTTGAAGCTTGGTCCTGCGCACCGATTCGGTAAGGGACTCGAGCAAGTAAAGCGTGTTCGGCGCTCCTGGGTAGGTGGCTCCGTACAAGTTCCCACCGTGGCAGGCGAAGCAATTCATGACGAACCGATTCTCCGAAGTTTGCACGTATTGAAGGGGAATATCTGGTGCATCGGGACGACCTGACAATCCAAAGCGAGCGAAGAACCGCTCCCGATCCGAAAGGTTGTCGGCAAACCCCTCCACCGGCAATCGGGCCGAACGATCTTTTTCTAATTCCCGCACGGCGTCCAAATCAAAATCGTGAGGCAGATAGGGATTCGAAACCAAGTTTTGATAACCACGTTTGGCTTCGGGGGACATCCCAGACCAGAGATCAGCGAATTGTTGACGCAGACTCGCTGCGATCAGAACCGCTTCCGCCTCACTTCCCGGCTCCACGTGGTCAGGCGCTTTTCGCGAGTCCGCGGAATCATCTGCCGGGGAGTAGGCCACCGCATGGAGGGCGATGCAGAGGGAAATCCACCCGCGTGCGGAGAGACGAAATGCGGATCGAATTGTCGAGATCAATGCGGAACTCATTACTCTGGGGAGTGAAAGGGACAAAAGAACCGATCCACCGACGCGTCGAACCGTTGCTCACTACCGAACAACGCCTGTTAGGAGTATACCGGCAAGGGTAGTGACTCCCTAACCGACTCAAATCGGAGATGATCCTACCTTTCACCGCCCGTCCCCGTAGCGGAGCCACCAAGTCCATTTGTGGATCTCGATTGTGACGAACGCAGTCAGGGAGAGGGCGAACATCGCCACCCAGACATGCCAGCTCACCGGCTCGATTCGGAGCACGGATTGCAGTGGCGGGAAATACATCGCGAAGATGTGGATCCCGAGTGCCCCGATCGCTCCTGCGAGCAGAAAAGGTGTCTTGAGTGGAGATTGCCTCAACGCGCTCATGGTTTCGGAGCGGCAATTCCCGATGTGGATATTCTGAAAAAGAACGGTTAGCAAGAGCAATGCGTTTCGAGCGGACGCTTCGCTCCACCCGGATTGAATCATCCACCAGAAGGACCCGGTGCCGACAACCATCATGGTAATGGCAGCAATAAGTATCCTTTCCAGCATCAATCGATCGAAGATCGGTTCGCTGGGGCTGCGCGGCTTGCGGCGCAAGACGCCCGATTCTCCAGGTTCAAATGCCAACGCGACCCCTTGGATTCCGTCGGTCACCAAGTTGAGCCACAATAATTGCACAGGCAGGAACGGAATGGGTAGATACGAGCCCATAACAAACGTTGCACCGATGAGAAGGACTTCCGCGAACCCCATCGATACGAGCAGGTAGATGACCTTGCGGATATTGTCGTAGGCGATTCGGCCTTCCTCGACTCCAGCTACGATCGTGGCAAAGTTATCATCCGAGATGACGAGCTCAGCGGCTTCTCTCGCCACATCGGTCCCCGACTTTCCCATCGCGATTCCAATATTCGATGCGCGCAGGGCTGGCGCGTCGTTGACGCCGTCGCCGGTAACTGCCACATAGTGCCCTTCGGCGCGGGCTGCGTTGACCAGCTCCAGTTTCTGTCGCGGTGTGACGCGTGCGAAGACTCGCTTGGTACGGATCATCTCGCGAAGTTCTTCTTGACTGAGCCCGTTGAGGGATTGGCCTGCGATCACGCTAGCCGGGGAATCCGCCAAGCCCAGGTCCTTCGAGATCGCAAGCGCGGTGACAGGGTGATCTCCGGTGACCATGCAGACGGTGATACCGGCCTGTTGGCATTGCTCCACCGCTTGTTTCACTCCTGGGCGAAGCGGGTCGATCATTCCGATAAAGCCGAGGAACGCCAGGCCTTGCGGGGGGCGCTCCGGATCGAGCTCGATCGTTTCGTTGTCTTGATTTCCTGATGCGATTGCGAGGACGCGGAATCCTTGCCGAGCCAACTCCTCCGCATGGTTCATCCAATGTTCCCATGCTTCGGTTTGCTCCGACATCGAGCACATGCGAAGCACTTTTTCAGGGGCTCCTTTGACGCAGATGCGAGTCCCTGTCTCGATGCGATGGGCGGTCGCAGCAAATTGAAACTCCGGCTCAAAGGGAATCGCTCCGGTCTCTGGATACCGATCTCGGATCTTCTGTGGATCCAACTTCGACTTGATGGCCAGCCCTAGCAAAGCAATGTCGGTGGGGTCACCATGCCATTTCCATTCCGATCCGTTCTGATGCAAATCTCCCTCGTTGCACAACACTCCCGCTTCGATCAACTCGACCAAACCGGATGAAGTTGAGGCATCGATCGGTTTGCCATCGATTTGCAGTTCGCCGATCGGTTGAAAGCCGCTGCCTGTTAGGTGGATCGAAGCATGATCGGGGGTCAGGACTCGCTGCACCGTAAGCTCGTTGCAAGTAAGCGTGCCCGTTTTGTCGCTTGCGATCATGGTGCAGCTTCCCAAGCCTTCGACAGCTGCGAGGCGCCGGACGATCACGCCACGTTTTGCCATGCGCGTGGTGGCAACTGCCAGGGCGACCGTCAATGCTGCTGGCAGGCCTTCTGGTATGGCGGAGACGGCCAGGGCGACGCCGAATAAAAGCATTTCTTGCAAGGAATGTCCGTGGACGAAGATTCCGATGAGCGAAACCGCTACGACCGAGATCAATACAACATAAGCGATCGAAGTGGAGAACTTCTCCATGCGTTCGATGAGAGGAGGCTTGCCACCCGAACTGGATAGAACATCCACCGCCAGTTTGCCTACTTCGGTGTGTCCACCTGTTCCGACAACAACCCCTTGCGCGCGACCTCGGACAACGATCGATGCGGCAAATGCGAGATTCCGTCGATCGGCCATCGGGGTTGCGTCGGTTCCTCGCCAATCGCTGTCCTTGACGACCGCGAGCGATTCGCCGGTCAGGAGGGATTCATCGACTTCGAATCCAGTGGCTTGTAGCAATCGTAAATCGGCGGGGACGCGATTACCCGACTCGAGCCACACGATATCCCCTGGTGTCAACTCTTCCGCATCGATCTCGTAGGTATCGCCATCGCGCGTCACCGTCGCCCGGATTTGTAGAAGCTTTTGCAGGGCTCGACTGCTCTTCTCCGCACTCCATTCCTGATATCCGCCGATCACGGCATTGAGGGCCAGCACGATGGCGACGAAGATGGCGTCTTTGACTTCCCCCAAGGCTATCGAAAGGACCGCGGCACCGACCAAAACATAGATCAGCGGGCTTTGGAACTGGCGCAGGAGGATCTTCCACCAAGGGGTCGGCGGTTGCTGGGGCAGGCGATTCGGACCGCTCTCTTTCAGACGCTTTTCTGCGTCGGATTTCGCCAGTCCTTTCTCGTCCGCCGAAAGGATCTTCAATACCTCATCGTGCCCCAGTTTGTGCCAATTCGTCACTAGTAGCTCCTGTCTCCATCTTCGCGTGTCTATTTGTCTCGTTGTATCGCCGTGCTAGCGATGTTCGCCGCGTAGCTGCTTGAGCCATTGAAACAAATCGGCAGGCCATGGCATTTTAAAGCGAAGCGACTCCCCGGAGATCGGATGGTTGAACTCCAACGTCGCGGAATGAAGAGCTTGTCGTGGCGCGCCGCTCACGTCCTCGGTTCGACTTCCGTCTCGATTGCGACCATAGATTGGGTCACCGCAAAGCAAGTGACCTGCTTCGGCCAAGTGAATTCGGATCTGATGCGTGCGTCCTGTTTCTAACTGGCATTCCACGAGCGAATAGGGGCCGATCTTCTCCATGGGTCGAACATGTGTGATCGCCCGTTGCTCGGTTGGGTCCGGTGCATCGGTTTGTTTACTTCCTCGGATACCATCGCCCCGATCCCGTACCAGGATATTGTCGAAGGTTTGCGCTTCGGGATAACCGTGAACCACCGCGTGGTATTTTCGGACTACCTCGTGTTTGCGAAACATCAGCCCAAGGGTTTGAGCGACCGACGGAGTTCGAGCAAAGATCATCAGCCCGCTTGTGTCACGATCGAGTCGATGCACCGCGATGACCGAATATTTTTTCAGCCGATGCTCTCGCTGCCGAGCCGATTCGTATAGCTGCTGCTTGCGAGTCGGCGAGGGGATGCTCGATTGTTTGTACGCCTGGAAGTGATCGATGAGGGCTTGGGGAACTAATTCCTCAAGCGTGGGTTGAAGCTGCCGTCGCTTTTTGGAGAGGTCTCGCTCTTCAAAATGGCGAGTGGAGGTGACCGCGGGTGGCTTTTCCACGACGACGAGGAAATCGTCGACGTAGGCAAGTCGGATGGCCGTGGCATCGACCGGTTTAGGAAGCGAGTCCTTCCAGAGTTTCACCACATCTTTCGGCGTTACCTTGCGAGCGGCGTCCAAGCAAAGATTCCCGTTGACTTGCACCCGCCGCTTCAAAATGGCGTCGCGAACCGAGCCCCAAGTCCAATCGGGCAAGTGACGCTTGAGGGACTTTGATAGGGTGAGACCATCGTCCTCATCGTCGAGATGAATCAGTTTGAATTTTTGGGAGGAGTCCATAGGAGGTCGATTGAGGTAGATGTCGGCGACGAATCGTTCACTACGATATTGCGTCACTTGCCTTAGATCGCAAGGCTATCGCGGGTGGAAATGGAGTAATTGAGTGAAAAGGTTGCGTATTCCGGCGATCTGTACAAGCTTACTGCGAGAAGAATGTTTCTCAACGCTTGCTGTGTGCTTGTCACGCTGCGTCGTGAAAATTACCATTAGGCCGTCGATCCGGTCGCGGATCTAGTCCTTAAATCCTCCGTCGCGCGGGTGCAAATACTGTGAAGACCTCCTTTCTCTCCGCGGCATGGCTGACCATTGGCCTGCTCCTCACATTTAGTATGGGATGCGATTCCGCGTCCGACAAATCGACCGGCAAGACCTCGGGGGATGCCTCGGCCAAAGGGGACTCCAGCGGCGGTGCGACCAAACTGAAGGCAGGACGCATCGTTCTCTTGAACAACACCGACTCCCCGTTCTGGGATGCGGCCCGGGCCGGAATCAAAAAGGCGGCCGAGGATCTCAAGCTCGCGGATCACGGTATCACCGCCGGGATGGACTCCAATGATGGAACGGAGCAAGGACAGATCGAAAAGCTGCGCCAATACGGGACGCAAAGCGATGTGCTGGCGGTGATCATCTCGCCCCTCTCCTCCACCAACCCGGCGATCGCCGACGAATTGGAGAACCTCAAGAAAAAAGGTGTGATCGTCGGTTGCTTTGACAGCGATCTCGAAGAGAAAAGCCGATCGATCCGAGAGTTCTATGTCGGAACCAACAACATCACCGGAGGTAAAGTGCTTGGAACCGCTGCCAAGGGGATCAAGCCAGATGCGGAGTACGCTCAGTTCGTCGGGACCGACAGCCAACAAAACGCCATCGAACGGATGAATGGATTCACCTCGGTTTACGGTGAAGCCACACAAAAGGACCGAAAACTCGACGACGCAGATCGAAATAGGGCTCGCGACAATGTGCGGGATGTCATTGCCAAACACCCAAGTCTTTCGATGCTCGTCGGTATCTGGTCCTACAACGCACCGGCCATCGTGGATGTGGTCTCGGAAAAGAACGCACGGGACAAGTTCAAGATCGTTGTGTTCGATGCGGAGCAATTGGCCATCCAGCAGATGGCAGATGGCATGATTGATGCCATGGTGGTCCAAAACCCGTTTGGGATGGGCTACGATTCGGTCCGTTACGCATTTGCAAAACTTTCCGGCGATCAAGCGACCCTTTCGGAACTCTTTCCCAAGATGGGTCAGCCCGGCGGGGATAACCGAGACACAGGACTCAAGGTCGTCGTGCCTAACGAAGGCTCCCCGCTCACCAAAGAAATGTTTGCGGAGTTCGGACCGAGCGTTGAGTTTGTGAAGTTCAGCGAATTCCAAGACTGGCTCAAGAAGTACAACCTAACCAGCTCATGATTCCCAAGCCCTCTCTTTGGCGAACTTTTTGGGGATCGGTGGAGTTCAAACTGCTGCTAGCATGGTCCGCTGTGGTCTTGATCACAGCGTTGCTCGACAGCGGTCATACTTACTACTATCAGTCAGCAAGTTCCGCGGAGTTGATCCTACGCAATACGGTCCTTCTGGGATTTTTTGCGCTAGGTAGTTCCGTCATTATAATCTCTGGTGGGATCGATCTCTCCAGTGGCTCGGTCATCGCGCTCAGCGCGACAGTCTTCGGTGCCTTGCTTATCCTCCTGGATCCCGACGGCTTTTCGAAGGGTTCCATCAGCACGACCGCCGTACTGCTCGCCATAGCGGGAACACTGCTGGTCGGCGTGATGATCGGGACACTGCATGCCTGGCTCATTACCGCGGTCGGCCTCCCCCCGTTCATCGCTACCCTGGCCACCTTGGTAGGCCTGCGAAGCTTCGGCCGCGCCCTTGCCCCAATCATGATGAATGGAAAGTCTCAAATCGACTTTCCGGACCGAGCGCTGCGAAATGTTCTCAAGGACGTGACCAGCATTTCGATCTTGTTCGTGATCCTCGCGATTCTCGTCTGGATTGTCATGAGCAAGACAGTCACAGGGCGGCACCTTCATGCCATGGGTGGGAATGAGCAAGCCGCTCGATTGAGTGGCATCCGGACCGATCGGTTGAAATGGTTCGCCTATGTATTAGGTGCAGTGACCGCGTCGATCGTGGGAATCATTTCCTTTGCCGATCAAGGCTCTGCGAAACCGGATATTATGGCCCGCGGATACGAGTTGAATGCGATCGCCTCCTCGGTGATCGGCGGTTGCTCATTGCAAGGAGGGATTGGAACGATCCCGGGGGTCGTGCTCGGTTGTCTATTCCTGAGAACCGTCATCGATGCGGTGAGCAAGATCGTTGGCACAGGCTCCGATGTGTACGAAGGTATGATCGTCGGCATTGTCGTCGTCCTGGCCGTCACATTCAGCCAACGAGTCGATCGGAGCGCGATCAAGAAATACTTTTCCACGCCGATCGGGTGGGCCAGCATTCCTGTCTTAGGGCTCACTGCCGGGATCGGGTTATTGCTCTTCTTTGGCAATCAAGCTTGGTATAGCCCGATGAAAGGGATTCTTTTCGGCGTCTTTGTCACGATCTGTTTGGCAGGTCGAGCTCTTTACGAGACCGTCATCCACAAGCCGGTGATGCAAAAGCCGCTGATCCAGAAGCCAAAATGACCGCGGATACTTTGATCTCGATCCAGAACATCGGCAAGCGTTTCGCTGCCGTTCGAGCGCTCGACGGTGTTTCGTTTGACGTCGCGCGCGGAGAGCTGGTCGCGATTTGCGGAGAGAATGGTGCTGGAAAGAGCACACTCATGAAGATTCTTTCCGGGGTATACCCCGAGTACGAAGGCACGATTGAGATCGACGGAAAGCCGGTGCGGTTTTCTGGCACGCGCGATGCCGAGGATGCCGGTATCTCGATCATCCATCAAGAATTGAACCTCGTCGAGCAATTGTCCGTAGCGGCGAATATCTTTCTCGGACGCGAACCTCGTAATCGCTGGGGAATGCGCGACGATCGAGCGATGCAGCTTCGGGCTAACGAGTTGTTACGAGAGTTGGAATGCAGTATCGATTCGAGGCAGCTGGCTGGCTCGCTGCGCGTCGGCGATCAACAGCTTGTGGAGATCGCTAAAGCGCTGAGCGTCAACGCGCGTATTTTGGTGATGGACGAACCGACCAGCGCCCTCACGGAGTCCGAAGTGGAAAGACTCTATCGGGTCATCGCGAAACTTCGGCAGCGAGGGACGACGATCCTTTACATCTCGCACAAGATGGAGGAGGTCTTTTACCTTTCCGATCGCATCGTCATTCTCCGCGACGGACAATTCATCACGCAGCGCGATACCAAGTCGATGAGCCCCAAAGAGGTGACGGAGTGCATGGTCGGGCGGTCCTTGGACACCATCGATCTTGGACCTCGGCGGGAACGCGGAGAGAAGCTGCTCGAGGTCAAGAATCTGGGGCTTCGATGGCCCGGACACGCACGCGGGTATCGATTGAAGGACATTCAGTTCGATCTCCACGCCGGGGAGGTGCTTGGAATCGCAGGGTTGATGGGAGCGGGGCGGACGGAGCTTCTCGAGGCGATCTTCGGAGCATCCAAAGAGCCTCCGACGGGTGAGATCTTCTTGTGCGGCAAACGGATTCAGCCTACGCATCCGAAAGAGGCGATCGCTGAAGGGATTGCCTTGGTCACGGAGGATCGCAAACGACTCGGCATCTTCACCGCGATGACCGTCGGCCGAAACATATCCCTTTGCAAGTTGGGTGCCATGCGATCAGGTCCGCTGCTAAACGAGGGCAAGGAACGCCATGCAGGGCAATCGATGGTGAGCAAACTCCAAATCAAAACCGATGGATTGCGAGCTAGCATCCTGAGTTTGAGCGGAGGAAATCAGCAAAAATGCATCGTTGGCAGATGGCTTTTGACCAACCCAAAGGTATTGCTGCTCGACGACCCGACTCGGGGGGTCGACGTGGGGGCTAAAGCGGAGCTCTATCGGATCATCCGCGAGCTGTGCCAAGAAGGTTTGGGTGTGATCGTCACCAGCAGCGAGCTTCCTGAAATCCTGACCTTGAGCGACCGCATCATGGTTTTGAACGAAGGACGGCAGACTGCGATCTTCTCGCGCGAAGAAGCGACGCAAGCGAAAATCATTCAAGCCGCGACATAAAAAAACACGCCATCGAGGTTTCGATGGCGTGTCTCATTCGATTTATCGCGTCCGATCGCATCCCACGCTTATTTGTGGGTGAAGTCCAAGTACCACAGACCGTCATCCCATTCCAATGCGACCTTCCGCCATCCCAAGGGAACTTGCGGGTAGGGATAGAATGGTCCGATGTAAGGCCATGCCGATGCCGAATATTGCTTCGGATAGGTAACAGCGGAGTAGTTCGGGTACGCTGCGTAGCTTGGCCAAGCGTAGTTCGGCATATTGGGCTGGTCGTAGCGAGGAACGCCACCACCGTAGCTTGGTCCACCCTGCATCGGCACAGGAGCGGCAGCTCCGTATCCGACAGGAGCGGCGGGAACGGATCCATTGACCAAGGTGCTTGGTGCGAACGCTCGCGGTGCTCCGCTACCGACCACAGGCATGGCAGAGGGTGCTTGTTGCATCCCGCTGACCGGTCGAACGGTTTGCCCTACGGAAACTTCATCGACCACACGCACAACGCCTGGGACGCGTTGCACGGTGCCGAGGACCATGCTCTTTTGATCTGGGGAAGCGACGTGGCCGCGAACCCAAACTTCACCTTCGATCGTCGAAACATCGATATCGAAGTTGCGGAGCTGACCGCTCTTTTGTGCCGATCCAAGCCGGGACAAGACTTCCGAAGTGATGTTGGCATCTTCAGCGCGAACGGTTGGTTCTTCGCTTTCAGGAAGCGTCATCAGTGCGGGAGCATCATCGTTAGCCGATGCCGGTACAACGACTTGTTCGGTCGCGGGTGCTGGCGGCAAAGCTGGTGCAGCTTGCGGCAGCGAGGACTGTTGAACCTTGACGTTGTTCACAACTTCCTTCACCCCTGCGGTTGTCGATGCAACGCGGAGGATCGAGTCGAGTTGGCCTTGGTTTGCGACAGCACCGTCGACAATCACCCGGCCTTCCTCAACGCTCAAGTTGATATCGAACCCTTTTAGACTGCCCGTCGACTGCTGTTGCTTCAACTGAGTGATGATGGCATCGGCGATCTCGCGATCTCCACCGAACGCCGTCATTGGTGCACCGGCGGTCAGCGAGGCGATCGCCATGCCCATAAAAAATCGTCGCATGGAAACCCTCCTACGGTTTTTTTGCGGGAAAAACGGCGCTTTGGAGCTGTGTTTCAAACCTCAGCACCTGCAAACTTCCTCGCCAGTTGTATTCGAAGGGGATATCACGACCAGCTGTGCTAGCGTACGCTATGCGAACCGCCCACAACTGGTATCAGAGGCCCCCCTCGTACTACCAGACTCATGGTTTGCGAATACAAACTATGTTTCGGCAAATCCGGCCGCCAAGCGAAGTGTTTTTACCAATTTTGACGGGCATCGCGGTGATTCTGGTCATTCGGGCAATAACGGGCATCGCAATGTTTTTCCAATCGTTCCAATGCCCCCGCGCCGCAAATCCTCGCTGACCAGAAGCTCCTTCCTAAGCCCCCTATGTTGTTATGCCACTGCAAGTCCTCCTGCATCAATCCGAAGAAATCGAACCCGTGGACGTTCCTCTCCTCAGCGAGGTCCTCCAGCAGATGGCAGCCGATGCCGGGGTGGAAGAGGGACGCATGTCGGTGGCTATCCTTTCCGATCCCGAGATCCGTGAAGTGAATCGCAGCTATCTGCAGCACGACTACGAGACCGACGTCATTAGCTTCGACCTCAGCGATGACGATGATTTTCTGGATGGCGAACTCGTCCTCTCCGCCGACACGGCGAGGAGGATGGCCAACGATGTCGGTTGGGCGCCCCAAGCGGAATTGCTCCTCTACGCTATCCACGGAATGTTGCACGTTCTCGGCTACGAGGACGACACCGATGAGAACCGGGATGAAATGAGACGGATGGAGGCCCACTATTTGAAGCGATTTCGCATCGAAGGATGGGAAAAACATCCCACCCAGGGAGAGGCCGAACCCGACTCGAAAGTCGACGAGAAAGGCTAGCTTTCGCGACTCGCCACAGGGGAACGGGCCGACTATCATGAAGGGGCTGGGGATCGGGCTGCTTTGCTCCCCTCCCCGCTGCATCCTCCCTTCCTGCTAATCGCCGACACCGCGATTGCGTCCCTCCCAACAGAACGATGCTGCACTAGCCATGTCTTCGATTCCTTGGTCCATCGCGCAAGACTCGCTCGACGTTAATTTTACTGTACCGCAGACGATGCGATTGCGGTTCACGCGCGAGTGTTTTGATGGCGACTGGGATCAGATCTTGTCCCTCTTCGCGACCGATTCCCCTCGCGCCCGCGTGCAGTTTTGGGTCGATCGCTCGGTCGTAGAATCCAATCCCTCGATTCGCGAGTCGCTTGAACGCCGGCTCATCGGCTCGGCAGACCGCCTGGATCTCACCTCTCCCGTTCGGTATTTGGAGGGGGGCGAGCAGATCAAAAACGACTCCGAACAAATCGAAGCGATCTTCCGAGCAATCGATCAGGACGGATTGGATAGGCGAAGCTACATTTGCGTGATCGGTGGCGGAGCGTTGCTCGACGCGGTCGGGTATGCAGCAGGTATCGCCCATCGAGGCATTCGTTTGATTCGCTTTCCGACGACGACCTTGGCGCAAGCCGATTCGGGAGTCGGTGTAAAGAATGCCATCAATGCTTTCGGCAAAAAGAACTGGAAAGGGACCTTCTCGGTTCCTTGGGCGGTCGTCAACGACCAATCCCTTCTCTCGCATTTGCCCCAGCGTGATTTCGCAGCCGGGTTTTCCGAGGCCGTGAAGGTTTCGTTGCTCAAGAGTCCAGGCGCGTTTCGGTTTTTGTGCGAACACGCTCACGCCATTGCTCGCCGCGATGGGGAGGCTGTGTTGGCTGCGATTCGCTCCAGCGTCCTCATGCACCTTCATCATATTACCCACGGTGGGGATCCGTTTGAAATGCAGGAAGCACGACCGCTGGACTTCGGGCATTGGTCGGCTCACAAACTGGAACACCTGTCTCAATTCCGACTTCGGCACGGCGAAGCGGTCTCGATCGGGGTAGCGCTCGATACCGTTTATTCTCATTACGTTCACGGTCTGGAGCAGTCCGATATGCTCGCCACCCTCGGTGTATTGAAGAATCTCGGGTTGCCGATTTACGATCCCATCGTCGGCGCCGAAACGCTATTCGATGGCTTGGAGGAGTTTCGACAGCATTTGGGGGGGCGATTGACCGTTACCATGCTGCGAGGTGTTGGGAATTGCATCCACACCCACGAGATCGATCGAAATGCGATGCTGCGGGCGATGGAGTTCATTCAGCAGTTCGCAGAATCGGCTCAGGGGACCGCAGCCAATCCCACGCTTTCCACCTAAGCCACTTCGGCGGGAGCTAACTCGTCGGGCTAGCCGCCTCACGGGGCGAGCTAACTCGGGGGTCGCGGGTAAACTAGAGGTCGTCGACCGATGCTCGCTCGACTACACTACTGCCGTTGGAATGATCCCGTGCCGAACTTCCATGGCTCAACATGATACTGCTGATCGATAATTACGACTCCTTCACTTACAACATCGTCCAACGGTTGGGGGAGATCGATCCCACTTTGGACGTCCGAACCTACCGAAATGACGAGTTGACGGTGGAGGAGGTCCGGGCCATGCGTCCGGAGCGAATCATCCTCTCTCCAGGGCCTTGCACTCCCAACGAGGCGGGGATTTGCGTCCCGATTATCGAGCATTTGCACACCGAGTTCCCCATTCTCGGGGTTTGCCTGGGGCACCAATCGATTGGACAAGCCTTCGGGGGGAAGATCGTCCGCGCCCCAGAATTGATGCACGGAAAGACCGACCGCATCTATCACGACAATCGAGGTATGTTCGCCGATTTACCCAATCCCTTCGTCGCGACTCGTTATCACTCTTTGGTCATTCTCCCGGAAAGTCTTCCCGAGTGCTTAGAAGTTTCCTCGTGGGTCGACGATCCTGCTGGCAATCGAATTATCATGGGAGTGCGGCACAAGCAATACGCCATCGAAGGGTGGCAGTTCCACCCCGAAAGCTTTTTGACCGAACCTGGCCCCACGCTTCTGGAGCGGTTTCTGACTTGGCAGGGGCCGCCTGCTCCTGTGGCAACCCCCTCAAGTTAGGCCTTGAAGCCGAGCCCATTTGCAAATAACTCGTAGCCCATCTCGATAGTCGGACCGCTTCCTCTTCCCCTAACCGCCCTGACAGCATGCTTTGCGTAACGATCGCTAGAACTCGACATAAACACACCATCCATGAGCACCAGCAAGTTGCCGAGTTAGGTGCCAAGCTGGCGGAGCTTCGCCTCGATTACATCGGTCGCAGTATCGATCTGGGGCGATTGTTGAAGAATCGTCCCACCCCGGTCGTCATCACCTGTCGACGCAAAGAGGATGGCGGGCGATGGGATCGAACCGAAGAAGAGCGATTGATGCTGCTTCGGTCTGCCATCGCCATGGGGATCGAGTATGTCGACTTGGAAGAAGACACCGCGCAAAAGATCCCTCGCTATGGCAAGACGAAGCGAATCGTCAGCTTGCATAACTTCGAGGGAACCCCCGACGACTTGGAATCGATCCACGAGCGGTTGGCCAAGGCGGATGCGGATATCGTGAAGATCGCGGTCCAGGCAAACTCGTTCGGCGATATGGTGAAAGTCCTAGAGCTCATGCGAAATGCGAAAGTTCCAACCATCGGGATTGCGATGGGGGACTACGGAACACCTTCGCGCATCCTCGCGACTCGGTATGGCGCACCCTTTACGTACTGTGTCTTCAATTCAGAACGCAAAGTTGCACCTGGGCAATTGAGCTTCGATCAGATGACCAATGTTTATCGCGCGGAGTCGATTAAGGCCACTACGCGATTGTTCGGAGTGGTAGCCGATCCGGTTGCTCATTCATATAGCCCGCTGATTCATAACGCGTCGTTCCAAGCGCACGATCTTGATTGCCGCTATCTCCCGTTTCGTGTGGCGTCGGGCGAATTGCCAGAGTTTTTGGAATGGTGCTGCCGAGAAAATATCGGCGGCTTGAGCGTTACGATCCCTCATAAGCAAGCGATTTTGCCGCTGCTCACCCAAGCCGAGTCGGCCGCCCAGGGGATCGGAGCTTGCAATACGGTCGTCTTCGCAGGGGAAGAAATGGTCGGTTACAACACCGATTACCGAGCGGCGATGGATTGCCTCACCGAAGCCTACGCGAAAATGACGGGGAAGGAGGATCCGTTTGAACGCGCTTCGGTCCTGCTGCTCGGCAGCGGAGGTGTGTCGCGAGCCATCGGCTACGGGCTGGCCCAGCGTCGAGCTCTCGTCACGGTAACCGCCAGGAATGCAGACACCGCGAAGGAGTTGGCAGGGGTCCTCAACGGCAAGACCATCCCGTGGAACGAACGCCATTCCATCGCTCCCGACATTCTCGTCAACGGAACTCCGGTTGGGATGTTTCCGGATATGGACGAAACTCCTTTTCAAACGAGCAAGCTCAAGGGGAAGACACTGGTCTTCGATACCATCTATAATCCCGAGCAGACTTTGTTTATCAAAGGGGCTCGCACGGCAATGTGTCCAGTGATTACAGGACTGCAAATGTTTGTGCGACAAGCGGCTTACCAATACCGCCTGTTCACGGGTAAAGAGCCACCGATCGAGGTGATGGTCAAGACGATCAAGAAGGCAATTTCTCCGGTGAACTACAAGGACCTCGACGAGGACGAGGATACGGAGGATGGAGACGACGAAGCATAAAGGCTGGTGGCAGTCGATCCGAGCATCGATCCGCCAAGCTCCCACCCTTGCAACTTGGCTGGATCCGATTTGGTCCAGCTGGGTTCGATTCCAATTGAGCCGCCCTTACCCGCCACCTTACCCCAACGAGAGCGTGGGGGCCTTTGGCGAACGATTGGCCGCCATCTATTTGGAACGGAAAGGGTATTTCATCCTCGAACGGTCGTTCCGAACCAAGACCGGTGAAATCGATCTTGTCGCTGTTTGGAGAAAACGTCTGCTGGTCTTTGTCGAAGTCAAAACGGGAGAGCGTGCACCACCCGCAGGGGAGGGGCCATCGGACCGGGTCGACGACCGCAAACAGAAGAAAATCACCGATACGGCCCTTCGATACATGAAACAGCATCGGCTGTTCGGCACCTCCGGACGGGCCGATGTGATCGAAGTGGTCCTCGAGCCGGAAATCGGGCAAGGCCCCGCATTCAGACATTTTGAATCAGCATTTCAAGCCTCTGGGCAGTTTCAGATGTTTTCGTAATCCGGTGATTGTCGTCTATAATAAAGGGGTCCTTCCAATCCGGAGGGCCGTATAATCCGAGCCCACTCGTCTCGTCTGGTTTTGGAACCTGAAAATCGATGCAGTCCCCACCGCAAAATCTCGCGCCCATTTCTATGCGTATGCCTCCTGAGCGAGGGCGGATGCTCCGATGCATGGTCCTCTGCGGATGCGCGGTCCTCGGCGGGTGCATGGTGCTCGGTGTATCCCTACCCGCTATGGCCCAGCGAACGGTGAAGCGACCTGTGCGAGCCGCCCCCCCCACCTTTCGACCAGGCGAATTCTCCGGCGTCTTCTTCGACGCTCCCTTGGCACAACTGCAAGGGAACCGACCAGATGCGAACCCAACCGAACCCAAAATGGCAAGCGACGCGTCGAAGGTTGGCGCGAACGTCGATATAGCGAGCGAACCGACCGCCGAAGAAAACGCGTCGAAAGATGGTGTTTGGAAAAGTCTCATCAGTGGTACCTCCATCGAAGATCTGGTCAAAGAGTCCAAGACCCGACTGGATTCTGTGATCACGACGCCGGCTAAATTTGCTGCGGGCGGATTCAAAGATGTGCGGCGAGAGTTCACTCTCCTAGCCAGTTTGATGGCGGTCATCGAACGATATCCCGACGAGATTCGCTGGAAGAGCTCCGCCCCATATGGTCAACGGGCCTTTGCGAAAATGGCCTCGAACTGCAAAGTGGGTACGCAACCAGTCTTCAACGAAGCCAAGCTGCGGCACCAGGATTTGGCAGACTTGCTAAAAGGCTCCAAACTTTCGGGGACCACCGACGAGGTGACTTGGGAGGATATCGCCGATCGAGGACCGAGCATGCAGTTGCTCGAGTGGGCACTCCGCGAAAATTTGGCTCCCCTCACCAGCAACGATAAAGAGTTTCAAAATGGCCAAGAGGAAGTCCTCAAGTATGCCGAGCTTGTCGCAACCTATGGCCAAATCCTCCAACAGGAGGGGATGACCGATGCCGACGACGACACCTACGTCGAACTCGCCGGTCAAATGGTCAACGCGGCCGTCGAGGCTGCGCGGGCGACCAAGCAAGGAGACGCCGAAGCGGTCCGATCAGCCGTGAGCAAGATCGATCAATCCTGCAACAAGTGTCACGAATCGTACCGATAACCCACCAAAGGGTCGAACCCTTCGAATAACCAGTCTGCGAGAGGAATTATGGGAATCCGATTTGCCTGCCACCATTGCTCTCACGCAATCCATGTGAAGGATTTCCAAGGTGGGAAAAGAGGGAAGTGCCCGGAGTGCGGTCAATCCTTTCGCATCCCTCTCCAAGATGCGACCTACTCCCTGGCGATCGATGAGGAGCAGGGAGAACCTATCCCGCAAATCGCTGCAGCCATCGCCTCCCCCAAGTCGGCTGCTGTCCATGCCAAATCCGCTGTTGTCGCTCCGACCCAAACCGCGCCCAAACCGCAACCTGCGGTCGACAGTGTCAAAGCGGCCAAACCGATTGAGAAATCGATATCCAAATCGAGCGATAAGCCAGCCGCGAAGCCCGTTGCAAAACAAAATGTTGCGCCTTCTTCGGTGCCTCCCTCTGCACCTCCCGTCAACACGAAGGTGCGACCACGGGCCTTTGCAGAAGCCGATGGTGCGCGATGGTATGTTCGACCACCCAGCGGTGGAGAGTATGGTCCAGCATCGGAAGAACTCTTAACCGTTTGGATCGAAGAAAAAAGGGTGACCGCGGATTCTTTGCTATGGAGAGAAGGTCAGCCGCAATGGTTGACCGCAGAACAGCTCCTGCCCGAGCTCTATCCGGCCGACTCAGACTTCTATGAGGAACCCAATCGGAGGCACACCGATTCCGACAGTACGATTGGATTCCCTGAGATGCCATCGACGGGCCCTGCCATCGCATCGGAATTGGAATCGGCGGCAAAGCCATCGCCGGCTGCCTTGCTCAAAGCCCAACGCAAACAACGTCAAAAGCGAAACCAGTGGCTGCTGATTGGAGTTTTATCTCTGATCTCCCTGCTGCTCCTCGGGGGGCTTGTTTGGGTTCTTATGTTCAACACGAGCAATGGATAACATCGAGAAACCTCCCTCCACTTCGAGAGTAAAATAAGACGCCACCCCTCCCCTTTTATCCTGCCCCGCCTCTTTCCTCAGGAAAGTCAAGCATGTCCTTTCGACTGCTTCCAACCAACGCTTCTCTTTGCCTTGCAATGCTCTTGATCCTTCTAGGGATCCAGCAGGATGGATTTGCTCAAGAAACCCTCGAAGTCGATTTTTTCGAAAAGCGAATCCGTCCGATTTTGGTCGAACGTTGCTACGAATGCCATAGTGGCGACGCGCGACGATTGGAGGGGAGTCTGCGGCTGGACCATGGTTCCTTTTACAAATCCGGTGGAGATTCGGGAGCCGCGGTCGATGCGGAGAATCCATCAGAAAGTCTCTTCCTCCAAGCCATTCGCTACGAAGGCTACGAGATGCCTCCGTCCGGCAAGCTTCCGACGGACGAGATCGAGGACTTGACCAAATGGGTGCTCGCTGGCGCTCCATGGCCTGAGGAGACGATCCCGGAAACGAAGAAAGAGATCGCACTATTTGATTTGACGTCTCGGAAAGCTTCGCACTGGGCGTGGAGCCCAATCGTTCGCCGCGAACTCCCGACCATCGCAACGGATTGGTATCCCCAGTCACCGATCGATGTCTGGATCCACGAAGGACTCCGTTCGAAAGAGCTTGCACCCGTCGCGACGGCCGACCGAGCCATTCTTATCCGCCGATTGTATTGGGACTTATTGGGCATCCCACCAAACGATGAAGAGCTGGTGCGCTGGCAGAAGGATCCCAGCGAGGATTGGTACGAGCAAATGCTCGATGCCCTTCTCGCCAACCCGCAGTTCGGGGTGCGCTTTGCACGGCATTGGATGGACTTGGTCCGATACGCGCAATCCCGTGGTCACGAGTTCGATGAAGATATCCCCGGTGCGGAACACTACCGCGATTATCTCGTACGCGCTTGGAACGCAGATCTTCCTTATTCCGATCTGGTGCGAGAGCATGTCGCGGGAGATCTGCTGGAGAATCCACGACGCCATCCGACCAAGCGATGGAACGAATCGATCCTAGCGACAGGGTTCTGGTTTCTCGGAGAATGGGTCCATTCCCCGGTCGATACCCGCAAAGACGAAACGGACCGCTTCGACAATATGGTGGATGTCTTCTCCAAGTCCTTTTTAGGGATGACCGTCGCATGCGCTCGATGCCATGACCACAAGTTCGATGCGATTAGTACAGAAGACTACTACGCGATGTACGGTTATCTGCGGAGTAGCCACTATCGGCTCGTTCGATTCGAAACAGATGAATCGGAAAAGGAAATTCAAACAGAACTAGAACACATACGAAACCAATATCGAGGTCGCATCGAATCGATGGTGAAGCAATGGGTTCAGGGGCTAGACGACTCAAAGCGAATCGAATTGATCCAGTCGATGGCTTCTTCGAAACCGGTGCCGTCGCCGCTTCCGTCGATTGACCCTCGAGTTCGATTGGACGCGGCTACCCTGCCGCCCGAATCGTTCCGAACCAATGGACCCGCGTTTGGACTGCACGTTCAGCCAGCAGGCTGGCATTCCCTCCTACTCCATTCCCAGACCCCCAGTCGGTTGCAGGCCTCTTCGTTTCCATCGATCGCCGTCGATCCGTTTTGGTTGAAACAAAAATCGGTGCTGGACCGAATGAATACTCAAAATCGATATGCCCAAGTGGATCAAGCGGGGGGAACGTTCCTCAGCCCATCGTTTCTGCTGGAATCGGATCGACTAGCCTTTTTGGTACGCGGTAGTTTCCGAGTCTTCACGGCTGTCGATTCCCATCGATTGATCGCTGGTCCACTGCACGGTGAAACGGTTTTTGAATCCAAGGCTGAAAAGGACTCGAATTGGCGCTGGGTGCTTGGCCCCAATCTGAGCCGCTATCGAAACAAACGAGTGCACCTGGAGTTTTCGGCTATTGGTTCCGATGGATTCGAGCTTGCGCAAGTTGTCAGTGGACCTGCCCCTGAGGGGACGCGCCTAGCTTGGGATGTTGATCAGATTGAAGAATCTCTCGGAAGGCTTCAAAGAGGAAGCGATGTATCGATTGGGAATCCGTCCGAGAACGAACGGAAGTTGGACGCGTGGGTCATTGCGGAGTTGCTGGATCGATGGAGTGGTGCACATTCGGATTCTACCGACGCCGTATTTCGAGACGAGCGGCAGCGGGCGATAGAATCGTGGTACGAAGCCGAGGAAGCCCTAGCCAAAAAGGCTCCGTGGGAATCGCGAGTGGCGATGGCGATGCAGGATGGATCTGGCCAGAACGATTTCCTACTCATTCGCGGCAATCCCGACAAACCGGCACAGGAAGTTCCTCGTCGCTTTTTAGAGGCGCTCGGAGGAAAGGTTTCGGTGCGCAGCGATATCCATGGATCGGGGCGGCTCGAATTGGCAGAACAGATGCTTGCACCTAAGAACCCGCTTGTTGCGAGGGTGATCGCGAATCGGCTCTGGCATCATTTGATCGGGCGTGGGATCGTCGCGACGACGGATGATTTTGGGGTGCAAGGAAAAGCACCCACACACCCAGAGCTATTGGATGAGTTAGCGATTTCGCTTCGAGAACGGGACTGGTCTCTCAAGTCGTTGATTCGGTCGATTTGCCTTTCGAACACCTATCGGCAGCGAACGGCCTCGGGGGATGTCTCTCCGGTCGATCCTAGCAATGAGTATCTGGCATTTGCGCATGTGAAGAAGCTGCAGGGGGAAGCGGTTCGGGACGGATTGTTTTTGGTGTCGGGGCAATTGGATAATCAGCTTGAAGGTGGGACGGTACGTGTGCACCTCAACGACTTCTTAACGGGTCGGGGGCGACCCAATCAGAGCGGCCCGATGGATGGTCGGGGGAGAAGAAGTCTTTATTTGGAGGTTCGAAGAAACTTCCTCAATCCCATGTTGACGGCGTTTGATATGCCTACACCGTTTAGCTCGATGGGGCGACGCAATGTATCCAACGTTCCCGCGCAGGCCCTCACGATGCTCAATGATCCGATGATCCATGCGTTGGCAGAGCGATGGGCTGAGCGCATGTTGAGTAGGGATTTAAGCGACCGCGATCGTGTCGTGGAGATGTTGCGGCAAGCGCGAGGGAGAGAGCCGAGCGATGACGAAGTGACCCGATCGCTCGCGTTTGTCGAGGATACGGGAGTGACGGCCGATCAAGCCTCTGCGGAGACAGCCCAATCCTCGTCGCAGCGTCGCGAAGCGTGGAAAGACTTCGCCCACGTCCTTCTCAATTCCAAAGAGCTACTCTTCTGCTTCTAACGGGAAACTATTTTGGTTCCGACGTACGCATGAACTGGAGCAGCGACCACGCATTCACTTTTGTATGCGGAGATCAAGGAACCACGGAACACACGGAATACACGGAAGGAAGCCCACGATCATTCCTCGTTCCTTTTCAGTGTATTCCGCGTCGTCCGTGGTGAAAGAACTGCATGCGCTTCGATTCGGGTCGGTATCGACGATGCCACCATCGCGGCGAAACATCGTGATGGAAATCTTGCTCCAACTCGGTGGATGCGATTCCTGTATTTCTCTACGCTGTGAAGTAGGTCCGAAAATATCATAGATCATGGGACGAAGTAGGCGATTGATATGACCGTTTCAATTCCTTTCTGCCCGAATATTTACGACGATGCAAATAATTCTCGCTCTCGTTCTCGATCTCGGAAAATGCAAGATAGCACCCTGCCTGCTGACTGAAGATTAGCGCACCGGCTATCGAGTGGACCTATTTAGTGCATACCTTCGCTCGACGATAGCATCTTCAACATAACGATACAAAAAACGCAACAGATGACGAGGAGAAGCGTTCTAGAAACGGTTATCAAGCTGACTGGATTATTGTCGCTGGAGCCAAAACAACCACAAGAGACATTCAAGCCGATGCTGAGCACCCAAATCTGCGCAATCGAGTAAATCGAAAAAAGTACCAGGCAAACGTACAAGGCAATTAACCTCTGTCTTTCGAAGAACAAAATGGCAATCGCGACAGTCAGCTGAAGATTTGGAATAATAGCGGCTATCCACTCCGCAGCAATCCTGGGTACCATCTTGTATGAATGCACCGCGCCAATAAACTCGTACGGATTTCGTAAATGGGAGAATGCACTCAAGGAAAGAGCAAACGCTAATATTGCACAGATCAATCCCACTAGCGGACGGATTATTCGCTGAGGCTTCTCTGATACCATTCTTCAACACCTCCAGGAAACACTCCGATTGGTTTCAAAGTCATCATCTCCAACAAATCTGCAATTTTGTCCGCCCACCCGCACTGCTTGTTTTGACAGTAAACGATGATGGTCTTACTGTGGTCGAGCGTTTCGGGGAAATTCTTAATGGCTAATACTCCTGAATTGATCGGAAGATTCTTTGCATTGGGTAGCCGGTATTCGTCAAATGCATCTTCTAATCTGGCATCAACAAATTGAATGGCACCTTGTTTTTGCAATGCCTTAATCTCTTCATATGAGAATCGGTTATGGGAAGTACGCTGATGGGCAGCGAACAAAACACGCTGTGGCAGGCTATTCCATAAGAATCCCGAGGGAAAGCAGATGTGGGTGATGGCAACCGAGGTCATGGTCACTATCAGAATCTGCAGTTTGGGATGGATGCCTACCCTGTTTGTGATACGAAATCCAGCAAACGAAGCGCAAACCGCTATCAGAATAAAGAATGGAAAGAAGAACGTTGGAAGATGATTCTGATCGTCCGAAACAAAGATGGCAGCACCATCCCAAATACAAAGCAATTCGGCTTCCGATAGCGTCCCTGTATGTCTTGGTGGATCGTAGACTCTAACCTCACCATTGTTCTCGAAACCTAAATATAGGATCCAATGGGAGAATTCAACAGAACCAGGGGTGCGCACATGCAGTATAGCTGGGCAGTTCGCACGCTGAAGATCAAGCAATGAAAGGTTTTGCTTGGATATAGACTTGAGCCCAATGTCCGAAGCCAATTGCTCAAGGTTCTTTATTGTTGAACCAAATCGTCCAGACAGGTATTTTTCTTGAATGATACTTTCAGGAGTCGAGGACCGACCAAATGAAGTAGCTATTGCGTGAACACAATAAATTCCGCAATAGGAAGTTGGAGTACGAGAATCCGAAAAAGAGGGACCGACAGGTTCGCTTTGAGCAGCAATGGAAAGTGACAATGGTTCCAGTCCGGCAAGAATCGATAGGATTGAAGCCAGTATTGGCAGGTGTATAAAACGAATATTCAATCCCATTTGATGCTTTCTGAATCTGCTATCCCGCTAAGAGACAACATAACTCGTGGACTGAGTTCCGCCGACATTGTCATGCAGGCGCCATCTGCCTTCGCCCAATTTATAAGATTACCCGAATGACTGCTGCTAAAGCGTATCCAGTCTCGCCGGAAATTGTCGGCGAGACCGCGAGTGCTTGTCGTATTCCAATGCGTCCACATCGGTGAGCTAGGTATCGCAAAGGAAGTGACTCGCTGTCCGTCACTGTTGTAACCACCAGTGACTTCTCCAAGGAGCAACGTGCTGGAGAGCCCATCTACGATCTCGTTCAACTTTATTTTTCTCGCTATCCTGAACGGTCCGCGATACTTATCCAGTATTAGTTGCTGATCGGGAGGGAATGTAGTGTCTTGTCCGTCGATAGGCCATCGTCCTGCGTTACCAAGGTAGTTTGTCATGGCAACGTCGGAGGAAGTGGGACGAGGAGGGATGCCAGACAACCACAAATAGGAAACGGTCCTATCGTGTCCGCTCGCCCAAATAATCGTTCCGCTATCCCGATCGCCGACTCTAACTGCGGAAGATGCGTTATCAGAGGGGCATCGGAATACCTCGCTTACGGATTGAGTTTCTGCCGTTAGATCTTTTCTCCACCACGGCGAAGGCGACCGATAGCTGTCTTCCCAAAAAGAGTACAGCGCTTGACCTTCGACGTGCGGTAGAAGATGGACAAGGTGCCCAACGAAGTTATGGCGTTCTCGTGTATCGTGCGACATGTTTTTCGGCGAATTGATTCCGATGGGAATGGAACCATTCGACGACTCGAATGCGAGCACCGACAGGGATAGGTTACGAAGGTTATTTAAACAATGAAGCCTTCTGGCGGATTCTCGAGCCGACTGCACTGCGTTGACAAGAAGTGAAGCTAATAAGGAAATAATAGCAATGCTAACAACCATCTCCGTCAACGTTGTTCCTATTCTCGTAGATCCCCCACACGAAGGCTGTTTAGTGAAGTTGGGGGTCATCGGACTAACTTCTGGAAGGCCAAAACGGAAAGTGAGAGTATGACAAGAGCGGTAAGTGAGACGGTCAATATCCAATTGACGGACCACCTGCTCCCCTTGAATGTCATTTCTTTACCTGCCTCAAGAGCCGAGAAATCAACGGCAGCGATTTTCTTGCCGCTTCGCCACTCGTAGTGCACTGCGCCTTTTCGGACAACGGACATGCCATCCGGTATGCTTGATAGGATGGATTTCACATAGTTGCGAGCAGGCTGCTCACCTACTTGAAAACTTGACACAGAGATAAAAGATTCGTCATGAGTCGCCGCCTCGTCGATCGACAAAGGTATTCGTTCAATCGTAATGTTGGCCCTCCAGGCAACCGGATCCTGAAGCGAAAGATACGGGTCAAATATAACTGTGGAAAGAATCCTCTTCATTCCCTTTTGGCAAAACTTTGACCTGAAATCCTCTAGTTTGATACGAGAATCTGCGCTAATCAGGTGTTGTTCGTTTTTTTCGAAACGGATTGACTGAACCATGTGGGCATCCCTCTCGACAAGGAGGGTGCCAAACTCATTTGAGTAAGATGTTCCTCCCCCAAGAACTTGAGACGCGTCAATATGTGAGGAACCGGAACTAAAATAGATCGCAAAAGGCATCGAGGAGATGGTCTGCGATTGGTATAGAGGAGGCATATTAGGGTCAAATGGTCCTTGCTCAACAAGGTGATCCACCAGCCTCTTGGCGTTAGCTCCCAGAGGTTCTTCTCCCGATTCCAAGCTGGTCTCAATGGTGAGTCGATCAAAATCCTTTCCGGCGATGTGAAACGATTCATGGCCATCGCTTGTGACGATCCCGGATAGGCAAACCTCTTTCGCGGAGGCAACGACAAATTGTCTCTTCGTCGTCACGATTTTGCCGGAGTTCTGTTTGCCAGTGGTCGAGATCTCACCATTCAAAAAATAGTATTCATGCCCAAAGCCGCGTAAGGCGTTGAGCGTACATGAAATGGAAAAAAGAGTGACAAGAAGAGCCAAACGCACGATCTTCGTCCCCCTGGAATCTTGCGTAATCACACGTCACTCTTCCTCTTCAAGAAACAAACATGCTTAACACGACGCAAAAAATAACCCCAGTCAGGCTCAGAGAACCGCCAATCTGAGCCATGTTGTCCTTTTCCAACTCCGAATCAAGGACTATGAAAAGTATTCTGACTTGGGAGGAAGCCACTCGCAATCCGCGCCCGCCAACGGCATCTGATTGTTATTTTGGGAACTAGTCGCTTTATCTATTCTATTTCACCTACTTGGTAAGGCCTCTTGCAGTTGTTGCTCGGCCTCGGACCAGAACCCGTACAACCTGGTTTGGTCGGATTCTTGGCCTCGCATGTGTTTACCTCGTTGCCAAGAGGAATGTGCAACAATTGAATCTCTGGGGTGCCAGGAGGCGATGACTTGAACTCGACACTGTTGTCACAACTTTCGCCAGGAACAGCAGAATCACATTGCAACGTATCCGTTTCGCCGATGCATCTTTCCTGTTCCTCAACCGACCCTCCAGACAGACCGGCAATCGTAGAGATTTGTCCAGCGAACATAGCAAGCACCAACACAAAGCAACTACTTAATGTTCTCATAGAACACCTTGTCTAAACGGTAGAAAACCAACTTCCGATGAACCATCGAGGATATCCGGGGGGGGGGGGGCATTTGTCAAATAAATTTCTTGTAAAGATTCTGGTTGGAAGGGCTCCTTTCGGGTGTGATCCGGAGGGGTATGATGTCGTCGTGATTTATCCGAAGCGCTCAAACGCCTTGCGGGTATCCCTTCGTGATTCTACATCTAGCAGCCCACTGAATAAACTAGTGTTTTGGAACACCGCACTTCATTTTTCGAGACTCTTCCACGTTGGATCCAGAAGTCGATATCATTCCGCTGGTTGTCTAGAACTCGGGTCCATCCGGCATTACCTTGGGCGAAGATCGAGTCCGCCACAGTAGAACAAGACAGCTTTTTTGAAGTTCTCGATGTTTCGAAAGCCGCTTGATCGACATGATCTTGCTATTGATCCCTTCGGCGAGAGCATTCATGGTCCTACGTGTAGCGGCGACCTTGTCATCTTGGATCGTAGCTTGGCGTTCTTCCAACCCATCGCGGTATTCGCTGCGGCGTGATACTGGGGCGCAGCGACCACGTACTCGCTCTTGTCACCGAAGATCTCGAATGCTTCGTCGAGGATCGGACGAAGCTCCGGAAAGATCGGGCAGCTACGAATGCCACGGCCTTCGTGATGCTCGACCTTTGGTTCTGGGATGCTCATTCGGTTCATTTCCCAATCGATGTCGTCCCAACGCAGTGATAGGGTTTCTGAGGGCGTACGAAGCCCACCGTAGCGACTCAGGCCCAAGATAACGCGCCACACCGGGCTGGCCTTCTTCATCAGCTTGTCGACCACTTCGCGAGGCACGTACTCGTTGACCTTCACCGAGCTCTTTTGGGTCTTTACCTTGCAGAACGGGTTCTCGTCGATGATCTTCCAGTCGACCGCGTCGTGCATGAATTGCCTCGCGAATTGGATCCGTTTGTGGATCGTCGTCGTAGCCATCCCTCGGGCTTTGAGCTTTTCGTGAAACTCTTTCGCGTGGCCCGCAGTGATTTGATTGATCTTGATCCCTGCGGGCATGAACTCTTTCAGGTTCGCAACCACCTGTTTCCATACCGCAACCGTTGCTGGCTTGCGACTCTTGCCGTGGCGTTCGATGTAGTCGTCCAAGAACTCTTCCATTGTCATGTTCTTGCGATTGACCACGATCTTTCCCGAAGAGATAAGATTCAATCGCTCGAGCTTCTCGCGGATCGCCGGAGACTCCGACAACCAACGGGCATCGTCGCGATCGATCGCATTGCCAAGGATCTTCGCATTCAACATACTCTCGACGCGTCGTTGCACACCCTCGGCTTCGCGCTGCGAAATCTTCCCAACGTAGAGTACCCGCCGCTTGCGATTCTCGTCGAAATACAGAACTCGCCTGTTACCGGATTTATCCGTCGAAATGGAAGCCATTCGATCCAATCTCCTCTTATCTGGTTACCTGAAAAACCTGTCGTGACTTGCGAGTCACTCGCGGTAGCCATTGGTTTGAGGGTTGGTTTCGATTCGCTTGCGTTCCAAGAACGCTTGGATGTCGGAAACGCGATAGCGAATCAGACGCCCCAGCTTCACGCATGGGAGTTCCCCCCTGGAGCGAAACTCAAAGACCATGCGGCGTGAAATGCCGAGCATTCGTGCTGCTTGCTCTTCGTCGACTACCATGGGATCGATCCCTGTTGAACCACTCATTTCTCACCATCCTTTTGCGTCATCTAGCAATGATTTGGAAAGGGAGTGAGTCGCCGATGGCCTATGGACACAGGAGGCTCACTTACCCGGGAAAGTCCAGTCGGTTTCTGCAGTCTTTCGACTGCTCTGGTAAGGTTGTGGGACTCTTTGGCTTTAGGAGGCCAAGTCCCCTAATCCGAACGATGCGAAACATTCACGTATCGATCCGACATGCTTGTGCACGGTGTGCCAGCTGAGGCCCATCGTTTGCGCGATCTCGTTGATTGATTGCCCTTCAGAGAGGGCATCACAGATGCTTTGCGACAACGGTGAAAGTTGCGATCGGGCCGTCGCGAGATCTTCGGATAGCGAAATGCGCCGAGACGCATTCACCCCATACGATGTATCTGCGACATCGCTTGGTAGGTTTTCACTTCCTGACACATGGTCGCTGTATCGCAGCCGTGTCCTTCGCATGAATCGCAACTGGCGATCGATCACAGAGGTGATGGCCGTTCGGAGCGATGCACCGTTGGACTTCTCGGCATCGAATTCGAAATCCATCAACACCATCAAGATCTGTTGCTGAACGTCTTCGATGTCGTGGCCTCGGATGCCCATGCGCCGGGCCCTGGCTGCGATCCATTTGGCAATTGTTCTTTCGGTCGTTCGTTTACATACGTCGATGCACATGACGATTCCTCGATTGGGTTCGCGTGGTTGTTTCGTTCGCGAGGCCATTGTTCGAGGAATACTCGGTCATGTATCTAGAGTCATACATGTAGTCTCGAAAGTCATATGGGACACATTACAGGGTCAAGTGACTCACTTCTGACCCCACGTGGGGTCAATTTACAGGGTCATGACTACATATATGACTACATATGTGACTACACATCTCAGTCATTACAGGGTCACGCACTCACTTCTCTTTTGACCCAAGCGCGCAAATTTCGAGGTCGAGCGGCAAATAACTAAGTGGAGGCACAACGCCTCCGAGATTCACCACGCAGGAGTTTGCCATGCACCAGTCGCTGTCGCTTCCATTCCTCGTCCACGAGTCGGCCGATGAATACCACGCTCATGCACGACACCATCTCTCGAGCCATCAATTGGCCGACTTTCGCAAGTGCCCCCAGCTCTACAATCGCAAGAAGACGCAACCACCCACAAGAGACGAATCCCCCGCATACTTGGTCGGCCGCGCTGCCCATGTGCTCATCCTCGAAGGCTTTCACTCCTCGGCCGGGAAGGATTGGCCACGGAAACTCAACACACGCATCTTGTTCGAGATCGGTGCAGCGGGCTGTTTGGGGGAGCGATTCTCCAGTGGCGAAGGGATCCAAGACGCCTTGTATCTTTCACCGAGTATGCTCTTCCAAACGGATGAGATCGATGGGATGCTCCAATCGATGAGCAAGTCGCGCGATGGAAGGCATGAGAACCTTATGTCGACGTTGCTCACGATGTACTCATCGGCCACTTCGGTTTATCCCATGCGTCGCAAGGCCGGTAAGGAATCTCCGGGGTCGATCGACCAACCCTGTTTGGTGGTCTGCCTTCGGTTGATTCGAAAGCTGCAGGAAATACCAGAGCGGCAACTGCCGCACAGTCTCTTGCTGAAGCGAATGAAAATAGATGCAAAGTCTTTTCAGGAAATGATCGCCACACTGGAGCGGCAAGGCGACATCGCCACGTCCATCGTTGCGACATCTGGGAGACCGCAGCGATTGTACAGGCTCATCAGGTCGATGTAGCCAGAGAGCTTCGGTGCTCGAATAGGATCGACTGTTTCCAAACAGTGTGTGGGGATGGTGGTTTCTCTGCACGCTGTTTTTCATTCGAGCATTGAAGTCGAGCAAAGAGACGAACGGTGGAGTGGGGAGGATCTAATCCAGTTGCCGAGCTTGTTGATGTAAGTAAAGCCGCGGTCGGTGGCTAGGGTTGATGCCACTCGTTCGTACGAATCCCTGAGGGGCTCACATGAGTTTCTCAATACTTCGTGAGGCCGCCGATGCCTTATTTGGAATTCCGCACGCTTACGCCTTCTGGGAATTCCCGATTTAACTTCTCTCGATCTAATTTCTCGTCTATTCTCCAATCCGTGAAAAGAAACTCGGTTTCGTTATTTGCAAATCCTGGTGACGAGTACGATTTAAAGGTTGCCTTTTGGGGAAGCCATACACGATCTGCCAATCTTCGGTGGTCATGAAAATCTCGAGTCGACTCAACGCTCCATTTGCCACTCTGTTCATCAAGCTTTCGTTGTATTCGTCGTACGACAGTAAACTGCAATTCGGGATCAATCCAGTACTCCATGCTTCGAGTCGACTTTCCCGAGTCGAAATGTTTCTGAACAACAATTACCTCTCTTCCATCCCAGATTTGAGCTTCTGCGATCTTGCAATTGCCTTTCTCGATAAATGAACGTGCTTTTTCAATGAAACTCATGGGCGAACCCAGCCTGCCTTGCAACCGTTTTTCAATAGATGCAAACGCAGCGGATTCCACACCTTCTACATCGAGCCGCATAAATCGTTTTCCAACTTCCCCATCAAAGGTTGCCCAAAACTCTTCCACCCCAACTGTTTTCGTCCCGTCTGGATTAAGCTGCGAAACAGTCCCTTGCCCCTCTGCCCAACCGATACCTCTAATATCAACGAACCAGGTCTCACGATGATTACCGTTTGCTTCGGTTGGGCCGTCGCTCGTTAATCTTCTTGTAATGTTCGACGAATTTATGGTGACGGAGATCGAATGGACTTTACCCTCCGTGATCCTTGCTTGCTCGGCCAGTTCCTCTAATCTAATGTCAATCTGACCACGCGTTTCAGCACCGACATAAGCTGTCACAGCGCAGAATACGATCATCAATCGCATCAACTGTATCGTGTTTCGTATGCAGCACATTTCAAGGCGTCTCCGTTGAGTAACATAGTGGCCAAACGGCACCATTGACCAAGCTCGACCAGTTGACTACGAGCAAGTCAAAACGGCTGATCGAGCACTTCGCGTGCAACCCTTTGTGTACGCCCGGCACGGGCGTTGGTTAATGGGGTTCAAGTCCCCTGTGCGAGATAGGACACTTGAGGAGATCAGTATACCAATGGCAACTGCAAGAGTGCAATCGCGCGGTGGTATGGGGAGGGTGCCCGGCAACGGGCACCCTTATCCGAGTCGTCCATTGTTAGTGCAGATGGATTCTAACAAAGCCGAATATTGGCGGGGAATGCAACCTAACCAAATCATTCAACAGCTTCGAACCAACGAAACCCCTCACGTCATCAAAGGGATCTTCCTTACGACGTTCCTGAATGTGAATATCTCCACCGGCCTCTCCAAAAATGGACACGATAAGCAAGCCCTGCTCATCATCCAAATAGAGGTCAAACTTCTCAATGCCTAGTTTTGGTAGTTGGCATTCATAGAAGTTAGGAAGTGAAGCGAATTGAGAATTCGAGAGAAACAAGGCAACATTCGAGTAGTAGTCCCAGCCAAATTCCAGCGGTGCAACTATCGTCGTCTGCAATGGAAACAGTCGTTGGACTTGTTCATTGACTTCGTACTTGTATGTGGACATGGACCGTTTGAGGGTTTTGAAGGACGAACGCTCGCGATCACCGATGTCGCGGCTAAAAAAATTGACCATCAGGAAACGGCCGACCCGTGACGTCGGTGCATCGCATGGTTATCCCGGCTTTTCAAATCCCAAGTCAGTCTGGAGCGCGTGAGATATGATAGTGTCCCTAATATGCCGTAATAAATCGATCATGGTACCACGATCGATTCCATTGTTCAATCGCTTCGATCCGAGTACATCATTCGTTAGTAACTCGAGTTTTCGAACAGCCTGATTCAACGCATCTGCAAGGGGATTTGTTTCGAGTTGCGCAGTGGCAAGAATGATGTCTTCTCGAGTAAACGAAAATGCCTCTAGGCCACAACACTGTGCAACGCATTGTTTTTCAAGTCGGGAAAACAGTGGTTCTAATGGCTCCAATATGTTGTCAATATACAACCAGGTTTCTTTGGCCCAGTCGTGTTGTACGAATGTGATCCATTCATTTTCACCAATGAGGAGGTCATCGGATTGTCGGTTCGAGTTGGGCACAGTCCAAGATGCTCTTTGGAGGGATAACGACCGAATTCAGCCAGCGCGAGCAGTTGACTCAAGGCAAGTCAGACGGCTGATCGAGCACTTGGCTGCAATTCAGTGTACGCCCGGCACGGGCGTTGGTTAATGGGGTTCAACTCCCCTGTGTGAGATAGGACACTTGAGGAAATCAGTATACCAATGGCAACTGCAAGAGTGCAATCGTACGGTGGTGTGGGGAGGGTGCTCGGCAACGGGCATCCTTACCCGATTCGTCTTTGATTCTAGCGGTTCATGCTGGAAATTGCCAAATAGATTCTGTTCCAATAGTATACGGTATCCAGTATTTTATCCGCTCTGTGATCGATTGGAATCTCTGGAACGGTGATCTTGGATACTTTGCCCTTTGAATCCCATTCGACCACCAAGTCATCTTCGTCGTAAGAGAACCATCGAATATTGATTGGAAGTGGCGATGCCATCACATAGGTGTCAGCAATAAACATCTTCTTGATATTGATTGTGGTTCCGTAGAGCCAGTGCGGTGGATGGGCGCCAATTCCGAGAATCGACCAGCCTTCGTTCCGTTCATAGGTGCTTAACGGTTTTCCTAAAGTTCGAAGGACATGATCTTCGGTATCGCCAACTTGAATTCCACCGGCGGCTTCGGCAACCCTGGACATGTGCGCCCGCTCAAGCGTCCCGATGCTTGCAATAAGCAACAGCCAATAAGCAGTGATCGTATTGCACATATGGTTCCCTGAAAAACGAACGTCTAAAATCAGCGAGTGCGAGGAGAAATCTCGACACAAGTCAGAACGTCTGACTGAGCACTTCGCCGCAATTTTTTGTGTACGCCCGGCACGGGCGTTGGTTAATGGGGTTCAAGTCCCCTGTGCAAGATAGGACACTTGAGGAGATCAGTATACCAAATGACCACTACGAAAGTGCAAGCACACGGTGGTGTGGGGAGGGTGCCCGGCAATGGGCATCCTTAGCCGATTAATTGCGTTTTGTCCCATTCGGTCGAAAGTGATTTTGCAGTTCCATTTTCATTGGTATCAAAGCACAAGCCTTAAGGCCAAATCTTCGACCCAATCCATCCGACAAATGCGCCCATCAATCCACACACCGGTGCGCCTACTAAAATGAACATCAACGCCACCAAGGAACCCATTCCACATGCCGCGGTTCCAGGTGGCAACGAAGCAGCATATGTGGATTCTAGATAAAGTCCATGAGCGCCAAAAACTATCGGGCAGGCAGGCAGCAGCAAGAATAGATCCCGTACCAATCCAGCGAGAAGACGATCGCGATTTACGCGACGCCGCATCGTTAAGCCGTGTTACTGTCGTTTGGTATGGAATTGTAGAGCTCATTGCCGACTGTAATTGAGCAAATAACGGCAGCGATAATCGAGTCGCGGCGATTGATTTTCCATTGCGAAATCGCTCGGCTACCGCTCTTTCGGTGCATCGCTTGGTTCTGCATCATCTCCGGTGTCAAGGCGTAGCACGAACGGATGCCATTCGTCAGGTGGATCAATGCCAGCCGATCCAAGGACGATGCCATTGTCGGTCTTTGTGATTTCCACGCCATCAATCGCGACCGTACGACGCCAAATTTCATCCCCGATATGTGAGATTGCGACCACGTCAGTATACGTTGACAGCAATGCAATGTCATGCTGGGGCAAAACGATAGCGTCAATGCCGAGTAAGTCCAAGTGTTTCCAATTCGTCGGTTCATTCGGTCGTACGAAGTAGCTTGCGCCCTTGGCGATAACGATAAACGCGTTTGCTTCTTGCCATTCGATAATCTTTGTGGCGTATCCGTATCCGTGTTGAATGTTCCCGATCCATTCTTCGCCAGACTTCGACGTGAATCTTACGACGCACCCTTCCGAGCACTCAGTCGGTTTGCCAGCGTGAAGGTGTATTGGCTCAGGACCGGTACCCGGTATGCCAGCTTCAAGGTTTGCCATCATCAGTTTAGGATGCAGAACGCCCGGCATCACCCAGGGCGAGTAGTAAACAAATGCACCGACCAAAACAGGGCGACCGAGCCCTTGGTGTGCATGCCATTGTTATTTGGTTTATTGTATACGCGACTGTGCTGACCATGTCCCGCTGGTCGGTGGAAAATCCCACTGTTCGCCATTGAGCCATCTGGTCTCTGCTCGTATCTGCCAGCTACCTTTGATGCGATTGCGATTCTCGTAAAAGTCCCCAGTGTAGTAAAGTATGTAAGATGGTTGGCCAGGAACAACAGTGAGTATACCTGACTCGTTGGTAACCCATAAACTTGCATATCTCTTTCGAAAGGTGATTCGGGTTTTTGTCAGTCTCCCTTGAATTGACGCTGGTTCTGTTATCCCCGGTTCAGAGTCAAGAACGTTCCCTGTGAAGCGGCCAAACCAACCGATTGCCAGTTGCATTTCAAAGTCAGTATCTGCATACAAATTCGACAGACCACTGAATGATTGGTCGTATGAGTAAACACCGCGCCAACGCGTCGCAATCGTTCGATTAGACATGTTACCTTTCGACCAAATAACACTACCGATCACCGGGCGGCGGCGAGCGTCGCAGCCATTCCCAAAACGCCCACCACCGCCGCTCCGTGTGCATCGGATGGTGTACGCCCGGCAGGGCGTTGGTTAATGGGGTTCAACTCCCCTGTGTGAGATAGGACACTTGAGGAGATCAGTATAACAAATCACCACTACGAAAGTGCAAGCAAACGGTGGTGTGGGGAGGGTGCCTGGCAACGGGCATCCTTACCCGATTGGACAGTTCCTTTTTATGTCCGAAGGTCAAAGTACCACGGAACACGCGGAACACACCGAAGGAAGACAACAGCCATCCCTCGTTCCTTTTCCGTGTATTCCGCGTCGTCCGTGGTTGAAAATTCTATGCGACTCAGGCCATCGATCACGTTCCAAACTAGCTTGTCCTTCTTCCTTTGCGGACTTCGCGCCTTTGCGAGAAACCGCCCTCCTCAACCTTGATTATCACGGGTCTTCTGACACGCATCGTCGTTAATCAAAGCCCATCGCATCAAGGGCTGTCTAACCCGGGCGAGCGGAGTCCTGTCCCCTCGGACTGCGTAAGGGAATCTCCAAGCTCCCGCTTTGCGACACTTGCATATTCAGTCAGTCTCTTCACAACATCAGGATGCGCCGAAGCGACGTTTTGCTGTTCGCCAGGGTCCTTGCTCAGATCGTACAGGGATAGCTCGAGCTGTTCGATTCGATATCCATGCCTTGTCGCAATCCCTTCCACTCCCGATTGAACAATCGAGGCAGGTGCCAGTTTCCCGAAATTCGATGGCTTCCCTCCCCGACCCGGCTCTCCCGCTGGCGTGATATACGGGTGTGCGAAATGCAATTTCCAACGACCGCTCCGTACGGCTTGCAATGCAGTGCCGGAATAAAAGTAAAGAGCTTCATGCGGGCCCTCCGCATCGGATGCTCCAAGAATGAACTCCTTGGCAGATCGACCGTCGATCGGTAACTGAGCGGACTTTCCACCGACGATCTCCGTCAATGTGGGTAACAGGTCTATCCCCATAAAAGGAGTCGAGCAGACGCGGTTGGCCGGGATCATTCCTTTCCACTGCATCAGGCAAGGAACTCGCACCCCACCTTCGAATGTCGTCAGCTTTCCCTCTCGCAGCGGTGCCGCAGAACCTGCGTGCTCGCCATACGAGAGAAAAGGCCCATTGTCTGAGATGAAGATGACAAGCGTTTTCTCTTCCAACTCCAACCGCTCAAGCGTTCCAAGAATCTCGCCGACCGACCAATCCAACTCTTCCATTACATCGCCATAAAGTCCCAACTGGCTTTTTCCGCGAAAACGTTCGGATGCAAAGATGGGGACGTGAGGCATCACGTGCGGCAAGTAAAGGAAGAATGGGCGAGTCTTGTTCCTTTCGATGAATTCGATCGCACGTTCGGTGAATCGCTTTGTAAAGAGAGATTGGTCGGGGTCGAGCTCGACAATTTTCTCCCCATCATACAGAGGGAGTGGAGGCATTTCCGAAGCGAGCGTCGGATGGTATTTCGTGTTGTCATTGGAGTAAGGAATTCCGAACCATTCGTCGAAGCCATGGCGGCAGGGATGGAATTTCAATCGAGTTCCGAGATGCCATTTCCCCATACCTGCGGTCGCGTATCCTCGGTCACGCAACATCTCCGGCAACAACCATTCCTCGGCAGCGATCCCATCGCGGCTTGTATGGTTGTACGCACCGTGCATGCCGAGCCGATTCGGGTAGCAGCCCGTCATCAACGCCGTTCGCGATGCCGTGCAGACAGCTTGCGCGACATAAAAGTCCGTAAACCGCGTTCCTTGGTTAGCAAGCTTATTCAACGAAGGAGTTTGGAACCCCTTCGCACCTTGTACTCCCAAATCGGCATAGCCCATATCATCCGCGACGATCAAGATCACATTGGGCGGTGCAAATGCAATAACCGCGGAGGGGAACCAACTATTCGCGAATCCGATAGCGAGCAAGACCACGCAAGCAAGCGAACATTTCATGATAGGAGAATCTTGGAGAGGTGAAGTGGGGGGACCCGTATAAGATAACGCAATCGGGAGGGTCGGTTTGGCTGGTTTCGAGTACAATACGGGCAGGAAGGTTTGGGATTAGGTCGGCTTCCACGCATTGAGGTTTAAACAGGAGAAATCGATGTCGTTTTGGCGCATGACGCTCCGTGAAATCCAGCATCGGGCGGTTCGCACCGGTCTGACCGTGCTCAGCGTTGCGTTAGGGACGGCCGCGGTGATTTCTGTCGCGTTAACCTCTTCCACCGTTCGCATGGCCCAGTCGTCCATGTTCGCTGCGTTGGTAGGTAAGACGGACTTCTTGATCACCGCAGAGGGGGGAGCCAGTTTTGATACCGGTCTTCTTCAATCGGTAAGCCAAGTTTCCGGAGTCCGAACAGCGGTTCCTACGGCGCAGCGTGCTACGTTGTTGTACGTCGGAGACAAGCGAGCCAAGACGCAGATCTTGGGGGTGGACTCCGAAGTCGATCAGTTGGTCCGCGACTATGAAGTGGTCGCCGGGGAGATGCCATCGAGCGGATCTGCATTGGCCTTGGACGAGCGATTCGCCAAGTCGATGGGGATTGAGATGGATTCGGAAGTCAAATTGCTTACCCGATCGGGCTTGCAGACTTGGAAGGTCGCAGCATTTCTGCGGCATCAAGGAGCGAGCAGTCTTTCCCAGGGGGGCGTCCTTTATGGTCCATTGCGGACCGTCCAGACACAGTTTCGAATCCGGCAGAAGCTGGACCGCATCGAGGTGCTGATTGACCCCGAGGGAGATCGCGAGGGCATACGCAAAGGGATCGCGGAGGTGCTCCCTGTTGGGGTGGGAATCAAGGCCCCGGCACAGGACAATCAGATGGCCGATCAGACCATACGTTCGGCAGAGCTTGGACTGACGTTGGCGACAGCTTTCGCATTGATGATCGCGGTGTTCACGATCTTCAACACGTTTCAAATGGTAGTCGGGGAGCGTCGCAGGCAGCTTGGAATTCTCCGAGCTATCGGAGCGACTCGCAAGCAGATACAAGGTTTCGTGATGCGCGAAGCGCTGATGCTTGGGGCGATCGGAACGGTGGTGGGTTCGTTGGTGGGAGTCGTCGGCGCTTTCTTTCTGGTACGAGCCACCTCCCAGGTACTGCAGACCGGCATGCCAGATCCACAAGTGCATTGGTGGCCCTTTGCGCTCGCCGTTGTTTTTGGTTTAGGTATTTCGTGGGCTGGAGCGTTTCTTCCAGCGCGGCGCGCGGGCATGCTTTCGCCGTCGGAGGCCATGCAAGTGGTGATCGCATCGGAGATGAGGGGATCGAGTTGGCGATGGCCTGCCTTAGGAGGACTGTTGGTCGCTTTGGGCGCGGGGCTGCACCTGGGGAGTTTTCTCGGGCTGTTGTCGATGAAATGGACGATCGCGGCGTCGGTCTCGATCTTGGTAGGGATCGTATTTTTACTCCCATTGATGGTGGAGCCCACATCTCGCTGGGTGCAATGGTTGATCAGGCCATTGCTAGGGGTGGAGTCGGGGCTTGCCCATCGTCAGCTGTTGAGGCACCGAAGTCGGACGGCTATGACTGCGAGTGTGTTGTTCATTGCGATCAGTACCGGGATTGGGCTGGGACTGACCATCATGGACAACATTCGAGATGTCGACGTCTGGTGTTCGCGAGCGCTCGTCGGAGATTTTTTTGTTCGTGCGACGATGCCCGATATGTCGACGGGGCGGTCCGCAGATCTTTCGGATGCGGTTGGTGAAGAGCTTCGTGCGATGGAGGGGATCGAGCAAGTCACACCCCTTCGTTTTGTGAGCGCAAGGTCGGGTGAAAACTCGGTGATTGTTGTGATTCGAAAGTATCAGGAGGCGGATTCAGTCAGCTTCGATGTGGTCGATGGAAAAGCCAACGAGATTGGTGCAGGATTGGCAAACGGGGAAGTGGCGATTGGAAGCGTTCTCAGCGAGCGATTGAAGATTCATCGCGGAGATGTTCTGCCCATGGAAACTCTATCTGGTGTTCGGGAGTATCGCATTGCCGGAGTGGTCAACGATTACATCGCCGGCGGGCTCACGGTTTATATGGACCGAGGTGCTGCGGAAGATGCCTTTCAAGTCGAGGGACAGGATGCTTACATCGTCGATGCCATGCCCGGTCGCGAAAGCGAGGTGGAGTCGCGTGTTCAAGCCTTGTGCCAGGCCGAGGGGTTATTGTTTCAATCGAACGCCGACTTGGTGGAGATGATTCGTTCCATGTCGCGCGGGGTGAATGCGGGGCTTTGGGGATTGTTGGCATTGGGATCGGCCATCGCCTCGTTCGGTCTCGTGAACACGCTTTCGATGAACATCATCGAGCAAACGCGAGAGATTGGGTTGTTGCGAGTCGTTGCGATGACGCGAGCTCAAGTCCGTCGGATGATTGTCTCGCAGGCATTGCTCCTTGGGATTGTTGGATTCGTTCCTGGAGCCTTGATGGGGGGAGTCATCGCCTATTTGATCAATCTGTCCACCTATACGGCGACTGGCCACGACGTGGAATTGGTTCTAAGGCCTTGGTTCTTTTTTTCAAGCGTGACGTTAGCGATGGTCATGGCGGTGGCAGCGTCCCTCGTCCCGGCGGAACGAGCAGCCAGAATCCATTTAAAGACGGCATTGGGGTACGAATAATCCAATCATTGCGTCTCTGGTATACTGGCGGGGCGGAGCATCCCTCCGAGTCATCTTCCTTCTTGAGTATTTCTTACGGTCAGCCCTATGGACTCTGCTTCACGCGCCAGTGCACCGCTGCTCACACCTGAATTGATGAGCAAATTGGAGCGGATGGAGTTAGTCAGTCGAAAGATCTTTCGCGGCCGAATGAAGGGGGAGCGAAGGAGCAAACGGAAGGGGCAAAGCGTCGAGTTTGCCGATTTCAGAAATTACTCGTCGGGAGACGATCTCCGGTTCATCGATTGGAATCTCTACGCGCGGTTGGATAGGCTCTATCTCAAATTGTTTTTGGAAGAGGAGGATTTGCACTTCTATGCCATCCTCGATGATTCGCTTTCGATGGGATTCGGGGACCCTAGCAAACTGCATGTCGGGAAGCAGATCGCTGCCAGTTTGGGATACATCGGGCTTTGTCGCGGCGATCGCGTGTCGGTCTCGGGGTTCGCATCGGCCGGAACTCCTGTTGTACTCCGCGGGAAGTCGAACGCGCATCGACTGATGGGGGCATTGGAATCCATCGAATGTGGATCGGGAGGAGTCGAGATGCAGGACGCGATCAAGCGTTTCTGTCTGCGGAATTCGGGCAAGGGGATCGCGGTCGTTATTTCGGACCTCATGAGCAAGACCGGTTACGAATCAGCCCTTCGAATGTTGGTCGCACGCGGGATGGATGTCTTCCTCGTTCATATTCTCAGCCCCGAAGAATTGGAACCTAAACTGGTGGGGGATTTGAAGCTTGTCGATTGCGAGGATGGCGACGTGCGCGAGCTTTCGATTTCCGTTCCGATCCTCCAGCGGTACCAACAAACATTGAATGCGTTTGTCGATCAAGCGAAGACATTCTGCAATCGTCTCTCGATCACCTATGTTCCGGCGAGAAGCGATCGAGCGGCCGATCAGCTGGTCAACGAGTATTTGCGCGCTAGGGGGCTTGTTCGATGAACTGGATCAACACGCTTACTTGGCCATGGTGGTTGGTCATGGCCGCCATTCCTCCAGCGGTGCTCAGCCTTTACTTCTTGAAGCTGCGCCGCCGCCCCATCACGGTGTCCAGCACGCTGCTTTGGAGGAGAGCCCTCGAGGATCTTCACGTCAACAGTATTTGGCAGAGGCTTCGGAACAACATTTTGTTATGGCTGCAATTGTTGTTCTTGCTATTGGCCATCCTGGCTTGTTTGCGTCCCGGCTGGCAAGGGACCGATTCGGTCGGTGAACGCCGCGTCTACTTGATCGATCAGTCGGCCAGTATGCAGACCGATGAGGAGGGATCGAGCCGGCTGGAAAAGGCAAAAGAGCAAGTGCGGAATTTGATCTCGCAAACGGGAAGCGATGATGTGGGGATGGTCATCGCGTTCTCCGATCGTGCGGATGTTCGTCAGGGGTTTACCAAAGATAAAAACAAACTGCTCTCTGCGGTCCAATCGATCGAACCCACCCAAAGGACGACCGATATCAGCGAAGCGCTGCGGGCTGCGGCAGGGCTCGCGAATCCCGGCCGATCGAGCTTCGACAAGGTCGGGGATATTCAAGTCGCCGATGCGATTCCCGCCAAGGTTTTCGTAATGAGCGATGGTGCGTTCAGCGGACTCGAAGAAGCGGACTTAGGGCAACTGCAGGTGGAGTATGTACCCATCGGTGAGGCGAAGACCCCCAATGTCGCGATCCTCAGCTTCGCTGTGCAACGGAATGACGAGAAGCAGAATGCCATGGAAGCGTTTGCTCGGATCACCAACTTCGGCGACGAACCGGTAATGTGTACAGCGTCTCTCGAACTCAACGGAGAATTGGCGGATGCCAACGAAATTGCCATCGAGCCGGGGAAAGAAACCGCATTGCTGTTCGATCTGCAGCAGCTGGAACAAGGTGACTTGAAACTCACGCTCGACTACGAAGATCCACTCATGATCGACAATGTGGCCTACGCAGCTATCCGCCCGAGCCGCCGTATCTCGGTGCTTGTACTCACTCCTGGAAACTCTGCGTTGGAAGCGGCGCTTCAGACCGAGAGATGCCAACGGATCGCGACCGTCCAAGTCGAATCGGTTGACTTCCTTGCCAAGTTGGAGGCGAGCGAAACCGATCTCTCATCTCCATACGATTTGATTCTGTTCGACCAATGTGCACCGAAAAAGATGCCGAATGCGAATACGCTGTTCCTTGGAACTCCACCTCCTGAGACGGAGGATGCCACGACCAAAGGATGGACACAGGGACCGGATGATGGACCTCTCTTTATTTTGGATGTCAATCGCCAGAATCCGATCACGCAATACTTAGAAATGGCTTCGGTCACTATTTTTGAGGGCCACACCGTTACGCCACCGGAAGGAGGCACGGTTTTGATGACCAGCAACAATGGTCCCATCTTTGCCGTTGCACCGAGGGGGCCGTTCCAAGACGCCGTAATGGGGTTTTCGCTGGTTGAGAATTCCGAACGCGGCCTGGAGATCAACACCGATTGGGGAAGGAAGCGGAGTTTTCCAGTCTTTATCTACTCGGTGATCGAGCATTTGGGGGGCGGTATTACCGAGGCCACGGCCCCCACGGTGCTGCCGGGGCAAGCGATTGGGTTGACACTCTCCAACCGTTTCGATTCCTACCGAGTCGAATCTCCGAGCGGAACGAGCTATCCTCTGGAACGTAATTCCGAATCGCGATTAACATTCACGCGGACGGATGAACTCGGTTCCTACCGCGTTTATGCGGGGGAAGAAACCGAGCCGATGGAGACCTTCTGCGTGAATTTGTTTTCTCCCCAGGAGAGCAAGTTGGATGTGATGGAGGGGATTGACATAGGCGGTAACCAAATCGCTGCAACCGGCTCCGTCATTCAAGCTCGTCAGGAGATTTGGCGGTGGCTACTGGTAGTCGGGTTGATCCTGCTCATGGCCGAATGGGTCGTCTTTAATCGACGAATCTTCGCCTAGGACCTAGGATCGTTCCATAACAAAAGGGTAGAGCATCTTTCGATCCTCTACCCTGTACGGAGTTTAAAACGTTCAGCAAGTCGACTAGTCGGGAATACTCGGTTTAGCTGCCTCGACTTTTTCGACTTGGTCTGCCTTCTTCTCGCCCTTGGCTTCGATCAAGTCGGCGCGGTTCTCTCCGACGCGTTCGAGCTCGTCTGCTCTCTTTTCGCCGGATTTCTCAACCGCGTCCGCTCGTTTTTCTGCGTTAGGGTCTTGAGCTGCGCCAGTCAAAGTCTTGCCAGCGTTTTGTCGAATGGAATCTGCCGTGGCATTCGCGTTATCGCGAGTTGCGTCTGCGGCCGACTGGGTGGCGGCGCGGACATCGTCCGCCTTGTTGTTGGCTTCGACGCGAACGGCGTCGGCATTGCTGCTGGTGTTCATGGGCTCACAACCTGTGAACGCGAGAACCGCTAAAGAACCTACTACGGGCAGTGACCAAATGTGCTTTTTCATCGGAAACCTCGTCTAGAAAAGAGTCGTGCATTGCGTTGATTGTCTACTTTCGCTTCGCCATACGACTGACCACAAGGTCCTGTCGGTTGGCTCTGCATGACATCAAACGCAAGACCCGTGCCGAAGTCGGAAAGGAAAAAGAATTGCACCCTGTTCTGGCAACTCGAAGGCCAATCAGCGAGTTAATGACCGCTGAAAGATCAAAGCTTGGCCACCGGGAACCAGAGTTGGTCGTTGATCGATCGACAGAAGGGGCCTGAAATGGCCACCTTCTCCCTTTGTGACCGATGCGGTTACTTTGCTAATACCTCTTTCACCGGTTTGTTTCCAAGCTGCAATTGCGTGGCCATGCTGAGCAAGCTACTCATGGTTCCCAGAGCGCTATCGCTCGGAGTTGCGCCAGCAAGATCGCCGGCCATGAGCTTTCCAATCAAGGCGGCTACGCTGAGATCGCGAATGCTGTTGGCATCGAGGTGGAGTTGATCCAGAAGATTTCCGAGCGCGTTCTTGAACTGGTCCGGGTTCCCTGAAAAGAAGGTGTTCTTAATGTCGTTGGCCACCGTCGAATTCTGAACAAACCGATCGATCGATTTGCCGGCCTGGACGGCTGCGGTGATTTGTTGGAAGAATTCTCCGTCTCCGCCCACGATATCGATCTTCGCCGATTTGAGCGCTTCGGCGAGAACAGCGGCTTGGCTCGAGGAGATGGATTGTTGAGCATGGATGGCAGCGATTTCGATCTGCTTGTCCTTTTCCAATCGAAGCTTGAACTCTTCGTGTTGCTTGCCGACGGAATCGAGTTCTTTCATCGCATTGGCCTTCTCGGTGATACCGAGTGCTTCCGCTGTGAATTTCTCTTTGAGCACACGAGCTTCTGCCAATCCTTGTTCCTGCAGGGCGTTCGCTTTGGCTTGCATGACCTCGGCCTCGGCGATTCCCTCGGCGGAGAATTCGGTGCGGGAGGCTTCTGCTAAGAGTCGGACGGCTTCGGCTTTCTTCTCCGCTTGATCTCGTTCCGCTTGTGCGACGAGGCGCATTTGAGCCGCTTTGCTTTCGGATGCTTTGAGTTCCGCTTCGGCTGCCTTGATTTCCTTGACGAGCGATTGTTCTGCGGCCATTTCTGCCGCAGTGATCTCGACTTTCTTGGTACGTTCTGCCGTGGCGAACGCTTCGGTATCTTTCATTTTTTGTTGTTCTTCGACGACAGAACGTTCGACCATCACACGTTCGCGGATCACCTCTTGGATGTTGCGGCGTTCCACCTCCAACACCTTTTCTTTTTCCACGCTGGCGAGTCCTACGACCCGTTCGCGTTCGATGGCTTCGAGGTTTCGATCGCGTTGGATGCGTTCCAGTTCGACGCCATCGGTCCGCTCTTTATTGCGTTGGGCGACTAAGATCTGGCGCTCTTTGTTTTGCGTTGCCACCCCGATCTCTTCATCCGCAGCGATGCGCGCCTTTTCGGACTCAAGTCGATTCTCTTCTTGAACTTTCGCAGCGCTGGCAGTTTCTCGGGCGTGGATCTCGGCTACCTCGCGGATTTGCCGTTCGGTGGCCTCGATTCGTTGGCGTTCCAATTCCAAGATCGCTTCTTGGGCTTCGACATCCTGCTTCTTGAGTGTCTTCTCCCGTTCACGTGTGAAGTGATTCTCTTTGATCTTCTCCGTCGAAGTCAATTCGGTGATCTTTTTGATCCCCTCGGCATCGAGGATGTTGTTGGGATTGAGAAGTTCGAGTCGGGTCTGCTCGAGATAGTCGATCGCGCAGTCGTCGAGTCGGTAACCATTCAGATCCGTGCCGATGACTTTGAGAATCTCTCCCTTGAATTTGTCCCTTTTGTCATAGAGTTCGACAAACTCAAATTGCTTTCCAACCGTTTTGAGCGCCTCGGAGAATTTAGCATCGAACAATTCTCTCAACGTCTCGAGTTGGGATGCCCGTTTGCAGCCGATGGACTGGGCGACCTCTTTGATTTCATCTACGGTTTTATCGACTCGGATAAAGAAAACCGTTTTGATATCCGCGCGGATATTATCTTTGCATATGAGTCCCTCGGAGCCTTCGCGGGAAATTTCAAAGCTCTTCAGAGTGAGATCCATTTTCTCGTAGCGATGGACGACGGGCCAAATCAATCGGCCTCCGTCGATGACGACAACCATCCCTCCCATTCCAGTCTTCACAATGGCTTCGTCGGGGCCGACCTTCACATAGAATCGACTGGCGACGACACCAAGGGCGAAGAGGAAGACAAGAACACAGACAAGAATGACAAGAGCAGGGTACATAGTGGGCACTTAGTTAGAAGAGATCGGAGTGGTCGTTGTCGTAGCGGAAACGATATAGATACGGGTTTTAGGATCGTAATGCGCAATCCATGCCCTGGTCCCTTTCGGGAGGATCGGTCCATCGGTCTTCACATTCAGGAGTAATGGGGCGCTGTCGGTCTTGTATTTCGCCTGCCCATGCGTCGGCGACGCGTCGTAGGAAGCGATAATCACTTCCTGACCAACGAGATCAACGGCTTTCAACTCATGGTTGATAAACCAATCTTTCATAGGCTGGGTGATCAGTTTCGTAACAAGCAGAGCGATGACAAAATTCCGTAGTAGGATCACCGCGCTCCAACCGAAACCTGGTGTTTCTCCGAAAAAATAGGGGTCACAACAGTACCAATTGGTGATCGACACCGTCCACCAAACCAGTGTAAATACGCCCCCCCAGACCACGATGGGCAAATCCTTCAAATTCAGCCATTTCGCAGGAGTGAGGACCACACCCCCGAGCGCATCGCCCACGGTGTTTTGCACGGTTTGCCAGGTTCCGTCGGAGTCCGGGCCTAACGAGGGTTCTCCAGGGAGCCAATCTCCAATCGTGAAGTCGCTGCCAACTCCCAGAACGATCGTGCTGATACTCCACAGGAGGAGTAGGACGAGGAGAATCGTCGCGGGGAGTACCGGGCCCGAAATAGCTGCTTGATAGAGTTCGACCATCGATGTCCCCCCACGTATGGGAAATTTCCGACTATGTGATTGCCCTCCATTCCGTATTGCCGGTGGAGCTGTTTGCCGTCGTTGGGCGTCTCGCCCCAATCAGGGATTAGCCTTTGACCGCGAGGACTGCGTCCAAGGGGACTTGGGTTCTCGCAACGGCGACCTTCGAAAACCCAACATCGCGGAGAAGCTGAGCGTATTCCGCGCCGGATCGTTCTTTACCCTCCGTGCACACCAGCATGTTGAGGCTCTGCATCTGAGCCCATCGAGGCCCAGACCGATTCTCCCAAAGTATCTTTTCGCCGATGAGCAAGGCTCCTCCCTTGGGCAGGGCATCGTAGATCTTCTGGAGCAAGACTCGTATCTTTGGCTCGTCCCAATCGTGGACAATGCGTCCCAGTGCGTACAAATCCGCTTTGGGCAACGGATCGACGAAGAAGTCGCCACCGATGATTTCCATTCGATCTTGCATGCCCGCATCTCTCGTCATTCGCCGCGCCAGGTCCAACGCATGGGGGAGATCAAAGACTTTGGCGGACATCGATGGATAACGCTGGCAAGCGGCGATGGCTAAATGCCCTGTCGCCCCTCCCAAATCGCAAAGGACTCGATACGAACTCAAATCAAATAGGTCGACCACCCTCGGCGAGGTGATCATTCCGAATCCATGCATCCCCATCAAGAACTCTTCCATCGCTTCCGGTGTCCGAAAGAAATGCGAGAAAATGGGACCATCGAACCCGAACGTTTGTTTCCAACGATGTGTCCCCTCGCGAATGGCGTCCTCGAGATGAGCCCACATTTTCCACATGACATGATTCGAGTACTGAATGTATCCCGTCATCCGCCGCGGGCTGTCCGAGCACAAATAAGCTCGCGATGCGTCTGTATTCTGAAATCCATTCTCCGTCCGCTGGAGTAAGCCCAGTCCCACACAACTCTCCAAAAGCATTCTCAGCGATGGTTCATGACAATGAAGCTGAGTTGCAAGCGACTCGCTGCTGATGGCTTGATCCCCCAAAGCGTCGAAGACACCGAGGTCAACCGCCGCGAACATCGTCTTTGACCTTCGAAAGGCTTCGAGATGATCCAGCACGATCGATGGGTCAGGTATGGAAAGGTCTTGGTACATTGTCTTCGTGTGGGTTGGTGTTGTTATGTTTCGGCTTGGCAATGTCCCCGACAGGGCGCGGAGATTGCCATTTTTTAGTGATTGATCTCAATCTTCGGGCAGATCTTCCGGAATGGCATGAATCGTCCAATACAGCTCTTCTTCAAACACAGTCCCATCCTGAGCTTTCAGTTGAAGTGTCAAATGAAGCTGATCTACAGGACACAATCCAGGAGTTTCGATCCGTAAAACAGTCCCATCCTTGTCCAATGCAATCTTTGGAATGGCGAGAGAATCCACACCGAGCTTCTTGGTTGTCGGGGAATATCGATCGGAGCCGTATGCGGAACTCCAGCGGTAATTCCAGGCCTTGGCGGTCACCGCCCCTTCCCTCTGGACCGAATCGGCGGAGATCGGGAAATTGAATCGGAGGACGATCTCTCCCCGCTCTACCTTTGCATCCGAGACCATTTTCCAATCGCGCCCGGTGTAGCGAAGCCGTTGGATCCCTTCGTCTCGCAATCCAATCCGCCCGCTCCCATTCCAACCTTGCAATCCCACCGCGTAGACTTGCCCGTCTTGAGGATGGAGCCGAGCTCGCATGATGCCGGTCTGGAAATCGAATGGCAGCTTGATAATTGCCCCCTGCGTCAGCTCCCCTACCTCTTGGGTTAGGACGTAATACATCCAACCTTTCCCAAAGCTTGTGTGGAGCAGATGCCCAGACAGGGGGCCCCAACGCGCATCACCCGCCCAGAGTTGCCCTCCTGATGAATTGTCGAGCTCATGGGGAATCCACACCAGGGGGCGATCGAAATCGTCAGGAGGGACGACTTTTGACAAGTCGATCTTTCCACCATCTGCCGACCATTTCCCGCTCTGCCCGTAAGTGGGGACCCAGCCATAGTAGCCGCCTCTTCGCAAGAGATTGATCTTGGACGCTGGCATCCATTGACCTTGGTTGTCACTACAAGTCAACCGGCCATCGGGTAGGATCCCCATCCCATTCGGAACGCGAAATCCGGTGGCATACTCCTCTTTCTTCGTACCATCGGGAGAAATGCGAAGGATTGCACCAGGGATGGAGTAATCGGCACCGTGTCCACCTTTTGCATACACCAGCCAACCTTCATGATCGATCTGCAAATCGAAATTGAACGCGTGAAAGTGGGTTGAAACGTCAGGGTCATCGAAGAAGTTTTCGTAGAAATCGGCCTCGTCATCGCCGTTGGTGTCGTGCAGTCGGACCACCCGATCCTTACAGGTGACGTACGGGACGTCCTTGACAATCTTGATCCCCAGGGGCTCATACAGGCCCGATGCAAATCGCTTCCACTCGATCTGCTTCAATGCCGTATCGATGCCTGATACCAACCATACATCTCCGCCATAGGTCGTCACCAACATCCGGCCATCGGAATAAAAATCAATCGCTGCCGTTCGCAACCAGGCATTCCACGGATTCGATTTGGGAATGGAAATCGTGTCGAGCGCATAACCCTCCTGTTCCAACCCCAAATATCCAACTGTTTGAAGGCGTTCAGGCCATAACGCACTTCCCTGCTTCCAATCCTCGAAATCGGAATCCTTCCATCTCCCCAAAATTCGATCGAACCAATCACCCAATGCGATCGATCTTGCAACCGTCTCTGCCTGGTCAGAGCTTGCAGGCTCCTGCCTGACCGATGCCGAAGGACTCAAAAGAATCTCACACTCCAAAGGGCGATCGGACTCCGGGATGTGCCATACCACACGTCCTTCTCGGTCGATCTCCACCCGTATCGAGTCAGAATCGACAACGACTGTCACCCTATGCGAGTCTTTATCTAGCCCGGGAGCCGTGGTGTCGCTCCGATGTCTTACCAGAGCGATGGAATAGACACGACCCTCGCGGTGAAAAGTCTTCTTTTCGACGGAAAATGAACTAGTCGTTGCACCTGGCTGTTGAGCTATGGACAGAACGAGCTCTCTGCCGGGCGCTATCCGCATCCGCCTTCGAAGCGTGTTCGCATCGAATGTCCGATTCGAATCCTCCTTCACGGAAATCAATTTCTCCAAGACCGGACGCCGATCGACTTCGTAGCTCAGCATGATCTCGCGATCGTGGCGATAGTATCCGCGATACACGAGCCAATCTCGCGGCATCGGCCCGCGTGGAGGCAGATGCTCTCGATCGTAATCCAATGTCCCGTTGTGTCCCCATTTCCAGCCCATCATCGCTTCGATAGGAGGCGCGCCCGGTTCGGCGACTCCTTCCCCACGCCCTTTCTGATGCTGGGTATCGGAGAGTTCGAGAAACGCATTGCGCCAGACGTCTGCTATGTCCATCGAATGCAGATCGTAGGAGACAGTCCAGGAACCGGTCGATGTGGTCAGTGCGCTGGGATGCTCCCTTCGCAATTGTGAACCAAGGGCTGCACCGTAGTCTCGCGAGATCACCGGAGTCTCATCTCCCATCTTGGAACCGGTTGGCAGCGAGTCCAAGTACGTTGCGTTCAGAGCTGTATAGTCTGGATTGGAAGGCTTCATGAAGGCTTCGCGGATGTAATGAATCACTTGGTATCTCTGATAGGGAGTCAAGTGACGCATGCTCCCCATCAATCCGTTCCCGTTCGTGAGGGTCAAGAACATGCGGTACGGATCGCTACCAAACTTCAACGGCTGTTTTCCAAACGCGCGTGCGGCCGGGAGATTCGGTGTGTTCCCATCTCGCCCGTGGCAGTCGATACAGTAGCCCTGGTAGATGGATTGGCCGGCTTCAAAGTCTTTCTTCGCAAGCTTCTTGAGGATCCCTTTGTGGTCGAGATCGAGCCAATCTTCCTGGGAGGCAATCTGATCCGAACTCGGCATGAGCTCCTGCTCGGTCTTGAGACCTCCCTCGGCTACCGCAAAAACGTAGGCGGCGAGGTCGTAGAACTCCCCTTGATCGCGCAGTGTCCCGATCAATCCATCGGGCATCAAAGAAGCCTTCGACTCGACTTGCGATTCGATCTGCGATTTTGGGATCGAATGCAGTTGGTTCAGATCGCTCGAGGCCCGGAGTTCAATCGCTTCTTCCGTCTCTCGGACGATCAAGCCTGAGTAGATCGAATCGTCCTCGGAGAGAACCGTGTTCACACGGTACTCAGGACGAATGTCCCGCGAGGGCTCAAGCAACGCGGTGAGCAAATAGGCTCGATCGGTTGCCAGGCGTGATACTTGGTTTCGAAGCTCAGCAAGCCTTGGTCCGACGGGAGTCTGATCCGGAGTGATCGCGTGGCACCGCACGCAGGCGGCCGCCGAAGTGTGGAAGAGGATGGCGCCTCGCTTTGCATCCCCTCGCGAGCGAATTTCGTCAATCAGCCAAGACTTCGGTGCAGCTTTTAGCAATGCCTCCAGGGACTGCGCTTGGCGAACCGTCTGGGCGTAGACCGAGCTTTCGATCAACGAAAAGAGCAATAACGTGAATAAGGCGACTCGGGTTACCATGGTCGTCACAGCGAAAGATTGGGAGGGAATAAGGGGGCTAGGAAGCGGCGGGGGCTAGGAAGCCCCCGTCTGAATCCTACCTGATAGATCGGCGGGAGTTCGCTATGGTTTGGCAGATTTCGGTGTGACGGAACCGTCGGCTAACGCGAGAGTGCCGACGAACAATCCCTGGATGACGCGCGTCATGTGGGGGATCTCCAACCTATCCCACTCGTCATCCACTTGGTGATAGTCTGCATGCAGCGAACCGGCAGAAAAACTGTGAGCAATCACCCCGCGCTGGGCAAAGGACCAGTTGTCGCTGGAGCGATAAAGCATAGCGCTGAACTTGGGGTGCTCAAAAATCTCGACACCCCATCGGCTCGCCGATTCACGCATCAAAGGGCCCAAGTCCGATTCGTTCCAACCAGTCACCCAAATCTTGCCTCGTGCTCCGTCCTCGGGACGCCCGATCATCTCGATATTGACGTTGGCAATAATCGACTCGAGAGGCCAGGTGGGACGATCCACATAAGCCTTAGAACCGAGCAACCCCGACTCCTCTCCCCAAAAAGTCATAAAAAGCAAGGATCGTTTGGGTGGCGCTGGCATCGCGGCGAATGCATCTGCCAACGTGAGGACAGCTGTCACGCCCGAGGCGTCGTCATCTGCCCCGTTAAAGATCACATCCTGCTGGCCGTCATGCGGTGCACTGGGGATCCCCTGGCCGAGGTGGTCCAAGTGAGCCGAAAAGAGGATGGCCTCTTTGGAAAGAGTGGGATCGCTCCCAGGGATCACGGCCATGACGTTTCGCATCGCTTGCTCCACTTGGCGAGCCGGTGGCACGATTGTTTCAATCTGATCGGGGACCTTTGACTGTCGATCGATCAGCAAAATCGGGATGCGAATCGGAAGCCTCGCTTCCATCCTCGCCTTCCCTTGCATCTCTTTGGCCAGCGTGGCCCACTCGCTCGATCCGTCGGTTCGGAGAATCAAACCCTTCGCCCCTGCTGACTCCAAACTCTGTGCAAGCCGACTCAGTTGCGCCATGGCGCGCGCCCCTTTGCCGGTGGGCTCAAACTCCCCGACAACAAACGAAGGCAAGTCCTTGAGGTCGCTCGCATTGGCAAGCTCGATGGCTTGAAGCGGGCCGCGATACGCGGCTTTCTCATCCGAAGCACCCAAGATTCCCAGGATTGGAATCGATTCGCCAGCTCCCGATCGAAGGGTTGCTTCACCAGGAAGTTGCTTCAGCGTCTGTTTGGTTACATGAAAGAATGTTCCTTCATCCCCAGCCCCTTGGAGGCCTGCGGATCGGAATCGGGATACGACATAGGCCGCTGCCACTTCGAATTCTGGAGAACCGGTGCCGCGACCGGCTAACTCATCGCTAGCCAAAAAGGAAACGGTTCCAGCCACTTTGGACTCGCGAATCGTCTCGGCGCCAGCGGGTAGCTCTCTTTTCGCGGGCTCGTTCTCTTGGGCAGAACTTGTTGCGCTCGCAGGAAAGGCCAACGCAAAACCAATCAACGACAAAATACAAATGCGCATAGGATCGTCTCTCGCAAGTAGCGACGGGGCAATAGTGCAGATGGAAACTCTCTCGCATTGTATTCGCTGTCGATGGCGGCACGGAAACAAAAACAGCCGAAGCGATCGGTCGCCTCGGCTGTCTGAGTTCTGTGAATGGATCGGATCGTTGATTAGCTCAAAACGACCTTTCCATTTCCGTCTCCGAACACGATGTCGTTCATCCCGATATGCTCGAGCATCGTCGAATAGAGGTTGTTCATCGGAGTGTATTCAGGGAAATCGATCAATCGTCCTGTCTCGATGCCACGGCCTCCGCGTCCGGCTAACAGCACAGGGAGATTGTGGTGATCGTGACGGTTTCCGTCCGAAATGCATCCGCCGTACACGATGAAGGAGTTATCGAGGAGCGACGAACCGTCGGCTTCCTTGGTCTCTCGCATCTTGTTGAGGAAGTAGGAGAACTGCTCGGAGTAATAGGTATCGATCTTGGCGATGTCCCCGATTTTGGACTGGTTGTTCTCGTGGTGGGAGAGGGAGTGGTGCCCATCCTTTACCTCGATCATCGGGAACGTACGGTTGCTACCTTCGTTCGCGAGCATGAAGCTGGCCAACCGTGTGGTATCGGTTTGGAATGCCAAGACCATCATGTCGTACATCAATCGAATATGTTCGGTGATGTTCTCCGGCTTCGACTTGGGCTCCAGGGTTCCATCTGGTAGTTGGACCGGAATGGTGAAGCGTGTCATGCGTTGCTCGATCTCGCGAATACTGGTGAAGTATTCGTCCAGCTTGCGATGGTCCTCCGCGCCTGAGATGCGTTCCAACTGTTGACGCTGATCGGAAACAAAGTCCAAGATGCTTCGTTGCATCTTTTGCTGACGATCGCTCATCGATTCTTGGTTGGCGGCATTGCCAAAGAGACGCTGAAACGCCTTTTGAGGGCTGATTTCTTTCCCTGTTGGCAGCGATTCTCCTCGCCACGAAATGTTGTTCGAGTACGCACAGGAATATCCGGAGTCGCACCCGCCAGCATCGCGTCCCTCTTCGGTACCGAGTTCAATCGAAGCCAATCGCGTAGCACGACCATAGACATCGGCTGCGATTTGGTCGACCGAACGACCTACTTTGATCTTCGATCCATCGGTTTTGAATGGATGCGCGCCGGTCAAGAACGCTGCAGCGCTGCGAGCATGATCGCCCGGCCCGTCTCCGAGAGACTGCGCGTTGACTTGAGCAAGCCCTTTGAGGACGTTGAAGTCACCGCGGTTGGCGGCCAGGGGAGCCAAGCTGGGGGATAATTCCCAATCCTTGCCCGACCCCTTCGGTAGCCATCGCTCGGCGTTGGTGCCGTTGGGGAAGAAGATCCATGCCAATCGTACCGGGGCCTTCGCCACTTCATTGGCAACCGCGCTGGATGGCCGCATCAATCCCAGGGATGGCAAAGCCATGCTCACTCCCATCGCGCGCAACAGAGTGCGGCGACTGATAGAAGTGCTTTTCCCGGATCGATCTAAACGTACAGAGAATTCGTTATTGGACATCCGCAGAAGCTCCTAAGTCGGGAGAGGGATTTAAGGTGGGGGTTTGTTGGAAGGATCCGCTCAAAACGATCGCCTCGACGAGGGACCGGACGGTGCGGTGATTCGACTCAGTATACGCGATGACGCGGTCGATTGCACAACGATCTTCGCGTTGCAATCCCCGGCCAAGCGAATACGTCATCATCCGTTGGGCCAAGTTGAGCAGGATTTGGTCCTGCTTCTTACTCAAAATACTAACCAGTTGTCTAGGGGTTTCAAAGGTGCTACCGTCGGTCAGCTCACCCTTGGCGTCGATCGGCTGGTTATCTTCCTTCTCTCTCCATCGACCAATTGCATCGAAATTCTCCAAGCCTAAGCCAATCGGGTCCAATATTTTGTGGCAGCCCGCACAGCTTGGATTGCTGCGGTGAATTTCTAAACGCTCCCGCAACGTCGCTCCCTGCTCATGGTTTCCTTCCTCCAAGGTGGGGACGTTCGGAGGTGCCGATGGAGGTGGATCCCCCAAAATGCTTTCCAAAACCCATTTCCCTCGTTTGACAGGGGAGGTTCGGGCAGGATTCGACGTTAGCGAAAGGACTGCGGCTTGGGTAAGCAATCCGAGTCGCTGTTCCGGCAGTTTGGCGCGGATCCAATCGTCTTCTTTTTCATAAAGCCCTTGGCGGCGCGAATCGCCCCCTCGCCCGCCCCGTCCCCGAAACATCTTGGCTGGATCTTGGTCTCCGTAAGACACTCCGTAGAACTCGGCCAAGCGTGGATTGACGAAGGTGAAGTCGGCCGACGTGATATCGTCGATTTTTCCTTCTCGTAACAAGTACTGGCAGAAGAGCTCGGTTTCCTTCATCATCGATGCTCGGAGCCGGTCGTTCCAACCCGGGTATTTGGTCTTGTCGATGTCGATCTTGGGCAAGTTCCTCATCCCAAGCCACTGGGCGAAGAATCCTTTGACCAACGCTTCGGAGCGATCGCTATCGAGCATCCGTTTGACCTGCCCCTTCAACACTTCCGGTTCGCGCAGCTTGCCTGCATCGGCCAATCCCATCAGTTCCGCATCGGGCATGGTGGACCAGAGGAAGTACGACAGCCGCGTGGCCAACGCATAGTCGTCGATGGTCGCTACGCCATCTACAGGAGGTTCGTGTCGGAAGAGGAAGTTCGGTGAAACCAACGCAGCTTGCACGCCATACTGAATCGACTCGAGATAGGTGAAGCCCGCTTCCTTTGCCGCCTCGCAAACTCGAACAATTGCCTCGACATCCTCCGAGGATGGTGGACGGCGATACGCGCGCTTCAAGAATCCGGTGAAGACGCGTCGCGAAGCTTCTTGAAATCCGATCTCGGATCCCTCGGGTGAATCTTTTTGTTCCGGGTACGCGATCACGATATCTTGGTGTCGCTTCGGGAATGCAGGCTCGCCTTGAAATGGCCCCCGGGTGCGGAAGGAATCGACAATCAATCGCCGTGCACCGTCCCCCCTTTTGGATGGCTCCTCATCGCTTTCGTAAGCGATCAAAATTTCATTGGTCCCTTCGGTGGCCTCGAAATCGACATCGAAGTTCTGGCCTCGGGTCGAGACTTCCCATTCGCGATGCTTTTCCCCGTTGATGAACAAAAGGACGAAGCATTTGTCGGGCTGATTGTCCCCAAATCGCATGCGAATGCTGAGGTTGTAACGACCCGCTGCCAAGTGCATCGGTACGCGATGGTCCTGCGAATAGGTAAGCTGAACGCCGTCGAAGCGTTGGTTACGGAGCTTCTCCCGGTCGATCTCAATCGTCTTCTTGGCCAAGTACGCGGCGGACTGCATGTACTTTTCCATCACGATCGGAGGGAGCGTAAGCACCTCTCCTTGATTGTCGAAGCCGTTCCCAACGTCGTCGGAAACAAAGCCGATGTCTTTGGATGGGAGCACATCGAGTTGAAGCAAATCCCGTACGGTGTTGTCGTATTCGACTTGGTTGAGACGTCGGAGCGTGACCGGTGGGGTTTTGATTTCGCAATTGCAGTCGGTCTCGTGGAGTGCCCTTTGAATCCAATCGACCAACTTCTTCCGCTCTTCCGGCTTCATTTCCGAGTCTTCGGGCGGTGGCATGGCGTCCGCTCGGACAACCCCGCGGACTTGCTCCCAAGTGCTCGCGTGCTCTCGAATCTTGTCGATCGAGGTGTAGTCCTCGAAATTCACGCCCGCTTCGTTGGCATCCCCCATATGGCAATCGCCGCAATGGGTGACGAGGAGCTTGCGAATCTCATCGCTGAACTCGCGATTGAGTCGCGAGTCCAGATCTCCTTCGGCAACTGCTTGAGCCGGCGGGACTTCCTGCGCACTAGCCATCTGGCAGGCAAGGAAAGAGATTGGGGTTAGAAGACCTAGGGCACTGCATATCGATCCATGCAGCACGTTCCGGAGATCAAAAAGACGCATAGCCAATTCCAGCTGAATTCGTTCGGTAGGGAAGGCGGGACACGGTCGCACTATCGCGCAACAGCGATCGGGGAGGCGGGGGGAGCCGCCCCTAGTATATCCACAGGACTCGTCGGTCCCAAGCTGGATTCGCTGTTAGTTGTTCTGCGCAAGACCGCAAAAACGCTCCGTGACCAACAGTCTCGGATGGACTTCGAGAGCGCGTGCGGGAAGAGATGTCAGAACCACGCACACGCGATCGTGTGCCGGATCGGCCCAGCCTATGGTGCCGGTGGATCCTGTATGCCCAAAAGCGCGCTCCAATCCGGTTAACTTCAACTCTTCGAACCCGACGTCCAAGCCCAATCCCCGAGTCGGTAATCCCTTGGGGTTGAAATTCTGAACCATGAGACGGCTGGTCTCGGGCTTCAAAATCTTCCCGTCGTGTCTCAAAAAAGTCTCCAAGAATTTGCCGACGTCTGTAGCGGAACTGTGCATTCCTCCCCATGGGGCCCCAAGTTGCCGCCAAAACGGACTGTTCCAATCCCAGCTTTTGGATTCGGCGGAACCTCCGCCCGCTTCGGGAGCTCCGAATTCGGTTTGGACCGAAACCAGCTGCTCGGAACTCAATCCGGAGACTCCCAAAGACGAATCGGACATTCCCAAGGGCTTGGTCACCTTGTCGTTCACCAAGCGATCGATGGTTATCCCCGAGAGACGCTGGGCGATCTCACAAGCCAAAAGAATGCCCATGCTCGAGTACTCGTACGCTGTCCCAGGTTTGAACGCAGGTTTCAACTGGAGCGCCGCTGCCACAAATCGACCTAACGGCGCTTGCCCCCGTCGCAACTCCGCATTCTCGGGAACTTGATCGGGCAACCCAGACACGTGGGTGAGCAGATGTTGTATCGTCACGGCTTCGCGCCCGTCCCCTCGAAACTCCGGAAGGAACTTGCTGACCGGATCGCTCAATTGAATCGCCCCTTCGTCATAGAACGACATGACAGCCGCGATCGCAATCGGCTTGGAAATCGAACCGAGTAGAAAGGAAGCATGCTGATCCTTCGCGTCTCCAAACGATTCGCCATAGACGGCTCCTCCGAACCGACCATAAAAAGCAGCCGATCGAACTTGCCCGCGCGCGACGGCATCGCGCAGCGGCTCGACGATTTTTTGCCAAGAAAGTTCGCTGCCGAACACTGATGAAGACAACGCGGACGAAGACGTCGTGGACGAAGACATCGTGGCTCCTACCGACGCAGCGGCGATCGATTGAGAGAGGAAGACTCGGCGATTCATTTGGTTTTAGCCTCAAGGTGAAAGTCGATAGCATTGCTACCTCGCTTCACCTCGGCTGTCAATGCACCTGGCTGCCTATAAGCCTTCGGAATCTCCACCGTTTTGTCGGGTACCTCCATGCCTTGCGCTTTCATCTCCGCCAACTCTTCTTTGGAAATGCGTTGCACTTCGATACTGACTTGGTGAGGTCCCACCATGGCACCTCGTTTCGTATCGGTGAACATGAGTGAGAAGCGCCCGTCGCGGCTGGTCTGCCCGTAGGAGGGAGAGCCTTCTGCTGGGACGAACGTCAACACAGCATTCGGTATCGGCTGGCCATCGATCGTGACAACTCCTGTCACCGAAGCAAGCTCAGGGCCACCATCTCCACAACCAGTCCATGTCGCAACGCAAAGGGCTATCGCGACAAAACAGGAGGATCGATTCATCGTAGAAAAGTAATGCACAGCCAAACTCCTTCGTTTGTATTCGCTCACGAGGTTCATCCGTTCCAATCGACTCTAGAACTCTTCCGAAATGACTTGACCGTCGTTGATTCCAGCGAGACTCTGATACGTCCCGTAGGGGCCATTGAGCGTCGCTGCCGTGTAATTGGTGTTGGTGTGTTGAATGTTCTCGCTGATGAAGCGAACCGAGCCATCACCTAACGCAAAATTGGCCCCACCTGTGTGATAGCTATGGAACGATCGATGCTTGTCCCCCCCCACCACGGGGCCATTGAGCTTCTTGCGCGTGGAGCGAAGATGAAGGAATGCTCCATTGGTTCCGGGGCCATTGTTATTGCAATTCACTGCACCGGTGGTGATCACGTTGCCGAGAATGAATTGACGATCGGAGCCTTGGCCTGCGGCGTTCAGCGGTCGCCAACTCACCTCCCCAATCGCGATCGTATTGGATGTTCCATCGATGATTTCACCGATGCTCCGCGGTCGATTCACGACGAGCAGACCGGTGTTTCTCGCTTCCGGACCCATGCGATTGCCTGCCTCCACGCCGCAATTGGCACCGTCGAAAGGACCCATGGAGCCGCAATAGCTGGTGATCGCTATCGCATCGATCCCCCCCGGTGAGTTGGCATTAATCGGTCGCGTTAGTGGTGCAAGGTCCGAAGGGCATCGAAACGACGCGATCGGGGTTCGGCACGCGTCGTTGTTGCGGCCTTGCGGGTCGGAAACGGTTCCTGGAGTTCCATACGGTGCGTAACGCAAGTCCAATGTTTGATACAAAGCCCCTTGCTCGATAAAAGGAAGGACCGCCGACATCCAGGACCATCCACCATCGGCGCCGGGAACTCCGGCCGGCGCGCCACTGTTGGCGAAATTGTCGGTGTAGCCGATCGGGAATCGGCGATAGGCGGATTCGTAATTGTGAAGCGACAACGATAATTGCTTGAGGTTATTGCTGCACTGCATCCGCCTCGCTGCTTCCCTCGCTGCTTGCACGGCCGGCAAAAGCAGACCTACCAATATCCCGATGATCGCAATCACCACGAGCAATTCCACCAGGGTGAATCCGCGTACTCGATTCCAACCACTATTCGCAGCATGAACATCCCTGCGAACCAGCATGCGACTTTTCATAAAAGATCTTTCCTCTTCCAAAGCGTTCGACTGATAGAGACCGATTCGTTGACCAATCGGTAAGGCAGATCCCGTTCCAATCGTTAGATCTTTTGGAAAAATGTGGGCGAAGGAGGGCGTTCGCATTTGCATTTCGAGGAAATGCAAGGCGATGAACTTTTCCAACACGACCCACGAATAGATCCCTCCCCCGAGACCTTTCTGTCCGCCAGCAAATACGACGGATTGACTTTCGGCGGTGAGGGGGGGCCAGGAAGCAACACGGTCAAGGGCTTCCGCTGTAAGCGATAAGCCCGCGAGTGCCGAGGATAGAGGGCTAGGGGCTTGGGGGCGACCAAGAGGGATGATCCGCTATACTAATTAGCAACCCACCCATTCGATGCCTTCCCAATAGAGCTGTCTGCTATGACCATCGACCGTCGAGGCTTCCTCCTGCAAACCGCAGGGACGTCGCTGTCCGCGGTGGCCGCCTCCGATTGGGATGCTGCCTCCACCCTCGTTTCCTCTCTCGGATTTCCTCAAAATATGAACCGACCAAAAGTTTTGATCATCGTCGGAGATGCGACTGAAACCGTCGACACACTCTATCCCTACTACCGGTTGATCGAAGGGGGATACCAACCCGTCGTCGCGGCTCCCGAGAAGCGACTCTACAACATGGTGATGCACGAAGTGAAACCAGGTTGGACTATCACCAAGGAATGGGAAGGCTATACGATCCAAGCCGACATCGCATTCCAGGACATCAAGCCCGAAGAGTATGTCGGTATCTTCTTCAGCGGTGGCCGCGCTCCCGAATACATCCGCGAAGATCAAGATCTGCTCCGTATCACTCGCTGGTTCTGGGAGAATAAGAAGCCCTGCGCAAGTGTTTGCCACGGAGTCGAAATTCCTGCTCGAGCTGGCATCGTGAAAGGACTTCGCATGGCAACCGTGGCCAAATGCAAATTCGATCTAGAAGTCTGCGGCGGTATCTACGTCAATGAGCCCTGTGTCATTGATCAGCACATGTACAGCGGTCGGACCTATCACGATAACGGCTACTACATCGGACCATGGATTCAAGCCCTCGATCGAGCTTGCGGAAAATCCGCATAGGTTCACCCTATAAAACAGGTGGCGTCGCAATCGGCGGCGGGAGAAGCTCTAGCGATTGATTGAGTTCGTACGCGATCCAATCGATCTCGGCATCGTTGAGCTGTGTAAGACACCCAAACGTTTTGCCCCCCTTTTCGACGACCGCGAGTTGCATGACCGGGCGATCGTTGACGGACATCCCGCTCGGGGCCAACTCGATCCGGAAGATCCCTTCCCGTTCCCATTGCCGCGTCTTTTTCCCAAAGATCGAAGTCGTCGATATGAACAGCATTCCATAACTGGTTGCGATCGTCGATGTGCGTGTTCCCATGTGAATCGATGCTACCAGCATGGCGATGCCGATAACTTCAAAAAGACCCATGACTAAAACGGCAATCAAAGGGCTCCCATCTACTTTGCCCGCTATTGCGCCGGTCATCGCCAACGCAAATATCACGGTCATGAAGGTCGAAAATGTTGTCCAGAGAATGGCAAAGAAAAACAATCCCTTCGACCCTTTCAGCAATCCTTGGCTCGGGATTTGGATGGTGAGACCATCTTCGCGCTTTTCGAGCGAGACTTTGGAGTCATCCGGTTTCGTCGGAATGGTCCCCGCTGCCAAAGAGGACCAAGCTTCGTCGGATTCGTCCTCGCTACCGGCTTCACTCTGACCCATGAACTCAACGCCATTCTCCTGAACGGCAACAGGAGCCAATCGCAAAACTTGCCCCATGTCCCTGGCCAAGGCACCGAGCAACTCAGCGGAATAACCGAAGGTGATGACAAATATGTCGGCACCAGACCTCTTGGCGATCAGCATGTATCGAAGATGCTCCGGGAGAGGTACAACGGTCGCTCCCGCATCCGACCTACTTCGACGACGCATGCGTGCCCACTCTTCACCGGTTACGACGGCTAGCGAAAGCAATGATTCTCGATCTTTCACTCGCCTCTGGAATCTTTTCCAGCCCACGACTTCATGACTGGCCAGTCCTTTCTCATCCAACTCAATCTCCGTCCGAGTCGATTGCGATAGGACACCCACTCCGATCGACACAATTTTGAGAAACTGCCAAAGGATCCCGAGAAACACCAGCCCCATGGGAATCACGATAATGATCGGAATCCAGTCCGCGAATCCGGCTGGACCATTCCCCTTTGGATTGCCAAAGATCTGCAGTCCAAATCCGTTGAAGAATCGAAAGATGTTGTAGACGAACGGAAGCAGAATCAAGCCAGGGACGAATGCCAACCACCCGAGATGCCGCCACCGTCCTAGATCCCGATGGGGCAAGATCCATTTCTTTCCTGCACCACCCCAAGGCGTGGTGGCGATCCCCAGCGTCTCTAAATCCGGTCCATTCCGATTCGACGATCGTTCCATAGCGTTTCTCGTCAGGCGGTATCTCCAAGTACGCAGGGAGACTTCGTAAATCGCCCCGATGATCTACGCAATAATAGCATCGATCGGTACGCCGTGATCGATGTCCAATCGCTTCCGTCCTGGGATCTCCAATTTTCTCGAATCCAATCCCAGTTGTTGGAGTATGGTCGCATGAAGATCGGTGACGTAGTGGCGGTCCTCGATGGCGTGGAACCCGAGTTCATCGGTGGCCCCGTGGACGACTCCACCCCGAATCCCTCCCCCAGCCATCCAAACAGAGAATCCGTAGATATGGTGATCTCGACCATCCGAACCTTGCGTTCCAGGTGTGCGCCCGAATTCGGTTGCAAAGACGACCATGGTGCTCTCGAGCAGCCCTCGTTGCTTAAGATCCTTGAGCAATCCCGCAATCGGCTTGTCGACCGCTTGAAAGTTCTTCGTGTGATTGGATTTGAGTCCTCCATGGGCATCCCAAGCCCCTGCGCCGCCACCGCCATGCTGAACTTGGATGAACCGCACCCCACGCTCGACGAAACGTCGGCAAGCTAACATCTGCATGCCAAACTCTTTGGTCTCTGGTGCGTCGATGCCGTACATGCTGAGCGTCGATTCTGTCTCATCGGAGAATCGCAATGTCTCGGGTATCGAAGCTTGCATTCGAAAGGCTAACTCATACGAACGGATCCTCGCCTCCAAGACCGGATCGTCGGGGTACTCGACCGCCCGAAGCTCGTTCAGATCGCGCACCAAGTCGAAACCAAGTCGCTGGGCGTCCCCCTTCATCACGCGATGGCTGGTCCCATAGTCGAGCGGGTTGGCTGGATCGACGCGAATGGGAATCGCGTCATGCGCAGGCCCCAGATAGTGACCATCCCTGGCATTCCAATACTCGCGAGTCCCCATCGAAAGGAATTGCGGAAGGTTTTCATTAAGGGTCCCCAATCCGTAATGGACCCAAGCCCCCAACGTCGGGAACTCGCCATCGAGCATGTGTCGCCCGGAATGGAACTGCGTCTGAGCTCCATGGTTGTCGTCGGTGGTCCACATCGATCTCACGAAGGCGATATCGTCTGCGCAGCTACCGATATGCGGAACCCAATCGCTCAATTCGATACCCGATTCTCCATACTTCTTGTAGCCGACCTGCAGGGGGTAAATCTTGTTCCTCTGTTGGCCATTCGCATCGTTGATAACGGTGACGCGCGCCAGTTTGAGCTTGTCCGGATTCTGCACTTCCGCAAAAGGTGTTTCGCTAATCGACTTGTCCGCATACTGAGTAAGCATCGGCTTCGGATCAAACGACTCCATGTGCGATACCCCACCGTTCATGAAGAGCCAAATGACGCTCTTCGCCTTCGGTGCAAAGTGAGGTTTCCCATCGGGTGGGACCCAAAGGCCATCCGACAAAGCACCATGGACGCTCCGTTCGCCGGCTAACATGGCTCCCAACGCCAGACCGGTGAACCCCATCCCAAGATCGGAAAGGAAGGCGCGTCGCCTCCTGGGGCCAACGAGGCGATTATCGAATCGTGATGAAGTCATTGTGGTTGAGGAGAGCTAAAAGGAAGGCTGCTGGGGGAGGAAGCGTATCGTCTTTCTGGTTGTCCGAATTCTGACCGCCGTCAGGATCTCCCTGCGATGGCCGCCGCAGGGAATCCAAGAAACGGATCGATCGCTCGATTTCTTGCTCGTTGGGTTCATACCCCAACAGCTTGCGAAACGCTTGCATCACAAAGTCCCGATCCGACGTGTTGGAGTCGGGTATCGTTGTCTCGAGCCGTTTGGCAATCTGGATCGCCAAGTCCTGCGTTAACTGGCTATTTTCCAACGCTAACGCTTGTTGCGGGACGATCGAAGTCGCTCTTCGATAGCAGTCCAGGACATTCGCATCGTCGAAGACCGAGAGAAGCTGATTGTGCTCGTTTTTGGAGTGGAAGTAGTAAAGGCTCCGTCGCTTCGACATCGTATCGCTCACAGGAACGGATGGCCCTCCCATTTTCATGTCGAGCTCACCGGCGAGTGCGAGCAAGCTATCGCGAACGACTTGCGACTCCATCCGGATGGGATTCATTCGCCAATACAATCGGTTCTCGCGATCCGATCGCAACGTCTCCTCCGTCGCCCCCTTGGAAGACGATGTTCGAGCGTAAAGAGAGGACGTCAACATGAGGCGGTGCATGTGCTTCATGCTCCAACCGCTCTCCATGAATTCGACCGCGAGCCAGTCCAATAACTCGGGATGCGTGGGAGGCGAACCCTTGCGGCCAAAGTCAAAAACGGTCGGAACAAGTGGTGCACCGAAGTGTCTTGACCAAAGGTGATTGACTGCCACGCGCGCCGTGAGCGGGTTCTTGTCGCTGGCAATCCATCGAGCTAACGCCGAACGGCGGCCGGTCGATTGCTTCGGGAAGGGCTTCTTTCGGGATTCCTCGGTTTCCACGTTGGATTCGGCGGTCTTTTCGGAACCGATCAAGCTCGGGTAGTTGGTTCCTGGCGACTCATGCTTCTTGCGAGCTTCATCCAGCTGCTTGTTCGCGGCTTCCTGTTTCTTAGAAAGATCTTCCTTCTTCTTGTCATCGGTCTCTTTCGATGCTTGGCATTCGAGCTCTTTGCATGCCAATTCGGCGCGGGAGACCGCCAGCTGGGTTACCGCGCGAGCCGCGTCCGAAATCGCTTGATCCGCAGATACCTCAAGTGTTTCACCCAGATAACGCACGCGATCCGCGGCGTGGCGAAGGTCGATGGATTGCAGCTCTTGGTCTGCGATCGACTTCTTCAGAAGGAGGATCTCGCGTTCCAGAGGTGCTTTCGCTTCGCTGTCCTTATTCATCTCATCGACAGCGGCTGTTGCTTTCTCTTGATTTCGAATGGCTCGTTTTCGATATGCCGCGACAATTTCATCTCGAACACCTGGATGCACTGCACGAACAGGTAGCTCGACCGGTTTCACTTCAAAAGGAGCGGTGGCAGCAAGAAAGCCAGGGACGTTAGGCACGAGCGGTTGGTCCGTTTGCGGGTTCCGTTCGTCTCCTCGTACATGCAGATAGGTGGGGGCATCCAGATTGCAGTCGAAGGCGCGCGGGATTCCATCTTTCTGTAGATCGGTCTCGTCTCCGTTGATATCCATTCGGACTTGGTAAGGCTCGAATATCGCGCGCAGCTCGTAGTAGTTTTGTTGCGTGATCGGGTCGTACTTATGGTCGTGACACTTCGAGCAGTTGGCGGTGAGACCGAGCATCCCTTTAAAGGTGTGTTCGATCGTTTCGTCCATCCAAGTCGTTCGGTTGAATTTGAAGTACTGCCGTGCCAAGTAACCTGTCGCACGCAATCGATTCGTGTCCTCGGGATAGAGTTCATCGGCTGCGAGCATCTCTCGGATCATCTGGTCATAGCCTTTGTCTTCATGGAGGGACTCGATGATCCAGTCTCGCCAATGCCACATGTGCTTCTGTGAATTGCGCACCTCTGCACCGAGGCCCCACCAATCGCTGTAGCGCCAAATATCCATCCAGTGGCGTCCCCACCGTTCAGCGTATTGAGGACTTTCGAGCAAGCGATCGATGACCTTGCTGCGCGCCTCCGGGGAATGATCTTCCAGGAACGCATTTTGTTCGGCATCGGTAGGTGGCAAGCCTGTCAGGTCGAGCGAAACGCGTCGAAGCCAAAGGCGTTGGTCGAGGGGGCCGACGGATTGAACGCCTGCGATTCGCTGCTTCTCTGCGATGAAGGCGTCGATAGGATGGAGTGTCTCTTCCAAAGTGGGTGAGAGGGTCGGAACCACTGGACGTACGGGAGGTTGGAAGGACCAATGCCGTTCTGGATCTTGCTCCGGTTCCTCCTGTTCCGGAGCTGGGGCGCCGGATTGGATCCACTGCTCGATCGCCGCAATCTGCGCGGGCTTTAGGGGCTCACCTTCGGGCGGCATGCGGAGATCCGGGTCCGACGAGGAGACGCGAGACCATACCAGGCTGCTACTGGAAGTTCCTGGTGTGATGGCGGGTCCACTATCTCCACCGGACTTCATGAAGGCCGCCGTGTCTAGGCGAAGCCCAGCCTCTTGCTTGAGTACGCCATGGCAAGCAAAACAGCGCTCGGCGAAGATGGCCTTGATGTCTTTTTCGTAGTCGATCGCCGCAGCCATGGGCAATGGAGCGGACGCAAGGATCGCGATCATCCAGGCAAGCGGGAGGGGGACGGCACGCACGATGAGACGCATGGGGAATGGGTGGGAGAGTGAGGCGGGAGGTGGATTTGGCGCGGCGCTAGCCACCCGTTCCGTTCTACTATAGTCTATCTCCCGGTGAACCGCACGCGATGTGTTGCAACCCATGTTTTGCACTCAGTGAATTGCAAGCAGTGAATTGCATAGGGCTGAAATCGGTTCGGCGGAGGGAGCGACCCTTCATTTCAACTAAAAGGCTGCAATCCGATGGACACGACAAGCGACAGATTCCCGCAATGGCGATGGCCCCAATGGATACTGCGAGCGGCGGGCATCTACAATTTGGTTTGGGGTGTTTGGGTGATCCTGTTTCCACATCTTCTGTTTGATTGGACAGGCATACCTCGTCTGAATCATCCCGGGATTTGGCAAGCGGTAGGGATGATCGTTGGCGTATATGGGATCGGCTATTGGATTGCTGCAACCAATGTCTTGCGCCATTGGCCCATCGTACTGGTCGGGTTCCTTGGAAAGATCTTCGGTCCCATTGGATTTTTGGGGGCCGCTTTGCGGGGCGAGTTGCCTTGGTCGTGGGGCGTCACGATTCTGACGAACGATTTGATTTGGTGGTTACCGTTCGCGGCAATTCTTTATGGTGTGTTCAAGAGTCACAGCGATCCGAGCAGTCGCGTTCCCGTGGCGGCACGAGGTGGTTTGGAACCACGAAGTAGTTTGGAGCAAGGGGCCGACGCGATTCTTCCACGTCCCCAATCTTCCAATGGGAAATCGATCGATGCATTGTCGAGCGATCGACCGATCCTGTTGGTCTTTATTCGTCACGCAGGCTGTACGTTCTGTCGCGAAACGTTGGCGGTGTTGGCGTCTCGATTAGAAGAAATCCACAGTTTGGGATTGGTACCGGTCGTGGTGCACATGAGTTCCCTCGAGGAAGGTGAGCGATTGCTCATCTCTCACGGGCTCAAAGATACGATTCACATTTCGGATCCCGGGTGTGTGCTATATAGACAGTACCAGTTGGGGCGAGGAACGGTTTCTCAGCTATTTGGTCCGTCTGTTTGGTGGAAAGGCTTTCAAGCGGCCATTCTTCGTGGTCATGGCGTAGGCAAACTTTCTGGAGATGGATTCCAATTGGGAGGTGCGGCAATCGTCGATCAAGGGAGAACGATACAAGTTTTCCCGGCAGCCGATGCAGCCACTTCGCTTCCCGTTGCCTCCGAGCTTCGAGCGACATTGCAATGCGCTGCACCGATCCCGAAAGCTCTGTAGACATCATCCTGTTCATCCTGCCCATCCATGTTCATTCGAAAACGCGGTGATCTTCGATTCGTGCCGATCGCCGTCCATCGAGATTTTCATTTGCTTGATGTCGGCTAGGATCTCGCCTTGCTCGTTGGTCAACTTCGACAACTCTTCATTCACGGATTCGAACCGCACGCTGGTGCTAGGACTACATCAAAGACTATGTCCCATTTAACCAATTTGCAGCTTGATCATCGGACAGCATGAACATGGATGAACAGGATACACAGGATTTGCAAAGCCAGTCAAATCTGAAGTTTGGTTCCATCACCGAGGCGATCATTGGATGCGCATTCGAAGTGATCAATGAATTGGGTCTTGGGTTCCTAGAATCGGTCTACGAAAAGGCACTCGCGATCGCTTTGCAGGAAAAGGGACTGACAATCCAGTGTCAACATCCCATCCAAGTCCGATTTCGCAACCAAATCGTCGGTGACTCTTGGACATTATCCTGTTCATCCTGCCCATCCATGTTCATTCGAAAACGCGGTGATCTTCGATTCGTGCCGATCGCCGTCCATCGATATTTTCATTTGCTTGATGTCGGCTTGGGTCTTGCCTTGCTCGTTGGTCAACTCCGTCAACTCTTCATTCACGTATTCGAACCGCGCTGGTGCTAGGACTACATCAAAGACTATGTCCCATTTAACCAATTTGCAGCTTGATCATCGGACAGTATGAACATGGATGAACAGGATACACAGGATTTGCAAAGCCAGACAAATCTGAAGTTTGGTTCCATAACCGAGACGATCATTTGCAGGAGAAGGGACTGACAGTGCAATGTCAACATCGCATCCAAGTCCATTTTCGGAACCAAATTTTCGGTGACTCTTGGACATTATCCTGTTCATCCTGCCCATCCATGTTCATTCGAAAACGCGGTGATCTTCGATTCATGCCGATCGCCTTCGCTTCCAGTTGCCTCCGAGTTGCGGACTACCATACAATGCGCTGCGCCGATCCCGAAAGCTCTATAGCATCCAAGAAGAAACCCAGCATGACCGACGCGAAGAACGATCTTGTGCGCCATGTCATTGATAGTCGGCAGTACACGGAATTGGCAACCAACCCCAGCTTTTCGCTACGTGATTTCAATGCTGCACCTGAGAAGTACCGCGCGCTGGTGCCCGAGTACACCAAAGACTATGTCCTACTTCACCAATTTGCAGCTTGATCATTGGACAGAATGAACATGGATGAACAGGATACACAGGATTTGCAAAGCCAGTCGAATCTGAAGTTTGGTTCCATCACCGAGGCGATCATTGGATGCGCATTCGAAGTGATCAATGAATTGGGTCTTGGGTTCCTAGAATCGGTCTACGAAAAGGCACTCGCGATCGCTTTGCAGGAAAAGGGACTGACAATCCAGTGTCAACATCCCATCCAAGTCCGATTTCGCAACCAAATCGTCGGTGACTTCTATGCGGACCTATTCGTCGAGGGCAAAGTCATTGTCGAGCTCAAGGCTGTCAAAGCTATTGCTCCAGAGCACCAAGCCCAAATCATCAACTATTTGAAGGCGACAGGAATCGAGGTTGGCTTGCTGATCAACTTCGGTAGTCCAAAACTGGAATACAAACGGTTTACGCGAAACAAGCAATAGTTTGCACCTTTAGACATCATCCTGTTCATCCTGCCCATCCATGTTCATTCAAAAACGCGGTGATCTTCGATTCATGCCGATCGCCGTCCATCGATATTTTCATTTGATTGATGTCGGCTAGGGTCTCGCCTTGCTCGTTGGTCAACTCCGTCAACTCTTCATTCACGGATTCGAACCGTGCGCTGGTGCTAGGACTACATCAAAGACTATGACCTACTTCACCAATTTGCAGCTTGATCATAGGACAGAATGAACATGGATGAACAGGATACACAGGATTTGCAAAGCCAGTCAAATCTGAAGTTTGGTTCCATCACCGAGGCGATCATTGGATGCGCATTCGAAGTGATCAATGAATTGGGTCTTGGGTTCCTAGAATCGGTCTACGAAAAGGCACTCGCGATCGCTTTGCAGGAAAAGGGACTGACAATCCAGTGTCGACATCCCATCCAAGTCCGATTTCGCAACCAAATCGTCGGTGACTCTTGGACATTATCCTGTTCATCCTGCCCATCCATGTTCATTCGAAAACGCAGTGATCTTCGATTCATGCCGATCGCCGTCCATCGATATTTTCATTTGCTTGATGTCGGCTTGGGTCTTGCCTTGCTCGTTGGTCAACTCCGTCAACTCTTCATTCACGTATTCGAACCGCGCTGGTGCTAGGACTACATCAAAGACTATGTCCCATTTAACCAATTTGCAGCTTGATCATCGGACAGCATGAACATGGATGAACAGGATACACAGGATTTGCAAAGCCAGTCAAATCTGAAGTTTGGTTCTGTCACCGAGGCGATCATTTGCAGGAAAGAGGACTGACAGTGCAATGTCAACATCGCATCCAAGTCCGTTTTCGAAACCAAATCTTCGGTGACTTTTAGACATCATCCTGTTCATCCTGCCCATCCATGTTCATTCAAAAACGCGGTGATCTTCGATTCATGCCGATCGCCGTCCATCGAGATTTTCATTTGCTTGATGTCGGCTAGGATCTCGCCTTGCTCGTTGGGCAACTCCGTCAACTCTTCATTCACGGATTCGAACCGCGCGCTGGTGCTAGGACTACATCAAAGACTATGTCCCGCTTCACCAATTTGCAGCTTGGTCATAGGACAGCATGAACATGGATGAACAGGATACACAGGATTTGCAAAGCCAGTCGAATCTGAAGTTTGGTTCCATCACCGAGGCGATCGCTTTGCCGGAAAGGGGACTGACAGTGCAATGTCAACATCGCATCCAAGTCCGTTTTCGAAACCAAATTTTCGGTGACTCTTGGACATTATCCTGTTCATCCTGCCCATCCATGTTCATTCGAAAACGCGGTGATCTTCGATTCATGCCGATCGCCGTCCATCGAGATTTTCATTTGATTCTCCGACGGCGAATGGGGGACGGCAAGTCTTCACTTTCAGCATGGGTCTGGTGCGCTAGCGAGTTCATGCTTTGGCGATCCCATTTCTGGGCAAGCGAACGATCAATCTTTATGGAGAGAACGAGGGTTTTGCATCCAATAGAGGCGGCCATCTTCGGCCCCTCCTAAGAACTCAGGGATGCCATCGCCGTCAAAATCGGCGACGCTTGGGCTGACGTCGTGGCCTTCGATGTTCTTCTTCGCGAGGGTACCGACTCGCTCCATAACCCATTTCCCGTTTCGCTTGTCGGTTTGCACCAGCAGATCCGCGTTGGAGGAATTGAGAAGCAAATCGAATTTACCGTCCCCGTCCCAATCGGCCGCGCAAAGTTTCCTTCGTCCGCTCTTGCCAGCCAAACCTCCGTTGAGCTGCAGCGGGCGACCATCCACATCGACGAAGTTCCTCTTCGGTGCTTTGAGTGCCAGTACCCCGCCTGATTTGGTTCGTTCGAAGTATGCGAGGTAGCCTTGCTGGTCCAGCATCGCCAAGTCTCGGAGACCGTCTCCGTTAAAATCAAAAACGATAGGTGTCGTTCTCCATTGCGTGAGGAGCGCTTTGCCTTGGGGACGGACCCATCCCCAAGCCAGTGGCGGCTGTTTGCCTTCCCATTCCACGTCGATACTCTGTGGCGCAGCCAGCTTCGGTGCACCTTTTTGTCCGATATTCTTAAGCCATTCCACCCGGCCTAAAATAGAGTTGTAGACGATGTCGGCCAATCCATCGTGATCCCAGTCGGCAACGGACAAAGTGGTATAACCCCATTTCGCTTCTGCGGGCCCTTGTATGGACCCGTTCGGGCCGGCCATGACTCGAAATGGTTTTCCATCGACTTCCAGTCGCTGGGGCGCATTCCAGACGAGAATCTTTTCGTCGCGCGGACTGACATTTTCAAAAAACTCAATGGTGCCAGCCGTGTTCCCGCAAAGGATATCCAGATCCCCGTCGCTATCCCAATCGAAGGGAAACGGGGTCGCGAGCGCGCCGCACTTGAGCGTGTCTGCTTTCTGCTGCAAGTAATCGGGCTGCAAGAACTGTGGTGCACCATGTTGTAATCCAACATTCTCGACGATCGCGACGCGTCCATCTTCGTCGCCGACGATCAAGTCTACGTCTCCGTCGCGATCCCAATCCATTGCGATCGGGACGATCATTTCCAGATCCATGGCAACGGGGACTCCCTCAGGAGTGGTGACGCGTTGACCCGCTGCGAACTTGGGTTGTTGTCGGGTGCCGATGTTTTCGAAATACGTGAACTGATCGAGGAACTCTCCGCAAAGGAGATCCAGATCGCCATCGGAGTCGAAGTCGACGAAGTTCTGGGAAGGGCAACCGAAGACATCGAGTCGTTTGCCATCCGCTTCGATCAGGAAAGGCTTTTCATAGTCGGGAGTTTGGTCGTTGCCAGCATTGCGAAAGATGTAGATCCATCCGTGAAGAGGTCCGTTGGTCCAATTGCCATTTGTGTCGTAGGCATCGTCCCAGCCGTAATAGCTCCAGTCTTCGATCCCGACCGAAAGATCCAACGCGCCGTCACCGTCGTAGTCGACATAGCGCCATTGATTGTGGCGAACCTTGGGGCCTTTCGGTTGCCCCCCCTGGGGCGCATGGAATTTGGGATCGATAGGGAGTTTGATTTTGACGTCTGTCCCCTTTGTCAGGAATTCGGGATATTCCCAACCTGCGGAGAGCACGCGAACTTGATCTCCGATATAGCTGGGCATCACGTAATGCACGGTGGCGCTTAGGCGTTTAGCGGGTTCGAACACGGGACGTTTGTGAATCGAAGTGTCTCCCTGTTTGTTTTCGAAATACCAGACGCCGTTCGAGGGTTTGTCGGGACAGGAGACTAGCAAATCGAGGTCCCCATCGCCGTCGGCATCGCAGGGGATGGGCCAAGCCCAAAGACCGACCCCCAGGTCGACGGTAAGGCCCGGATTGTTGTAAGCAAGAAGCTGGAGTTCTTGGGAACGCGCGACGCAGGGGGCGAACAACAGCCAGCACGCTGCCACGCATGCGACCATCGAGTCATAACCGGCTCGGCACAAGAAACGGGCCTTGAGTTTTGCGGAAAGGTTTCGCATGGTTTTCCAAGATGAACGGGGAGAGGTTCGAGTTCGATCGTGCGGAACATATCACTTCTACAAGCTGCATTCTAGCGTTGTGCATCAAAGCATGGCCATGTTTTGTCAGCCTGGAGATGCGACGCGACCGATTCCAAAAGCGGGTCGATGGTCTGAGCTTGAATGCGATGGGGTGGGTTCCAAGGTCGCCATTGGAATCCGGTGTGTTCCGTCAGCTTTAATTCTACCTCTCCTGTGAGGAAACCGAGGAACAGCGTAAGTTCTTTGAAGCGAGGGGCGGGATCCTTCGGGTATTGGACCCAGTAGCGTTGCTGGTACTCAAAGGTAGGGTCGACCCAAAGGAGTGAGTTGGGGATGCCCGTCTCCTCCCAAAGTTCTCGCAAGGCTGCTTCACGCTTTGTTTCACCGAAATCGAGATGCCCTTTGGGCAAGTCCCAGCGGTTCGGATGCTTCATCAGCAGAAATTCAAGCTCGTTGGCCCTGCGAAATACGAGAAAGCCGCTGGAATAAAGCGAGGGTCGCATCGGCACCTTTTGCAATAAGAGGGGGGGAATCCGGAGTTCAGGGAATCGGGTATCATACGCCGGTGGCGACGAGGAGGGTATAAGTGCGCGAGCGAGGATCCTGGCTCGCGCATGGGTCTCCCTGCATGGAAATACTGCTAGCAAACGATGATCGGAGAGTGGCCTGGATGAAACTGCACTGCCTCGGTACAGCAGGCTATCACCCGAGCGAGACGCGCCACACGAGTTGCTACGCGCTGCCGGAATGCGATTTGGTGCTCGACGCGGGAAGCGGTTTTTTTCGGCTGGCGCCGTTGATCACGAGGCCCGATCTTCACATCTTGTTATCGCACACCCATCTCGACCATGTATTCGGGTTGACGTTCGTACTCGATTTACTCCCCACAACTCCGCTTGAACGAATCCATGTTTATGCGCAGCGGAAGAAGATTGAAGCACTGTGCAGCCACTTGTTCCATGAGGATTTGTTTCCCGTGATGCCTCCCATCGAGTGGCATGCCTTGGAAGACTTGGGAACGGAATTCTCCATCGGCGAGACGCAAGTTGCTTGGTTTCCCCTCCAGCATCCTGGTGGAAGCGTGGGGTATCGATTGGATTGGAACTCCACCTCGCTTGCCTATGTTACCGACACTACCAGTCGCGAGGATGCTGAGTATTGGGGGCATATCCAAGGTGTCGAGTGGCTGCTTCACGAGTGCAATTTCTCCGATCGTTATCGGGAGCTCGCCATTCGGACGGGGCATAGTTGGACTAGCGCGGTCCTCGAGAATGCAGCCCGCGCGAAGATTCGCAGGTTGCTACTTAGCCATTTCAATCCTCTCGAGACAGGCATCGATCCGATCGAACTGGATGCTGCGACGGCGAAGAATCTGAAACGGACGCCGGAGCAAATCTTATTAGCGTCCGACTTGTTGATTGTCGATCTAGCACGCCTTTGATTCGCAGGCAATCAGCGCTATACTAAGGCCTGCCCAATCCGATCTTTGACGTAATTTCACTGAAAGCGCAGCAACATGAATCCGTACGCATCTTTGAGCGACGATTTTTACGTCAACACCCACCTTCATACCGAGATGGATCTTCCAAGTTCTCGGGAATCGGTGCTTCATTATTTTGAGCAATTGCAGCGACGCTATCCCAAGATGGGACGATTCTACCAGCGTGAAAAAGGGGAGTTCATCCTCGAAGAGGATAAGTCGCACGGGGCTTACCGCTGGGCGTCTGTGGAACTGCGTCGAATTTGCAGTGGAGTGGTCAATCCCAACTCCTTGGAGGAGGGCATGGAGCAGCACCAGCAGATCTTGGAGTTGGCTCCCTATCTCTTGTCGGTGAGCAAATTGGACTGCGAGTCTATCGGGCTGATGTATGGCTTTGATTACGGCTATCGCGGAAATCACAATCAGCTGCTGGCCGAGACCATCGGTTTGCCGATGGCATTGGAGTCGATTGCCGCCAGGCCCGGTTCTCTTTTGATGAGTTATGAGCCGACGATTCAGATTTCCCTGGACGATACGTTTCGTACCCATGCACGAATTCATTTCGAGCCTCGTACGACGGTCTATCAGACCAAGTCGGGGGATTACAACGAAGACCTGCTGAGCGTCTACATCACTATTCGCCGCTTCGAGTCCTTGGCTCCGGACGAAAACTTTTCTGAAGAATTGTTCAGATTGGAGGGTTTGATGCGGGATCTTATGGACAACTATGTTGTGGACCATATCCTTAAACCTCTTCAAAATGCCATCGCGACCCGGTAGCGGGCCGGATCGGCCGTTTTGAACGAGAAGCCCTCCTTCCCATTCGGCCATCTAACCCCTACAAGCGGTCATGATCAAATTGCCTTTTGTCCTGGCGTTCACCGCGCTAACGGCTCTTTCATGGGGCGTATACGGAATCCTGCTACACCGTGGGACCGATCTCCTCGGCCATAGCTCTCTCCGAGCCTTCGTCGGTGTCGGAATCGCCTATTTCCTGATCGCCGTGCTTATCCCCGCCATATGGCTTGGGAGCAAAAAGGAAAAAGGGTTCTGGTCCATCACCGGAACCATCCTTTCTCTCTTTGCAGGGACAGTCGGAGCGCTCGGGGCTCTCGGTGTTATCTTGGCGGTCGCTTTCAAAGGATCGCCCGTTTATGTGATGCCGATCGTGTTCGGTGGTGCCCCGGTCGTGAACACATTGGTTACATCCTGGATCAACAAGTCCTTTTCGCAGATCAAGCCAATGTTTGTCGTCGGGCTGGTACTCGTTGCACTCGGAGCAGTGGGGGTCTTGATCAACAAGCCGGGCCCTTCCAAAGCTCCCGCTGTTGCACAAGCAGCGGATGGATCGAAGGAGACCGCTCCTGACCCCGCAGCAACAGGGGATGCCAGTGATGCGGCTGCTGTTGCGAGCCCCGAGACCGCCACTTCACAGGCTAACACCCAACATGCGTCGGGCAGTCACGCCACCACCTCCAACGATCCAATCAATCCGTTGGCAATCGGCGCCTCCATTCTTTTGGCTGTCGTATGCTGGGGGGCTTATGGACCCGTCCTTCACATCGGCCAGACCAAGATGGGAGGCTCCCGTCTCCGTCCCTTCTGTTGTGTTGGGATCGCTTACTTCTTCATTGCGGTTGCGGTACCGGTACTCATTCTGATGACCTCCTCCGATGGGCTGCAATTGACCATGCGCGATGCTGCACCTGGGATGCTGTGGTCCATTCTCGCCGGAACCGCTGGCGCCGTCGGTGCCCTTGGGATCATTCTTGCGTTCAATTACGGCGGCAAGCCAGTTTTTGTCATGCCTCTCGTCTTCGGTTTCGCGCCAGTCATTAATACCCTCACCTCGATGGTGGTCGGCGGGACCCTCGGCTTGATTTCCCCTTACTTTGTGGCTGCCTTGCTATTGGGGATTTCCGGCGCTGTGACCGTGTTGGTGTTTGCCCCGAAGGCGAAGCCGCATGGAGCCCCCGCAGCGGGTGGCCATGGGACTGCCCCGGCTCTCGAGACCAAACCCGCGACCTAACGGGCAAGCGGAAAATCGATCGAACAGGGGAGGCCTCGGAGCCCGCCCGATGAGCGAGCAAGTAGAATAGGGGTCCCCAATTCCCTCCCTTGCTCTCTCACCTCGGCTTTCCTATGTCTCGATTTCGACGAATCAGCTTTTCGTTGGCACTCGCCTCCTCTCTCCTGACGATCCCTTTGTACGCCGATGGCCCTGCGGACAATCAAGTCAACTCGGTCCGACCGATTCCACCTCCAGGAATCGAGATCTCCAAAGAGTTGCGCCAGGAATTGGAAACCGGGCGCGAGCAGTTGGCTCGGTTGGTCTCCGAGCTGAAGAAGAATCGCTCGACCCGCGTCACCAAGTACTTGCCCGACGTCGAAATCTTTGAAAAGGCCCTTCGCATCGCCCTCACCGAGAACGGCTTCTTTGAGCCTCGCGACGGCGAGAATGCAAAACGCGTGCTCGCCGAAGGGGTTCGACGCGCCGAGGTCCTGCGCAGCACCGAACCGCTCGATTGGGCGGGACCCCTTTCGCTCCAAGATGACTTGGTAACCGTGCGTGGTTTTCGTTCCAAACTGGATGGCTCCGTTCAACCTTACGGAGTCGTCTACCGTGCGAATGGTTCGGTGCAGAGATCGGTTCGAGCCGATGTCTGGTGTCGCGGACGAAGTGAAAAAGGTCTCGAGCTTCAGTTTCTCGCTCAGCGAATGACCGCGGCGGATCCGATGCCAGCCCCCGGCGTTTTGATGATCCACCCCCTAGGACGGTATTGCAATGCCAACAAATTGGCCGGCGAAGTCGATACGTTGGAGGCGCTGGAACATGCCAAAGGGGAGTACCCTATCGATGCGAACGGAGTCGCGATTCGAGGTTTTTCGATGGGGGGAGCTGCCGCTTGGCATTTGGCGGTTCACTATCCTGATCGATGGTTCGCCGCGAATCCCGGCGCGGGCTTTTCCGAAACCCCCAAATTCTTGAATGTGTTTCAATCAGAGAAACTCGAGCCTGCGCCCTACGAACAGACCCTTTGGAAACTCTACGATTGCCCCTATTGGGTGAACAATTTGAAGAATCTCCCAACGATCGCTTACAGCGGGGAGATCGACAAGCAGAAGCAAGCGGCCGACGTCATGGCAGAGGCTGCTTGGAATCAACCCGAGTCCGATCGCTTCGAATTAACGCACTTGATCGGCCCTCGCACCGCCCACAAGATCGAGCCCAATACTCTTAAAGAAGTCGAACGACTTCTAGGGCTTCTCTACGCAGAGAGGCCAGATGGCGCTCCGACGACCGTCGACTTCACCACCTACACCCTCAAATACAACCAATGCCACTGGCTCACTATCGATGGCTTAAAGAAACATTGGGAACCAGCTCGGGTGCAAGCGGATGTTCGGAAGTCAACCAATGAAAAGGGACGGGCGTCCGTTACCGTTCACCCACGCGGAGTGACTTCGTTCACCCTCCGCTTCGATCCAGGATTTTTCCCAGAGGATATTTCCGAGATCTTTGTCAGTGTTAATCGCGGAGACGATATCCCCGCAGGCTCTCGTTATGCCCATATCAAAGCCAACCTGCGTTCAGACAAGTCGGTTCGTTTCCGGCTCGTGCAAACCGAGGCTCATGGGAAGATCGATTGGGTCTTGAGGTCCCCTCTCGACGAGTCCCAGTCGCTTGCCAAGGTTCATGATTTGCAAGGACCGATCGACGATGCGTTCATGTCCTCGTTTTTGTTCGTGAAGCCGACAGCAACCGGCCAACACCCGGATTTGGACCGATGGGTGCAAGCGGAATTCGAGCGGGCGGTTCGAGAGTGGCATCGCCAAATGCGAGGTGATATCCGGGTGGTCTCCGCAGAGGATCTCAAGGATACGGACATCGACCAGAACAACATCGTTCTTTGGGGGGATCCGAAGAGCAATCCTCGCATTGCTGCGATCCTGGGAAAGCTACCCTTGCAATGGGATGCGGGGAAACTCGCGATCGGCGGAAACAGCTACGAAGCCTCCCACCATGTTCCTGCCATGATTTACCCCAATCCTCAAAATCCCTCGCGCTATGTTGTCCTCAACAGCGGCTTCTCCTATCGCGAGTACGATTATCTCAACAATGCTCGTCAAGTCCCCAAGCTGCCTGATTGGGCGGTCATCGATATCCGAACCGCTCCGGACGCTCGTTGGCCGGGCAAAGTGGCTGCGGCGGGATTCTTTGACGAGGCCTGGCAAGTTCGGTAGTGACGCGAGCGGGTATTGCAAACCGCTCGCGACAGCGGAATTGTTTTCGGCTACGATTTGGGACAGGTACAACCTTTTCCAAACCGATGAATAGCATTCGAAGTGACATTAGCCGAAGAGAACTCCGATTTTTTGTCCGTGGAGGAGCTGCCAGCTTCCGTCCGTGAAGCACTTCGATCAACCCTCGAACCAAACGAAGGAATCCTCGCTTGGTTCGAACCCAATTTGGATGAGCGGCTACATTTCGGCAACGGGATCGTCATTCTCACCAATCGAGCGGTCCTCGGTTATCAGCCGGTCACCGAGGATGCGAAGCTCCCCCCGTTGTCTCGGTTTCCGATCGACCAAATCGAGGAAATGAAAAAGCTGGATCGATCCGGTCTGGCATTGTTGGAGCTGCTAGGGCCCCATCATCGAATCGCCGCTTGGCGATTTACCACCAGCCAAAGCAGCGCGGCCGCCGCGTTGGTAAATGAGTTCAAAAGCCTCCGGCAGGGCTTCATTTCCGAAGAGCGGGCCCCTTCGATTTGTCCTTCGTGCGGTGGGACGATGGCACGCGGGCAATCGGTCTGCGCCAATTGCGCCCCGACAGCGGCTCCCGACACCGGTCGATCGCTGCTGCGACTCAACCGATTTGCCAAGCCGCATTTGAAGATGATCACTCTCGGTTTCTTCCTCACGCTCATGAGCACGAGCGTGGGATTGTTACCGCCCCTTCTGACCGTCCCTTTGGTCGATCGTGTGCTGTATCCAGCGCAGAAACAGCACGATCTGGTTCAAGAAGTCATGGACAACCCTGCTTCGAGGATCGACCTCAACGCGCTGCCGGAACCGGAGTTCGGATTGGTTCCATGGCTCTTGCTCGGGATGTTCGGCGCCGCAATCTTGAGTTGGCTGCTGAGCTGGTGCAAGACGTACGTCTTAGCCAAAGCGAGCGAGCAGATCGCTGCGGACCTTCGGAATGCGACATATGGCCATTTGCAAAAACTGTCGCTCGAGTTTTTTGGAGGTAAACGCACGGGGGATCTGATTTCTCGTATCAGCAATGACACGCAGCGGATCTGCGATTTCTTATCCATTCACCTTCTCGATTTCGCAACCGACATCCTCATGATCTTGATGACGGGTATCGCGTTGTTCTGGATCCATCCGACCCTCGCGCTAGTCGGACTATTGCCATTTCCGTTCATTGCTTGGATGGTCGCCAGCGTACAGAGCAAGATGCGGGCGGGGTTCGCTCGCGGTAGCGCTGCTTGGGCCGAGATGGTCAACGTCCTCGCTGACACCATTCCTGGTATCCGGGTGGTGAAGGCCTTTGCGCAGGAGAAGCGGGAAGTCCAGCGATTTTGCGATAGCAACGACCATGTATTAGGAGCCAACCACCGCGTCAATCGCGTGTGGGCCGCCTTCTCCCCCGTGATCACATTGCTCACCGATATTGGATTGCTCGTCGTGTGGGGCTTTGGTGCTTATCAAGTCTTTCACGGCACAATTACCTATGGGGTGGTCGCTGCCTTTATCGCGTGCATCGGTAGGCTTTACATTCGTTTGGACGATATGAGTCGTTTGCTCGCCAATGCCCAGCGAACCGCTGCCGCCACACATCGCATTTTCGAGATCTTGGACCGCGTCCCCAGTGTTTCCGAGCCCGAAAAACCTATTCACCCCGGACGTGTAGCCGGGCAAGTCGAAATTCGAGACATCACGTTTCGCTATGGAACGAGGCAAGTCATTCACAATGTCAATCTCTCGATCAGGCCTGGCGAGATGATTGGCCTTGTAGGGCCGAGCGGCGCAGGTAAGAGTACGTTGGTCAATTTGGTTTGCCGTTTCTATGACGTATCCAGCGGCGCGATTCTGGTCGATGGCAACGACATTCGCTCTTATCCAATCAACGATTACCGAAGCAACATCGGGATCGTGCTTCAAGAGCCCTTTCTCTTCTTTGGTTCCATTGCGGACAATATCGCCTATGGAAAGCCTGGCGCGACGCGTGAAGAGATCGTCGCCGCCGCCCGCGCTGCCAAAGCCCATGATTTTATCCTTCGGCTTGCAGATGGTTACGATTCGCTCGTCGGGGAACGTGGCCAGTCCCTGTCGGGAGGAGAGAGGCAGCGGATTTCGATCGCCCGAGCGTTGCTCACCGACCCTCGCATCCTGATCTTGGACGAAGCGACTTCCGCGGTGGACACTGAAACGGAAAGGCAGATTCAAGAAGCCCTCGATGTGCTCGTTCAAGGAAGAACGACGATCGCCATCGCGCACCGGATCAGCACGCTTCGAAAAGCGAATCGCATCGTCGTTTTAGAAAAGGGGCGGATCACGGAGATCGGTTCCCACGAGGAGCTGCTGGCACTCGGTGGAACTTACTCGCGATTGAACCAAGCCCAGCATCAGATGAATCTACACGAAGAGCTTTGAGCCGAGCTTTGAGTCGGGCTTTGAGCCGAGTCCGCTGGGTTCTCAAGCCAACGGATCGATCTCCGGTTCGGGCTCACGTTTGACCTCGCGACGATTCTTTTTATCGTGCTCGGAAGCGACTCGATCCGGTGTTTCAATCCGTTGGATCACAATGTCCTTCGCGGATAGGAAAAGATTGATCATGAAAATCGGAAGAGTAACGACACCCAAGCAAAAGATAGCGAACTCCTCCGTGTTGTTGGTGGTGCGAGTGAGAAACGGGACGATCTCGCTGAGAGTCCACCACGGGTTCGCAAAGCAAAACCATTCGTAATCCATTCGCATGTAATTGCTGCTCATCAAGCTGAAGGTGCAGGTCGCGAGAATGGCGATAACATTGAGTACGGCGATCAGCACGGCGGTTCCGAACATGCGTCCACTTCGAGAACGTCGGAACAATATCCACGAACCAAGTCGTCCGAGACCTAAATAGAAGGCCAAATAAAGATTGATCGCAATCGCATACCAAATGAGTGCAAACCAGTAATCCCAGTATCGCTCCGAGGCCAACATCTGGCTCACAACGAGTGCAATGGAAGCTCCGAGCGAGCTCAACACGACAAAAACATAGCCTGTGCCTGGCCCGGGAATCACCCAACTGAAGAAAAGCTTGGAAAGGATTCCAGAGGGTAGCGTTCTCTTGGCACGCGTTGAGATGAAGCCTCGTTCCCCTACGATGAACGAACCTGCGATGCCCCAATGCATTCCAAGAAGAATCATGAAGACGCCCGTTGCCTCCGGAGAGACGAGGATCGCCATCGCGACACCGACCATCGCGATACCCCAACCCGTCACCATCAACGAAACGCGAATCGGGGTCGATGTGTTGGCGCTCGATACGCCGATCAAGGCGGATGAGCAGGCGAAAAGAACCCACATATAGAGTCCGAGGAACAATGCGGCAGCTCCGAGGGCGATCCAACTCGCCTGGGCTTGATCAAATCCACCGAACCCTACCCCTTGCCATGCCACTGCAATGAGTAAAGAACAGAGGATGAAGGTCAGGACCAATTGCAGCAGGATCAATACGAGCGAGAAGACGATCTGCAGAGCTCGGCTCCTTGAAAAGGACGCGAATGCGATCGCGATCATGGCTAACCCCAAGGTCGTCATCACCACGACGATCAACTCGAACAGAATGGTTTCGAGTGTAACCCCTCGAAGGAGGTAGGTGAGCGCAATGCATGGGGCGATTACAGAGAGATAAATGATCAACTGCAATGCCGCAACATTCAGCTTGCCAAGGATAATATGGCGTGGTCGCAGCATCGATAACGACAACGTCTCGAAAGTTCCATCATCCAGTTCGGAGGCCATGGATCGAAACGAAGCCTGGGGAATGATCAACCAGGCGGGCACGACGAGGATGAGCAGATAGCCGCTCAGCAAACCGCGACCATCGGAAGCGTAATAAATATTGGGGATGGAGCTGAGCAATCCCAGTAGGGACCAAGCTAGGACGACCATGATCAGCAACCCGAAGGTCCAAGTAAACTGCTTGCTCTTTAAAGCCTGACGCGTTTCCTTGACCAGAATGGGATTGAGCCAGTTGCTCCACTGGATCAATCTTTTGTCCCAACGGCTTTGGCCATCCAACAATTGCTCGATGATTTGTTTGTGAGGGTCGACGGCATGAGTCCCCGGCACGACCATCGATTTGTCCGGTGTCGCTTCGATTGAACTCATTGGACGGCTCCCGTCGTGATTTTCATGAACACATCTTCAAGCGATTCCGTGTGCGCCGCGAATTCGAGGAGCGGGAATCCGGCTTGGATCAAATCGGTGAGCAACTGGGCTTGCTCGACCTCGCCTCCATCTAACGAAAACGAGATCAAGCTCCCGGAGGGGGCCAGTTCGCCAACACCGTCCCGTTGGGACAGCCAGGTGGCGATTTCTTCTTGCCGATTCAAAGGGACGATGCGAACGCGAAGATGTCCGCGCATCGTCCTGCGGATTTCTTCCACACTTCCTACCGCCAGCAGTTTGCCGCGTTCAATAATCCCGACTTGATCGCACATTTCTGCAAGTTCGGTGAGGATGTGCGAGGAGACGAGGACTGTCGTGCCTTCGGAGGCAAGTTGCTGGATCATTTGTCGGAGCTCGATCCGGGCGCGGGGATCTAGACCGTTGGCCGGTTCATCAAGGATGAGAACCGTGGGTTGATGGATCATGGCGCGACCCAGGCAAAGTCGCTGTCTCATCCCTTTCGACAGACCTGTGATCGGTTTGGATGCGATTTTATCGAGGCCCGTGAAGCCGAGTGTCCGCTTGATGGCAGAGATTCGATCCTTGCCTATCAATCCGTACGAGCGAGCGAAGAAGTCGAGATACTCAACGCAGTTCATGTTGGGGTAGACGGAGAAACCGTCGGGCATGAAACCGAGACGACGGCGGACCAAGTCCGGGTCGCTCACTGCGGAAAACCCATCGATAAAAGCATCTCCATAGCTCGGGAGCTCAAGCGTAGACAAGATGCGCATGCTGGTTGTTTTCCCAGCGCCGTTGGGGCCGATGTATCCGAACACCTGACCTCGGTAGACTTCAAACGAAACGTCCTGCACCGCCTTCGTTGCACCAAAAAATCGGTGCAAGCGACGCAGTTCGATCATCGGCGTCGCCGATGTGTGCACGGCATCAACCATATTCGTGCCTTCGAGCGTGATCCACTTGTGACGGGGTAGGCCGGTATCGCCGGCGTTAGGACAATACCCCGTATTCTAGACGAAGTCGCTTGAAGAAAACGTGTTGCGCCTGCCAGGACGTCCCAGAAAATGGGACGATAGAAGTTGGTTGATCCAACAAGCGTGCCGAGCCAAATGTTCACTAGCTGGCAAATGGTGCAAATAACGGCGTAGAGAGATACCTTTCTCCGAGAGAACACATCACGGTGACGATTTTTTTGCCACGAAATTCAGGTCTCGATGCGACTTGAGCCGCGGCGCACATATTCGCCCCGCTGCTGATACCTGCTAGGATTCCCTCTTCTCGTGCAAGCCGTTGGCCCCATGCAAAGGCGGCTTCGTCGTCGACCGTAATCACTTCATCCACAACGGATCGATCGAGATTCTTAGGAATGAATCCCGCGCCGATACCTTGAATGCGGTGCTTGCCTGCTTTGCCGCCACTTAGGACTGGGGAAGAAGATGGCTCGACGGCGAACGCTTTAAAATTCGGATTGAGTTTCTTGATGTATCGCGCCACTCCTGTGATCGTACCACCGGTTCCAACCCCAGCGACGATGGCATCGATATCCCCGTGCGTATCCTCCCAAATCTCTGGGCCAGTAGTTTGTTCATGCGACAATGGGTTCGCGGGGTTCTCGAACTGCTGAGGCATCCAAGCATTGGGATCGTTTAGGACTAGTTCCTCGGCTCGAGTGATGGCCCCTCGCATCCCTTCGGAAGAAGGGGTGAGGATAAGATTCGCTCCAAACGCACGCAACAAAGCTCTTCGCTCTACCGACATGGATTCAGGCATCGTCAAGGTCAGACGGTAACCCTGAGCCGCCGCGAGAAAAGCCAAAGCAATCCCCGTATTTCCGCTGGTGGGTTCGATGATATGCGTTTGTGGAGTAAGACGGCCTGACGCCACCGCCGCATCCAACATCGCTCTGGCAATCCGATCCTTGACGCTGCTCATCGGATTGAAGAACTCGCATTTAGCGAAAACGACTGCTCGGTCGTTCGGAATGAGATTCTGAATACGGACCATGGGAGTGTTTCCCACTGCGCCGGCAATGTTGGAGTAAGTCTTTGCGTGAGGCATTTTTTCTCCTGCCACTGAGTTCTTGGTGTTCAAAATGAATTGGCCTGTCTATGCCTTTCGCGCGAGTCGATGGATGACTTCAATCATTCGATCGATTTCTTCGTGGGTGTTGTAAAGGGCAAAGGATGGTCGCACCGTAGACTCAAGGCCGAAATGTCGCAGAGACGGTTGAGCGCAATGATGTCCCGTTCGAACCGCAATTCCATATCGATCGAGTTCTTTGCCGACTTGGTCTGTCGTGTAGCGATCCAAAACGAACGATACCAAACCCACTTTGTTACGGCTGTGGCCAATCGTTCTCACACCAGGGATCGATTGCAGCGATTGGGAAGCATGCTCAAGTAGGGAATGCTCGTGCTGCAGTAGGGATGTGGAATCGAACTGCATGAGGTAGCGAAGCGCAGCTCCCAGGCCAATCGCATCCCCAATGCTAGGTGTCCCCGCCTCGAATTTCGCGGGCGGGTCGGAGAACGTTGTTCCGTCAAACGAAACGCGATGAATCATGTTGCCACCTCCTTGCCAAGGCGGTAGCAGTTCCTGGAGGTCAGGATGAATGTACACCACCCCAATTCCCGTGGGTGCAAAGACTTTGTGACCTGAAAAAACGAAAAAATCACAACCGAGGCTTTGCACATCGATCGGTAAGTGGGCGATCGATTGGGCACCATCGACTACAAATCGAGCCCCTTTTCGATGCGCCATGGCTGCCATTTCTGCGACAGGCAAAATGGTCCCCAAGGTATTCGAGGCGTGTGTTACACTGACGATCTTGGTCCGGTGGGTCAACAATCTTCGGTACTCATCTATGAGGATGTCTCCTTGATCGTTGAATGGGATCACACGAATGCGAAGTCTCATTTCATCGGCCAGCAATTGCCAAGGCACAATGTTGGCATGATGCTCCATTTCTGTGAGTAATATTTCATCCCCTTCGTTCAAAAACGATTTGCAGGTCTGAGCGATGAAGTTGATTCCTTCCGTGGTGCCCCGAACAAAGACAATGTCTTTAGTCGATTCGGCTCCGATGAATTGCTTTACCGTTTCGCGTGACGCCTCATAATGGTCTGTTGCACGTGCCGCGAGTGAGTGCGCTGCTCGATGTATGTTCGAGTAGTCACACGCATAGAAATGACTCAAAGCCTCGATCACGGCGAGAGGTTTGTGAGTGGTGGCACCATTATCGAACCAAACCAGGGAATGCCCATTTATATCCTGATGCAACGCTGGAAAGTCCGCACGGATCGAGCGAACGTCCAACGCGCGTACACTCGAAGTTGTTTGGGACAAATCCTTCGTGGTGCCTCGCTCGGAAAGCTTCACTTTGCGAAGGAGGGCAGCCTGCGATTCACTTTGAAGAGAGCGAACGGCATGTTGAATATCTTGTTGGGTTAGTTCATGGGGGAATCGCTTCGTATCCGAACGCTTGATGGCCTGCTTGACAGGTTCCGGTAACGACTCCGTTTCCTGTGCCGAGCGGTTCTCGGCGCGTTCCACATCCAGAGGGTGCGCCGCCACCGCGGCGATCGAGTCGGTCGATGGTCTGTTCGTACCAAAGATCTGATTCAATAATCGCGCTGAGATTTCATCAGACTCGATCGACTCGATCGAGGCATGTGAATCGGGCGACAGTGTCGGAGGGACGGGGTAGCTCATTAGATACCCGATCCGTTGTCAAAGGACTTGGGAATACGTTGCAGGTAATCGTGGTAGTAGCCAACCTCGACATTCTCGAGGACACCCACCGCATCATCAGTGAGAACCGCAGCCGAGAAGTAAAGTGTTAGCAAATAGGAACTCACGCCCAAACTGTCCAGACCCATCAACCTCGCCGAAAGGCTGGGAGCGATTTCCCCTTCGATTCCCGCTTGATGCAATCCCACGACTCCTTGATCCTCTTCTCCCACCCGAACCAACAGAATATTGGTTGTTCCTGAGGACTGTCTCGATTGGTACCTGTTGGTCACCTCGAGTTTGTCGCAAGGGACAATCGGTATCCCTCTCCATGAGATCATCGGAAAGCCAAATACGCTAACGGTGACCGGCGGAACACCTCGCCAAGTGCACTCGCGAAGAAACGCAGCAATCGCCTTGGGATGAGCGACAAAGAACGCTGGCTTCTTCCACACCAGCGCCAACAATTCATCGAAATCGTCGGGAGTTGGTGCTCCATAACGTGGGCTAATCCGCATCGCTGGATCGACCGAGTGAAGCAACCCAAATTTCTTGCTGTTAATGAGCTCCCACTCCTGCCGCTCTTTGATCCCCTCGATCGTCAGTCGCATCTGCTCTTCCAGTTGATTGAACGGACCGTTATAAAGATCGGAGACCCTGGTGTGAACTCTAACAACCGTCTGCACAGCGGACAGAGAGTACTCGCGTGGTGTGGGCGAATAGTCGACAAAGGTTTCTGGAATCTCGACGTTCTCTGCAAAGCCGGATACCAAATCGATGTTTCGCTCACCGTATCGATTGACGCTTGATCGAAGCTCCTGGTGTTCGTCGATCGCTTTTTGAAACTCCGCCACCAAGTTTGGGTTCTCACCCAGCAAGGATTCTAGGTCTCTTCGCGAAAGTGTGAGTAGGACGCAGGGGGTGATCGTTCTAATCGTTGCATCGGACGGCTTCTCCGCCGTCAAATCAGCCTCTCCAAAGAACTCTCCTTCGGTGAGCAATGCGATACGAAGATCGCTTCCATGTACGCCTTTGCTGAGAACTTCAACTTGTCCCTGAGCGATGATAAAGAATTTGCTTCGGTCTTCGCCTTCTACAAGAAGTTTGTTTCCAATGGCTACACTTTCTGTTCGGAAGTAACTGGCCATCCGATCCAAAATGGAATCCGGAAGCTTGGAAAAGAGGGGGACTCGTCTCAACGCATTGGGCGGAAAGGAGGCAACGCCATTGACAAGGTCTACAGCAATTCGATCCGCTTTCGCGAGCTCGACCTTCGTTCGGTTGACCCGATAGGTACCTCCATCCACTTGTACCCAAGGGATCAGTTTGAGCAAGTAGCGAGGTGTGATCGACATCATCTTCGGTGATGTCTTCGTGGTCGTTGCAAGGTTTCGCGCAACGGAGGTCGTCACGCTTCGTTGTAATAGGCTATCCGTCATGGAGTACACCAGTTGATTCGTTCGATTGAAGGTAAGGCAGTGAAGCCTATCGGTATAAGGGAGTGGTTTAACAAAGGAAAAAGAGGATCGACTCCCAGGTCCAACAACTCCGCCGCAGCAAGTCTTCGTCAGCGATGCTCGAAGACAAAGACAATCCTGCTTGACCGCACATCATGTGCCAGTCATTCCCGTTGGCACAGGATTGTTCGAAGTCCTATTGAATGAAGGTTTCTTACACACTCACGCACACACATTGCCTTGATCAGCCATGGCGCTATCGCAGATGACGGTTAAATGACACGGCCATGCTATGTTGTGCTTGGTTTTTTGAAGAGGTATGGCGAGTGCAATGAGGATTGATATCCTCGGATCATCTTCAACACGAATGCTTGATTGTCGCAAGGATAATTGTGATGGACGTGACAAACGCTGTTCCGCAAGACAGGGACTAATATCGCACCATGCGAACCTCATTACCTACCGACAGCCGCAACGCGGAGCTTCTACTCAAGCTTGCTATTCCAATACTCGTCGTCTTCCTTTTGATTGGGCTCATCCCTTTACTCTCCTTTAGTGTCTCGCGTCCTTACTCCGAAGAGCATTCGAACCACCCTGATACGCGAGTCTCAAATCCTTCATCCACCGGGCACCAATCCAATCAGCGACGGTAGATTCCGGATCCTAACACGGCAAAGACCATCGCAAATCACGGTCGCTCGCCTTCACATAACACGGCTTTGACTTCGATTACCCATCAGCAGCAGTGGATCGACTCAAAAACCAAGCGTTTTCATTGACACTTCGACCGAATCCAAAAAGTTCGACGAGACGGACAAGAAAATTTTGTTGTGGCACATCTTTCGCGTTTGAGTTCGTTATCGCTAGTAACCGTGTGACTTCACGGTGCCGGCTGTACTAGGTCACAGCATTTGGGATCCGGTACGGTCATCGTCTTCGTGGTGGAATGCTCCAAGGAAAGGATCGTCAAATGTCATCGCCGATTGTCCGCACCGCGCAAACAGGGTGTTGTCCTGGCTTCGTTTCCGTTGCAGAGGACCCAAAAACCGAATCCGAAATAACCAACCAGCACTATGAAGAACATCTTCGCAATTCTATTCGTTACCGCATCGCTGATTCCTAGCTTTACTCCAGCAACCTTCTCCTCCGAGAACAGTCCTGGCGAACCATTTACCGCAACCTGCACACATCCCAACAATCGAGACCAAGTACTATCGAGATTTGACCAGCTAACTCAGAAGGCCTATTTCTGGGGCTGGCCCCTTGTCTATCTGACCAATGTCCAACGCGCAGCTAGCTTGATTCAACGGCCGGGTATTAGCGGTGGCGCCCCTGTCGCCCCGGTCAACCGTTTGAGCATGTTGACTGAACCTGTCTCGCCCGAATTCAGATCCGTTCCATGCCCAAACCCGGACGTTATCTACGGCTTCTCCATTCTCGATCTCTCCGAGGATGCCGTCGTCCTTCAAGTGCCTGACCTTACCGATCGATTCTGGCTGGTCCAACTCGGAGATCACCGAACCGATTCGTTTGGAGAATTGGGATCCATGTATGGAAGCAAGCCGGGTTTCTATATGATTGTTGGTCCGAACTGGAAGGGCGTCGCCCCTCCTTCTATCGTCGAAGTATTTCAATCCCCAACATCGCTCGCTTACCTCATTCCACGTGTGCTAACGCGTTCCAAGGAAGAAGTCCTGTCCGTTCAAGATGCCCTCAGTGAGTTCTCGGTTAGTCCGCTCACGAGGTGGAATGGCGAATGGAAGAAGCGCGATTGGACGAAACGAAAATGGTACCCGGCCCTTGGAGAGTCAACGCGCAGTCGCTGCAAATCGGTCAATCCCATGACATTCTTCGACGATCTTTCCAGCATACTCGACTCCGTGCCTCCCTTGGAGGGAGAGGAGTCGTTCTACAAAGAGATTCGTTCGCTGCTTCAAGCAGCACAGCAAAGTGATTCTTTGAAGGAAAAACTTCGAACGCGAGCCCGAGAATTGGAATCGTCCCTTATCGAACCATTATTCGATTTTTCACGAGTCGGCGCCCCGCTCCCGACTGGCTGGACTAGCGTCTCCAACGGCGCGGCATTCGGCACTGATTTTATGACCCGAGCCGCAGTCGCAAAATCGAATATCTTTGTGAACCGAGCTAACGAGGCTAAGTACTTTTACCTAGAAGCGGATGGGCAGGGGCAATCCTTACAAGGTGAACGGGACTATACGATTACCTTTCCCAAGGGGGCATTGCCACCTAATCAGGGCTTTTGGTCGCTGACAGCATACAACTCCGATCACAGGATTGCACCTGTAGAAAATGCTCCTTATGCCTTGCTGGGAACGCAGGACAAACTCTCCTATAGCGCCGACGGATCCGTCACCATTTCGATCTCGCAACGAAAGACTTCCTCCGATACCGAAAACTGGATAGCACCACCGCGGGGACGTTTTATTCTCTATTTACGAATCTATGCTCCAGCCAAACCTGTCCAGACCGGAGCATGGCATCCACCGTCCGTCGCGGTCGAGTCTTCAGCATCCAGGCAAGGCTTCCTTGTTTCAGCGACTCAAGATGAAGTGCCGATGGATGCTAGGTAGCTGCAGGTCCGAGGATTCGCTATATCCAGTGATGGCTACCTATCAAGGATGCTAACACTCCAGCAAAAGCAAATGACAGCACAGCATTTCATCTCCCACAGGAATCGCGATGTTTGCTGCGATAAAAAAGTTCTCGATTCTTGAATCCCTTGTAATTGCAAGGTGAAACGCCCCGTAGTCGGTGAAATTTCTTTGGTCATGTTCCGATTGGAACACCCCTTGCGTACGAATTGACTCAGGGTGAGTCCAAATGAATGCGCCCCCTCCGGTTCATCTCAAAAGACTCGCTGAATCAATGCTGGATCACTTCAAGTGCGTGGAGCCCAAAGCACCAAGATGAAACTTCCAAATCTACTTCGACTTCTTCAATTGAGAAATGAACCAGGGCAAGCAAATCCCAACTCTAGAAGTCGTAACCGTGACTTCAAGGAATCCAAGGAAGCGAGCAGGGCACTTCAACGGAATCCTTTGAAACAACTGCATATGCACCTGAGGCGTTCTACCTCTTGTCACGAAAACCAGAACGACGAGCCGGCTGTAATGCTTACGACTCCATTCAACGAGTGTTGTCGCAGTCGCCCGATCGTCACTCGATGTGAATATGCCTTGAGTTGCTGACCACATCGAATTATCGCCACAGGCATTCTAGAACTCTCTGAAATCAATTCATCACCAGTCGTTAAGAAAAACTATTAGGACAAAGAACATGAAACGAACAATCCGAACATGGAAGTCATCGAAAAGAGCATTCACCTTAGTGGAGTTGCTTGTCGTCATTGCGATTATAGGGATTCTCGTCGGTTTACTTCTCCCTGCAGTGCAAGCTGCACGCGAGGCGGCACGGCGAATGCAATGCTCGAATAACTTGAAGCAAATAGGACTAGCAACCCATAACTTTGAAAGCGCCTTCAAATTCCTGCCACCTGCATTCATCGGCGACAATTCAGATTCGTTAAACAGTTGGGCGACTTGGAACGCTTTGATACTGCCGTATGTTGAAGCTGGAAACCAATACAACCTGATCGATACACACTATAGGGTTGCTGACTGGCCAATCGCAGCTTACCAAACGCAGCTACCATTTTATCTTTGCCCTTCCCGACCACCCGCTGTTCTCAGCGTCGGCGACTTCGCAACACCAGGTGGTGCATTGACTGACTATGCGGCGAGTTTCGGTACTGCCGCTCTCTACACCAATTCGGTTGGCGCGATTATCCCAGCGATTCCGGAAAGCATTACAACAGACAGTTCTGGAAAACCATACCTTGCAAAATGGAGGGCGCAAGTTCGAATCGGCTCCTTAACGGATGGCACCAGCAATACCTCCATCTTTGGTGAAAAGCACATTCGCCCGAATTCCCTTCGAGGTCGCAACGAAGATCGGAGCGCTTTCAGTGCGGTCCGAAATACACACCGCAGGATGATGGGTACCTACATCAACGGGACGACTCGCGAAGATCGACCGCTGCTGCCTCCCAACGCGCAAACCCCGACCCTTGCCAACTCTAGCTTCGGCAGCGCGCATTCGGGACTTTGCCAATTCGTGTTCGGCGACGGCAGTGTCCATTCGCTTGCCATCAACACCGATCTTGAAGTGCTTACCCGCTTTGTAGCTCGGAACGATGGAAATGTTGTGTCCGTACAGCAATAGAACGAGGTGGTATTATGAGGATTCATCCAATTTCATGGCGATTTCTTATGCCAATGGCAACCCTGGGAATTCTATCTCTATGCGTTCTCGGATGCGGAAGTACGTCCGAGGCACCTCTTGAGGGTGTTGTGGTTATCGAACCTGAAAGCGATTTCCACTTCTCAGGAGATACCCTTGAAATTCGGTCAAAAGACCGGCCGGCAGAAGTAGCCTACGGGGAGATCAAGTCAGATGGCACCTTTCGAATTGAATCGCTTCGTGATGGGGCGATCGTTCAAGGTACCTCAGCAGGCGAGTACGAGGCACGCATCGTTGTGTCCGACGATGATAGCCAACATAAAGCCGCAGCGCACAAAGCGATACCAAAAAAGTACCTGCAGTTCGCCTCATCGGGTCTTAAAGTAGCCGCGCCAAATACTCAAGTGACCATCACGATTTCTAGATAGCAGATTCAATGCCCCAATTTAGGACTTTCTCATGAAATGGATCAATCGTTACCAATGTCTCGCCTGGATGGCGTTCGCCTGTGTTGCAGGCGGTTCACTCGCTGCCGAACAAGTGAGCGATCTCCCAAACAACAACAAAGAAGTTGAATTCTTCGAGAAGAAGATTCGTCCGATACTTGTTGAGAATTGCTATATCTGTCACTCCGAACATCACAAGGAAGCGGGGGGACTGCGAGTCGATGATTTGAAATCGATTACGAGCCAAGGGAGAAATGGTTCCGCTGTAGTTCCTGGCAACTCGTCTGCAAGCATCCTGATTCAGCGGGTGACTCATGCAGACGACAGCAAAGCGATGCCCCCGGACCATCGACTTAGCGAGCAGCAAATCAGTGATTTGAAGAGTTGGATTGATCACGGAGCGGCATGGCCTCCCTTGGTGATCCCCAAGGATATTGACCAAACGCTCGAGCCAGGAGTTGTCCCCCATGCCGAACGAAAAGAAAGTCACTGGGCGTGGCAACCATTGAAAAATCCAGCTGCCCCTGAAGTTGTACCGGGTAGCTTTTGGGCTACCTGGGTCCACAGCGACATTGATAAATTTGTAGCGAGTCGGCTTCAGGAGGAGAGTTTAGCTCCTGTCGCAGACGCTGCAAAAAGCTCGCTACTTAGGCGACTGTCATTCGATTTAGCGGGTCTTCCTCCTACCGAACAGGAGTTACTGGACTATCTGCTGGATGAATCGGACAAAGCTACGGAAAAAGTAGTGGATCGTTTACTAAGCTCAAACTCTTTTGGAGAAAAATGGGGAAGGCACTGGCTCGATGTGGCTCGATACGGTGAGTCGACGGGATCTGCCCGAAATCTTCCGTATCCACATGCCTGGCGATATCGCGACTACGTTATCAAGTCCTTGAACGAGGACAAACCCTTCAATCAGTTCTTGCAGGAACAGATTGCAGGTGATCTATTGCCCGCGAATTCACCGAGTCAAAAGCGAGAGCAACTGATTGCTACAGGCTTCCTTGCCCTCGGGGTAAAGGATGTGAACCAGCGGTTCAAAGTTCGATATGACATGGACAACGTCGACGAACAGATAGATACCGTATCGCAAGCGGTGCTTGGGTTAACCGTTAGCTGTGCGAGATGCCATGACCATAAGTTCGATCCCATTTCGACAAGAGATTACTACGCGCTAGCGGGCATCTTCACCAGCACGGAGCTTTGCGACGCGCTCCGAAACCAGATGGGAGGTAGCGGATTAGCGTATTATGTTCCCAACAGATTGATCCAACTGTCAGACGAATCCGATCAACAGCCATCGGACGAGGTTCAACAAGAGATTGAAGAGAAGCGAGAGGAATTCGAGGCGGCAAGAGCCAAGTTTGTTCACATTCGCGATAGCGTGAAGCAAAAAGACCGAAGCGCAGATCACACGAAAAAGCTTCAGCAAGCTCGTCAAGCGATGCAGCGAAAGCAGGCAGAATTGGTCGCCCTTACCGACCCCGCAGCAAGAGGTCTCGTCGCACTCGGAGTTCGAGATGCGGAAAAGTCGGGTGATACAGAGATCCGCATACGAGGCGAGGCTGAAAAGCTAGGCCCTACAGTTCCACGCGGTTTCTTGACCGTACTCGATCACGTACCAACACCCTCTATTGAGGAAGGACGAAGTGGACGTTACGAACTCGCCAAATGGTTAACTCATCCTTCTAATCCTCTGACGACTCGCGTGGCAGTGAACCGCATTTGGCAAAGGTTATTTGCAGAGGGACTGGTGCGTACTGTCGATAACTTTGGTGTAATGGGCGACGCGCCAAGCCACCCTGAATTACTTGATTATCTCGCGCAACAGTTCATTCGTCACGGTTGGTCTCAGAAGAAACTTATCCGAGAGATCGTTCTCTCCCGCACATATCAACTGTCTGCAAGCTCGAATGAGTCTGCCCTTGCAAAAGACCCTTCTAACAAGTGGCTTTGGTGACATGCACCTCGACGACTCGACGCGGAAGAAATTCGCGACAGTATCCTCGCAATCTCTGGGGAGCTTCAACGCGGCAGTGTCGCATTTGATGAGTCAAAGAAATTACCGGTGATTGAGATTCGCAACAATGGCCCCGAATCTCGCAAGCTCCTTGCTGCATCGAGTTCGAGCGTCCATCGAAGCGTATACTTACCGATGGTGCGAGGGATTCTACATGATGCGTTGCAGGTGTTCGACTTCGCAGAGCAGGGGATGGTAACTGGGAAAAGATCCAACACAACGGTTCCACCCCAAGCCCTTTTTCTTCTCAACGACCCGCTTCTGCAAAAAGCAGCTTTGGCCAAGTCCAGAAGAATACTTGCCAAAACGAGCAATCCAATGGCGCCGTCGATTATGTCAATCTATCGAGAGGCTTTTCAACGCAATCCGACCGATCAAGAAATGAATGATACGATTTCCTTCATGCAATCGTATCAAAATCAGTTTGAACTGATTGCGGAGGAGTCGAAGGGATCAGCATCATCCGCTCAAGCGACGGAAGCGTCCAACGGTGTGAAGCTTGTTAGTAGCGAAGCAAATGCTTCGCAGAATGTTGCGGCGCCTGAAGACAGCCGCGGCGAGGATCTAGAGCCATTGGTATATACGACCAATATCGAACCCGCGTCGAGCCGTGAAGCCGCAATGGCCGCATTGATCCAATCACTCTTTGCATCGGCTGAATTCCGCTTTGTTCGTTAAGTGAGTTGTGTCTGACGGCAAGCCGAACCTAAAGTGATCGTGCAGTCTGCTCAACATCAAATTTTCGAGATAAATTAGTCCCAGAATGGTAACGAGGTAAAGTCATGGAGTCGTTTTTGTCACGTCGCGAAATTCTTCGCACAACCGCCGCCGGATTTGGATCGGTAGCCCTAGCAGGGTTGCTGGGGAGCCAAGGGCACTCTCAGCATAAGATGCTACATCCCCTCGCTCCGAAAGAACCTCATTTCAAACCCAAAGCGAAAAGGATCATTTTTCTTTTTTTAGAAGGAGCGTTCTCACAGCTGGATACTTGGGAGTACAAGCCACAATTGGCAGCTGATCACGGGAAGCCCGGACCGGGAGGCGGATCTTTGGTTGCTTCTAAATTCAAGTTCCAGCAATACGGAGAAACGGGAACTTGGGTCTCTGAGCTCTTCCCCCACTGCGCGAAGCATGTCGACAAATTGTGTTTTATCCGCGGGATGCACACCGATACGCCCGCGCATCCCCAGGCAGTCATTCAGTTACATACGGGAACCGCAATCGCTTCCCTAACACGTCCATCGATGGGTTCGTGGCTATTGTATGGCTTGGGCACGGAGAATCAGGATCTGCCGGGATACATCACCATCAATCCACCCCCCAATTTTGGAGGAGCGATTAACTATGGGAGTGCATTCTTACCAGCACACTTTCAAGGAACGAAACTGAGCGATCGAGGTGAGCTAACGAATATCAAGCCGTCGAGAGACGCGAGACTACAGCGGAAGCAACTCGATTTCATCCAAGGCTTAAACGAGAACCTAAAAGGTTCCACCGGAGCTCCTGAAGATTTGGAAGGAATCGTTCAGTCGTTTGAGTTGGCGTTTAAGATGCAGAGCAAGGTACCAGAGATTCTCGACTTCGCTTCAGAATCTCAAGAGACTTTAGACGCTTATGGCATCCAGGATGGCCCTGCAGGAAGTTTTGCTAGACAGTGCCTGATGGCTCGCAAACTTAGCGAAGCGGGTGTCCGGTTTGTGGAAGTTTGCGATCCAGGTTGGGATCACCATAACAACTTGAATCAAGGTCTGCTAACCCGGGCTAAATCTGTGGATCAACCGATCGCAGCATTGCTTTCCGATTTGGAAAAGCGAGGGATGCTGGATGACACATTGGTTTTGTTCGGTAGTGAGTTTGGACGTCTACCACAGGCGCAAGGTCCGGATGGTCGCGATCACAACATCACCGGTTACCCCATGTGGCTCGCGGGGGCTGGGGTCAAACCCGGATTCTCTTACGGTGCCACCGACGAGTATGGGCGAGTTGCCGTGGACGGCCGTATGCACACCAATGATCTTCACGCCTCGCTTCTAGCGTTAATGGGGCTCGATCACGAAGCGCTCACCTACAACTACGCTGGTAGAGACTTCCGACTGACCGATGTCGCGGGGCGTGTCGTGCATGAAATCTTTGCGTAGTCGCTTTAGATCGACAATCCAGGCAAGGGGGTCGTCGTCGAAGGCCCCCTTCTCCACGATCGAGGACGCGCCCAAAAACAGCGGGCTATCGGCGGAGGATGGGCATGCTGTGAAGCCGCGGGTCGTCGCTGACGGGAATGGAGATCACGCCATTGGCCGGGTTCGGAAGCTCCGCGATCTTCAACACGTCGCGGCAGTGGGTGTGGCAGCTGACGCAGGAGCCGATCGCTTGCGTGTAGACGAAGGCGGCTCCCTCCAAGTTGTGCTGCTGGGCAAGCACCGAGAGTTTGCTCGCTTGCCGACCTAGTTCCTCTTTGTATGCGACATAAACTGGGTCCGCGTTGGGTTCCCATTCGGTCGCTTTGCAGATCTGTTGAAGATTGTCCGCGGCGCGTTGGATCGCTCCGAAGTCCTTTGAGACCAGCCCCGTTAGCATCTGCTGGGTGCTTCCAAGCTTCGCCAACATCAAACTGGGAAGCGGAACCTCACGACGGTTCTGAAGAACGGGCGGATCCCCGGCAGCGATGGAAAAACAAACGGCGCACAGGGCTAAGCTAATGACGGAAGTGATGGCTATCGATTTCTTCATGATCCCTTTACCCCTACGATCCGATTCTTCTGCATTTTTCCAAAGTTTCTATCGGTTGGTCCGAGTGGCAAAATCGAGCTTTTGCTGCCGTTCGATCAATTTGGTCGATTGCAGATCAGACTGATAGCGCTCGAGTTCGACGCGATACGCTCCTGAACTGCCGCGATAAGAAATAACAGCCAGGGGAATGAATCGAGGATGGAAGCTGTATTTCCTGCAAGAACCCTGCGAAATGAGGGAGTTATGGGGGCATTTTGGAGCCGCCGACCATGTTTCCGCTGAGGTGTTGGGCTGGATGAGTCGTTCTTGGTACACCGATTGCTTTGCTAAGAGGGATACGCAATCCGTTTCAAATTCAACAATTCGTTGAGAGCTCATCATGAAATCTCGTCAAACCCATTCGCTGCGAAATCGACTATGGCTGGCATCCCTCGTTACCGCCGTGGGGGTGGTTGGGGGGGATCGCGCGGTCCATGCCCAGCTCTTGCTCGATCCCCCTCCGGAAGCCCTGCCAAACCCTCAAGTGGAAGCCAACCTCGGCGCTCAAGCGTCTGGACAAATTGATTTGGGGGTCGAAGGGCTCGAATCCTTGCCGGAGGAAGCGGAAGGAATCACGCCCCTTCTTCGCGGACCGGTGCACGAGGCGTATGCGGAACGTTTCGATATGGACCAAGAGGATCCAATGGTGGTGGACAAGGAGCCTCCCGCCTTGGTCGATGAACAACCGCCTGAATACCGGCCCGACGGAGAGGATTACGTTTGGATTCCCGGTTACTGGGGTTGGGACATCGTCGACGAAGACTACATATGGGTTTCCGGTATTTGGCGGCAGATCCCTCCGAATACCCAGTGGGTTCCCGGCTACTGGACGGAAGCCGACGGGGGATGGCAATGGGTAAGCGGCTTCTGGACGAGTACCGAACAGGAAGAGATTGTCTACCTTCCCCCACCTCCAGAGAGTATCGACCATGGTCCAAGCTCCCCAGCACCTGGCGATGAGTACTTTTGGATCCCAGGTTCGTGGCAGTACGGTGGCGGTAACTATGCGTGGCAGTCGGGTTACTGGAGCGTCGGTCAAAACGATTGGGTATGGGTGCCCACTCGCTATGTCTGGACTCCAAGCGGTTATGTATGCCGACGAGGTTATTGGGATTATCGGTTGCCGAATCGGGGTGTTCTTTTCACACCGGTTCGCTTCCGTTCGAACTACGCAGGACTTTATCGCCCGCGCTATGTCGTCGATATCAACCCACTGTGGTTGGCCAATCTCTTTGTCGCTCGCGGAGTTCCCCAGTATTACTACGGGAACCACTTCGGCTACCAAGGTTCGAGACAGATCTATCCATGGGTAACGTACTACCAACATGGTTATGATCCGTTGCTCTCGTACTACGCATACCAAGGTCGCCACTCGGGTTGGTTGAGGCAGTTGTCTCAATTGGAGCGTGAAATCGCGAGCACACCTCGGTTGCAATCCCAGTCGACCGTTTCCGCCCAATTGCGAGCCCAGCAACAGTTCCGCCGGGATCCATCCTCGCTCGATACTTTGTTGCGGGTTGCGACAGCCAGTTCGTTGGTAACGGGTTCTCGCAACGATTTCAAAGCCCCGATCTCGCTCCAACTCGACAAGAACGCGTCGGTTCGCTCGTCGCGATCCGGCGATTCTTCCATGCGAGAATTGGCTTCGAAACGCCGCGAGTTAGAAAAAGCAGTGAACGATACCGATCGAAACAGATCGATGCGCCGAGGTCCCGATGGGCTTGGCTCGAATGGAGCCGGCGCAGACTTGCGATTGAACGCAGATGGTAAGATCGAGTTGAAGCAGTTATCGCTACAACGACCTGATCGAGGTTCTAACCGAGGGCCTGCAGCCATCCCGGGCGATTTTAAATTGGGAAGCAAAATCGAAACGCGAGTGCAAGCGGATGCAGATGCCAATGTTTCGCGAGGAAATCGAGACAATCGAGGCAATGGTAACGAACGCCGACCTTCCAACGCCGATCGTGAACAACGAATCCGTCAATTAGCTCCTGTCCTCGGCAGCGGTCCGGATGCGAAGCCTCTCAACACGGAGCAATTGAAATCGATTCGAGATCAGCTTCTGGGTAATGAGCGCAGCGGTCGTGCGGAGAACTCTAGGGCTCCAGCAAACACCACGCGCAATGCACCCAGCCGCAATGGTCCATCGAACTCAGGTCCATCAAACCGCGGGCCATCGAACCGCACACCATCGAACCGCGTGGAGGACGCGACTCGCAACCTCCAGCAACCGCTGCCACCGAAGGCAACGCGTGAACGGGAGGCGACCCGTAAACGCCCCGAAGCTCCTGCGCTCCCCGCTTTGCCGACCCCTAACCGTCGCGAAGGCTCGGAACCATCGCAACGAGTTCCTCGATCTTTGCCTAATATCAACCCAGGATCGGGTGGGAATAACCTTAATATTCCCGGCGTCAATCGATCGGGTGGTGGCAACGTGAACCCCGCACGAAACATCCCAGGTCTCGGCGGTGATCGGGGCAAATCGGAGCGGGGCAAATCGGAGCGAGGGCCTGGCCGCGGTGGGAACAAAGACAAAAAGGATTAACACGACATCGAATAGCCCCCTTTTCCTCACGGAAGAGGGGGGTTGTTTTTCGGTGCAAGGTTTCGTTAATCAATTGGCGATTGGAATCCGTCTGGCTTTACGGTCAACACGCTGCATGGGCTCATGGTTAAGATCCGCTCCGCCGTGTTCCCTAGCAACAGACCCGAAACACCGCCTCGGCCTACGGTCCCCATAGCAATCAAGTCGAACGAAGACTCGCCCAACAGTTTCGAAATAACCTTCCAAGGAGTTCCCCATTCGAGATGTCGAACGACCGGCAAGTCGCCGAGGAACTCCTTCTCAATTGACTCTAATTTTTGCGATGCATACCGTTCCATCTCCGATTGCATCTCTTGCCCCTTCGGAATTTTGCTAAGCAAGTCATCCACCACGTCGCTGGAATCGACCACATGGAGCAAATGGAGCTCGGCGCCACTAACTCGGCATATCTCTGCCGCCTCGAGCATCGCTTTGTGACTGACTTTGGAATAGTCGATCGGAACAAGCACCTTTCGGGGTGGAAACGGACTGTCTGTTTTCACGACCCACACGCTGCTCGGGCATTTTCGAACCAATCGCGAAGCGGTGCCCCCTAAGATGCGATGGCGCCAATCGGCCGTGTTGCCGGCTCCCACCACCACCAAATCGTGGGAACGCTTCTTCACGGCTCGAATAATCTCGACGTAAGGTTCCCCGACAGCTGTTTCCCGCATCAATTGGGCGGATGTCTTGCCACGATGGAAGATGATTTTGTCGAGCTTCGCATCGGAATCGCGAGACACTTCGCGAATGAACACCTCTCCCTCTCCTTCGAGCAAGTCCATGCGAGCGTTGAACGTCGCGGAGTGAACCATAGTTCGTATATCGGGTAAGGCGTGGAACAGTACAACTCGGCCATGGCTTTTCTCGCCCAACCAGCAAGCTTGCTCGACGGCTTGCTCGGCAATCGGAGTGAAGTCGGTCGGAACGAGAATGTTTTGATAAAGGTTTGGCATACAGGGGTTCCACAGAGAGGGTCGTTTTCAATCAGTCCAATCAGCGCAACAAGCTCGCGAGAAGGTCGGTCGATCGATCGTTCGCATGTTCCGTCGTGTCGCGTATAATCGGAGCCTTCCTCGATGACCTTTCATCGTACCACAGACTTGAAACCAGGAGTCCTTTCCATGATTCGATCCCTCTGTTCCGTGCTCATCGCTTTGATGATGGGAGTTGTTAGTATGGCCCAAGATAGCCACATCTACGAACTTCGTACTTACACATCCGAACCAGGTCGGCAGGCCGATACGCTCAAGCTGATGTCGTACGAAGGACTTCCTTACATGAAGAAGCACAAAATCGACTTGGTAGGCGTGTGGACGCCGGTCGAATCGACCGATGAGCGCGTGTTCATGTTGGTTCGTCACAAAGACAAGTCTGCTTCCGATGCGGCTTGGACTGCATTTCAAAACGACACGGGTTGGAAGGAAGCGGTCGAGAAGTCCCAGGTTGATGGAAAGAAGCCCGTTGCGGGAATCGAGCGTGTGTTCTTGACCACCAATGCGTATAGCCCCGTGCTAAACATTGAAAAAGTTGGGAATCGGGTCTTTGAATTGCGAACCTATATCACCACGCAGAACAATCTTCCCAACCTCAACGCTCGCTTTCAGAACCACACTCTCGACCTGTTCAAAAAGCACGGAATGACCAACATTGTCTATTGGTCGGTTCGGAAAGGGGAGTCGACGAATTGCGGAGATTTGCTCAAAGCCCTTGCGCCCCTTGGGAAAGCCAATGCAACGGTCGATTCCAGTTTGCCAGCTGCGGGCAATGCGTTGGTGTACTTTCTCGCCCACGCCTCTCCCGAGGCGGCCAAGGAGTCGTTTGGTAAATTTCGCGAAGATGCCAACTGGCAAAAGGCTCTGAAGGAGTCCGAAGCGGCAGCGGGTGGCCCTCTCACCGTCAAGGATGGCGTGAAGAGCCTGTACTTAAAGCCAGTCGCGTTTTCCCCGTTGCAGTAGCCTACAAACTGCAAGTGTCCGTTCGAAAGCCTCCGACCAAGCCGTCCGGTTCTTGTGGACAGTTCACCAGAACAAGACAGTTCCCCAGAACAAGGCGATTCCCCGGAACAAGGCGATGCGTCGCAAGGGCCAAATAACGGGGGCTTCGTTGGCTACTTGTCAGTCAGCTTGAAGCACTGCAAGTATTGCTGATCGCGAATGAACAGTTTTCCATCCCAAACGACAGGGTGAGGCCAGCTCTCTCCTTCGTGTGTGGGGAGTTTAAACGAGCCCAGCAGATCGTATTTGCGAGGGTTCGCGGCGATCATCGCCATGGTGCCGTCCTGGTAGCGAAAAAAGAGTTTGCTGTCCGCAGCGACAATGGCGGCGGAACCAGAGCCTGCGCCGCGAGCGCGTCCCCAAAGGTTTTCCCCTGTCTTCCAGCGGATGCATGCGGGGAAGCCGTTGTTGTGACCATGTCCCAGGTAAACGAACTCGCCGATCATGATCATGCCGCCATGATGGTTCTGCAGCTCCTTGTTCGTCTTGTAATACACCTCGCGAAGTTCGATCTTCTTCCCTTTTTTGGTCATCTGCAGCAGGGCGGTTCCTCCATCGTCGTATCCGGTGGAGCAAAAGACATAGTTATCCTTGACGATCGGTGTGGGGATATTGGCAGTGCGATTGGCGATTCGGTCATAGTGCCATAGCAATTCGCCCGATTGGGCGTCATGGCTCACCACGCCGTGGCCGATCAACTGGATGTACTGTTTGATCCCGACCCCTTCCGAGATGACGATCGACGAATAGCCTGCACCATCATTGCCGCGCAAGTCCCCTTTGGGGGCAGGTCCCTTCCAAATCGTCTCTCCCGTTTTCTTGTCCAGGGCGACGACCATCGCGTCCGCTGCTCCCGGTGTGCATATAAGACGGTCGCCATCGATGAGAGGAGATTCGCTATATCCCCATACCGATTCCATCTTGCCACCGAAGTCTTTTTGGAAGCTCCTTTGCCAGATGGTCTCCCCGCTGTTGGAATCGCAGCAAACGAGCAAACCGTCGAAGGAAATGGCATAGACGCGCTTGGTCTCGGGATCCAGGGTGGGGGTTCCATTGGGCGCCCCTTTGGAAGCACCGAAAGGTGTCTTCCAAAGAACGCGACCATTCGCGACGTCACAACAAACTAGTTGCACCTTTCCGTCCGATTCGCCGAGCGTGTAGAGCTTGTCATCTCCGATGACCAAGCTGGACATGCCGCGGCCTAGTCCTTCGGATTGGTAAAGGAGTACGGGCCCCTCTTCGCTCCACTTCGAAGCCAATCCCTTGACCTGCGCGATTCCGTCTCGATTGGGACCTCTCCATTGATACCAATCGGCTCCGTGGATCGCGGGCCAGGTAGCCAGGTCGGAGAATGCTAACACCGATCCCAAAAGCATGGCTCGATAGCAAAAGGATTTGGCTCGCATAAAAACCTCGAAGAAAGGAATGCCTGAAGTAGGGGATCGCAACCAGGGAAGCGATCGGTCCGGGACAAGTTGTATTAGTGGTTGTCGACGGAGCTGCCGGACAATTGCTGTTCGACTTCGTCCGCTTGCCAAGCGACGGCGGAAATGATCTTGGCCAGCTCGCCCGCATTGGTGAGATTCGACAGCAGATTCGACTTGAGAACGAGAATCTCACCATCGTCTACGCGTTTCATGGCGAAGGCACCATGGACAACCGAGTCGTTGTTGCGAAGGATGGTCAAGGCCGCTGCTGGGTTGATGGCCCCGCAAGGAGACCAGATTCCGATCATCGCGTTACCATCTTGGTCCTTTCGATTCAGTTCTACGAAAACTCGTTGTCGTCGCGATGAAGCCAATGGTACAACGACTTGTAATGAACCACTGTCGCTTGGCTGTATCGTCCACCCCATTTTTTCTCCGACGGATCGAATCGATGTCGCTAAATCTTGTTCGCTGGGGACGCGGGCATTGGAGAAGTCCAATTGGGTGGGTCCGGTAATCGGAGCCGCCGCCTGTGCTCCCCCTCCTCCGTTTTGCGGTTGCATGAGATTCGGCAGCATCATCCCCAGCCCAAACCCCATTGGACCTTGCATGCCTGCAGCGCCGGCAGCTTGCATGGCATTGGCTGCGCTATAGGTGGCGTAGGCTCGCAAATCGCCGAGGACCGCCATGCTGGCTCGCGCGTCGATCGCCTTTTGTACTTCTTCGGGGGCGGAGATGCTGCTGATGAAAAACTCGGTCAGTTCCAGACCAACCTTCGAGAATTGGTCTCCCAGCTTCACTCGAGCCGCAGCGCTCAGATCATCCATACGGGACGGCATATCGAGAAGTCCGATACCGGAGCTTGCTAGAAGATCGGTGAGGTTGGCGATGATGACATCTCGGAGGTAGTTCAGGATCTCATCGGTGGTGAATTTTCCTTGGGTGCCGACAATGGAGTTGAGTAACAAAGAGCCATCGACGACACGGTAAGCGAATTTGCCATAGCCCTTCAAGCGAACGATGCCAAACTGCGGGTCTTTGATCGTGATGGGAGTTCGAGTTCCCCATCGTTGGTCGATGAACGTCTGCTTCCCGACGAAGTACACGCAGGCTTGAAACGGACTCTTCTCAAAAGGAATGGTGAGCAGTTTTCCTAGGATCGGTATGTTCGCCGTGGTCAGGGTGTAGCGACCGGGACCGAAGGAGTCCATGGCGCGACCATCGCGAAAGAAGATCGCTTCCTGGTTCTGCTGCACGATCAGTTGAGCACCGTATTGAATCGCGGCCGTACCCGACTCGGGAACGCGGGCGATAAGCGATTGATTCGACTGATCGATGTAGTCGATGACTTCGAGACGAAACACGTGGTACCCCGGTTCTATCAATGGAAATGGGTGCAAACAAAGGTAAAGAACTGCGAACCCAGCACCGCTATTCTATCAACTGTTCTCGATAGGCGAGTCAACAGCGGTTCGTTTACACGATACCGTTTATTGGACGCCGTTTTGTTGGGCGAGAATATCTTTCCCGATGGTGAGCATTTCTTGGCAATCCAAGAATCGGTGGTTGGATTCAAACAACGCTGCAATCGAAGCCTTGTGAATCTTCATCTTCAATCCGCCGACGCCGAGTGCCCCATAGTCGATTCGATTTCCACGTTCCACGGCTTTATCGAACACTCCAATTCCTTCGATCCCTTCTGGCGGCACCGCGTTCAGATCGACGGCCACGCGAAGCGAACTGGCCGAGGCCAATTGTTTCGCGGTCAAGAGTCGGATGCCAGCAGCTCCACAGGCGAATACGGCCTGCGATCGAATCAGCGCTCCATGCAACGCTTCTTCGTCTTCCGATACCAGGGGAATCAATCGCGAGCGATCGACATTGGCCCGAGCTAACTCGTCGATCGTTTCATCTGCCCTTTCTTTGGACCGTGAGCCGATGAAGACCTTTCCTCCCAAATTGGCGAGGATGCGGGCGACGCGTTGACCCACGGGACCTGTCGCAGCTAGCACGACGGAGAAAGAATCCCGGATTTCCAAATGTTGTTGGGCGCAAAGTACGGCGGCCGCGGCGGTGCTGTTGGAGCCATTGCTGTCGAGCATGATCGAGACACGAAAAGGTTCGTGCAGTGTCTCGAAAGCCGCCTGCGCGATCGCTTCACCATGCGCTACGCTGGCACCTCCCACGAAGATGGCGGTGTACTTCAAGTCTTGTGGTCCCCGGGTGTACATCGCACCGTGCACCAACGAGCGGACTTCCTCCTGCTTCACGTTGCTGTACTGGAGGAGATGATCGACGCCGGCATCGATGGCAACGACAGCATCAAAGACGCTCGCTTTGGGATCGGTGTCCAGTTGAATGAGGATCTTGCGCTTGTTCGACATAAGGATCGGCTCGCAGTTCCACTGGGATGCGGGAAAGGACATGTTCTCCGCCGGGGCGACGGTAGCGAAAAGCCTAATGGTGGTGATTCGGTTTGACAAGCGACCGGGATCCAGGTCCAGTTACGCGGCGAGTGGGAATCGGCCGTTCCCCTCTCGATCGATCGCGAGTTTCTCAGAGTGCGAGTTTCTCAGAAGGTATGGGATGTCATGACGCGGATTTCATCTTTCCTAGCCCCAGCTCTCGTCGCCTCGATGGGGGCCGCCATTTGGATCGTTGTGAGCGTGATCGGAAGATGGGAGTTCGGTCTATTGGCGTTGGGGATCGGTGCGGCGGTCGGAGGTGCGACGATGTGGGGAGGGCGGAACGGTGCATTCCCTTATCGAGGCTGGGTTGCCGTCTGCCTCACCTTGCTCGCCATCGGCGGTGGGAAGTTGGGTGCGGCCTGGATGGAAGTTCGCCGTGAATATGAGGAGTTTCGCTTGCAGGTCGAGCAGGCCGGGGGGATGACTGCAACGGCGGAGACGGCGAAATTTCATCTCGCGCTCGACTGGATCGAGCAAAAAGAGTCTTTAGGGGAACGCTTGGCATGGCGCGACGAGGGGGACGCGGACACCGCTGCAAGCCCAACCGAACTGCCTCCCGAGGCCTGGGCGGAGGCAACCCGAATGTGGGAGGCTCTCTCCGAGGCGGAAAAAGCACGGCAAATTGCGATCGCCCAAGCTGCATTTCGGGCATTCGGCCAGACCGAAGCCACCGGAGGGGGGATTGCAGACCTGGGGGAAATCGTTTGGAAAAATCTCGATATGGGCGACGCCCTTTTTGCCTTGCTGGCTTCGTTGGCGGCTTACCGCATAGCCATTTTACGTGGTGCCGGCGCGGCTCTAGCCAACGAATGACAGGGGATCGAGCATGGTTTTGCCTTGCTGGACCGGAACCCGTTGCGATTTTGTGGGTTTAAGGTGGGCCGGTCTTTGGATTCCTGGTCGCGGTGCCAATTGCCTTCCGGCGATAATGAACTGCAGTCCAGGGTCCACGTAAGACCTCCAACCCCGAGACAGGCTGCCCAACTCCTGGATTTTTGACGAAGCGTCCAGTATCGCGCTTCGATCCAAGAGCCTTGGCAGGTATCATGTCAGAACCGTTTGCATTTCACCGATGTAGCGTCCCTCCGGAAGTTCTGGCTTCCATCGGCCCACCGATCATCCCTTCGCGACCTCCATCCCCCAATTATTATGAAATCTCTCAGGTCCTCCGCTCCTAACAACCCATTCGTCCAAGCGATTCGACGATCGCCTTCAAGACGCCGTCGCGGGGCGGCCCGCCCCATTTTGATCGCTTTGATCGCGGCAACCTTGGCGGGGGGCGGTGGCTATTATTGGTGGAAAATGCGTGCCGAATCGGCCGCTTCGACCGAAGGGAAACCGATTCTCGAGCAGATTTCGAAGGGTCCGTTCGATCATATCGTTCTCGAGCAGGGAGAAGTCGAGAGCAGCAGCAACAACGAAGTGAAGTGTGAAGTCGAGGGGCGCGGGGGGAGTGGCACTCCCATTTTGACAGTGATTCCAGAAGGGACCTTTGTCAAACGAGGGGATGTTCTTTGCGAATTGGATTCCTCCGCGTTGGACCAAGAGGCAAAGAATCAGCGCATCATTGTTAGCGCCGCCGAGTCGACGGTGATCTCGAGCGAGGCTGCCGTAAGCAAAGCCGAGATCGCTCGCCAAGAATACTTGGAAGGGACCTACCTTACCGAACGCGAGACGATTTTGAGCGAGATTTCGATTGCTCAACAGAATCTACGAAAGGCAGAACTGTCGTTGCAAAGCGCAGAGCGATTGGCAGCCAAGGGAACTCTCAAACCACTTCAAATCGAAGCAGAACAATACTCGGTTCAGAACGCGCAAAGCACGCTCAAGTCGGCAGAAGGCCGGCTTCGCGTTCTCGATGAACTGACGAAAGCAAAGATGCTGGTTCAGCTCGACAGCGATATCGCGACCGCGAAAGCCAAACTGGATTCCGACCGCAACACACTGATCGAGGAAAAAGACAAGCTCGAAGAAATCCTGGCCCAAATCGCAGCTTGCACGGTCAAAGCCCCCGCGGACGGTCAAGTTGTGTATGCGAACAAGGTCGGTAGCCGAGGCGGTTCGGACTTTGTCGTCGAACCCGGTGCTCTGGTTCGCGAGCAGCAAACCATCTTCCTTCTCCCCGACCCGACGAAGATGCAGGTCAAAGCGAAGATCAATGAGTCCCGTATTACTTTGATCCGCGAAGGCATGCCTGTGAAGATCCGCGTCGGAGCCGTTGAGAACGAGCTTTTAGGTCGCGTTGTGAAGGTCAATAAGTATTCAGAGCCTGGCAACTGGTGGGGTTCGAACGTAAAAGAATACGCCGTCTTCGTTCAGATTGTCGATCCGCCTGAAACGATTCGCACCGGGATGACAGCCGAAGTTCGCATCTTCGTCGAACAAATCCCCGAGGCGACTCAGATCCCCATCTTGGCGGTCTACGAAACCAAGGGGCATCACTTTGTTCTAGTCAAGAACGGCGAAGGTTGGGAGACCAAGCCGATCAAGATCGGTGCGGCGAACGAAAAGTTCATCACCGTCGATTCGGGAGTGGATGTTGGGGATCAAGTTGTATTGAATCCTCGAAACCATTTGAACAAGATGGATATTCCCGAAATTGAAGAGGAAGACGACCGAGAACAACTTGCTCGACTCGCCGCAGAACCTTTGCCGGCTGTGGCGAGAACCGAAAGTGCTCCCGCAGGTGGAGGTGCTGGAGTGTCGGAATTGATGCAGCGAATCGACAGCGATTCCGACGGAAAGATTAGCAAGACGGAGGCGAGCAGCATGGGCCCACTCGCCGCGGGTTTCCCTCAAGCAGACACCAACCAAGACGGATTCTTGGACATGGGGGAACTCAACAGGGCGATGCAGAAGTTGCGAGCAGCCCGTGAACGAGCCGGCGGCGCGGACGGAGGTCCCGGCCAAGAAGGAGGTCCCGCAGGACGTGCTCCAGGCGGAAACAGCGCAGACCGCCCGCTTGGCGCGAGAGGATTGCAGTAAAAACGGTCATGACCCAGTCCACAATGAATCCTCCTGTCGTTGCCACAAGGTACGCGTGTCGCGTCGTCGACATGAAGAAAGAGTACGTCCTCAAGAGCGAGACCGTCCGCGCACTTCGTGGCGTGACTTTCGACGTTCCCGAAGGTGACTATGTCGCCATCATGGGACCCTCCGGTTCCGGAAAAAGTACCCTGCTCAATATGCTAGGGTGCTTGGACAAACCAACCTCCGGTAGCTTGTTGTTGGGTGACGACGATGTCGCACAAATGAACGACGATCAATTGGCGGACATCCGGTCCAAGCGGATCGGGTTCGTTTTCCAAGCCTACAATCTCATCCAGCAGCTCACTGTTGTCGAGAACATTCAAGTACCTCTCTTTTACCAAGGTCGCTCGCTCAGCAAAGAGCAGCATGCCAAGACAATCGAGCTGGCAAAGTTAGTAGGGCTCGGAGAGCGATTGGACCACCGTCCAACGCAGCTTAGCGGTGGTCAGCAACAACGCGTCGCTATCGCTCGATCGTTGGTGAACAACCCCTACTTCATCCTCGCGGACGAACCGACAGGTAATTTGGATTCGCGAACCACCGAGGAGATTTTGCAACTCTTCGAAAGACTCAATGACGAAGGGCGAACGATCATTCTAGTGACCCACGAAGACGAAGTTTCCAAACGGGCAAAACGTGTTGTGCGACTGAAAGACGGTCGCTTGCAATGGGATCGCACCAACTCGCAAGAAGTTCGGGATGCGGCCGCAAAATACGCAATTGACAATATGCCGGTGGAAGAATGAACATTTGGCTTGGCACAATACAGTTGGGGGTAAGGAGCCTTTGGTTGCACCCCATGCGATCGATCCTGACGGTCCTCGGGATCTTTATCGGCGTCGCGAGCGTCATTTGGCTGCTCGCGATTAGCAAAGGAATTGGAGACGAGGCACAGCGTCAAATCGAAAGCCTCGGCGCCGACACGATCATGATCCGGACGATCAAACCGCCGAGTGAAAAGATGTCGGCGCAGGGGCTGACTCCTTATGGTCTCACTCGCGATGAATTCGATCTGCTTGCCACGAGCGTTCCGACCGTCAAGAGCGCTCTGCCCATCCGTGAATTGCGCAGGCAGTTTCAATTCAAAGACCGGAAACTAGACGGCCGACTCGTCGGATGCACCCCAGAGTATTACGAAGTCAATCGACTGGAAATGCAAGACGGGCACTTCATTACCGACGCAGATTGCTTCCGTAGAGAAACGCACTGCGTCCTTTCCGCAAAAGTCGCGGAGCGTCTCTTTCTGCACGAAGACCCCATTGGTCAGCGCATTTACATGCCGGAGAATCAGGACTTTTATCTCGTGGTGGGTGTTCTGAAACCCAAAGGTGCTACTGCCGCAGTCGGGGGCTCGATGGCAGCCCAGGACTTCACAAACGATGTCTACATCCCAATCCAAACACTGCATCAGCGAATCGGAGATATGGTGATGAGTGTTCGGTCGGGATCGCGCGAAGGGGAAGTCATTGAGCTCAATCAAATCACCTTGCGAGTGAATCAAGTGGCCGATGTAAAGCGGACTGCAGAGCTAGTCGAATCCGCCCTTTCGAGCCACACCAAGATGGAAGACATCGCTGTCGTCGTTCCACTGGAGCTCCTAGAACAGGCGAGAACGACCCGCGCCATGTTCATGGTCTTTATGGGAATGATCGCCGCTATCTCGCTGCTTGTCGGTGGCATCGGGATTATGAATATCATGCTGGCAACCGTGACCGAGCGGACCCGTGAAATCGGAATTCGCCGCGCCCTCGGAGCCAAGCGAAAGGATATCATTCGCCAGTTTTTGATCGAAACCAGTGTGTTGAGCTTGGCCGGCGGAATCACCGGAATCTTGTTCGGTTTGCTGTGCGGTCCCGCAGTCCGCGGCGCTCGCTGGCTAGCGATGGAGTGGTTTCCCGAGCAAATGGCGGGGCTCCCTGATGTGGTGAGAACGGTCGAGCCGTCTATTGTCCCAGAGAGCATCCCCGGCGCCTTTCTCATCTCGCTCATTGTGGGGGTCGTTTTCGGAATCTATCCCGCCATGCGAGCGGCGAAGATGAATCCGATCGAAGCCTTGCGACACGAGTAGTTATCGCTAGCAGATCCCTTTCGATGCGGAGCTAGTCTATGAAGCCAGACGACGAACTTTGCCTCTGTTTTCATATCAGCTGGAGGAAGGTGATCAACTACATTCGGGTGCACCGAATTCAACGTCCCAGCCAGTTGGCGGAGTGCGGAGGTGCGGGAACCGGCTGTGGATGGTGTCGCAAACAGTTAGAGCGACTAACGCATTTGGTCAGCGAGGTTCCTCCTCCTGCGGATGAAGTGGAGCAATGGCTCGCAGATCGCTCTCCCAACAAAGAGGTCTATGCGCAAGGCCGAAGCAAGTATCGGAAAGAACTCGGTCTGGACGATCCCCCGGTTTAGACACGCCCCTCTTGCCGCTTCAGCGATCCGTGGCTGGGACAAGAAGTCGAGCGAGAGTTTGAGCCAGCGATCGAAGCGCTTCATCGTTCTCCAGCTGGATCGTCAATTTCGGACGTCCCGATTCGTCCCGTTCGACGCATTGGTTCAAGCTACTTGCCAACTGATCCACAACCGCATCATCGGGTGCAGATCGATCTGCTGGGGAGACCAGTTCCCCCACCAGTTGGAGCGCCGCGGATAGCAATTGACCACCAGCAGCCGATACTTTTTCCCGGCGTTGCTCGATCTCTTGGGTCTGCAGCGCCACGCGCCGCTCTTGGCTCGCATCGATTGGGGCCTCGGGGACTGGGACTAAGATTTTTTCGAGCTTCTCGCGGATGTTGGCGATACTCGACTTCATCGTGATCGCGTCGGTCTCCGAGGAGAAGTCGATCGCGGCATTCGCCAACTCTTGTTTGTTCGCCAAGGTTTCCAGCAACCTCTCTTCGATCGTATCTTCGGTAACGAGATTGTAGATGTGGACCGGATTCTTTTGCCCCATGCGATGAGCTCTCGCAATGCGTTGCTCGAGGACTGCTGGATTCCAAGGCAGATCGACATTGATCACCGTATTCGCACTTTGCAGATTGAGGCCTGTGCTCCCTGCATTGGTCATCAGAATCAATCGGCACTTGGGATCGTTCTGGAACTTGCTCACAATCGCAGGACGTTTCTTCTGCGGTACCGATCCGTCGAGACGCACAAAATCGCAACCCAAACTTTCCAGTTTGAGTTCAATCCGATCCAGCATGCGAGTCCACTCGCTGAACATGACGATTTTACGTGTGGGGTCCGCGATGAGCTGTTCCAGCATTTCTCCCAATCGAACCAGTTTGCTACTGAATTCGGGCTCTTGCTCATCGATCAAGTAGGTGCTGTCCGCGGCCATCCTCGCCAGCAAAAGAGCCTTCTGCAATCGAAGCAGATCCATCTCCGTTAAGAATTTCTTCGCCGCGATTCGGGATGCGATGGAGAGCTGTGCATTGCTGATATCAAGCTGCTCCTCTGTAGGACGAATCCGCACCACTTCATCGATACGATCCGGCAATTGTTTGGATACCTCGTCCCGTGTGCGACGAAGCAGAATCGGTTTGAGTGCGGTGCGCAGCTCATCGAGCCTTTTGTATCCGATCGCTTTTCCTCGATCATCGACTTCGCGGTGGGTGTGAAAGAACCTATACGCTGGCCCGAGTCGCGTATCGTCCACAAACTTGACAATGGTGTAAAGATCATCCAGTCGGTTTTCGAGCGGTGTACCGGACAAGACCAGCGCAAAAGGGCTGTTAAGCGACCGGACGGTTTGACTTACCTTTGACTCCCAATTCTTGATCCGTTGCCCCTCGTCCAAGATGATCAAATCCCACGACCCGTTCTCAACATGATTCAAGTCTCGAACGACTTGCTCATAATTACAGATCGTAAAGAATACATTTTGGGAATACTGCTTAGCGCGTTCGCTCCCTGTTCCCATCACCAATTGCGAACTTCGTCCGCAGAATCGCTGAATCTCAGACTGCCACTGGCTTTTGAGTGATGCCGGACAAATCACGAGCACCTTCTTAATTTCGGCTTCGCGGGCTAACAACTCAGCCAAACCAATACCTTGGATTGTTTTCCCCAATCCCATGTCATCGGCCAGGATGGCGCGACCAGCCCCGAGCGCGAATGCGATGCCATCCAATTGGTAGGGGAGCAATTCAACCGAGAGAAGACTCTTTCGCAAGGGATGGGTCGACGGTGACTTTCGAATCTTATTCGCAACTTGGAGTAAATGCTGTTGCACCAACTCGCGTTGAATCCATTCCTCCGCGTCCGGATAAATGTTGACGCGTGTTCCCAATTGCTCGAGGGCTTGGATACGCTCCATCATTTCGATCCCGTTCAAGGGAGTTCGATCTGCATCTCCAAGGCAGTTCTTTAGCTTCTGGGGGAGTTTCTCTGGAAGGTTAAATAGAAGTCCAGCGGGGTGCTGATAGCGAACTCGAACGGACAGATTCTTTCGAACATAGGGTTTGCGAAGCAGCGCTGCGGAGAACTTGCGCTGAATCTTCTGAAGGGCATGCAGTATGTGTTTGCAGGTGCCCAGATGGTTAGTTCGATAGTCGGGGCAGCTGCAATAAGATTGTCCTAAATCCGATCCTCGCAATGCAACTCGATAGGTCTTTCCGGATCTCGAACTCGTCACCAAGTAATCCGTCCACGGAGTGTCGGATCGCGACGCCCGCACGGTCATGCTTTCTTCTTCTGCTCGCTTTTGACGCTCCGCGAGGGCGCGGACCAAAAGCTCGCTTTCTGTGAGAAGTTCGAGCGCGACCGATTCGTCGGGGGGAGCTGCAAGTCCCAGATCGGTTTTCGACTCCAAGAGATGCGAGAGAGCCGCTCCCATATGCTCGCATCGATGGATGCACTCGGTACAGTTTAGCTGCAATTGTTTATCACGAGTGCTTTGCAACGTAACCGTTACGACCGGGCCGCCGGGGATACGGACACGGTACAAATCGCCACCGAGGTAGATATCCTGGTAGGGATCTATCTCGATGTGTCCCCCCTCCATGAGAAGTCTTTTGCCATCGGCCCCGAGCAACTGCGTCGCTTGGTGGACCGTGAGCCTCCCCAAACGCTGATGAAAAACATTGACCTTCGCAGGGGATCTGGTCTCGCCGTTTTTCGCAATCTTCCCAATCGCAGAAGCCATAGTTGCACTCCGTTGTTCATCAAACGACAGATCTATATAACTATCTGTCTATCTTAGCCAAACAGATTCGACTCCGCCTGTTGGTCCAGAGCTGGGAACTCAGTCGCGTAATCGGATGCCGAGATATTGCGACCGTAGCAAGGGAACATCTCGAGGAGCGTTTGTTTTCGCTGAGGATCGTTGACCAAATCAGGAAAACATTTCTTGATCACTTCCAGCATGAGATAGACCGAAACGGACGCTCCCGGCGATGCGCCGAGGAGGGCGGAAATGGATCGATCGGCGTCGGTAACGATCTCGGTTCCATAGTGAACGATCCCTGCTTTGCCATCTTCCTTCTTGATGGCTTGAACCCGGATCCCGGCGTCGATCAACCGCCAGTCGGAGTCCTTCGCGTCCGGATAGAATTCTCGCAGCGACTTCATTCGAGACGCCATGCTTTGCGTCCCCTGCTGGATCAAATAGCGAACGAGCGGCAAATTATAAAGCCCCACCTTGATCAACGAGCTGACGTTGTCCAATCGCATCGAGCCGGGTAGGTCGAAGAAGCTACCGTGCTTGTGCAAGAACTTGGTCGTCCAAGCCGCATAGGGGCCAAACAGGAGGGACTTCTTTCCGTCGATAACGCGTGTGTCCAAGTGGGGTACGGCCATGGTCGGAGCGGCACCAGGACTCTGTCCATACACCTTCGCCTGATGCCGTGAGACCACTTCTGGGCTATCGCAGACCAGCCATTGACCGCCGATGGGAAATCCGCCAAAGCCTTTACCTTCTGCGATCCCCGACATTTGTAGAAGTGGAAGACTCCCTCCCCCAGCACCGACGAATACGAACTTCGCGCTGCTATGGATTTTGTTTCCACCCTTGGCTTGGATCGTCACATCCCAACCGCGATTGGTGCGCTGGAGACCGACCACGCGATGGTTGGTGGCGACGCCACAGCCGGGCTGTTCTGAGAGCCAATGAATCAGTTTGCGAGAGATCTCGCCAAAGTTCACATCGGTGCCGTTATCCATCTTGGTCGCGGCGACGGGAATCTTCTCGCGTCCTTCCATGAGCAACGGGGCCCATTCGTGTACGCGATCGGGATCCGTGGTGAACTCCATCCCTTGAAAAAAATGATGCGAGGTCAGCCCCTTGAAACGGGCTTCGAGATATTGCACCGATTTTTCGCCGTAGACAAAGCTGATATGGGGGACAGGATTGATAAAGTCCCTGCCGTTTTGGATCATCCCGGACTTGAGTGCATAGCCCCAAAACAGTTTCGACAACTCGAACTGTCCGAAGATTTCGATCGCCTTAGTGACGTCGACGGTCCCGTCCGGTCGCATGAAGGGGGTGTAGCTCAGCTCGCAGATTCCGGCATGGCCTGTCCCTGCATTGTGCCATCCGTTCGAACTCTCCTGGGCCAACTCGTTCGAGACCTCGTAAAGCTGGACTTTGAGTTCGGGTGCGATTTTCTTAAGCATCGCTCCAAGGTTGGACGACATGATGCCGCTACCGATGAGGATGACGTCCGGGGACTCAACGTGGGAATTGTAGGTCATGCTGCGTCTGAAAGGCGGGGGATGGCAATGGAGATGCGAATGCGTTGGATAGGGCGTTCGAGGCACTCGGCCTCGGGGTCCCCTAGACTATATCAACGTTTTCATGCTGTCCTAGCACGAATTCGAATTCGAGACTACTGACTCTTCCATTGCGACGCCAATTCCTGCTCGCTCTTTCCTGTGAGTTCTTGCCAAATCTCGCTCGAATAGCGCCCCTCCCGCGCGGACGCATTGAGTTTGGGGAGGAGGGTGCCGGAGGGGGCGTGCGTCCGAATGACCCAGTCGATGAAGTTTGCCGAGACGCGGTAGCTGGCGTCGTGCTTTGCCTTGGATAAAGCCTCCTTGCTCAGCAATGCTCCTTTGGATTGCGGCTCGTAAAGGAACCAGCGGATGTAATCGGGAATCCCCTCGACGATCCAGCCAGGCGTCGGTTCTCGCCGAGCTCCGCGATTGCGACGGCCTTGGTAGCTTTGCACCACATGCACCATCTCATGAACCACCGCGCCTCGGGCCTCGCGATTCTTTTCTCGATTCATCCATCCTGCATTGAGCGAAATGGTCCCCCCTTGGGCGTAGGCAGGAATGCCTTCCATCTTGGCGCTCGGTAGATACCGAAATGTTACCTTTTTGGGTGCCGTAAATCCTTCGCTCGGGAGCATCGCGACAATTCTTGGATACCATTCCAAAATGACAGGCTTCAATTCGGTCTCTGTCCAAACCGCTAGCTCTGGGGCCGCGGTGACATCGATGACGTATTGATAGTCTCCGTCCGACGAAGGAAAGGCAATCGACTGCCTCTCGGGTGCAACAATACGTTCCGGCGAGTCGCTTCCTTTGGCGATGAAGTCGATTTCGCTGAAGAACGTGTGGGCGAAAGGATCGTTGTCTGCCGTCGGCTGGATTTCCAAGAGCCAATAGCGATAGGAGCCGAGCGAACCGGAGTCATCGGTCACACGACTGGCGTGTTGGCCACCCGCCCCGCGCCGAGTCCGAGTATCTACCTCTGCCATTCGCTTCCATCCCTGTTGCTCCGGGGATTGATCGGCATCCAATCGATCCCATACAAACCCCTTGCCTTCCCCCGTTGCGGCATAGAGCGTGAATCGCTGTGGTGCCCGCGACGTCGGATGCCACGAATACGTAACGACCTCCGCGATCTCCTGGGTTGCACCCAGGTCAGCGGCCAAACACCCGCCGGAGCCACCCGTTGCGAAGAAGCAGTTCTCGCGAGGGGAGTCCTCGGTTTGAGGTATCTGGCCATCCACCAATGCTGGCGTGCCGCTCGAGTTCCCGTCCAAACGACCTCGAACGACCGCCCACGTCGCTTTCATCCCGAGATCGTTTACTGCAGGTCGCTTGATCCGTTCGAACTCGAAGAATTGGCTTTCGATCGATTGCTCCGTATCCACTCGCACTTGAGCGACCAGCGATGGTGCAAGCATCAGAGCAATCCAAAAACTAAAAACGGGGACCTGAACTTGTCGAACCGAGCGTAAGTGGCGCAAATTGGTTTTGGTGATCATGTTAGAAAGCGGTGCGAGGAGTTGGTAAGGAAGGTTGATTCTAGTATCCTGCTCCTGCTGATCCATTCCTTTTCTCGCAAGGATTCCGATGTCTTTTCCACTTCAGACAGACATTCTTCTCGTCGGCGCAGGTCCTATTGGGATTGAACTGGCGGTAGCGCTCCAGCGAAACAAATTCGACTACGTTCATATCGAGTCTGGAGTGGTCGCATCCACGATCGCATGGTACGCCCCAGGAACACCTATCTTTAGCTCGCCGGATCGCATCGCTCTCGCTGGAATCCCATTTCAAACCTACCCGCATGGGAAAGCGACTCGCGAGGATTATTTGAACTATTTGCGGGGTGTCGTTCTCTCGGAAAATCTCGCGATCCATCAAGGCAAACGGCTTGTCTCCGCAAAGCGAACTGCGGAGGGATTCTTGTGCCGTGTGGTTGAGACTCGAACGGGCGTTGGAGGCCCGTCCTACCGTTCACTCGAGGATGGGTTCGCAGGAGAGGAGGTCTTAGTGTCCTGCCGACGCATCGTTCTCGCCATTGGAGATATGCATCATCCACGCCAATTGGGAATCGAGGGAGAAGACCGCGCCAACGTTTCTCACTTCATGCCAGACATCCATGAACTCTTTGGCAAACAGGTCGTGATTGTCGGAGCCAAGAACTCTGCCGCGGAGGCTGTGGTCCGTTTGGCTCGCATCAATCGCCAGCTGACGGTCGTGCATCGCGGAGAAGGCTTCAGCCCGGAAAGAGTGAAGCCTTGGCTGCTTCCCGAGATCCGAAGCTTGATAGCAGACGGACGAGTGGAGTTTTATCCCTTTACCGACGTGAAAGAGATTGAGCCCAGATTGTTGCGATTGCAGAATCGGCAAAACCAAACGGAAACATCGATTCCGTATGAGCACCTACTGCTTCTGACAGGTTACGATCAAGACCCCAGTCTATTTGAGCGATTGGGCCTCGAACTCAATGGCGTGAATCTTCAGCCCAAGCTCGATCCTCGGACGATGGAGTCGAGCATTCCTGGAGTCTATGTGGCGGGAACGGCGACTGCTGGTTCCCAGAGAGGGGGCGTGAAGGTCTTTATCGAGAACTGCCATGTCCATGTGGCAAAGATTCTCGCCCATCTGAGTGGAGCGGTTCCCGCATCCACTCTTGCAGTTGATCGAGAGGAGATACACCGAGAGCTATAGCGAGTAATACCGAGAGCTATCGCGAGTAACCTCTTCAGTCTCTGGGTTTTGCTATTCCGTCAACATGATGTTGCGGAACTGAACCTTCATCGGTGGTCCAGCGTGCACTTGCAAAGCGATGATGCCTTCGCTCGCTCGCTTTGCGGTTTCTCCATCTTGCAGTTCGGACATCAAAACGTCGTTGATGTAGTGCTGCAGTTTGTTTCCTTTGGCGACGATTCGGTATTTGTTCCAGTCACCGAACTTGATCTTGTCGAGGAGAGCGTTGGCATCGCCGCAAGTCCCGACTTTGCTCTTAGCTCCTTTGTCGTCTACCGAAACGATATCACCGCGTTCGACGAGAATCCCGCGTCCTCGTTCTTCGTAGTTGATCCCCATGTATCGCTTGTTCGCGTCAATGTCGGCTTGATAGCCACCGACGATGAACTTCTCTTTGTCCATCAGCTTGCTGCGATATTGGATTCCCGAGTTTCCACCATCGATGCGAAACTCGAGGGTTAGTTCGAAGTCGGAGACCTTTTTGTCCGAGACGAGGAACGTGTTGTTCTTCAACGGATTTTCGGCCGTGTTCGTGCCGGTGATCGCGCCATCTTCGACTTTCCAGTTCTCGCTCAAGCCCGACCATCCCTTGAGCGTTTTGCCATCGAACAAGCTAACTGGTTGTTTGGCAGATTCCTGTGCGAGGGAGATCACGCTGGATGCTGCGAGTGCCGTCCAAGCCAGTATGGTGAGAAGGGTTTTCCAAGTGTGCGCCATGATTAATCAACTTCTTCTGAGGAAAGGAGGGTGAATCTGACCTTGGTCGCTCGGTCGTCAGAAACGGAAAGGACCTTTGCCTGCACGCGTTCATCGAAATCGATGACATCGCCTGCGACCAGCATGCGTTCAGCTTTATGCAATAGTAATCCAGAGACTGTATCCACGTCAGCATCTTCAAACTGAATTCCCAAGCGGGCTTCCAAATCGTCGACAGCAGTCGATCCGAGGACGATGAAGTTTCCTGGTCCGTCGGGGACGATCTCGGGTTCCACCACATCGAATTCGTCTGCGACATCGCCGATGATCTCTTCCATGACGTTCTCGAGGGTGACGATCCCGATGATGGTGCCATATTCGTCGACGACGAAGGCCATGTGCTGGTGGGTCCCTTGGAAGTGCCTTAGCAATTTGCTGATCGGCATGTTTTCAGGGACCTTCTTGGGAGGTCGCATGATCTTCTTCCAGTCGAACCCGTCCTCAAGCTCCGTGGCGACGATGTCTTTGACGTGAAGAACTCCGATCACTTCATCGAGAGAGCTATCGCAAATCGGATAACGGGTGTGCTGGGTCCTCTGGATCATTTTCAGAGTTTCCGCCGTCGGTTCATGGATATCGATGAAGTCGATATCGGCTCGCGCGACCATGATGCGTCGGCAGACCAAGTCGTCGAACTCAAATACAGCGTTGATGAGGCTATGCTCGCTGCGGGTCAAGCTCCCGTGCACGTGGGCTTCTCGGAGCAAAGCCCGTATCTCTTCTTCGTTGTAGGGAATCCCTCCGCTCTCTTGCGAATTGACCCCCAACAAACGTAGGAGGGCTGTCGTCGTAATATTTAACGACTGCATCAACGGGTAGCTAGCGATGTAGAACCACTGCAGAGGAACGGCGCAGGCGAGAAGCATCGATTCGGGTTTGCGAATGGCGAAAATTTTCGGAGCCTGCTCACCGATGACCAGATGCAATGCGGTGACGAAGGTAAAGGAGAGGGCGAACGCGACTGCGTGGAGGGCTGCATCCGACGTTATCCCAATCGCCTTGATCGGTGTTTCTAACAGCGCTGCAAAGGCCGGTTCCCCTACACGACCGAGCGCGAGCGACGCCATGGTGATACCCAACTGGCAAGCCGACAAAGATTGCTCCAATCGGAGGGCCAGCCATCGGGCAGTTTTAGAAAAAAGCTTCTTCGATACAACAAGCTGTTCGATGCGACCAAGGCGAACTTTGACCAGGGCAAACTCAGCTGCGACGAAGAATCCATTGACTGCAACGAGAATCAACGCGATGACGACAGATCCGAGATCTGGGAACCACTCAGGCATTCGTTAGTACTGCAATCCTCACACGGTATCGAACAATCACGCACGACCATCCAGCTCCACCTTGAAGCCGGGATAGCAGAGCCATGCGGTCTTCCTAGTTCGCAACGCAAGACCGAACGGTATCTTACCCCAGAATGAGGCTTCCTGCTGGGGTTTGGTCGGAATTGCACTCGATTCCCCCGGCAAGAAACTCGCAAACCGACTTGCTCACCTCTCTTCTCGAAAAATTGCTCTCCATTTTGTTCGCGTTGTGCGGGTCCTGTGGCATCTTTCGACATCCCTCCCTCCCATTCTGTCCGACGGAACCGCAGTTATGACCCACACCCCGTTGTTGCATCGTATTGATCGCGTGATCCAATCGAGCCCCCACGCCCCCCGCCGTAAAGTCTTCCTAGAAAGTGCCCCAGGGCGGATCGTCCTGCGAGGAAAAGTCGATTCGTTTTACCAAAAGCAAATGATCCAGGAATCGCTGCGAGGCATCGAAGGTGTTGAGCGGATTTGCAACCAATTGGAAGTCGAAGAGCCTCGATAGCTCAAGTTCCAGCTCTTAGGGTTGGCGAGGAATAATCCAGGCGCTCGGGTGCTGCTCTAGACCGACATGCGGATAATACGACGTCGCCTTGGGAGCCGACAGCAATAGGAGCGTGGTCCCCAAACCCGCCGCTGCGTGGCTTCGTCGCAACAACTCCTTGCCGATCCCCCGCTTCTGATAGGCTTCGTCGACCGCCAAGTCAGATAGGTAAGTGCAATACGCAAAATCGGTGATCGCGCGGGCGACGCCGACGAGCAATCCCGCCGGGGCGCGAGCCGTCACGATCACTTGCGCGTGACGCAGCATCTTTTCGATGGTCTCAAGCTGATCGACCGGTCTTCGCTGGTCCAGCGTCGAGCGTCTCAGGCAATCGATAAACTCCGTCGCGCTGAGATCGGGCTCGATCGCAAAGACGATCGCGCTGCGGCTGGATGTATCCATAGGAACAATTGAGTAACGGACGAGCGGAAGGAAAACGGATGCCCGTGCTGGCCTACACCAACCTCACGGCTGGGTAGAAACAGCAGCTTGTGTGGTCGCTCGCTGAGGCACGGAGAAAAAAGCTAAGACCAACGCGATAACCAACATGCCGCACGCGACGGCAAACGGGGCTCCCTGCCATACCGGGGAACGGTCCGGATGGACCGACCAAGCAAAGACGGTGGCGTAAAGCGACGGCCCGATCAGACCGGCAATCCCCATCATCGAACTGTTCGCACCCGATAAACGTCCCTGCTCCGATGGCCCCAGTCGTGTGGACATAACCCCATTGATAGATGCTTGAAAGAATCCCATCAACGCGAACAGAATTGTGCACCAATAAAACGTTGTTCCGTCGCGCGCGAACGTGTAGGCAGCGAAACCAATGATCCCGCCGGTCAAACCGACGAAGACCAGCTTCCGCTCGCCGAACCGCCGAATCGCGGGTCGGATCAAGCCCCCTTGGACGATCATATTGAGGATCCCGACCGTTCCGAGCGAGAGTCCGATTTGCCATGGCTCCCAACCAAAGTGCGTATCGGTGTAAAGAACAAAGACGTTTTGAAATGCCAAGTGTGAGAGCTGGTAGAACAAGAGGATGATGGCCATTGGCAACAACCCCGGCTTAGAACGTAGCAGTTGAAGGGAGCCGAGCGGATTGGCTCGCTTCCAACTGAAGGCAGTCCGTTTTTCCTTGGGCAACGACTCGGGCAAAACAAAGTAACCGTAAAACCCGTTCGCCAATGTCAGGACAGCCGAAGCCCAAAAGGGAAGCCGCAGATCGATCGATCCGAGCATTCCACCCACCGCCGGACCGAGGACAAACCCGATTCCGAACGCCGCGCCGAATAAACCAAACGCCGCCGTTCGACGCTCAGGCGGAGTGACGTCGGCGAGATAAGCCTGCGCTGTCGAGAAGCTCGCTGCCGTCATCCCGGTGATAATCCGACCGATCAACAACCAAGTCAAATTGGGAGCTAGCGCGAGCAAAACGAAGTCCAGACCCAAACCGAATGTCGACACCAATAGCACCGGACGTCGGCCATAGCGGTCCGAGAGCGCACCAATGATGGGGGAGCAAAAAAATTGCATCAACGCCCATAGCGTTCCGAAAAGCCCGATATAGAACGCAGCCATCGACTCGTCGCCACCGACAAGCTCTTTGATCAACTTTTGAAGAACCGGAATGATCAGCCCCAACGAAAGAACGTCGAGGATCACTGTGATCATGATGAAGGCGATCGCAGCTTGACGAGGCGGTTTGGTTACCTCCATCGTCGATGGTTCGGAAGGGTTGGGAGAATCGGACATTCGATGGTTGGTTATGGTTGGTTGGCGGCCAGCTTGGCTCGCGCGGAGGCGAGAAGCGAGCGGAAGACCGCAGTCTGTTGCTTCATGGCAGCGACTTTGTCTTCGGGATTGGAGTGCGCTTCGAGCAACACCCATCCTTGGTAATTCGCTCGCAGCAGCAGTTCGAACAACTCGGCGTAAGGGTAATCGCCATCGTCGAGTTTGCGGACATGTGTTGTATCTCCCAAGCGCGATTTCACCATTCCAAAATGGGTCGCTAGGCCGGGCGAAACCAAATCTTCTTGATTGCTGTTCCAGCAGACGGCCGCGTTGGGATGCTCCGCAACTTGAAAAATGTCCCGAATCACATCCAATCGACTGGTATTCGAGCCGTGCACCTCCAATCGGATTTGCTGACCATATCCCTCTCCATAGGCTGCGAGTTCCTGTAGCGCCTTGCCGATCTGCTCGATGGTCTTTTCTTTAGGAACACCCGCCGCGAATCCGTTCGGTTTCACTTTCACCCCACTCCCCCCACAATCGTGCATGAGGTGGATGAGCTCTTTGGTCTGCTCGACATTCTTCTTGACCACAGCCGGGTCGGCCGAATGGAATTCGCAATTGGAACCGTAACCGATCAACTCGATCCCGCTGTCCGCAAACCGCTTTTTCACGTCGGCCCGTTCAAGCTTCGTCAGCGCAGGTTCGACCCGGTGCCGATGCTCGGTCCGCAGTTCGACTCCTCCCATTTCAGCCGTCTGGCAAGCTGAAATGACGGTGGGCAGGTCCATATCCTTACCCCACTGGTAGGTCACCAGCCCAAATCGCAGCGTATTCGCGTGAGAAACGGAAGGACTCGGTGCACTTTGAGCCAAGAGCCGGGAATTAGGCCCGCTGATGACGAGCCCGGCGATCGCTAAGGAACCACCGGATAGGATTTGACGACGGTCCATCCTGAAGCGGGATCGGAGAGATGATTGTGAGGACATCAGGTGTTGCCTTTTTGGATACAGGTGTGCTCGAATCGAGACAGGGATCTGCAGGATAACTCGGAAATTCGCAAGTGTTTCACACAGGATCCGGGTACAAACCACACTCGGCGAGTACTATAATACCTGGATCCCCGCGGAGGACCTAGCATAGGTTCTCCCATCCTCCCCGCCTTCAATTTGGTCAACCGTCAGTCCGCCTCGATCATGGCACACCCTTTAGGATCCATTAACCGGCCTTCAGGATCCATAAGTCGACCTGAGATCGATGGATCGGAAAAGGAATGGGTGGCTGTGTTTAGTAAAGCCCAATCGAATTTCTCAACAGGAGAGTAGGTCATAATGCGATGTCTCGGTAATCCGCTTGGTCGTCGAGGTTTTCTCACCGTGGGTGCTCTGGGAGGGCTCGGCCTCTCGATGGGTGATCTCTTCCGTTTGCGAGCCCAGGCCGACCAGAAGCACTACGACTTTATCGATGCCAAGGCGGACAGTGTCATTCACATCTTCCTGCCCGGCGGTATCGCACACCAAGAAACCTTCGATCCGAAGCCCTATAGCCCTCTCGAATATCGGGGGGAACTCGGAACCATCAAAACAAAAACTGGCGACGTCTTTTGCGAAACCTTGCCCAGGCTCTCTTCGCTGTCGGATCGCTTGACCGTCATCCGTTCGATGACCCACGGCGAAGCAGCCCACGAGCGTGGGACGCACAACATGTTCACCGGCTACAAACCCTCGCCGGCCCTCGTTTTTCCTAGCTTCGGTTCAGTCATTAGTCACGAATACGGCCCCAAGAATAACTTGCCTCCGTATGTCGCGATCCCTAACTCCGCCAACGAGTACGCCGGTACCGGTTATTTGAGCTCGTCCTTTGGCCCGTTTAGCTTGGGAGCCGACCCAGCGAACAAGGGGTTCCGCGTCCAAGATCTCAATTTGCCTAACGGTGTGGATATGACTCGCTTCGAGCGACGTCGCACCGCATTGGAAGCGGTCAACATGCACTTCCAAAAGAAGCAAAGCGCCGACGCGATCAACGCGATGGACACGTTCTACCAACGAGCCTATTCCCTCATCAGCAGCGAGAAGGCTCGCGAGGCATTCAACATCGAAGCGGAAGACAACGGGCTCCGCGATAAGTACGGACGCAATGCAGCGGGCCAGCGCCTTCTTATGGCTCGACGCTTGGTCGAAGCCGGCGTGCGGTTCGTCACCGTGACCTACGGCGGCTGGGATATGCACAACCAAATTTCCGCTGGGATGCGCCGGGATACGCCGCCACTGGATCAAGCCATCGGGACGTTGATCGAGGACCTCGAGTCGCGCGGGCTTCTCTCCCGCACCTTGATCATGGTCAGCAGCGAATTCGGAAGAACGCCGAAGATCAATAATGAAGCGGGTCGCGATCACTGGCCCAAAGTCTTCTCGGTCATGCTCGCCGGCGGTGGCGTAAAGGGTGGGCTCGTCTACGGCTCATCCGATGCCACGGCGACCGAACCCGAGTTCGATCCGGTTTCCCCGGAAGATCTCGCGACCACCATGTACCACTTGCTCGGAATCGTTGCAGACAAAGAGTTGATGGCACCGGGCGACCGTCCCATCGAGATTTGCGACGGCGGAAAAGTTCTCACCGATATCCTTGCCTAATTGGCTTCCATGGACTCCACGATGAAAATGAATCTTTGGCGCAACCTGCTTGTTGGGTTCGGTCTAGCGTCCGCAGGTGTGTTTTGCGCTGATCCGGCTCGGGCTAGCCATCCAGACGCGAATGTCCTGTCCCTTTCCGGAATCCAGCGAGGAACCTCAGCCGAGGTCACTATCTCGGGTGCTAGGCTCGGGGATGCAAAGGCCCTGCTGTTCTACTCGCCAGGCTTGACGGCAACAAACATCACCAAGGTGGATGCGAATGTGATCAAAGCCACGATCGCAGCGGATGCCAACGTGACGCCTGACTTGCATCCTTTCCGGGTCGTAACCGACACCGGAATCAGCAATCTTCGACTGTTCAACGTTTCTGCGATGCCCAGTGTTGCAGAAGCGGAACCGAACAACGAATTCGTCAAGCCCCAGCCTATTCCTGTCGGTTCCACCATCGATGGTGTCGTGCTGAGCGAAGACGTCGATTACTTCGAAGTCGAACTCAAGCAGGGGCAAACGCTTCATGTGGAAATAGAAGGCCTTCGGCACGCCTATCTCAACGACTTCTTCGATCCTTACATCGCCATTTACGATGACAAGCGATTCGAGATTGCGTCGAGCGACGATTCGGTCTTCCTTCAACAGGATTGCTTGGCCTCCATCGTGGCGCCACGCGACGGCAAGTACATTATCGAAGTGCGCGAAAGCAGTTTCGGAGGCAATGATCGCTCCCGTTATCGATTGCATGTGGGCGGGTTCCCTCGCCCCGTAGCGATGGTCCCCAGCGGAGGTCGCCCGGGCGAGAAGCTTGAGGTCACCTGCATTGATAATCTTGGCAACTCTTGGAAAGAAACGTTCCAACTGCCGAACGAGCCAACCGAGGCATTCAAGGTTTGGTCGCAACGCGATGGGGTGATTGCCCCTTCTCCGAATTACCTTCGAGTCGTCGACGTCCCCAATGTTCTGGAATCGGAGCCAAACGACGACCACAACAAGATTGAGATCGTTAGCTCGGTTCCTGCTGCGTTCAACGGGCTCTTGGAAACGGAGAAAGATCGGGATTTCTGGGTGTTCGAAGCCAAAAAAGATCAGCAACTAGAGATCCGTGTTCACGCACGCTCCCCCATCCGCTCGCAAGTCGATTCGGTTCTGCAGGTCTGGAAAGTCGGAGGAGGGGCCTTGGCTGGTAATGATGATTCGGGCGGCCCCGATAGCTACCTACAATTCAAAGTGCCCGAGGATGGCAAATACGCGGTTTGCGTCTATGACCACTTGGGACGCTTTGGAAAGCAGTTCGCATATCGCGCTGAAGTTCTCCTGCAAACGCCGACCGTCGAAACGACGATCACCGAGCAAGAGCGATATGTTGCACAGACGGTAGCAGTTCCACGCGGCGGAAGGATGGCCATTTTGGTCAACGTCGCACGTCGGTTCGTAGGCGGAGAAGCGAAGATCGAGGCCCTCGATCTTCCACCCGGTCTAACCCATTTGGAAACCAAATGCGATGCCGATTTAGGAAACGTTCAAATGCTGTTCCGAGCGGACGCGAATGCGGCGAACGCAGGGAAAATCGTCGACTTTATCGCTTCGATCCAAGCCTCTCCTGAACAGAAGATCACCGGCGGACTTCGTCAGCGATCCATGTTGGTCCGAGGCCAAAACAATGTGGACGTCTGGGGCCAAACGGACCACCGATTACCTGTTGCCTTGATCGATCCAGCCCCATTCGATGTGGCTGTGGTCGAACCTCAGGTTCCCTTGGTTCGCAATGGATCCCTTCCGCTCACGATCAACATTAAGAGAAACGAAGGATTCGATAAGCCGGTGACGGTGAGACTCCTCAACGCCCCGCCCGGTATCGGAGCTTCCACCGTTACGATCCCGGGTGACAAATCCTCGATCGAGATGCCTCTCACCGCCAACAACGGTGCTGCGATACGGAAATGGCCATTGATCGTTCTCGCGACAACCGACAACGGATACGGCCCGATTGTTCTGGCGAGCGAGTTCTTTCACATCGATGTGACTGAACCGTTGTTCGAGTTCAAATTTGCCAAGACGATGGCGGAGCAAGGAAAACCTGCAGACGTGATCTTGGGGGCGAAATTGAAACGACCTGTTGAAGGTAAAGTCGAAATCGAGATCTTGGGGGTACCACCAGGCACCACCGCCGTCGCTGCGAAACAAGAGCTTGCACCGGACGCAGAGCGTCTCGCCTTCACGCTGCAGATCCCACCCGAAACGCGAGCCGGCAACTACAAGACGATTGTCTATCGAGGCACGGTCACGACGGACAAAGGGGTGATCACGCAAGTCAATGGCAACTCGGAAATCCAAATCGACGTTCCGATCGCACCTCCCGCATCGACCACGGCGACAACCGCTGCTGCAGCTCCGCCTCCACCGACCGACAAGCCGTTGACTCGGTTGGAGCAACTGAAGCAGCAACGAGGTCGCTAGATCCTCAAATCATTTAGAGTTTAAAACCCTTCCTTCCTCGGAAAGCCTTCCCTCCTCGGAAAGGCTGTGCAACGGTCGGGGCCTCGCGCCCCGCCAAAGCGTCTCCAGCAGCAGTTCACCTTCAGGCCACCCACCCTATGAACAACTCGTTCTTTCGCACAGCTCCTTGGGCGAACTCCCTTTTGCTGATCGGTGTTTCCGGAGCCCTCGCTAGCGCGGCCATCGCTCAGGAAAGCACGCCAGCCCCCGCTCCGACACCCGAAGCCCCTGCTCCTGCCGCGGTACCTGCCGCGGCTCCTGCACCTGCCGCGGCCGCCGCACCGCAGCCGGCATGGAAGTCGATCGCCGTTTACCCACCCGTTATCAAACTCAGCGCGAAGAGCGACACGCAACACGTTATCGCTGTTGCCACCCGCGAAGATGGGGTAACCCAAGACGTCACTCGATTGGCCGAGTGGAAATTTTCCGCCGACACGGTCGCGGACTGGAAAGACTTTGTTCTCACCCCTAAAGGAGATGGATCGACCGAAATCACCGCGACTTGGAACGGTCACACGGCAAAGGCCGCAATCGAGTCGACTAACTCCTCCCAAGTTCGACCGATCAGCTTCGAACGAGATGTGATGCCCGTCTTGACCAAAGTTGGCTGCAACACGGGCTCTTGCCATGGTGCGGCTCGCGGAAAAGATGGCTTCCGACTCAGCCTCTTCGGATACGATCCCGTCGGCGATTACCAACGTATCACTCGCGAAATCGGTATCCGTCGCATCAATCTGGCGGTACCCGATCAAAGCCTGTTGCTCCTGAAAGCAACCGGTGCCGTTCAGCACTCCGGTGGTAAAAAGGTTGAGCCGGGTAGCAAGCACTACGACACCATTTTGACTTGGCTCAAGAACGGTGCCCCTGCCGATGCAGCACGCTCACCCATCGTCACCCAAGTGGATATTTATCCCAACCAAGCGGTGATTGAGGGTGAAGGGCAGATGCAACAGTTGGTCGCCGTCGCGACCTATGCCGATGGTGTCCAACGTGACGTTTGGGATTTGGCTAGCTTCACCACCAACAACGAACGGAGCGCGGCCGTCGATGCCGATGGCAATGTAAAGAGCGGAGTGCGAGGTGAAGCGTTTGTCATGGCACGCTTCGATACCCACACAGTTGGATCGCAAATCTTGGCCTTGCCCGAGAATATCGCCTACAAAGCTCCCGACCAATACGGCAACTATATCGATTCACTGGTCAAGGCAAAGCTGCAGAAGCTTCGACTCCCTGAAAGTGCTATCTGCACCGATGAGGAATTCGTACGTCGAACCACTCTCGATATCACCGGTCTCTTGCCGACCGAAGAAGAGACGGTGGCCTTCGTGCAGGACGCTACGCCGGACAAGCGAAGCAAGTGGATCGATAACTTGCTCGATCGAAAAGAGTTCAGCGAGATCTGGGCGATGAAGTGGTCCGATCTCCTCATGATCAAGAGCAACAATCAAGTCAGCTACAAGGCGGCTTATCTCTATTACAACTGGCTCACCAATAAGATCGCTTCCAATACCCCGATCGATCAGATCGTTCGGGAACTGATCACCGCGACCGGTGGCACGTTTCAAAATCCAGCTACGAACTTCTACCAAGTCGAGTTGGATCGATTGAAGCTCTCCGAAAATGTCGCACAAGTCTTCATGGGAATTCGAACTCAATGCGCCCAATGCCATAACCATCCATTCGATCGATGGACAATGGATGACTACTACGGATTCACCGCCTTCTTCTCCCAAATCGGTCGTAAACAAAGCGAAGACTATCGACAGCTCCTCGTATTCAATAGCGGTGGAGGAGAAGTCAACCACCCGGTGGGGGGCGCCGTGGTCAAACCGAAGTTTCTAGGGGGTGATGTTCCCGACGTAGCAGGTAAAGATCGTCGCGAAGTCTTGGCTCAGTGGCTGACAAGCGAGAAGAACCCGTTCTTCGCGAAAAGTGTCGCGAACCGTATTTGGGCTCACTACACGGGTGTCGGGATCGTTAGTCCAGTCGATGATTTCCGCGCTAGCAACCCGCCGAGCAACCCCGAACTGCTCGACGAGCTTGCAAGGAAGTTGGTCGAATACAAATACGACATCAAAAAGCTGGTTCGCGACATTTGCAACTCGCAAACCTACCAGCGTTCTTGCACCCCCGTCGAAGGGAACGAACTGGACGACCGGAACTACTCGCACGCCGCCGTTCGCCGTGTTCCTGCGGAGAGTTTGCTCGACTGCATTTCGCAAGCTACGAATACAAAGGACAAATTCCGAGGATTGCCTATCGGAGCCCGCGCGGTGCAGATCGCAGATGGAGCCACCAGCAACTACTTCCTCACCTCCTTTGGTCGTAGCCAGCGGACTACCGTTTGCGCGGACGAAGCCACGACCGATCCTTCGCTGTCACAAGCCCTGCACTTGATCAATGGTCAAACCACCGGTGGAAAGATCAACCAAGGGGGACTGCTGAAGACTTGGAAGGAGCAAGGACTCACACAAGAGCAGATCATCGAAAAGATTTATATGCGTTGCGTGAGCCGAAAGCCCACCGAAGAGGAAAGAGCCACTTTGGTGAAAGCCATCGCGGAAGCGCCGAATGCGGACCAAGGACTCCAGGACATATTCTGGGCGATCCTCAACAGCCGTGAGTTCATTTTCAATCACTAGTTTGATGCACAGCACTATGAAGAAGCGTCTGTTTTTCGTTATCACGTTCATTGCAATCGGCTGCACCCGTGTTTGGGCCCAAGAGCCGACGAAGATTACGTACGACGATCACGTCAAACCGATTTTGCGTGAGCATTGCACGTCTTGCCACAATTCGAACGACAAGAAGAGCGGTTTGGCTCTCGATTCCTACCAAGGCTTGATGGCTGGAGGTAGCGGTGGCGAAGTGGTCGTCGAGGGAGATCTGGATTCGTCTCGTTTGTACGCGCTCACCGCGCACAAAGAGCAACCCTTTATGCCCCCCAATCAAGATATGATCGCTCAGGCTAAAGTCGATCTCTTGAAGACTTGGATTGAACAAGGGATGCCCGAGAACAGCGGCTCCGAAATCAAGAAGCCGAAAGCCAATGCGATGGCCCTCTCGGTCAAGATCGGACGCCCGGAAGGGGCACCTCCGATGCCGACAACCATGCTGAGGCAAACTCCGTTCGCAACCGATCGAGCGGCCACCACGTCTGCCGTGGCAGCAAGCCCTTGGTCCCCGCTCGTGGCTGTAGGTGGGCAGATGCAGGTCTCGCTGTATCACAGTGAAACGGGCAAACTTATGGGCATTCTCCCATTCCCTGAAGGGGAGCCTCAGTCGATCACCTTCTCACGCGACGGGAAACTGATTCTTATCGGTGGTGGAAAGCACAGTCATTCCGGCTATGCAGCACTCTACGAGATCGAAACCGGAAATCGTATTGCACGAGTCGGCGATGAGTTGGATACCGTCATGTCCGCAGACATCAATGACAACAACCAGTTGATCGCGTTGGGCGGTCCGCAAAAGCTGGTCCGTGTCTATGACACACTCACCGGTGAACTGAAATACGAACAAAAGAAACATACCGATTGGATCTACTCGGTTCGATTCAGCCCGGATGGACTGCTTCTCGCCACTGCAGACCGAAGCGCCGGATTGGTGGTTTGGGAAGCAGATACGGGACGACTTTATCTGGACCTTCAAGGGCACAAAGGAGAGATCCGATCACTCGCTTGGCGCCCCGATTCCGCTGCCCTCATCAGCGCCTCCATGGACGGTACTCTCAAGATGTGGGAGATGAACGAAGGGAAAGTCATCAAGTCGTGGGATGCCCACGGGGGTGGTGCCCTCGCCGTTGATGTCTGCAACGACGGAACCATGGTCTCCACCGGTCGTGACAACAAGGTCAAAGTCTGGGATATCGGAGGCAATGCTGCAGGGGAAATGCCACCGTTGGCCGAAGCAGGTCACGAAGTCGCGATTACCGTAGATGGCAAACAAGTCGCTGCGGGGGACTGGGCGGGCAATGTCCGACTTTGGCAACGAGCAAACCCAAAGGATGAAAAGAGCATCCCTGCCAACCCACAACCACTCGAGGCCTTGCTCGCTGCGGTGCAAGCCGAGTTGCAACAATCCCTGACGAAACAAACGGAACTTAGCAACGACTATGCGGCGAAAAGCTCGCAAATCACCGCTATCCAGCAGCAGCTCACCCAACTGCAAACGGATCTGACGAAGACCGACGAACAGCTCAAGGTTGCCACCGAAAAGCAATCGCAACTCAAACCTAACTTCGATGGCTTGTCGGCGATGTTCAAGACCAAGAGCGAAGAGTTGCAAGCGCTTCGCGGTCAAGTTGCTCCGAAACAGAAGCTTCTCGAAGTCGCTGGGGAGAATAAAAAGAAACTGGACGAAGAGGCTGGTCTTCTCGTGAAACAAAAGGCTGAACCGGGGGCAGATGTTGCATCCCTCGATGCAAAGATCCAAACGACGCAAATGCAGATTGCTATCCAAGTAGCGGCGTTAACCCAGATCCAAGAAGAAGTTGCTCCCCTCGCAGCGCAGCTCGCTGCACGCGAACCGGAGATGGTGGACCTTCAACCCAAGGTTGAGGCGATCACCAAAGAATGGAATGAAACGGCGGCCTCGGTAATCCAGCTCACCGAAATGCGCAATGGGCTTGCCCCTCGCGTGGAATCTACCACGGCAGCGTTGAAAGCAGCGAACGATGCGGCCGCGGCAGCCAAGGCGCAGGTCGATTCGATCAACGCGCAAGTCGCCGCGTTGCAAGCCCGCGTTGCCGAATTGCAAAGCGATCTCCAGGCCTTTGCCAGTCGGCCTGCCGAGCTAGCGAGCAAGAAGACAGCCATCGAACAATCCCTGGCTGCGATTCAACAGCAAATCCCAACAGCCGAATCGTCGATCACCGAAACGAAATTGCAAGCCGATGCCCTAGCCGCCGAGATTGGCAAGCTCGAGGCACAGCTCGCAGAACTTCAAAAGCGAATGGCCGATGAGCAAGCCAAGAAGATGGCAGTCGTCACCGACATGACGGCCAAGCAAGACGCGCTGGGCAAACTAAAGGATCAAGCCACACAGCTTGAATCGGATGCGGCCGCTTCAAACGCTCAATTGGAATTGTTCCAGCAAGCGTTCGGAAAGAAATAATCGCGATGCCCATTCTGCCTGCCACGGACGAGGATCCGATCGAAACCGATATCGGTCGGTCCCGTTTGCGTGCAGCGTTTCTTCGAATGCCCGTGCTCCAGGCGGCCGTGTTTCGATCGTTCGTTTTCGTCGCGGCCTTTCACGCCTTCTCGGTCGTGAACTCTGTCCGCGGCGAACAGCCCACGTGGCGGTTACCCCATGGTGCCGAGTATTCATTCGAAGAAAGAACTTTGCCGCGGCCGCTTCGCATCCATAGGCTGGTGTTGGACCTGACCCAACCATCGATTCCGCTGGGAATCAGCGCGAGTCCCGATCCCGATGGCGAGGGGCCCGCCGAAGTCGCATTGAAAGCCCCCGATCGTCATGCCCGCGATGCTAGGTTCTTGGCAGCGATCAACACCAACGCTTGGGTCATGCTCCCGGATCCCACGACGGGTAAGACGCCTGGCTATGTTGTCGATGGTCCTGCGGATATCAAAGGCTGGACGTCGACAGGCACCCGATTAGTAAGTCCTCCCGAACGGGGATACTGGTCGGTATGGCAAGAAGAATCAGGTCGGATTCGACTCCATGAATCCGCTTCAAAGGAAACGACTAGTCGCACCGAAGTTAGATGGGCGATTTCCGGCTTTCGCGGGATCCTGCAAAACGGTAAGAAGCTCGTGGATCCTAGCAATGTGTTGCACCCGAGAACGGCGTTGGGTATATCTCACGAGGGAATGCGAATGGTCTGGCTGGTCGTCGATGGCCGGCAACCTACGATGAGCGAAGGGGTCAGCGAAGAAGAATTGGCTGAGCTGATGCTCGAATCCGGTTGCCACGACGCGATCAACTTGGATGGCGGCGGAAGCTCGGTCCTCGTGATGACTGATGAGAAGGGGCAGTTGCGAATCGCCAATCGCCCTTCTGGACGCGTGCCGCGCCCAGTCCCTGTTATGCTAGGGATTCCAACGTCGAAGCCATAGTTCGAACATGAGAAGATTCCAAAGCCGATAAGCTTGGTTTTCACGGCCCGACATGTGCGCATCGACGAGAGACTGAATGGCCTCTTTGCGAAAGTAGCGGTGGCACTTTGTTTCCGTCGAGAGGAGTGCATCGTAGGTTCGATCGCGCAGAGAGGTCCGGAACCACTTGGCGATCGGCACACCAAAACCCATTTTCGGTCGGTTCCAGATGGCGGGTGGCAACAGGTCTTTAAAGGTCTCACGGAGCAAGAATTTACCGACGCTTCCCCTCAGCTTCAAGGAACTCGGGAGCGAGGCGGCCCACTCGACCAGTCGGTAATCGAGGAGCGGTTGCCGGGCCTCCAAGGAGTGGGCCATGGAAGCGATATCCACTTTGGTCATCAAGTCGCATGGCATATAGGTTTGAAGATCGGCGGCGGTCGCACAGCTCACCAAATCTCGTTTGCCGGATGCTTGCCAAGCCTTTCTCAGAAAGTCGACCGGATCGCGATCGGGCAACTCGGTGACGAAGTCCTCGCGAAAGAGATCGAGCCTCTGTGCTTCTCCAAAAATCTGAATCCAGTTCATATACCTATCAACCGGGCCTTGGCCGAGCGCCTCGCAGAACCGACGCACACGCCGAAGGAGCGATCGACGAGCTGACGAGTCGGGCAATCGTTGCAGGATCCCGGACTTTTGAAGCCACGAAACTGGGAACCAACTCTGCAATCGATGGCTGAGCACGAGAGCCCGATAACGCTCGTAGCCACCGAACAGCTCGTCACCGCCGTCACCGCTAAGCGCGACCGTCACATGACGCCTCGTAAGCTCCGAAAGGTACCACGTTGGCACTGCCGAGGAATCGCTGAATGGCTCATCGTATTGGTAACTCAGCTTGTCGATGATATCGAGCGCATCGGGTGTCACTTCAAACCGTTGGTGCTTGGTCCCCACATGATCGGCCACTTGCTGAGCAAACCCGGTTTCGTCGAAATCCGCCTCCGAAAACCCGATGGAGAAGGTTTGGATGGGCTGTGCGAGCTCTTTCTGAGCAAGTGCGACGACGAGGGAGGAATCGATCCCACCCGAGAGAAATGCTCCCAGGGGTACGTCGCTTCGGAGACGTAGCCGAATAGCGTCGGTGAGAAGCTCGCGAAGTTGCTCCTTGGCATCTCTTAGCGGAAGAGGCCGCTCGAGGGACCAATCGACCGACCAATACTTTTGAATGGTTAGCTCACCGGATTGGAACACAGCGCAATGTCCCGGCTCAAGCTTGCGAATCCCCTTGTAGATGGTGTAGGGATGTGGGACGTACTGATACGTCAGGTAGAGGTCGATGCTCCCGGGGTCGATCTCGGGACGGATAGCGGGGACTTGCAGTAAACTCTTTAGCTCGCTGGCGAAGTAGAGGGTGCCGTTTTGGAGAGTGTAGAAGAGCGGTTTCTTACCCATCCGATCGCGAGCAAGCACCAAGCGATTCTCCCTCGCATCCCAAATAGCGATGGCAAACATTCCGTTGAGGTGGTTGAAACAATCCAGCCCGAGATCTTCGTAAAGATGAACGATCGTCTCGGTATCGGAGTGGGATTGAAACCGATGACCGGAGCCTTCCAATCGATGTCGCAACTCGCGATAGTTGTAGATCTCGCCATTGAAGACAATCTGAACCGAGCCATCTTCGTTGCCGAGGGGTTGATGCCCTGTCGACAAGTCGATGATCGAGAGACGACGGAATCCGAGAGCGACGCCGAAACGATCTTGGGAATCGGTGTGGAGCCGAATCGATTCGGCCGGCGAAGTCCAAGCGCCCTCATCATCGGGCCCGCGATGCTCGAGGGCCTGCGTCATGCGATGAAGGATATCGGGCTCGATCCCTACGGATCCGAATGGCCAGACGCCTCCTGCGATGCCACACATGGAATGAACCCCGTGGAATAGCGCTTCGAAACGACGTAGAACCCGTTAGGTTACGGATTGGAAGTGACCGGCGATGAACGCCTTGGCCATCGCCTGGGGGACTTCTGCTTCCGCCAGCACGAGATTCGAACGATTCTCTGCGACTTTGGCCTTCATCACCTGCTCCTGAGCAATTGCCTCGGCGCGGCGTTGCTCGGCTTGCGCACGAGCCATCCGCACATCTGCCTCGGCTTGATCGGCTCGGAGCCGGGCTCCAATGTTCTGACCCACTTCGATGTGGGCGATATCGATCGAAACGATGGTGAACGCGGTTTGGTTGTCCAACCCCCGCTTGAGCACTGTGCGGGTGATTAGGTTCGGGTTCTCTAGAACAACCAAATGATTTTCGGAGGAACCGATGGAGCTGATAATGCTTTCACCGACGCGTGCAATGACCGTCTCCTCGGTCGCACCCCCGATGAGCTGGGCCAGATTCGTTCGCACGGTTACGCGAGCTTTTACCTTGAGCTCGATACCGTTCTTGGCAATCGCAGAGAGGAAGCCGTTGCCGCTATGCCTCGGATCGGGGCAGTCGATAACACGCGGGTGCACCGAAGTCTTCACGGCATCGAGCACATCGCGTCCTGCAAGATCGATTGCGGCAGCTCGCTCAAAATCGAGATCGATTCCCGCGCGCTGGGCAGCGATGATGGCGTTGATCACGTTCATCACGTTGCCTTCGGCCAAGTAATGTGCCTCCAGGTCCTGCGTGGTAATACCGGTACGTCGAGTGGTATCGAGCCCAGCTTGAGACGCCATGATCACGGCGTTGACGATGACGTGCGGGCGAACCTGCCTTAGGTACATCCCGATCAAACTCATCATGGTTACGTCTGCGCCGCTGGTCTTGGCCTGCAGCCACAAACTTCCGAAATTCCAGAAAATGACCAAGGCGATCAAGCCGATGACGACTGCGCCGATGGCGAGCCCAATCATGAGGATGCTTCGAAAGTCCAACTGGATGTTTTGTGCTAGGAACAGGAAGTCCATGAAGCGGTCCACTGTTAAATAAGTCGTGAGGGCAAGTACGCCGTGAGGGCAAGTACACCGTGAGGGCAATTGAATCGTGAGGCTGAGGGAAGGAAGGCTCTGCGAGCGGAAACGACCCTAAACCGGCCATTCCATCCCTAAAACCGACACGATCCCCCTATTTTCCTCACCAAGGCGTGTTCAGTATAGCACGGAATTCAGCCCCTCCGGCGCGTTTCCCATCCAGCTCTGATTTATTGGCGGTTACAATACCATCCTCCCCCGCGCTCATTCCCCCGGCGCCCACTCTTTGAGTACCTTCGCATCAGGCGCTTACGCACCGACCCGTCCCCCCACCATCCAACTAGGAGCGTTTTCCATCATGGCATCCCAGCTTTCTCGCCGTCGTGTTCTCCAGTCCGCCGTCACCGCCGGAGCCTTGGTTGGCCTCGCTCCTCAACACTACCGCCGCGTCCTGGGAGCCAATAGCCGGCTCCGAATCGCCAGCATCGGAACCGGTGGCAAAGGTTGGAGCGATCTGCTCGGGGTCGCCGCCAGCCCCTCTGTGGATGTCGCCTCCCTGTGCGACGTCGATAGCTCGAAAGAGCATCTCGGACGGGCTGCGGAAAAGTATCCTCAGGCTGCGACCTTTGACGATTGGCGCAAATTGCTCGACACTGCCAACGATATTCAAGGCGTCATCGTATCAACTCCAGACTTCATGCACGCCCCGATCTCGCTGGCAGCGATGCAGCTAGGCAAACATGTCTTCTGCCAAAAACCCCTGACGCACACCGTGTTCGAAGCTCGTCAAATGCGGCTTGCAGCCAAAAAGGCGGGAGTCGTCACGCAAATGTGCAATCAGATCCAATCCCATTCCGCATATCGCACCGCCGTCCATTGGGTTCACTCTGGTTTGATCGGAAAGGTCAAGGAGGTTCACTCCTGGCAATCGAACAATCCGACCTGGCCTCGGCACATCGATACTCCTACAGGCTCAGACCCCGTTCCCTCGCACGTTCGTTGGGATCTTTGGCAAGGCGTTGCACCCGAGACGGCCTACAAAGCAAATCTCTACCACCCATTCAACTGGCGTGGTTGGCAAGCCTTTGGGACTGGGCAACTCGGGGACTTCGGTTGCCATATTCTCGACCCCGTCTTCAAGGCCCTGAAGTTGACTTCCCCTGTCTCATTGCAAGTCGCTGCACCTCCTCTCAAGAAGGAGAGTTGGACTGACCGATGCACGGTCCAGTATCTATTCCCAGGAACCGAGTACACGGCTTCCGATCGACTGCCTGTGACTTGGTACGACGCTGCAGGTGTCGAGCCTCCTCGAGATCGCATCCGGGATATTCCCGCCGACGTGGTGCTGCCGAAAGCCGGCTCGGTACTTATCGGTGAAAAAGGATCGCTAGTCGTTCCCCACGTCGCGATGCCGAGCGTTTACCCGAAGGAACGGTTTGCTGCTGAAAAGCTTGAGACGCTTCCGAACGTCGATCACTACACCCAATGGGCCGATGCGTGTCTGGGGAACGGGGCGACCACCTCGCACTTCGACTACGCTGGTCCACTGACCGAAGCGGTGTTGCTCGGAACGATCGGAATCCGCTTCCCCGACCAACGCTTGGATTGGGATGCCGAGAAACTGCGTATCACCAACGTCGCTGCGGCCAATGACTACCTGAGCAAAGCCTATCGCAAAGGCTGGGAACCGGCAGGGATTTAAGGCCAGGACCTATCGCCCGGTCGACCGCAGCGATTCGACTTGCGTCGCAACGCTGCTATCGAAGCGTTCCAATTCCTTTGCCAACCCCTCGCGGTCCTCGCCAAACTGTTCAAGTAGTCGCGAGGCATAGGTGTTGGCGGATTGATATGCACCATCCCCGTCCGCATCTATCCAGACGGGGTTCGTCAATCCAATGACGCGCGATGCGATCGATTTGCTGGTGGGTTGCCAGGGTCTCGGAAGAGCCCAGTGAGGGGACTGCACCCCCGGACCGGTCGCGATCACCACAAGATGCACATCATGGGCTGGTCTTGGTATACGCCAGCGGATGCTCGCCTTCTCCCCCGCAGTACCCGGGTCGTCAATCTCCATCTCGCGAAGGAGTATGCCATTGGCATATAGGGCCACGTGATCCGCTTTCGCCCAAGACGGCCCGGAGACTAAGGCTTGCACGTCCAGATGACTCCCTAGCTCGGTCGCCAAATCGCCTACCGCAAACCGATCGTTCACGCGCACCTGAGCCAGCAACCCCATACTCACCAGGAGCCTGCTTTCCTGATAGCTGCGCCAAACTTCCTCCAGATCGAGATGAGCCGGGTCGGAGTCGTTTGCTGCGACGTAAGTGCGACCTTGTCCTAGGATGAAACGGCTGACGTCATGGGTATCGCTCGAGCCGATCGCAGCGATTCGGTGCCCGCGATTGAGCAAAGCGAACCAATCGCGAATCAATTGGTGGATGTCCGACTGCAAGGCGCCCGATGTCACCACTTCGATGGCATCGACATGCTTCAACGCGTCTGCATCGCGATGTTGTCCCGTCTTGGGATGAAAGTGTGCCCCCCCCAACGGGATAAAGCCGCTGTGGAGATCCCGAGGGTGATTGAGGGTGATGACCTCCACTCCAGGCGTCGATCGGATAGCAGGTAATAGCTTCGACCAATCCTCCTCCCGGTGATCGACCACCGGTGCACCGGGTTGGATCGGAAACGCGTTGAAATGCCCCCGTTTGGTTGTGACTTCGTTGCCAATCACCGAAGTGAATCGATCTTGCAAACCAAGACTCTTTTGCATCGGAGCGTAATCGGCATGGTGATTGTGGTCGGTCGCAATTGCCAGTTCGATGCCCTCCCCAGCTATAGTAATCATCCGTTCCTCCAGTCGAGCGTCTCCATGACCGCTGTGAGTGAGGGTATGGATGTGGCTATCTGCAGCGATCCAGCCTTTGGTCGAAACCTCGCGACTCAGGGAGAGCGCTACGTGTTTCGATTCACCGGGGCGTAGCGAAATGCGCGTTGTATTCGTACCCCACTCGAAACCCCGTCCTGCCGTGAGCAGGTAATCCCCTTGGGGAAGCGACAAAGTGGCCTTCCCCGCACGCGCGTAGACAACACCAATGCGAGTAGCCAAGTCGCCTGCAGGCTCCGCCCGCAACGGCTGCAACGTTCCATCTGGCTTGGTCAAAGTGATTCGGCAAGGAATCTCTCGCTTGGAGTCCTCGTCGATGACCGTGACCTCGATTTGGGATTCCTTTAGCATCGCGCTTATCGAAGCGGGAACGATGGCAATCGGTCCCACTTCGATATCGTCCAATGCATTGGGTGCCTCGATTCTCAAAACATTCTCCCCCTCGCGAAGAACCCCAGGAGGGATAGCATAGAGGCTTTCCATGGCAGCTTCGAAGGACTCGAGCGTCCCAAGCTTCCTATCGTTGAGCTTGATCGTCCAAGTCAGCTTCACATCGCGCTGCCAAACGCGCAGGGTTTGCTCCGACGCGTTGGCTTTCGATGCAAACCGCACCTCCAAGGACTCGGCATCGACGGGTACTCCGTCGAAATGGTCCCATTCCCACTGCCCCACCTTCCCCAAATGCTGTCGTCCGGTCGTGAGCACTTGCGCATCGTCGGCTTGGGAAACACCACCGAGACAAGAAAACAGGGCCACGGCGAGGGAGATGGGGACTCGCATCACAGAGCGGCGACGAGACGATGGATTCATGGGTGTCCGGGCATCGAAAGAGGTAGGAACGGGGAGGGAAAAAGCAATCCCTTCAAGATCTGGCGAGGTGCAAACGATTCCAATGCTCAGGAGCGAATCCGCCGCTGAAGAATCTCAAAGTGATGGTCTAAATGTCCAAATATCATTCCGCAAAGCATGGAAACGTCCATCTCGTAACCGGCTGCGCGACCGGATCGTTTCCAATCCTCCGGAGACAAGTTCGCAAATAGCGATACCGAAGCGGCTCGAACCGTTTGGAATTCGTCCACCAACTGAGGCCAATCGATTTCATTCGCATGGGAACGACGCACGAACTCATGTTCATCGAACGAAGGGAGCGGCTCGCTGGCCCCACGCGCGAACCACAAGGTCCGAAAGGCAAAAACGCGCTCGGTATCGGTGATGTGATGAAGGACCTGACGAACCGTCCAGGTGTAGGGTGTGTGCAGCACGGTCGTGGATGCTGACTCAACGCGTTCCGCCCAACGAACAAATCCTGTCCCCTGAGAGCGTAGCTGCTCGACTGGCTCCGCTCCCACCACGACGCGATTCAAGTACTTCTGGAAATAAGGTTCTTCGTGTTGCACTCGATGATCTTTCCGGAGGCAAATCCAATCGACATGAGGATCAGCGACTGATCCAGATGGAACAGGGAGCATGCCGGAGGACATACCTGGTGACGCTACCCAATAGAAACCGCCCCATTAGTCCTCTGCCGGTATCTCCCAGTATCATCAAATCCGAGTGATGTTTCGTCGCGAACCGAACGAGCGTATCCCCCACATGGTTCGCTTCTTCTACATGAATCGATGCCACCGGAAAACGATGTTGGCATTGGATGACGGTTTGGGCAAGCTTCGCTTGCATGCTCTTTTTGCTGTTGGACGTGTCGATCGCGATGGGGATATCGGAGTAGATAAAAGGTAACCGAACCACACCTACAAAATCTACCTTGGCAGGAACCGTCCAACCCGCTTCGCAGAATTTGCTAAATGCGTTGCTGGAACGGTCCGAGTCATCGATGCCGACGCAGATCCGCAGCTCATGCTGCTTCAATTCTTCCAGCATCTGCGAACGAGCTACCAGCACCGAACACTTCGCATGGGTCGCAACAAAATCGCTGACGCTCCCCAGGAGAAATCGATCAATCTTCGTATGGCCAGTCGCTCCCAGGACGATCAAGTCGACTTGCTTTTCCGCCGCCGTATCGACAATCGTTTCCCCTGGATGACCATCGATGACCAACGTCTCTACTGTCGCATTTGCACCATGGAAAAGATGGGCCGCGCGTTGGCACGCCTCCAATCCTCTCGCTTTCTCTTCTGCAATACAACGATCGACGACGCTCTGCGACTCGACGACTCCAAAAAACTCGTACGCTTGATTGACGAATAAAATCGTGAGCTCCAGCCGGTCGCGATGGGGCAATCGCGCGAGCAGGGAAGCGGCATCCGTAGCGGTTGAAGATCCGTCGGTAGCAAGCAGTATTTTCATCGCTCAGTTTCCTTGATGTTCTGGAATGGGAGGGAGGGCAAAGAGTCGAACACGGGAACACGCCTTCGCCATCTCGTTATAGCACGATCCCTGCAATCGCAGTACCAGCCACCGAATCCTCACTCGAACCGTGCCAATTCGAACCAACCCGAAGGGGTGACTGGGAACCGAGCGCTCCTTTTCTGCCCTCCGGATGCGCGCAACGCCTTGATGGGTTTCCACTGGGGGTCGGGAGAGTTCAAAGAAGCGGCCCCATGAGTCGAGCGGTCTTTTCTCCGAATCGAGTAAGGAAAGAACGGCTGAACCAAGCCACCGGATCGATCATTTCCGATTGATTCAAATAATCCTGCTGCAGTGTCCGCAGTGTATGGGTGAAGGTGGCATCGTACACGGCGAGGGTGAGTTCAAAGTTCAATCGAAAGCTGCGCGGATCCATATTGAGCGAACCGAACAGGCTGATGTGTCCATCGATCGTCACGCTCTTGGTGTGCAGCAGTCCACCATGAAACTTGGCGATGAACACACCTGATTGCATGAGGTCTCCCATAAAAGCTTGGCTTGCCCATCGCACCAACAACGAGTCGACGATCGCAGGTACCACGACGATTACCTTCACGCCGCGTTGCGACGCGGTAGCCAAGGCCATTTGCAACGCTTCGCTAGGAACAAAATAAGGGGTCGTGATCACCAGTTCTCTGCGAGCGAGATAGATAGCGGTGATCAGCAATCGTTCAATCGCTTCCACTTGATTGGCCGGTCCCGACGGAAGGACTTGAACTACCGCGGTCCCTCGTTTGCGAATCAATTGATCACCCGTCACGTCGGGTAACTCGGTTCCCCCCAATTCTGTTTCAACATACCAATCTTGCTGAAAGGTGATGGCCAATGCTTCGACCGCCGGGCCTTCCAGTCGGGTCATCGCATCGATCCATTGCCCGACGCCAGCCTCGCTTTTGAAGAATCTGGGATCGACCAGATTGAGACTACCTGTCCAAGCGATTTGGTCATCGATCAGCACCAGTTTTCGATGCATGCGGAGATCGAACCGTACAAAGGGAATACGCCAGATCCCTCCGGGCAACGCCGGCTCGACCCGGATGCCCTTGCGCCGGAGAACTTGGATCGTATCGCTGCGAAGAAATGGCAAGCTGCCGATGCCGTCGACCAAAATGCGACAAGTCACGCCGCGATCGGCTGCTCGCATCAATGCTTCGGCGATATCGCGCGTTCGCCCCGCATCGTGCCAAATGTAGAACTCCATATCGCAGCTGACCTGAGCACCATCGATGTCTTGGATCATTCGATCGAAGACATCCTCCCATTCCTTTAGCAGCTCGAAGTGATTGCCGGGCAACGCTGGTACCTCGAGCATGCGTTCCGCAGCCCTGGCCAACATTTCACAATCTTCCCCCACCGATTGCCAATGCACCCGCAGGTCCCCACGATCCAGCTTTCGATAACGGACCCGGGAGGGCTCTCGAAGCTGCCTTACCAATCTCGCGCGGCGTGAACCAAGTCGCAGTTCGCCGATCAGCAAGTAAATTCCGGGCCCGAGCATCGGGAACATGAACACCACGGCGATCCACGAAAGAGTCGCCCCCACCGAGCGATTGCTCATGATGACACGGATGACGATCGTCATCGTCAATCCGGTGTGGAGCAGCAATGCGATGATGCCCCAATAGAATTCGGGGAACTCTTGCAGACTCGGCAGAACACTCAGCATCGCGAAAGTGAATCCTGTTGTTTAACTTGCAAGCTGCAGTTCCAGGATCCGAAATGGAAGTCCCTTGATACACGCTCCTCCGTTGTGAAATACCAGGCCATCATAGCGGACGGAGGTCATGGGGCGATGCGTATGCCCGAAATAGACATCGGAGACACCTTGCGTCGCATCGAGACCTTGCTCGCTCAAATACCGAGCGAGCTTTTTGAGGACCCAAGCTCTCCGCCGTGCAAAGGTGGCCACCGCGCGATGCACCTTCACTTGAACTGCTACATCGTACAGCCAATGTCGATAAGCTTCTGGGACCGGATCGCCACTGTGCTTCTTGCGACGTTCATCCACCTCGCGATGATCCATCCCACCATCCAGCACATCTCCATGCAAAAAGACAGCATGACCGAAGCGAAGCCAGTAAGGCTGCCACTGCAGATTCTTCTTTTCGAACACCAAGCGGTCCAAGGCCGACACATAGCGAGGATGGGAATCGTGATTGCCCAGCAGATAATAAAAGCTGCATCTCGGGTGCCGATCGGTTAAGTCCGAAAGCCATTCCACGGCTTTCTCGATCGTGGTGTCGAGCGAAGGGTAGCAACTCCACTTGAAGTCGAAGATATCCCCACCCAGAATCACTGCGCCGGCCCGGTCGGCCGCTTGCTCCAAGACACGTTCATAGCGACCAAAATCGGACCTCCTCGAGAACAGGTGCAGATCCGAAAGGAAGAAACATCGCATCGGTTTCCTGCTTTTACCAAACCCAACGAGAAGGGAATTCTTTGCATCCAAGGCGTTTCCAAGGTACAAATTATCCTATGCGAGGGTCGTTTATTCCGCGAGGTAGGCCCCCGAAAAATAGCCAGTGAGGAACTGTGCCTATGGCCCCCCATCCCACCGATCAGCCCGCCGACTCGTTCAACGACCGGCCTATCGCCGAAGCTTCCCAGGCGGAGGCCCTGCCGCGCGACGAGGATTATCCGGAAGAGATTGCTTCCGAGCCCTCCGGCGGAACCGGCTATCCCAATGCCAAATCCCTGCTTTTATCGACCTTGACGAGTCTTGCAGTCGTCGTGGTTCTCCTGGCGGTCCTTCGCCTTCTCCTCCCTGCGACCTTGGAGTTGTCTCGCTATTCCTGGCACCGCGGCCAATTGCGAGCCGAGTACGAAGTCGCCGGGGACCAGCTCAAACAAGTTTCGTTGGAAGGGCTGTCCAGCATCTCCCAGACGGTTGCCAAACGAGTTGTCCCGAGCGTGGTGCACATCACTACGAGCCTGGCGGAGACACCCTTGAAAAGCGTGATTGGTCGCCGGTCGATGACTGGACACGGGAGTGGTGTTATTATCGATAAAGGAGGATGGATCCTCACGAACAGTCACGTGCTCGACGACGGGCCGGTCATCCACGTTTATTTGGCGGACGAACGCTATTGTCTCGCCGAATTGGTTGGCAGCGATCCATTGACCGATCTCGCTGTTCTCAAAATCAAAGCGGACGATCTACTTCCAATCGCCTGGGGGGACAGCGACGTCGCTCAAGTCGGTTCGCCGGTTTGGGCGGTCGGTAGCCCCTTCGGATTGACTGGGTCGATTACCTTTGGAATCGTGAGCAGCAAACATCGGCTGGATTTATCCGGGACTCAGTACGACGATTCTGGATCGATGCGAACAGGACGTGATCGCAAAAGAGGTCCCACGGCCCGATACAGCGACCTCATGCAAACCGACGTCGCTGTCAATCCAGGAAATAGCGGGGGCCCGTTGGTCAATGGGCGCGGCGAATTGATCGGGATCAACACCGCTATCATCGGAGAGTCCTACCGAGGAGTGAGCTTTGCCATTCCGAGCAATGTAGCCCGCCAGGTCTTCGACGAAATTGTTCAAAACGGAAGGATGCGCCGCGGTTGGCTGGGAGTCGAATTCGTTTCGGTCGCCCGATACGAACAACTTCGAGGCGAGGAGGAGCTGCCCGAAACAACTTACGAGCTGACAAAAGACCGTTTCGGAGCGATGGTCAATCGGATCTTGCCCGGTTCACCGGCCGAACTCGCTGGGCTTGCTGAAGGTGACTGCATTATCTCCGTCAATGGCGTCGAGATTCGCGGCGTCGAAGATGCCATCTTCCGAATCGGCAACAGCCAGCCAGGTTCGAGCGTTGACCTGGAGATCGAACGCAACGCCGAGCGACAGCGGCTTTCGATTACGATTGGACAGCGTCCCGATTGATCGTATAACGACGCTATCTCAAGATTGATTGCAGGGCGATTTTCGAATGGGTTTCCCCCTTTCCAATCGCCCCTCCTCCCTATGGAAAGCTTTGGACTGGATTCGGAATGGTAGAGCTAGGAGTCAATATCGACCACGTTGCCACAATTCGCCAAGCGCGTCGAACCTACGAACCCGACCCGGTCGCGGCCGCTTATTTTGCTGAATTAGGTGGTGCCGACACGATCACGGTCCATCTTCGGGAAGATCGCCGACACATCCAAGACCGCGATGTTCGGCTGCTCAAAGAAACAGTGCATATCAAACTGAATTTTGAACTCTCCTGTGCACCCGAGATCGTCGACATCTGCTGCGCGACCCATCCGCATCAAGCAACTCTGGTCCCCGAACGCCGCGAAGAAGTTACCACCGAGGGGGGACTCAATCTGCTTCGGGGAGATGGGGTCGTCGAGCAAGCGATCGAAAAACTGCGTGATCAAGGGATCGAAGTCAGTCTCTTTATCGATCCCGATCGAGAGCAAATCGAAAAGGCCAAGGCGCTCGGCGTCCAAGCGATCGAATTGCATACGGGTCAATATGCGTTGGCCCGCGGCGCGGATCAGCGACGGGAGTTGGATCGACTGACCCAGGCAGGAGTCATTGCCACCGATCTGGGGTTGCGCCTGCATGCGGGGCATGGTCTCACCTATCAGAACGTGATTCCTATTGCTTCCATCCCCAATATGTTCGAACTCAATATTGGTCACAGCATCGTCAGTCGGGCTGTATTGGTGGGCTTCCAGGCCGCGGTAGCCGAAATGAAACGACTGATCCAAGTCCCCCGTCCTTAGATCCTGCGAACGCCCTTTACGTTTGTTCGCGGTCCTTCAACTTTTGCTGCAGACTCTGGCGATGGATTCCGAGCCGACGTGCAGCGGCGGACACGTTCCCCTGTTCCAGTTCCAAGGCTCGTTCGATCGCGACGCGTTCAAACCAATCGACTAGTTTTTGCTTTCCCTCTGTGAGAGGGACCTCCAAATAAGGAGCCAACCAGTCGGGATTGGATGGCTCGTCCGAGTCGGCGCGGGAAGGAACTAGTCCAAGGTCTTCCGGCTCGATCGATGACGACCTTGCCATGGCTGCTGCACCCTCGACTCGCTGTTTGAGTTCGCGGATGTTTCCAGGCCATGCGTAGCGAAGGATGGCTTCGGTAGCTTGGGGGCTGAATACCAATTCGCTTTGAAGAAAATGGTTTGCTAGGAGCAAGACATCCTCGCTGCGAGCGCGCAGAGGGGGGAGCTTGATTTCAATTCCTCGCAGACGAAAGTAGAGATCGGCCCGAAATCGCTTTTGTTCGATGGCTGATTCCAAATCCTGGTGGGTGGCGCTGATCACTCGCACATCGACTGGGATCTCTTCTTCGCTTCCGACCGGAGTCAATACGCCTTCCTGCAAGACTCGCAGCAATCGCGTTTGTACACCGACCGGCATGTCACCGATTTCATCTAGGAACAACGTTCCCCGGTGCGCCTTGCGAAACACCCCCTCGCGATTGCGATCGGAACCAGTGAATGCACCTTTAACATGGCCGAACAGCTCGCTCTCGATCAAGTGTTCGGAGAGAGCGGCGGTGTTGACGGCGATAAAAGGACCTTGGTTGCGTTGGCTGAGTCGATGGAGTTCCCGAGCGACCAGTTCCTTGCCTGTACCGCTTTCACCTCGAATAAGGATCGGAAGCGATGTGGACGAGGCTTTGCGGATTTGTTCAAAGATTCGGTGCATCGAAGGGCTAATGCTGAGGAGCGCGCCGAGCGATGGAATCGAGTCGAGTTGCGATTGCAGTTCCAAGACTCTTGCTTCGAGTTGGCAGCGTCGGTGGCTGCGCGCGACGATCGTGCGAATATGGTCGAGGTCATAAGGCTTGACCAGAAAGTCGGAAGCTCCGCGTCGGATGCACTCGACGGCGATGTTCACGCTATCGTTGGCGGTAACGACGATGATCTCGGGGAGACGCGAAGGTGGCGAGTCGCGAAGTGCATCGAGTACCGCCAATCCGTCTTGGACAGGCATGTTGAGGTCGAGAAAGACCAGATCGGGATGATTCTCATGGATCTGCTCGATGGCTTGCCCTCCGTGCTCGGCTTCCAGAATGGTGCGAGCCTCGTTTCGTATTGCGCGATGGAGCGCGTAACGAGCGGTAGAGTCATCTTCAACGATTAGGATCTTCATCATACGAATGCCAGGCTTGAGGGGAGAAGCAAGTCTAGTTTACACCGCGCAACTCCTGGACAATGACGCATTTCATCGAACCACGTCATTTTGTCGTTCATGAGCTGAGGCAGCTTACGTCCCAGTGATCTCGAAATATGCTATAACGTTCGCCGTTGATCCTTCCCCATTTTCTTCCTTCACCATATCCCACCGGAGGAATCCAGTGCCAACTCCTGAGTCTTCATCAGGTCCTGCTTCGACCTCGGATAGAGCATGGTGGAAACAGCTCAATGGCTACCATTGGTTTGTTTTCATCATGGCGTCCTGTGCCTGGATGTTCGATTGTTTGGATCAGCAGCTGTTTATTCTCGCGAGGAACAACGCCGTCGTCGCGCTGGCTCCTGATTTGGATGCCAAGGCCTATGGTGGGTATGCGACGTCAATCTTCATCGCGGGTTGGGCGATCGGTGGATTGATCTTTGGCGCGGTGGGGGATCGTATCGGCAGAGCGAAGACGTTGGCCATCACGGTCTTGATGTATTCCATCAGCACGGGGCTTAGCGCACTATCCAACAACATCTGGGAGTTCTTCGCGTATCGATTGCTGACAGGTTTAGGTGTAGGGGGCGTTTTCGGGCTCGCCGTGGCCTTGATCTCAGATAGTTTACCGGAGCATGTCCGGTCGAAAGCGTTGGGGTGGTTGCAAGCCCTATCGGCGGTGGGGAACGTTACGGCTGGGCTTTGCAGTGTCGCATTGGCTCAGATGGATCCGAACGTATCCTGGAAGTATTTGTTCCTAATCGGCGCGACGCCGGCCTTCCTTTGCATCTTCATCATGGTGCGATTGCGGGAGCCGGAGAAGTGGGTGCGTGCCAAGCAAGCCAGCCGAGAAGTGGGTGGCAAGGCGATGGGTTCGTATGCGAGCCTCTTTGGCGAACCCCGTTGGGCCAAGCCCGCGTTGCTTGGGATGATCCTTTGTGTCGCGGGGGTTGTCGGCGTCTGGGGGGTAGGGTTCTTCAGTCCTGAGTTGGTTGGCAGCGCATTGGACAAATCGCTGCGCGAAGCGGGATTGAGCGGGGCTGAATTGCAGGCCGAAAAGACCAAGTGGACGGCTTACGCGTTGATCATTCAAAACATCGGTGCGTTTTTTGGGATGCTCACTTTCGCGCGATTAGCGCAAGCCATCGGCCGCAAACCTGCGTTCTATATCGGGACCTTTGTGGCGATGGGTGCGACAATCTTCTTCTTTCAGTCGTTCAAAACCCGCGCGGACATTTGGATGAACGGCGTCATGGGCTTCGCGCAGCTGGCATTGATGGCCGGGTACGCGATCTATTTGCCAGAGCTTTTTCCGACGCGATTGCGCAGCACCGGGACCAGTTTTTGTTACAACGTCGGGCGGTTCATCGCCGCGACCGGTCCGTTTACCTTGGCCGTATTGCAATCCTGGCTGGGGGCCGCTGCGGTGGCCAGACTGCCAGAGGGTGCGGATGCTGCAGCACAAGCCGCTGCGAAGCTCGACGCGTTTCGGTTCGCGGCCTGTTGCATGAGCGGTATCTATCTAGTTGCCCTGTTCGTCCTTCCGTTCTTGCCCGAAACGAAGGGACAGCCTCTTCCCGAGGACTAATACGAGCAGAACGATCGTGGCTCCAATGCCGAACCATCGGAGCCATCCCGATTTGAATACCACGGTGGCGTTGAACGCGATGAAGCACAGGAAGCCGAGCGAAAGACCGTGGTAAAGAGGCGGTAGTCGCCTGTGCCGTTCGGACGCGAATGCGGCGAGAACGGCGTCGAAGGTCCAAACGGCGAGGAATGCGTAGTTGACATAGAGACCGGCTCCAAACGCGATCCCCAGAAGGTCTTGGGTTTGGGCTGCCGTCGACTGAAATGCCTGTTCTTGCGATCCGTTGTGGAAGGTGAGCAAAGCACCCATGCTGTGCCAAACTGCAAGCTCCGCACCGAGTAGCCAAATCGCAGCAACCGGTTGTGCCGAACGTTTCCTTCCAATGGCCTCGGACGCGAGCACGGCAACGAAGAGAGCCAACGAGGCTCGGATAGCCAGAAGAGAGGCGAATTGCCAAGGAGTCTCGGCGGCGGGTGCGACAGCGAGGAGCCAGGAACCGATTCGCATGGCCTTGTGCCTAGGGCTTCCGTGGGCGGAACGTGGACGGTATAAAACGTGGTCTTTTAAGGAACTATGACGGCCAAACGCAGCCCAGGGGATTCTAATCGAAGTCCGAGGAGCTGCGAACGGCTGGTCTCTATTCTGCTTACTGCACCCCCGGGTGAGAAACCTTCCCATTTTGGATCCGAAAGGCCCTGTCCGATGACGGAATCGAGCAAACCTGACGATGTGTTTGACATCGATCGCATCCGCAAGTTGATCGAGTTGATGAAAGAACACGATCTTGGCGAGATCGATTTGCGTCAGGAAAACCAGCGCATCCGGCTTTGCGGTGCAGGACATGGGCACCCCATTCTTGCCAGCGGGATGGCTTCTATGCCTATGATGGCGGCACCCGCTCCTGCCCCGGTCGCAGCCCCTGCCTCTGCCTCGGCGGCTCCAGCAGCCCCTGCTTCGGATGCGGATGGTCCTCACATCGAGATTATCAAATCCCCCATGGTTGGAACATTCTATTCGCGTCCCAATCCCAATGCGAAGAACTTCGTCGAAGTCGGTTCCTCGGTCCAAACCGATACCGTCGTTTGCATCATCGAAGCAATGAAGGTGTTCAACGAGATTCCCGCCGAGATACGAGGAAAGATCGTTCAAGTCCTCGTGAAGAACGAAGAGGCGGTCGATTACGGCAAGCCGTTGTTCAAAGTCGATACACGAGGCTAACTTTAACAATCTGACGGAACTATGTTCAATCGTGTCCTAATCGCCAACCGCGGCGAGATCGCCCTTCGTGTCATTCGAGCCTGCAAAGAAATGGGGATCGAAACCGTAGCGATTTATAGCGAGGCAGATCGCGGTTCGCAGTATCTGGAGTTGGCCGACCAAACATTCTGCGTCGGTCCTCCCAAGTCGGCGGATAGCTACCTTCGCTTCGAACGCGTCATCGCGGCTGCGGAAGCCAGCGGTGCCGATGCGATCCATCCCGGTTACGGGTTCCTCGCCGAAAACGCGCAATTCAACGAAGCTTGCCGCAGCTCGAACTTCGAGTTCATCGGCCCGTCTCCCGATGCCATGGAGAAGCTTGGCGATAAGAACACGGCTCGCGAAATGGCCGTCGCTGCAGGGGTTCCGGTGGTTCCCGGTAGCGATGGACTCCTGGATTCCGAAGCGGAGGCCCTCCAAGCGGCTCGGAAGATCGGCTTTCCCGTCTTGATCAAAGCGACTGCCGGCGGCGGTGGCAAAGGGATGCGCGTGGCGACCGACGAAGCCTCGTTGCAGACGTCCCTCTCCCAAGCCCAAACGGAGGCCAAAGCTGCCTTCGGAAACGCCGGTGTCTACTTGGAAAAGTACATCGACCGGCCTCGGCACGTGGAAGTCCAAGTCATTGCCGACCAGCACGGAAATATCGTTCATTTGCACGAACGGGATTGTTCCGTACAACGTCGTCACCAAAAGTTGATCGAAGAAAGCCCATCCCCTCGTCTCCCCGAGGCGACGCGCAAAGCGATGTGCGAAGCTGCGGTACGAATGGTCAAGCAAGCCAACTACCACAACGCGGCAACTGTGGAGTTCATTGTCGATCAGAATGACAACTTCTACTTCATCGAAGTCAACGCTCGGATCCAAGTGGAACATCCGGTCAGCGAAATGATTTCAGGTGTTGACTTGATCAAATCCCAGATACTGGTTGCTGCTGGCGAGAAGCTCCCTTTCTCCCAGAAGGATATCCAGCCCATCGGTGCAGCCATCGAATGCCGCATCAATGCCGAGGACCCCGACCGTAATTTTCAGCCCTGCCCAGGTCGCATCGAAAAGATGTACATCCCAGGCGGATTGGGAGTCCGTGTTGATTCACACGCCCATCCTGGATACACCGTTCCACCCTACTACGATTCGATGATCGCCAAGATCATTGTGCATCGACCCACGCGCGATCAAGCGATCGAGTGCATGCTCCGAAGCTTGTACGAACTTCGCATCACCGGCATCAAGACGACGGCTAGCTTCCATCAAATCGTGTTGCGACAACCCGAGTTCGTCGAAGGCCGCGTGGACACGAAATGGGTGGAACGCGAACTACTACCACGAATCAAAGCTTAGAGAAATATTACCATGTGGACGATGCCGGCTACCCCTGAGAAGCTTTCCAGCAGCGTGATTGCTGTTCCTCCCATGGCTCGCAACGAGAAAGGGGTGATCTGCAAAACGAATAACGCGAAGATCATCCAAGCTATCGAGGCTGGGGGCGTCCACATCTTTTTGTACGGTGGCAACGCTGTCTTCTACCACATCCGTCCTTCGGAGTATGCGGACGCCCTGGCTGTCTTGGCCGAATCCGCATCGGCATCCTCCCTCATGATCCCCTCGGTTGGACCGACCTATGGCGTGATGATGGATCAAGTCGCACCACTTCGTGAATTCAATTTCCCGACGGTGATGATCCTCCCTCAAAAAGAGATTGCGGATGAAGGGGGAATCGCGACCGGCGTGCGACGCTTCGCCGAAGCATATGGCAAGCCCGTGGTCCTCTATCTGAAACACGATCGATGGCTCAGCCCTGAAACGGTCGGTAAATTGCACCGAGATGGTTTGATCAGCTGGATCAAGTATGCTGTGGTGCTGGATAAACCTGAACACGATCCTTACTTAAGGGAGGTGCTCGATGTCGTTCCATCGAACATCGTCATCAGCGGTATTGGGGAACAGCCAGCTATCATTCACATGCGCGACTTCGGCGTTGCAGGATTCACCAGCGGCTGCGTCTGCGTAGCTCCCAAACTTTCCATGGATATGCTGCGGGCCATTCAAGCGAAGGACTATGCGAAGGCGGAATCGATTCGCGAGATCTTCAAACCTTTGGAAGATTTGCGAAACGGGATCCAACCGATTCGCGTCTTGCACCACGCTGTTGCCGGTGCTGGTATCGCAGCAACCGGTCCCATGCAGCCCTTGCTAGGGGAATTGACCCCAGAACAGCAATCCCTTGTGGAAGCCGCCGCCCGCGAGCTTCGCGCTCGCGAGACGAAGAACGCGTAGAGATGCAAGGGTGTGGCTCCTCTTCCCACCGTCGTCGTTCTGCATTTTTAATTGTCACTGTCGGTGGGTTTACTGGAATCACAGTCCCTGAGTGACTGGATTTCGGATGTCGGGTGCAGGAACATCAGCAGTCCCTAGGCGGAGGAGCATTCATGCCTGAGATAACGCAACGTCTGGATAAGACCCTATCTTGGATCGCCTTCGCTTCGGTCTTTGCTTGTTTGTTTCTCCCTATGTTGCTCATTTCCTACTATGTGAGCGAGGAAGCCTCCTCCTTGGCGGCAGGTACTGCGGAGGCCACGGTGGGAGTGGGGGTCGTCCTCCGGGCGATCGCTAGGCGGTTGTTTCGAGCAGGTGCGAGCAATGTCGCCAGACTAACGTTCGGAACGATGACCCGAGCACTATCCCGAACCGCCATTTCTCGCGTCACGAAGTTAGTAGTACGGGGTACCGTGGCCAGCGAGCTCAAGGGCTTGGTTTCGGATCGCGAGCGGCCTCCTCTTTTCGCGACGACATTCCTCGCAGTCCTCGTCGGGTTGGTGGCCACCGTTTTGTCCTTCTGGGGGGGCGTGCAAGTGACCGGATCGAAACAGGACCTCACGCATTCGTTGCCGGTTTGGGAATTAGCTCTCTGGTCTGCACTTCCATTGTTGGTCCTATCCTTGACCCTGAAACTTGGGGAATCTCTCTTTGGAGCGACTTGTCGATCGGTGACCGGCATCGATGGTTTGATCCTGCAAGCCTATTTCACTTTGTCCGGATCGTTTCTTCCGATGACCACGGACTTTCATCTTCAAGGAACTGCTCGAAATCAACATCGCTCAGCGGTTCTCGGGATTTCGATCTTGTTGGTCCTATTCCTTGCGCTCAAATTCGTTAGCGGCACCGACTATAGGCTGGAGTTCATCGGATCGATGTTCCTCACCTATGCCTTCGTGTACAGTTTTCCAGTGAATCCGCTACTGGGGCACACCATTTGGTGCGAAAGCAAACCGACTTGGTTCGCTCTCTTTCTAGTGGTTCTCGGATGCTTTCTCTTTCTTCTGTCGGAAGAGATGTCTTCTCTTTTGTAAGCCCGCACCCCGAGGTAATGATGTCTACTTCCGAATCCAGTCCTCCACTTTCGGATCCCAAAGCTCGAATTCGCCGCATGAGAACCAGCTTGCTCGTTCTCATCCTCGGCTGGACTTACTGCTACAACGTGCTCATCAAGGAACAAGGACTTGTTCGAGCTTTTTTTGAGATCCTCGATACGATCTCGGACGATTTCGTAGTCGGCGTTTTGGTCACCATCAGCGTTGGCTGCGGGATCGTACTGGTCTTTTCGGTCACGAAACTCTACTCCCAGATCATTGCGAACATCTACTCGTTCCGGATCTTGGAAGAACTAGTCGTCACGCGGTTGGCGAGGAAGCAATTCAAAGGCTTCCTACACGGTCTCTTCTATTTTGAAGACCAGCCCAAACCCGCGTCGACCTGCCCAGAGCGGCTTAGCTTTCTTCTCATATCGTTTGCATTCCTTTACATCGTCAGTTGGATCTATTTGATCCTGTTTAGCGAAGCATTGTTCTTCGTCTCCTGGAGCGCGGGAGTGGACCTCCCACTGGGGGATCAAGAGAAGATGCTCTTTCTTCCGACCCTTGCGCTCGCGATTCCATTTTCCGCACGCGTGATGGCCTACCTCCGATACCCGTACGCTCAGGACTATGCGGATTTCATGCCAGGCGCTGTGTTCGTCCTGCTGGTTGTGGTGTCTCTCGGGACAATCTTTGAATCGGACGATCAGAAGTTCTTTTTGAAGCAAGTATGGGACAACAAAGAGTACTTCAAGTCATTCTTAAAGAACGGCGCCGTGCTGGCATTCATCCCCGTGTTCTTTGAAGGAGTCTTCTGGCTCTGGGAATTGAATAAAGAAGAGACCTGCCATTCGCAGACGCCGAGCGAGGGTTAAAATTGAGTTTGCAGCGTTTTGTTTCATTCACCGAAAGTGGCACTGAATCGTTTTCGGTCGCTATCGGAAGTGTGCAGACTTGGTACGCTAAATCAGACGGCTTTGTCCGCATTGAACGACAACTCCCGGAAATGGAGAGGTGCTCCTCCGAGTGATTACGATGAGCTCAGACATGATCAAGATCGATAACGACCTCCGCAGGGTAGGTATAGTGCTATTATGAGAATTGAAACAATTCGAGTTCACAATTTTAAAGCTTTGCAGTCCGTCGAGCTAAGAAATTTGCCCGCTTTTTGTGTGTTCGTTGGCAAGAACGGCAGCGGGAAGACGACGCTATTCCGCGTGTTTGCATTTTTGAAACATTGTCTCGAACATAATGTACGAAGTGCGTTGAATGCAGAGGGCGGGAGGCATGGCTTCAAAGAAGTAGTTACCCGTGGCCATGAAAGCGAATCGATCGATATCGAGATTCAGTTTCGCATGGAAATCGCAGGCTACAATCGGCTGGTTACCTATTCGCTTGAAATTGCAGTAGACGAAAGAGGGATGCCAATCGTTCGACGTGAAATACTCCGTTACAAACGGGGTAGTGCAGGGAAGCCTTTTCATTTTCTGGATTTTAGAAATGGTGAGGGTTATGCAATCACGAACGAAGAGGATTTTTCCAAACCAGACGAAGAGCTGGATCGAGAAAGCCAGAAGTTAAATTCTGCCGACACACTAGCGATTAAGGGACTTGGGCAGTTTGAACGGTTCAGAGCGGCCCAGGCTTTTAGAAGGCTGCTTGAAGACTGGCACATCTCGGATTTTCATATCAGTGATGCGCGCGGTGTAAAGGATGATGAGGATGCTGTCCATCTGTCTGCAAATGGTTCAAACCTTCCAGCCTTTGCTCGCTATATGTTTGAGCACCATCTGAATGAATTTAATCTCGTTAAGCAAAAGATGCGAGACCGCGTTCCCGGCATATCAGACATTGAAGTCAAGGTTACAGAAGATGGCAGGTTATTGGTTCGTTATCAGGACGGCGCATTCTCTGAACCGTTCATCGATAAGAATGTTTCTGATGGCACGGTCAAGATGTTTGCGTACTTACTGTTGCTTCATGACCCCAAGCCGCACCCCGTTTTGTGTATCGAGGAACCCGAGAATCAACTCTATCCGCAGCTAATGACACTATTGGCCGAGGAGTTTCTTCAGTACGCACAGAGAGGTGGACAAGTATTCGTGTCGACGCATTCGCCTCAATTTCTAAATGCAGTACCTCTAGAGAGTCTTTATCATATCGACAAAGAGAACGGTGTCTCGCGAATCGTCTCGATCTCGGATGACCCGCTTATCTCGGCCCAAATCCGAGCGGGTGATAAAGCTGGCTATCTGTGGGAGCAGGGGCTGTTTTGTGGACTGACGGAGAGGATCGAAAAGAAGTGATCGTGTTTCTCACTGAGGAAGAGTCAATGAAAGTGACTCTTGAGCGATTCATGTTAAGGTTTTGGCCCGACCAAATTCAAGGGGCGGATTGGATTGTTTTGTCGTTTAGTGGTAAAAGCGACCTGGAAAGAAATATCGCTCGCAAAATGATTAGTTGGAACTATGGAGATCCGCACTTCATAATCCTGCGCGATCAAGATGGCGGTGACTGCAAGTTATTGAAGGCCAGGCTTTGCGAGATTGCGTCCCGAGGAATGCGCCCGTTTACTGTGCGATTAGTTTGCAATGAATTAGAAAGCTGGTTCTTAGGTGAACTAGAAGCGGTCGAAGCCGCCTATCCAACGTCGCACGCCAGCAGGTATAGAAATCTTGCTAAATTTCGGAATCCAGATGTATTGGGTAATGCAAGCGAAGAACTCGAAAGATTAGTCAGTGTTGCTGGAAAAGTGGGGCGAGCTTACGCGATAGCATCTATTTTCGACCCGGAGAAGTGTGTGTCGCGTTCGTTTCAAGTTTTTTGGCGAACCGCGAAGCGTTTACTAAATGACCCAATGGACTAAGTTCGGGATACAGCCTGCGGCGGTTCGACAAGTGCGATGTCGGGTGCTCAAAAGATTACGAGAGCAACTCGTTGACCTAGGTCCATCGCGCCCCCAGTGAACAGCAAGAACGCAAACCTAACCTTTGCCCCCATCTCTCAGCCTCCCATTCCAATTCCCCTGTTTTTTCGTCCTCGTACTCCTGCTCGTACTCCTGCTCGTACTCGATTCCCTACCCATTCGAGTACGAGCACCATTGCATTGAGTACGAGTACCCGCGTTGTGTAGATCCATCTGCAAAGATCCGGGCGCAAATCCGGTTGTCGCCTCCGACACCAAAGCACTCGTTGCGATGGGACGCTAGTAACCGGTCGCCAGTGCGATGCCGGCGGATAATTTCAGCGACTGAGTCGCGTCTTGCTCCTGCGAAATGGCGAGCGTCAGAAAGTCAATGGTTCACAACCAACGGATGCTCTACGGCGCTAATTATCCATATAAACCTGAGTGCTCTCTTCCTTCACCACCGGCACCGGTCGATTCTTGCTCTTAAGCTGGGCCCTTACAATATGCGTCCCTTCTCGCGTATGACGGATCGAGACTCGGTAGACTTGCTGATCCTTTGGCTGCATCACCGGAATCGGAGCAAACACGATCGCCTTCTGTGATGCTTGATGATTCACGGGTGCATGCACTTGTTCGGATCGCGATCCTTCGGGTAACTCCAGGACCAGTTGCACGTCGCCGTCCATTCGAGTTCCCGTGTTGGAAACTCGGATGAGATAGGTCGTGTAGCCATCGGTCTCAATCGGGTCGTTGTCGTCTTCGATTGAGAATGCCAACTCGCTCTGCCCCTCGACTTGCACCTTTTTGTCGATGGGATCCGAAGTCACAGCGTCCGCGGTCCCTTGCATGCGCAGGACGAAGTCTCCTTCTTGGACCGGAAGGAGGGCCACTTCGGTGGATGCCATAGCGCCGGCAGCTAATTCGGCCAGAGACCATTCCACGGCGTGTTGATCGGGCACATAGGTCCCTTCGTTCGCAGCGCTGATGAACTCCATGCCTCGGGGGAGGTAGACGGTCAAACCGACATTGTTGGCCATAGCGGTTCCGGTGTTCGAAATCGTCGCGCGATAGCTTGCTTGGCGTTCGAGGTATCGGAGGCGAGGACCTTCAAGTTGCACGGCGAGCTTGGGCAAAACCACATCGATGGTTGCCGACGATTCGGAGACCGCCTGATTGGTCGAAATGGCTCGAACCTTATTGATCGCTTGACCGGATGATACGGCGGTCAATTCGATCTCAACCCGTTCTGATTCTCCAGGAGCCAGATCGCCCAGCGTCATGCCGAGGGTGGAGACCCCCGAGGCATGTCGCATGTTGGAGGGAACATCTTCTTCAAGTTCGACACCGCGTGCGGTTCCTGTCCCGGTGTTGGTCACCTCGATTTGAATGCGAACGGTTTCCCCACCCAGCACCGATTCTGCGGCGGTCTGTTTGATAGCCAGTTTGGGGAGGGTGCTCATCGTTCGAACCGAAGCTTGCGCGGCAAAGGTAACGCTCGCAACCGATCCGAGTTCTCCCTCGGCCTCTGGAACAAGCTCGACCGTGAGGACTTGTTCGGCTCCTGCGGCGATCTCACCTAGCTTCCACAGTAACTTGCCGTTCCCGTCGACTTGTGCGGTCGGATTGGTTCGGACCAGTTTGGCTCCGCGCGGTACCGCATCATGCACTGCCACGTCGAACGCTGTCGCGCTGCCGACATTGCGAACCAGAAGCGTGAACGTTGCAGGTAACCCTACTTGGACTTCCGCCGGTGCTCGCTTTTGAATCTCCATGCTCGGATTTTGTGCGCCGTCGAGATGCCGTACCCCCGGTGCGGGGCTGGCTAGCACACTATTGGCTCCGGCTGGAATGGCCGAGATGGCTGGGCTATCGGTTCGATCCGACAAGGAGCTTCGAGTTGTTGTCGAAGGCATGGTTCCTGTCGAAGTTAGTGCATTGGGCTGCGGTTGGCTTGGAAGGGACTGGTTGGGCATTGTCGGAGGCTGCAGTCTTGCTGTCGCTGGGCCTTCGTCAGTCCCCAATGGGGTGGGCGTCGATGCGTCTTCCAAACTATTCGATGCACCCGAGCTGGAGAAGTCAGGAGGCAAGGCGTTCGTTAACGAAGTAGGCATTGGGGTGGCTGCGTCGATCGGAGGCATCGGCGACGGGGGTGCTGAGTTAGGGAGTGGTGAGCTGGGGAGTGGTGAGCTGGATGTCGGCAGCGATCTTGGCGTCGAGAATGGAGAGGGAGAAAGATCGGACGGTGCAACTGGGGCCGCGTCGGTCGGCAGCGCGTTGGTGGAGGGGAACGCCTGAGGTGCAGCGGTTTCGGCAGTTTGCAATGGGTTGCTGGGTAAGCGGCTGGGCAGCGGGGAGCCGGGGAGGGGGGAGCCGGGCAGCGGGGAGCCGGGGAGGGGGGAGCCGGGGAGCGATGGGGAGTTGCTTCCAAGCGTGGGGAGACTCGGACCGGGTCCAAACCCAGGTGGTTCGGCCAAGGACGCTGCTTGCGATTCCTTCTGTTGTTGGCTGTATGCGACGAGCGAGGCTGGAGAGCGGAATGGGTTCGATGGGTCGGCGGACCGAGCGCTGCTTCCCTCCAACTCCGATCCGGGCATTGAATCGTTTCCGCGGACGACCGGCGGAGGGGGGGGCCAGGAATCAGGGGTTCCGCTCAAGTCGTGGGATATCCCCTCGACGGTTTGGTTTGCATACGAGGGAGAACCGTCTATCGGCACCGAATCCTGCGTTCTAGCGTCGCGCTGAGCCAACGCCATCGCAAGCAAAATCATGGTAACGGTTGCCGCGATCCCGCTTCCTGCGAGGGAGTACGCTTTGAGTTTCGAACCGTCCATACGATTGGATCCATCCCAACATTTTTGGCCGCAGAAGCTAATGGTTTTGCCGTATCATCGCTACGATCCGCTGGTTCCTTAGCTCGTCGGCGATGACTCTTCACCCGTGCGTCATAGCAAATAGGCTCTCGCAAAGGGAAGATCACTCTGCATCGATGTTGCTGAGATTGGGCTTAAGGACTAAAATCCGGCCTCTAAATCAACTGGAATTGCCAGCTTTCTTTCCGATTCCTCTTCTTTCTCCAACCTGCACTCCAATGAGCGAACTTTGCGATTTCGGCCTGATCGGCCTGGCTGTCATGGGTGAAAACCTTGCCCTCAACGTAGAAAGCCGTGGCTACCGAGTCGCCGTTTTCAACCGCACGACCGACAAGGTGGATGAGCTCATCAAGGGGCGAGCGGCCGGAAAGAATTTCGTCGGCTGCCACTCCATCGTGGAGATGGTGAAAAATCTCAAGCGTCCGCGATTCGTCATGATGCTCGTCAAGGCAGGACCCGCCGTCGACGATCTGATCGAACAATTGCTCCCGCATTTGGAACCGGGGGATATCATCATCGACGGGGGGAACACCCACTTCGCGGACACGGAGCGACGAACGGCTTATGTCGAGAGCAAAGGCCTCCTCTTCGTCGGAGCCGGGGTTTCCGGAGGAGAAGAGGGTGCTCTCAAGGGACCGAGCTTGATGCCTGGCGGAAGCAAGGCCGCTTGGGAAACGATCAAACCGATTTTCCAATCGATCGCCGCCAAGGTTGGACCCAACAACGACATCCCCTGCTGCGAATGGGTCGGGCCTCGCGGTGCTGGTCACTATGTGAAAATGGTTCACAACGGGATCGAATACGGCGACATGCAGTTGATCTGCGAAGCCTACTTTCTTCTCAAAGAAGCTGCCGGCCTCACCAACGACGAACTCTACGATGTCTTCGCCGATTGGAATCGCGGGGAATTGCAAAGCTACTTGATCGAAATCACTCGCGACATTTTCAGTGCAAAGGACGATCAAGGGGGCAGCGGTTATTTAGTCGATACGATCCTCGACGTCGCGGGTGCCAAGGGGACGGGCAAATGGATGAGCCAACTCGCTCTGGATCTTGGTGTCCCCAGCACGCTCGTTACCACCGCTGTCTATGCCCGCTCCCTATCGGCCATCAAAGAGGCACGCGTTCGCGCTAGCAAGGTTCTGCCCGGTCCTGCTGCATCCCACAACGCTTCTTTCGATGGGCCAGTCAAGAAGTTGGTGTCGGATAAAAAGGCGTTCGTGGAAGCGGTCAAGCAAGCCCTCTACGCTTCGAAGATTTGCTCCTACGCGCAAGGCTTCGTGCAATTGCAAGAGGCTAGCAAGGAACACAAGTGGGATCTCAATTATGGTGACTGCGCACTCCTGTGGCGCGGAGGATGCATCATCCGAGCCCAGTTCCTGGATCGCATCAAAGAGGCCTTCGATGCGCAGCCCGACCTAGAGAATCTTCTCCTGTATCCTTATTTCCAACAAGCCATCGAGAAGGCGCAAGAGTCTTGGCGAGCGGTCATCATGGCCGCCACCCATCTCGGGTTGCCCGCTCCTGCATTCACCACGGCCTTGGCCTATTACGATAGCTACCGTCTCCCACGGCTCCCAGCGAATCTGCTCCAGGCACAACGCGATTACTTCGGGGCCCACACGTACCAACGAGTCGACAAGACGGGTACTTTCCATAGTGAATGGCTCGATCTTCGAAAGAAGCCTGAGTAGGCGTCCACTCCGTTTAACGCAAGAGAGTCCCTCCCTATCATGTCTGAATCCAAGCCTCTTTCGGTTCGCTTGGATCCATTGAGGGAGGGGGCACCGGCATCAAGCAGCGGCCTCCATGCATGCCAGATCGCTGCACATAGCAAGCCGGGGTTTTCATTTCCGCTCCCGATCTACACGCGCGTGATCCACGACGGCCAGCTTAGCCCGGCTTTGGTCGACGTGTTGATGCAGGCGAGCGAAGAGCACCGGATTCCTTGGGTGGATTCCTCTTCGGCGAACGCCTCGACCGATGTCGCACGGATTGCTGCGATCGAAATCGATACCCCGATCGACGTCGCATCGATCGAGCGCGCTGCGGCGATCCAGTTGCAGTTCTACGGTATCCCGTTTCATAAAGGGGGAGCAAATCGCTACTCCCGATGGAGGCCAGCGATGCCGATCGAAATCCATGCGATCGAAGATCTCGCACACAAAGTGGATGCCATCCGTGGTTGCTGCCAGCCCGGCGTACCAATCGGGGCTGCCATTATCGCATCGGAAGGAACGATCTATGAAGACGTGCGATTCATGATCGATAGCGGTATGGATTGGATTGAGATTATCCATGCTCCTTACTATGACTTGCTTCCCGATGCGTGCTTGACATTCGACGATGTCAGCCGCTGCTTGGCGAAGGGGCTCAAGGCTCGCAACGACTCCAAACGAGTTTGCCCGCTATGGCTCACGTCTTCGTCCATCCAAATGACCGATTGGCTCCGGTGGTTTGAGCAAGGGATCCAGGCGATCTCGATCGATGCGTACCTTGCATCCCAGCGACCGGTTCATAATGTGCCACGCGATACGCTTGCAGGAATCCGGGTCCAAACCACCAATCCCCATGCCGCCCATCTGTGGATCCACGACACGGTGAAGGAACTGGTCGACCGCGTGAGCGATTTAGTCCTTTTCCGCAGCTAAGTCGTTTTGCCTCCAGTACAATAGCAGTTCCTCGCCCGTCCCACCCTATAGCCTCTCCAAGATGGCAGCGACGATGCACAATCGTCGTGGCTCCCGCAGGTGTTTCCATGGTTCGAATTCGAATCACCCATTTCGATCGCCACTCCGCGTCTTTATCCGCGAGCCCAGATCGATCCCGCCACTCGCCGCGATGGTTTTCGATCGAGTTCCGTTGGTTTGTCGTCGCCGTTGCAATGATGGTTGCATTGTTGCTGAATCCGGCGATCGGACAGGACGCTGCACCGGAGAATCGCTTGACGGAGCCTCCCGTCGCGACCGCTCCGTTCCTGGATTACAACGCGATCGACCGATTCATCGAAGAGGGTTGGCGAGATGCCAAGGTAGCGGGCAATGGCGTCTGTGATGACGAGGAGTTTGTCAGGCGTGTCACATTGGATCTGATCGGGCGAGTCCCGAACCTGGCGGAGCGAGACGCGTTCTTGAAGGATAGCAGTGCGACCAAACGAGAGAGCTTGATCGATCGCCTTTTGGCGAGCCCCGAGCATTCCGTCCATTTTGCGGAGGTGTACGACGCGATTTTGATCGGTCGCACCGGCCGCGAAGAATTGAGCAAGCGGACCGAGGCGGGATGGTTCGCCTACTTGGAACAATCCATCGGCGAGAACAAGCGATGGGACCGAGTCGCCGAAGAAATTCTGCTCGCTCGCAGTGAGGAGGATCGAGGAGCTCATTGGTATCTGTATGCTCGCAAGGAAAAACCAGAGGCGATTGCGGAAGCTGTCTCGAAGGATTTCTTCGGTGTTCGAATCGATTGCGCCCAGTGCCATGATCACCCCCTATCGTCCGAGATTCTTCAAAAGCACTATTGGGGATTGGTGGCCTTTTTTAATCGAACCAAGAATGTCGGCTCCCACGAGAAGCCTATGTTGTCGGAATCTGCGATTGGTGGATTCTCCGAGTTCAGCAATGTGGAAGGGGAATCGTATCCAAACGAATTGGTCTTCTTGGGCGATCGACGGGTAGATGAGCCGAGGCCCGAAAAAGATGCGAAAGTAGAGGATAGCCCCGACCTCTATGTGTCGATCGAAAAGGATGAATATCGCGTTCCGAAGTTTTCGCGTCGGCAAGCGTTCATCGACAAAGTGCTTCACGATCATCCGCTATTAGCCAAATCCATGGTGAATCGAATGTGGGGGTGGATGATGGGACGGGGACTTGTTCATCCCGTCGACGCCATCGACAGTTACCATCCTGCGAGCCACCCGGAGTTGCTCGAGTGGCTTGCGCAAGACTTTGCAGCATCGGGATACAATGTTCGCCGCTTGATAAAAGGTTTGGCGATGACACGCACGTATCAGCTGTCATCCGCGGTCAGCGGCTCGGTCGATCCTAAGTGGTTTACCTACTCGATTCCCAAACCGCTCACGGCGGAAATGCTACAGCGGTCTCTTTTGACTGTTCTGGAGCCCAAAGAGAAGAAAAAGTGGAACAACAGGCAGCACCGAACCGACTTCGCAAAGCGCTTCCCCGATGTGCTTGCCGAGGAATCGATGTCGAATGTGTCTCAAAGTTTGATGCTCACCAACGGATCGTGGCTCAATGAGCTTCTTTCACCGGAGCATTCTCTTTGGATGGACCGATTGGTGAGCGAAGAAAGCATGTCGGAGGATTCCCTGGTGATGGAGTTGTTTTTGCGGACGGTAGGAAGGGAACCTGACACAGAAGAATTAGAGCGATTGCGAAGTTTCTTGGAGACGCGTCGAGAACGTCGCGCGCGTGCGATTGGCGATCTGGTTTGGGCGCTCCTCACCAGCGCCGAGTTTCGATTCAATCACTAGATGAGCATGGGTTTATCCCCGTCCAAGGGAACGAGCGAACATGAAAAGAGATTTGACGAATTCGGTTACCGCCCCGTGCGGCAGCATCGATCACCGATTGCACCGGCGGCTCTTCCTGCAAGGGAGTTTAGCGGGCGCTGCGTCCGTTGCCAGTTTTCAAAGCCTCTTCAGCGTCCCAGCCTTCGCCGATAGTGCTAAGAAGCGTGGAAAGAAGTGTATCTTGCTCTGGCTTTGCGGTGCGCCAAGCCAATTTGAGACTTGGGATCCCAAGCCGGGACGACCGAGCAGCGGTCCGTTTGGGGCAATCCCAACGTGTACGCCTGGAGTTCGAATCAGCGAGTTGATGCCCAAGTGTGCAACGATTCTTGATAAGCTTGCGGTCGTGCGTTCGATGTCGACCGAAGCGAGCGAGCACTTTCAAGGGATCGATTTGCTCACGCGTGGCGAGCCCCCTCGTCCCCCATTTACGCGTCCCATTCTCGGCTCCGTGCTGGCTCAGCAGCTGGGGCAATTGGACAGTCCAGTTCCGCAGTTTGTTCTGCTTGATCCATGCCCAGAAGGAAATGAATTCAAATCCTTCAAAGCGGCGAATTGGGCTGGATGGCTCGGGGCCGAATACGGGCCGGTCCGGTTTGGCGGTCCATACAAAATCGAAGACACCGAGTTGCCACCAGGCCTATCGGATGCTGATCATGCCGATCGTGAAGCGGTGCGAGCGTTCCTTAGCAAGAAGTTCGAAAATGATCATCGATCGGCGGCGATAGGTTCCTACAACGCAGTTTACGAGCGAGTGAAGGGATTGATGAAGGCTGCCCCTTTGTTCGATCTCGATGCGTTGCCTCGAGCGGATCGCGACAAGTATGGTCCAGGGACGTTCGGCATGCACACGCTTCTAGCAAGGCATTTGATCGAGAATGGTTCGACATTCGTGATGGTAGCCAATGGAATGCCTTGGGACTGCCACGTTCTCAATCACGAAACCCACCAGATGCTGGTGCCAGAATTGGATCGCATCGTGTTCCATCTGATCCATGATTTGGAGGAGCGAGGGATGCTCGACGATACCTTGGTCCTCATTATGGGCGAGTTTGGACGAACTCCTTGGCTGAATGAAGCGAGGGGACGTGACCATTTCCCCAATGCGTGGAGTTTGGCAATGGCGGGCTGTGGCATCAAGAAGGGAGTAGTCTACGGATCGACCGATGAGAATGGAATGGCTGTGTCGGACAGTCCCGTCGATCAACGTCGGCTGTTCGCGACAATTTACACCGCCCTCGGGCTGGATCCCTATGAGACGTATAACCTTCCTGACTTTCCGACGTTCAATCGCGTCGAAAAGGAAGCCGCTCCGATCGCAGAGCTGTTGGCTTAGTCATCCATCTTCATTCGTTTCGTTCCCAGCAATTTTCCTATGACTATCGAACTCACCCGCACTCGTCGCATCCATTTTCCGATGGGGATTCTCGATATCGCGATTGACGATGATTCCAGCAACGTGTTCGCCGCCTGCATGGATGGAATCTACCGCTGCGAAATTCCGATGGAAAAGGACGAGCCTAAACCGACGCCCGTTCGAATCGGTTCCCACTCCAGCTATGTTTCCAGTATTGCGATTCAAAAAAGTGCGATGTCCTTGATCACCGCAGCATACGATGGCACCCTGCACGTTCGAGCCCTTGATCTCGATCCATCCGTTAGGGAACTCCCCACCAGTTTGGAAAAAAAGATCCACCCGTTTTGGTCGTGGGATATGACGCTGTCTCCGGATGAGAAGTGGGTCGTCTCGGTATCTGGTCAATATCTGGCGGGTTCGGAAAAATACGAACCATTGCCGTCAGAAGAGCCAACGGTGAAGGTGTTCGATGCTTCCACCGGTGAATTGGTTCACGCGATGAACATGTTGCCTTCGGTGCAATGTGTTGCAATCGATACCAGCTCTCGATATGTAGCGGCGGGAAATCTGATGGGGGATTTGGCGGTTTGGGAACTGGCTACGGGCAAAGAATTGGCCCGCTGGCGCACGCCCTCTTTTTCCAGCTGGGGTGTGATTAAAAGCCACTGCTATATCGGCGGAATCTACGCAGTCGCTTTTTCGCCCGATAGTGAAGCACTTTATGCAGCCGGCATGGGAGAGATGGTGGATCCGATGGCTGGGAACGGGAAACAGCGATGGCAAAAATTTGCGTGGCGCACGAATCCCGTCGAGAAAGTAAAGGAATCGAAAGACGAGCAATCCGGTGAAGGTTTGATGGAAACCCTAGCGTGGCACCCACAGGGGCATCTGTTTGTTATGGCTGGGCGACTGCGAGGGGGCAATTGGAATCTCGGGATTTTCGATGCCCAAACCGGTGACTTGATCGGACAAGCCAAAACAGGGATGCGGATTACCCAAGCAAGATTTAGCCGGGATGGATCGACTTTATACTTGGCTGGCATGCAAGGCCAACCGCAGCCGAAAGATGGAAAGTTTCCTGACTTCGGCTATCTTGAATCGTATGCGGTGAAGCACCCCGTCGCATAACCACCCTGTCGCATAAAAAAAGGGTAGGTCAAAGACCTACCCTTTCTCGAAATTGGAACAGACCATAGAGTCGAACTCCAATTCATCCAACCTTACTTGGCTGGGGGCATAATCACGGAATCGATGATGTGGATCACGCCGTTCGACGCATCGACGTCGGTTGCGATGATCTTGGCATCATTTACAAACGCTCCCTTATCGGTCACTTTGATAGCAACGGCTGCACCTTGGAGGGTGTTTGCCGACTTCGCAGCAACAGCTGCTTCGGAATAGACGCGACCTGACACAACGTGGTACTTCAGGATCGAAGCCAACTTTTCCTTGTTCTCAGGCTTGAGCAAGTCATTGAGGGTTGCGGAAGGGATCTTCGCGAATGCTTCGTCGGTAGGGGCAAAGACGGTGAATGGGCCTTCGCCACTCAATGCTTCGGCCAACCCAGCGGCTTTGACTGCTGCGAGCAACGTCTTGAACTTGCCGGCTTTGTCAGCAACTGCAGGGATCGGATCGGAAGCTGGGAGGATCACGGAATCGATCACATGGATTACGCCGTTGGTGCATCCGATATCCGTCTTCACAACGTTCGCATTATCGACGCTAACCTTGCCGCCGTCCACTTTTACATCGATGCGTTGGCCGTTGAGAGCAACTGCTCCCTTGACCTTGACCACGTCGGCAGCCATGACCTTGCCGCTGACAACGTGGTACTTCAGGATGTCTTGCAGCTTGCTCTTGTTCTCTGGCTTGAGCAGCGTTTCAACGGTTCCCTTTGGGAGCTTTGCGAAGGCTTCATCGGTGGGTGCGAAAACGGTGAAGGGGCCAGGGCCCTTTACTGCGTCAACCAAATCCGCTGCGGTCAGAGCGGCTGCCAAAGTCTTGAAGCTGCCTGCTTCGACAGCGGTCTCCACAATATTCTTTTGAGCCAACGCAAAAGAGTTGAAACCTACAAAAGAAGCTAACGCCAAACCGAAAATTTTTGTCTTCATTCTTGCAATCCACTACGTTTGATCTGGGGAAATGATCGATTACCGATTGGTAACTGAAACTAACGGTCGCGAGCCATCGGGGGATTGTACGGCGGTGTCAACCGGTTGGATTCAATTATTTGCTATTCGGAATCCGCCGGAGGGTGATGCCAGGTAGGCGATTCATCTTGACCTCGCAATCCGGCAAGTGCTATCACTTGCCGGTTGCAAGAAGCGATTCAGCGGTTGGAGGCCCTATGAAACGAGAAGCTGTTCCCATCGCATGCTTGTTTGCTCGCATCGTTTCCGTGGCTATTAGTTTCGCCCTGCTCTCAGGCTTCGGCGGCTGCACTGGACGTTGGATCGAGCCAAGAAATTCGGACACCCAGGGGGTGCTCGGGAAACTCCGTCCGAATCGCCAAATCCCCAAATCGATGGACCGTATCTGGCGTCCCGATCTAGCGATTCTCCCCTTTGCCGAGTTCGAGGGAAGCGAGATCACGATCCGGCAAGTCCGCGATTGCCGCTATCGGACCGAGCACGATTATGACGTTAGACATTACGATCTTCGGTTTCAACTGCAGGATGTTCGAACCATCGATTTCATTGTCGTTCCCTTTCGCGAAACGACCCTTCTCGCCCATACGATGCTTAGCTTCGGGCTGGCCAACGGTCAACATTTCGCCATCTCCGTCGAAGCCCGACTCGATGAAGGGGAATCCTACTCTCCTCTGCGCGGTGCATCGAATCGTTTCGAATTGATGTACGTCATCGCCGACGAAAGGGATGTCATTCCTCTCCGGACGAACGTTCGCAATGTTGAAGTTTATCTGTATCGAGGGAGAGCAACTCCGGACCAAGTCCAAGACTTGTTGGTCGACATGCTCGCGCGGGCTAATAAACTGCAACGAGAGCCTGAGTTCTATGACACACTCCGCAACAACTGCACCACCAATTTGGTGCAACATGTGAACAAATTGCGTCCCGGCAAAATACCATTCGATTGGCGCGTCATCCTGCCTGGTCACTCCGACCGACTCGCCTACGAACTTGGTCTGATCGAGACCTTGGGCGGCTTCGATGCGACCAAAGCCGCAGCCAACGTGACGTGGGTGGCAATGCAAAACGCGAACAGCCCCGATCTTTCCGCCAAAATTCGTGCAATACGCTAGCGTTTCTGAGACGCTAGCATTTCCTGGCGAGTTAAACGACTGTGCGTTTTCTTTGGTTCGACGCGAGTAATGCCCCGCCGGAATGCGGGTTGGGTTTGCGATCTTCCCACTAAAAACACCGATACCTCCACGGCCACAAGTGTTCGTTTAGGAGTGCGTCGTATGCTAGCAAAGCCAATTTCCAATTCCGAATGGTTTCGTCGCAGTCTGTTGATCGGGTTGTTGATACCGACGATTGGCTGCGCAACGGCAGGGAAACCTGGGCCTTCGATGAAATTCCCGAGCTTTGCTCCATGGTCCAAATCGGTGGACATACAAAGCGAGCCAGCTCCGCAAGCGCGAGTGGCCGAGGCGACACCCGCTGCTGCGGTGCGGGATCCATCCGCTGTGCAACCTGCGTCCTTTGAGGCGTTGGCAATTGCCAAAGAGGTTACCCTCGACACCCCCTCGACCACGACCCTTCGCCTCGAGGAATTGGAAGATCTCGCCATCCAGAACAGTCCTACACTCCGGCAGTTGGAATGGAGCGCTTGCAAGGCAGCAGGCTATCGACAGCAGGTCAGTTTGCGACCCAATCCGAATCTCGGATACTCTGCTCAGCAGCTGGCAGACCAAGGAACCGATCAGCACACCTTGTTCCTGGAACGCGAGATTGTGACGGGTGACAAGCTGCAGTGGAGCCGGCGTGTCGTCAACGCTCGCGTCCGCGGCCAGCTCAGCGAGGTGGAGTCGCAGCGAAGCAGGATTCTCGCCGATGTTCGAACCGCCTATTTTCAACTCTTGGCAGCCCGGACCAAAGAGGCTGCTTTGAGCGAATTCACGGAGGCATCGCGAAAAGCCCTCGAATTGACCGAATTGCGCAAGCAGGCCAAAGAGGGCTCGCAAATCGATGTCCTGCAGGCGAGTACCCAATGGAATCAAATTCGAATGCAACAGGAGCAAGCACGGGCATGGGCAAATGGTTACGCTGCAGAACTAGCTGCCTTGGTTGGCATTCCACAGATCAATCCCTCTGAAGTTTCTGGACAACTCGCTGCACCGATTGATTCGATCGATTGGGATTCGATGCTCGCACAACTTCGTGAAACCAATCCGGAATTTCAAGTGGCTACGGCAAACCTCGAGAGAGCCTCGGCCAATCTCCGAAGGCAGAACGTGCAAGCGACTCCAAACTTGACGTTCCAGATAGGCGCTGGGGTCGATAACGGAACAGAGTCGGGGATGATCAACACCCAACTCTCCGCACCGCTCAATACGCATAATCGCAATCAAGGCAACATTGCGGCGGCGCAAGCCGATTACAACATCGCGCAATTAGAAGTGGAAAGGATCGACCGAGCGCTGCGCGCACGGGTGGGTCGGTTGTCGGGGAACTACGAATCTGCTAAGGCGGCATTGATTCGTTATCGCGAACAACTCCTTCCCGATATTCAGCAGTCGCTTGATTTGGCAAACCAAGCCTATGTTGCCGGTGAAACGGACTTCCTCGAAGTCTTGATCATTCGTCGTACCTATTTTGAACTTCGGTTGCAAGCGATCGACGCTGAGCGAGATTTGTTGCTGGCTCAAACGAGTCTTGAGAACTTTGGCTTGACGGGAGCTTTCGACCCAATTCAGGACAACAGCGGCGATGCTTCGCTCCGCGATCAAGCCTTCAGTCAACAGTAGCGAATGCTGATAGCACATGCCACTGATAAATCACTCCAGATCTGTTGAGGACAACAGATCGACATTGTCGAACAGTCGTCCTCGACTGTTCAGGATCGCCTTGAGGTTGGCAATAGTCTGGAATTTTTGCACGCTAGGAGAAATGGTTTACGGTGCGGAAGTTGCCGAGGAATGGGATACAATTCTCAGGCGGATTCCATGCGGCCGCGAAAGTTACATGATTTGATCAACAAAGTCCTTCTTCTGGCACAATTCGACCCGATCGTGGCGAGTGAACGTCGCAAACTGACACACCTTAACGGGGGCGCCGAAGCTCGAACGAGCAAGTGCGACTTGACTCTTCATTCAGCAAGTTCGTGCATACTTCTTGCAAGTTGCTATGCGGTGTGCCAGAATCTTCGGCCTGGGCTTCGCAGTGATTGGAGGCCAGAGTATCAAGTTCTTGAAACATGTGGAACGAGCGTGCATGGACTCTTGATGTGACGCATGTGCGCAAAATCTTCCGGCAAATATCTTAGCTTTGCTTTCGATTGTTGCTAGTTGTCGGGCCTTACGAAGATTGGCAGGTTTAGCCACCAGTCTTCATCGTTGGCACCGGCAAGATCGATGCGTGAGTCGCTGTGGGTTTCGGGAACAGTCAGCGGTCACAATTAATGCTTTTATGAGTGGAGGAATTCGGTAATGACAAGTGTGAAAAGCGTCCAGACTATCCAATCTCTTGAAAGCCAGGCGACACAATCGATAAGTGCTTACGGTAAGGCACGCTCCACCGTCACAGGGGCTCCCTTGAGCGACGATGTTGTAAAGAAAATGAACGAATACTGGCGAGCTTGTAATTACCTCGCTCTGGGTATGACTTACTTGAAGGCGAATCCGCTGCTAAGGGAGCCACTCAAGCCCGAGCACATCAAAGATCGTTTGCTAGGTCACTGGGGCACTAGTCCGGGGCTTGCATTTACATACATCCATCTCGACCGAGTCATCAAATCGAATGATTTGGATGTTGTGTTCATGGCAGGCCCGGGGCATGGAGCACCTGGGGTGCTTGGCCCGTGTTATCTCGAAGGTTCTTACTCGGAGGTGTACCCAGATTGCAGCGAAGACGAGGAAGGGCTGAAACATTTTTTTAAGCAGTTCTCGTTTCCCGGGGGGATCGGCAGCCATTGCACTCCTGAAACGCCTGGCAGCATCCACGAGGGGGGAGAGCTTGGCTACGTTCTATCCCACGCTTGCGGCGCCGCTTTCGACAATCCGGACTTGATCGTAGCTGCAGTCGTCGGTGATGGAGAATCGGAGACAGGGCCGTTGGCCACGAGTTGGCATATCAACAAGTTCTTAAATCCGATCTATGACGGCGCGGTACTACCGATTCTGCATCTCAATGGCTACAAGATCAACAATCCGACCATCTGGGCTCGGGTTAGCCATGAAGAGTTGGAAGCCTTCTTTCGTGGTACGGGCTGGACCCCTTATTTTGTTGAAGGTTCTGATCCAGAATCGATGCACCAAGCGATGGCAGCGACGATCGACCGGTGCATCGCGGACATACGCGATGCTCAAACGAAGGCTCGTAGTACCGGAACACCTTTTCGCCCCCATTGGCCTATGATCGTACTTCGGACGCCGAAGGGTTGGACCAGCCCGGCCGAGGTGGGAGGGCATAAACTGGAAGGAAGCTGGCGTGCTCACCAAGTGCCAATGGCTAATGTCAAGAATGATCCTGCTCGGCTTAAGCTGCTGGAAGAATGGATGCGAAGTTACAAGCCAGATGAGCTATTTGATTCCCAAGGTCGGTTTCGTCCAGATCTAAAGGCTCTCTCGCCAACTGGAGTCAAGCGTATTGGCTCGAACCCTCACGCCAATGGAGGGCGTTTGAAGAAGGCGCTTCGCCTGCCAGACTTTCGAGACTATGGCATCCAGGTTGACAAGCCAGGGGTGGTGGAAGCCGAGAATTGCCGCCCTCTGGGTAATTTTCTTCGCGATGTGATGAAGAAGAATATGACCAATTTTCGCGTGTTCGGCCCCGATGAGAACACATCGAATAAATTAGATGCGATTTATCAGGTTTCAAAGAAACTCTGGTTATCGGAGTACTTTCCGGAAGACGCCGATGGTACTGAACTCAGTACTGACGGGCGTGTCCTGGAAATGCTTTCTGAACACACCTTGGAAGGCATGCTAGAAGGCTATTTGTTGTCAGGACGCCACGGATTCTTTAGCACTTACGAGGCATTTGCGCATGTGATCGACTCGATGTTTAATCAGCATGCAAAGTGGTTGACGATCTGCAATCTACTCTCTTGGCGAGAAAAAATCGCGTCGTTGAATCTTCTCATTACGTCAACAGTATGGCGCCAAGATCACAACGGGTTCACTCACCAGGACCCCGGATTCCTCGATGTGGTCGTGAACAAAAGTGCGGCGGTCACTCGCATTTATTTGCCCCCCGATGTGAACTCGTTATTGTCAGTCGCAAACCACTGCTTGCGAAGTGAGGGCTACATCAATGTGATTGTGTCTGACAAACAGAATCACTTGCAGTATCTTTCCATGGAAGACGCGATCATTCATTGCACCAAGGGAATTGGCATATGGCCGCAGGCAAGTACGGACCATGGGCAAGAACCCGACGTCGTCATGGCGTGCGCCGGTGACATCCCTACCAAAGAAACGCTCGCCGCTTCCGTGCTGCTTCGGCAGGAGTTTCCAAGTCTAAAGATTCGGTTTGTCAACGTGGTTGACCTGCTTCGATTGCAACCCTCGACGGAGCATCCACACGGATTAACCGATCGTGATTTTGACACGCTCTTTACGGTAGATAAGCCGATCATGTTTGCCTTCCATGGCTATCCCTGGCTGATCCATCGATTGGCATACCGCCGCACGAACCACAGAAACCTGCATGTTCGGGGCTACAAAGAGAAGGGAAATATCAACACCCCGCTCGAGCTCGCAATTCAAAACCAGATTGACCGCTTCACTTTGGCAATGGATGTCATCGACCGAGTTCCGCAGCTCCAAGTGGCGGGCGCTCATGCCAAAGAGAAATTCCGTAACATGCAAATCGCGTGCAAAAACTATGCGCATGAACATGGTGTCGATCATCCAGAGGCTGCCAACTGGAAATGGCCGTACTAAAGGAGTTGGAGAATGCCGTTATCCTTGATGGATGGGCTTGGTCGACAATCGGATTGAGGTACCTCCGTGATTGAGACGCTACTTGTATTGAACGCTGGCTCTTCGAGCCTAAAGTTTTCCGTCTTTCGTAGCAGCGATCTCGAACTAATCGTCCGAGGGAAGGTTTCCGGAATTGGAACCGCCCCGAAATGGGTGCTTCGATCAGGTTCCGGCGATCTGGTGGAAGCGAGCGATATCCACGGTGACTCTCTCTTTGACCATGCACAGTCGCTCGGGCTTATTCTCGAGCGCCTGAAAGAGCAATCGACTAACATCTGTTTGGTAGGGGTAGGGCATCGTGTGGTTCACGGTGGACCGCATTTTGTTGCGCCTGTTCGCGTTACAGAGCCAATGCTCCACGAGCTCGAGCAACTTGTTCCGCTCGCGCCCTTGCATCAACCTCATAACTTGGCCGCGATCAAAGCCCTTAAGATGAAATCGCCAGCTTTGGCGCAGGTAGCCTGTTTCGACACAGCTTTTCATCGAACACAGCCACCCGTAGCCCAATGGTTCGGTCTTCCGAGGCGATACACCGAGCAGGGGGTCCTGAGGTATGGATTCCACGGACTTTCATACGAGTATATCGCTTCGGTGTTACCAACTCTTGCTCCGCACGCAGCCTTGAATCGCACGATTGTCGCCCATCTCGGAAATGGTGCCAGTCTGTGCGCTCTGCGAGGGGGCAAAAGCGTCGCCACAACCATGAGTTTCACTCCGGTGGATGGTTTGGTGATGGGAACTCGTGTTGGTTCGATCGACCCAGGAGTCCTACTTTATCTCATGACGAATCATGGTATGGATGCGACGGCCATTGCAGACCTCATTTATCATGACTCTGGGTTGCTAGGAGTTTCGGGGCTGTCGAGTGATATGCGAACCCTTTTGGCAAGTGCGGATCCCAATGCGGCGGAAGCGGTTGACCTATTTGTTTACCGAATCGGTCGTGAAATTGGATCGCTGGTGGCAACCCTCGGGGGCCTTGACGCATTGGTATTCACCGGAGGCATCGGGGAGAATGCCGATCTCATTCGCTCGCGAGTTTGCCGAGATGCAAATTGGCTAGGCGTCATTTTAGATGAAGATGCAAACAAAGGCTGCTTTTGCCAGCTGAATGATAAAGAGAGCAAAGTTTCGATTTGGGTGATCGAAACCAATGAAGAGTTATTGATCGCAGAGCATACTCGACGCGTCCTTCAAGATTGCGAACAGAACTGAAAGAGTTAGGGATGTGAACCATGAACATCGAAGATATTCTTCAACACCCGAAAACCTTCGGCGATAGATCCCTGGAGTTCACTGGCCTGGAGGATGCACTCGTTGAACGGCGACTCGTTTTAGACCACGTCATCGATCCCAACGAAGCTACCCCTCGAGATCGATTTGAGGCGTTTTCTACTGCACTGCGAGACTTGTTCGCAAAACGCTGGATAGAGACTACGCGGAGCCATGACACAGCAAACCCGAAGCAAGTCTATTATCTCTCGATGGAGTTCCTTATCGGGCGGTCGTTAGCGAACAACTTAACCAACTTAGGGATGAAGCAAGACTCGCAGGGGTCTGATCCGATCAAGGGTATCACTTTTGGCGATTTGATCGAACAAGAGCCAGGACGTTGTCCATGACGTGAAGTGTGGTATTTGCGTTCCAGACTGCATCAAAAAATGGTGTCGCGACGATTACTGTTCTAAACCTGTTCCCTGCCCAGTGCCGGTAAAGTGCTTCGGTTGTAGCACTCGAGAACTGATGATCCATCGTTGCGCTGACTATTGGGCCTAGAGACCCCGATCAGAGAGCGGTGCTGCGAAGGGTACTACGGAGCGGCTTCGACACTGTCCCCTTCTCGTAACGTGTCCGGAGGATGCAGGATAATTCGATCCCCCTCCTCCAAACCGGAGCGGATCTCGGTCTGCCTTCCATTCGAATCCCCAATGGCAACTTCGACTCGTTCCGCTCGGTTGGCCCGACTGCGAAACACATATCGACGGCCCGCGAGTTCAAACACAGCGCCCGCAGGGACGTACAAAGATTCGGCGTCGGTTTCTTGTAGAACGATGCGAGCTTCGATCCGATAGCCGTCTCCGAGGGTTTGTCGTTCTTCCCAAGGTTCCATGAAATCGGCAATGACTCGAACTCGCTTCTCCTCCACACCGAGGGCCGAGACTTTGAGAAACGCAGAAGGCTCTACTACACGCACTTTCGCATGCAGCGGCTTGGGGCCACCCCAATGTTCAATCGTTACTGCAGCACCGGGCTCGATCGCGACTGCATAGTTCGACAAAACGTCAATTTGCAACTCCAGATCACGCGGGTCTCCAATTTCCAAAATCGGGGTTCCTGCGGTCACGACGTTCGAGTCTTCTTGAAAGACACGCAGCACAGCACCATCGATCGGTGAAACAATCTTGAACGGGAGATCGGGCGGATTCTCGCTAAAGCTAGAGATCTTGAGCAGCGCCGCTTTCGCCATATCTCGTTCATAGTTTCGCACAAGCGACCGAAACTTGGCGGATCGCAAATTGGCTTGCGCTGCTCGGTTGGCATGCTCCGCTTCTTCAAACTCCGATGTCGCGATCGATCTCGTTTGGTGCAAAGAAACTGCGCGCTGATACGCTTCTTCGGCTAACTTCAGATTCGACTCGGCGCTTGCCAAAGACGACTGCGATTCTTCAATCGCCGCTTCCATTGCAGCCAAACGGGCTTCGCTTTCTGCGACCGTTCTCGCGTCGAGCAATGCGGGATCCTGTGGCAGAATCTGCACCAACTCCGTTGCGTCTCGGTGTACCAAATCCCCGGCATGCAAAGTCAATCGCAGCAACTTGCCAGTCACTGGTGCCGCAATCCGATAGCGTTCTCGAATGCGTGTTTCACCGTCGTCGTCGACGGTGATCGCAATACTGCCTCGCTCGACAATCGCAAGATCGACTAGAACGGGTCTCGGCCAGTACCCATAGACCAACAGCGCGAGAAGGATGGCTGCAGCGAAAAGCCAAGGCAGTTTTTCACGAAGTCGTTTCAAGAGACTTTTACTTTCAATACGGATACAAGCTCCATTCGGCGAAGCATGCGGCTCACGACCCATGCCGAAATCGAAGAAGCGATAAGGATAATCGTCGCCGCATAGGCAAATGTCGATCGATGGATGACCAATGGGAATCGATGTGTTTCAGTATCGAGTGCCAAAGTTGCGAAGTAGGAGAATAAGATTCCGATCGGCAATCCGACAGGAATTGCCATGAGAGTGAGGCCTGCCAATTCTCCAATCAAGATGAGCGAAACTTCGCGATGGGAAAATCCGATGACTCGAAGAGTTGCTAGATCTCGTCCGCTTTCAGCGAGCGCAATCAGGGCTGCGTTATAAATGACACCGACGGCGATCAAGGAACCGAAGAGGGAATTCATCAATCGCATGATCTTCGTATGCTCGGTTACGAGCTCGCGGAAGTTCTTCTCAGCGGCTTGGATGTCGAGAACTCCTGCGACTTTCGGGACCTCTTTCACTGCACGATAGAGATCGTTCATCGATTCGGGGGCGACGGCGAGAAACGCGCCAGAAAGCTGTTCCCCTTCTTTGAGAAGCCGATGCAGGTCTGTCCGATTCATGTAACAGGCCGGGTCGGTGTAATTGGTGAATATATGGGAGACCGTGGTACGCACGATAATACCTTTCCCGTCCAGTATTTCGATATCGATCGACTCGCCGCGCCGTACATGGAGGATCTCCGCGAGTTTCTCCGTGATCGTCACACCGCCGTTGGGTGGAAACGATACAGGGCGATTGTCGGCATCGAGAACGCGGTAGAGATAGGGTTCAGGGGCTAGCCCCATGAGGGAGAGGCGATGCTGGGCCGTTCCATTTCGAACTTTGACCGCGACGCTCCGAAAAGGTTCGACGCGATGCACACCAGGGAGATGGGACACATCGTAGAGCGAGTCGGCCGATAGGGTATCGTTGAAGGTGAGCATGACGTCTTGACGCTGCGATCGACCAAACTGCACCTCGAGTACAAACTCGATCGTATCGCGCATGAAGGATCCGAGTACGAGCACAGCGACCCCCATCGCGATTCCCAATACGGAGAGGGCGGTCGTGCCTGGATTCCCAGTCAACCTGCGAAGAATCATGCGGGTCATGGTCGACATGGACCAGCCCAGTCCCATGCGATCGACAAGCAGCTTTCCATACGCTTTCGGTGTGTCAGGTCTCATCGCTTCGGCCGGCTGAAGCTTGATGACCATGCGGATCGCATTCGCACCACCGAGAATGGCTGCTAGCACCGAAACGAGGATGGCGAGAATGGCTTCCGTGTAGGCGATGCGATACTCCATCGAGGGAAAGCGGAAGAAAATGGCATAGATATCCACCATCCACCAAGAGGTTCGGATCCCAACGATCGTCCCGAGGGTACAGCCGATCAAGACCGGTACGAGCATAAGCTTGGCATAGTGGACCGCTAATTCCCATTGGGTAAACCCAAATGCGCGAAGGGCAGCAATCTGGTCCTTTTGCTGATGCACCAATCGAGAGAGGACCAAATTGACGAGAAAGGAGGAGACAGCGAGGAAGATCGAGGGTGGAACATACGCCATGGCTCTCATCTGATGCATTTCATCGGAGAGTCGCCGATGGGAAGATTGATCTTCGCGCGTGTATGCCCCCCACGAACCAAACGGCTTTAGCAAACGATCGAGTTCGAAAAGAACTTGTTTCTCCGAGGCGAAGGCTTCCAGACGAATGGCGACGCTGTTGAATGCCCCTTCCATGTTGAACGCCCCCTCCATGGCTTTGCGCGACATCCAAAGAATGCCAAAGCGTCGATTGTCGGAGAGGAGCAATCCGGGTTGCACGGCGTACACGTACTCTGGCGACATACCGATACCAACCACGCGAAGCGTGTCCCGGCGTCCATCCATCGTGACATCGATGGAGTCTCCCGGCACCAATCCATGAACGGTGGCGAAAAGCTCGCTCGCGACAATTTCTTTTTCCTGTTCCGGTGCGGGGAGTCGTCCCAATCGGAGGCAGATCCCGTTCAAGTCGGATGCAGCATCACGGTCGATGGAGACGAGGCGGCAGGAAACCGGTTCGACCATCGTCGGTATATCGATCAGCGCGGCATGTTCGATGCGGCACTGCGCCTTAGCAACCCCCTCGATCTCTTCGATTCGATCTCGCATCGACATCGGCGCTCGGGTTAGACCGGCGAATAGATCTGCGAAACGGTAGGTCGTGTAGTAACGTTTTTGGCTTGTCTCGACCGAGAGGGTCGAACTGGTCGCCATAATGAAGATGGCGGTTCCACAAGCGACCAGAATCGCAATCGCAAACTCTTGTCGCCAGAGTCTTCTCAAATCGTACCAAAGCATTCGGTCCAGGTAACGCATCGAATCACCAGACCAACTGGGAGGCTGGAATCTGGTTCGCATTCCTCTCGATGGCCGAGATACGTCCGTCGGTCATTGAGATGACGCGGTCGGCCATCTGAGCGATCGATGCGTTGTGCGTGATGACCACCGTGAGCGTACCAAGCTGGCGATTGACGTTCGCGATCGCTTCCAAAACGATCACACCGGTTCGGACATCGAGGGCTCCGGTCGGTTCGTCGCAAAGCAATACATCGGGGCGTTTGCCGATGGCCCTCGCGATGGCAATACGCTGCTGTTCTCCTCCGGAAAGTTGAGACGGGTAATGATCCCTTCGTTCTTCCAATCCCACCAATCGCAATGCCTCGATCGGGGGGAGCGGGTTCCTCGCGATGTCGGCGACCAAAGCAACGTTTTCGAATGCGGTCAGGCCGGCGATCAAATTATAGAACTGGAACACAAATCCAACATGGTCCCGGCGAAAGAGGGTTCTTTCCCCTTCGTCCGATCGGGTGAGATCATGATCGCGAAAGTGGACGCTCCCAGCGGTCGGAACATCGAGCCCTCCAAGAATGTTGAGCAAGGTCGATTTCCCGCTCCCCGATGCACCGAGGATTACTACGAATTCTCCAGCAAACAGATCGAGGTCGACCCCGCGAAGCGCTTGAACCGAAACCTCTCCCATCGGGTAGACCTTCGTCACGCCCCGTACGCGAAACACCACATCCGATTCCATATCGAGCAAGCTTGAATCCATAGCCGTCATTCTAGCTGGTTCTGCCATCGCCTGCAGGCGAACGAATCGGTATGGGATCTGGCAACCATGGGCTGGGGACTTTCTCGTCGTCGAACGGACCGGATTTGCTACAATGTGACGGAATCGACCCTTCGAAGTGCTTGGCAACGATCCTTGTTAAGGAAGAATAGAAGCGGTCTTGTCGGTGAGAAAACGGATTGATTCCTTGAAACGATGAAAGTTTGGTATGACCCATGAAGATTCCGCTCGCGCGGACTTGGAAAGACTGCAAAAGGCCCGTGAGCAGATTCTTGACCAACTCTCTCGCACGATCGTTGGACAAACGGATGTCGTCGAACAATTGCTGATCAGCATCTTTGCCCGAGGGCATTGTTTGCTGGAGGGGGTACCCGGTCTGGCGAAGACGTTGATGATCAGTTCGCTCGCGCAGACGATGAATTTGTCGTTTAGTCGAATCCAGTTCACCCCGGATTTGATGCCCGCCGACATCACCGGGACGGAGATCATCGAAGAGAACAAATCGACTGGGTCCCGCGAACGCCGCTTCATGGAAGGTCCCCTCTTCGCGAATGTGGTTCTCGCCGACGAGATCAATCGAACTCCACCGAAAACGCAGGCTGCTTTGTTGGAAGCCATGCAGGAGCGTCAGATCACGGTCGGACGCGTGCGGCACCAACTCTCCGATCCCTTCTTTGTGCTCGCAACGCAAAACCCGATCGAGCAGGAGGGAACGTATCCACTTCCCGAAGCCCAGCAGGACCGGTTCATGTTCAAGGTGCATGTTTCCTATCCTTCGTTCGCCGACGAATTCGAGGTGGCGCGGCGTACCACGGGAAGAACGAAATCGACGATCGAGTCGGTTCTGTCAGGCGAAGAAATCTTGGCACTTCAGGAATTCATTCGGGGCATCGAGGTTAGCGAGAATGTCATTCGCTACGCGCTCGCGATTGTTCGGCAAACACGCGTTGGTCAGGACGGAGTCCCTGACTTCGTTCGTGAGCAAGTCGCTTGGGGGGCCGGTCCTCGTGCCGTTCAATTCTTGATCTTGGGAGCGAAAGCTCGGGCGGCCATGTTGGGTCGATCGTACGTCGACACGGCCGATATCCAATTCTGTGCAAAGCCCGTGTTGCGTCACCGCATGGTGGTGAACTTTGCTGCGGAAAGCGACGGGATCACCAGCGACGCGGTAATCGACAAAATTATTTCTGTTACGCCCACGGCTCAAGACGAATTGCTGCGAGATGCCCGATTCCAAAGAATACTTGCATCCTGAAGCGATCCGACGCATCCACTCGATGGAGCTTCGAGCCCGAAACATTGTGGAGGGCTTCCTGTCGGGTATGCATCGCAGTCCGTACTTCGGTCAATCCGTTGAGTTCGTTCAGCACCGGCAATACGCCCCGGGGGACGATCTGCGACACATCGACTGGAAAGTGTTCGGGCGGCAGGATCGTCTCTACATCAAACAATACGAGGAGGACACCAATCTCCGGTGCACCCTCCTCGTCGATGCTTCGAAGAGCATGCAATATGGTCGCGGTGCGCTGAACAAATTCGATTACGGTGCCACCATTGCCGCCTGCCTAGCCTATCTCACGCTTCGACAGCAAGATTCGGTTGGACTGTCGGTGTTCGATGAAAAGATCCGAACGAAGTTGCCTTGGCGATCGAGCCGCATCCACCTCCAAAGTATTTTCAAATCATTACAACAGGTTGCGCCGAAGGATAAAACCAATTTGGCAGGCGTGTTTCGGGAGATCAACGATACGTATCCCAAGCGATCACTCATGATCCTGATCACCGATTTCCTCGGCGTGGAGCAGGATGCCCTCAAAGGATTAGCGCAGCTTCGAAAGGCGGGGCACGATATTTTGGTCTTTCACATTATGGACGATGACGAACTGGACTTTCCCTTCAACGATCCGACGCGATTCGAAGGAATGGAATCGATGGATCATTTGACATGCAATCCCCGCGCGCTCCGCGACGGGTACATGGAAGCGCTGCAGCGATTCTTGGATCGAATCCGGCACGCATGTGCCAGCTACCAAGTCGATTATCAGTTGATCCGAACCAGCAAGCATATCGATGCGGCGCTGACGGCTTACCTTTCGTCTCGCATGGCGCATATGAGGAAGAGGTAGGTCGATGCAGTTCTTATTTCAACCATTGGCTTGGGGATTCTTGCTAGTCCTGGTGCCGCTCCTCATCCACCTCATCAATATGGTTCGCCACCGGCGGACCGAGTGGGCTGCGATGGAGTTCCTGCTGGAAAGCTATCGCAAGCATCGGCGTTGGGTGTGGCTCAAGCAAGCGTTGCTAATCGCTTCTCGCATGCTGGCGGTCGCCATTGCGGTCGCGATGCTAGCCCAATGGGTGAGCGGCTCGAAGTGGTTGTCCTGGGTAAGTCAATCGACGACCCATCATTACTTTGTTCTGGACGATTCCGCGTCGATGGGAGACACCGGGTCGGGGGGAAATGCCTACCAGTCAGCGCTCGGGGCTATCCAAACCATTCTCAATGCGGCTCCTTCGCGAGAAGGAAACCACCTGGTAAGCGTGGTTCGCGCCTCGCGGGCCTTCGCGGCGCAATCTGGCAAGCAGCCAGCTGCCAGCGATTCGGAACAAGGGGAGCCGAAACCGCTTGTCTCCGCTGACTCGGTCGCGGATCTTCTAGCAAGATCGGTCCCATCCGACCCATCGAGCATGCTCTCCCGTTTGATCGGAACGCAGCCGAGCGCCATCGATGCCCCTCTCCATGAGGCGATCGCATTATTGAGACCGGTCATGGAGCAATCGGTAGGCGAGAAAGCGGTCTTGTATGTCCTAAGCGATTACCGGATCAAGGATTGGCAGAATAATGCGAATCTTCAGCAACAGCTCCTCGCGTTGCCTAAAGGGGAGTCGGAATTGCAGCTCATCGACTGCTCCCCGGTCCGGCACGACAACTTGACGATCGCCTCCATCACGCCTCAGCAGGAGGTTCTGGTCGCGGGCGTCCCCGCCCTGATCAATATCACGGTTCGGAACGAAGGTGTTTCGCCGGCTCGAAACGTGACAGTTCGCGTGTTGGCAACCGACTACAGCGGAAGTGACTTGGAGCTGAAGCCGACCGCTCCTTACTCCGGTTTGACCACCGAGCTACCTCCTTTGCTTATCGACCGAATCGAGCCGGGTGAATCGGTAACCAGGCACACACAGGTTCTGTTCCCGAAAAGCGGTTCGCATGTCGTCGAGGCCCAATTGCCCCCCGATCCGTTGCAAGCCGATAACCGAGCCCACTGCGTTTTGGATCTGCAGGATGGCTTGCGAGTCTTGCTCATCGATGGGGATCCAACGGGGAAGCACTCCTTCTTCATCGAGTCGGCCTTGGACCCAGGTGGGACGGCAAAAACCGGATTGTTGATGAGCCGCGAAGGGCCGGAGTTCTTGCGGGACGCAGATCCTTCGGCACTGGACGGTTACGCGTGTATTCTCATGCAAGCGGTTCCAGGATTGGACGGTCGCGCTTTAGAGAACCTGCACGCGTACGTCTCGCGAGGGGGAGGCTTGGCGGTCTTCTTCGGTGAGCTCATGACCGATGCAGACTATGCGAGATACAACGCGGGGTGGACCAAAGCCCCTATAGGAGCACCGGTTTCGACTCCTCTTATGCCATTCCAGATCCTCGGCATGGCGACTCTCGCTCGGTCCAGCGATGCGGGCGTTCCCGATATGATTGCCGAACAGCATCCCATTTTCGAGCCTTTGTTGGGATTGAGCAATTCTCCATTCCAGTTTGTTCGCGTCGACCGGTTCGTCGATCTCGATGATTCGCTGTTTGCCTCCTCCGAACGAGGAAGCGAGTTGGCTACCAAAACCTGGAAAACCGTCCTGGCGCTGCGGAATCAAAAGCCCCTGATGATCGACCATTCTGTCGGCAATGGGCGAGTCCTGTTCACCATGACCGCTCTGGACCGACAGTGGACGAACTGGCCGCAAGACCCGACGTTTGTCGTCGCCGCGTTGAAGATGGTCGGATACCTCTCTTCCTTTCGTGGGATGGACACATCCAAGGTGGCTGGAACTCCCATGCGATGGGATTTCTCATCGCAGGAGATGCTCCCGGAAATACAAATTATCTGTCCTCCGTTGGCCGGTTCGACCCTTCGACCTGTCTTGAGTATCAACGCGGCACCGGCGGGTGAATCCTCTCTGGCTGCTGTCATCGACTCTAGCCGAAGTGGAGAAACCGAGGAGTCGATTCGCGCGATCCTAAACGCCGGTGTTTACGAGTGGTGGGGGACATCGACTCAGGGGGATCGAGTGGTTCGGAACATGGCGAGAAACGTATCGCCGCTGGAAGGGGCATTTGAAAAGATTGCCAGTCCAGATCTCAATCGAGAGCTTGCTGGTATCCCTTTCAGCTACAAGTCGGTGGATGCTGTCGGTGCGACGACCACTCTCGCTGGATTTGCTAATCGCAACATGCTTCTTATGGTCATGCTTTTAATGCTGCTCCTCTTCGAGCAGTGGCTGGCTTGGAGCGCCTCGTACCATCTCCCTTCGAAATAGCGAACGCATGCACCTCGTCGATCCCGTGTTTCCTTGGTTGATAGCTCAAGAAGACTCTCGCGTCTTCTACCAGTGGATGCGCGTCGAACAAATGGACCAATGGCTCCATTGGTTTGGACTCGGGTGCATTCTGTTGTTGATTTTTAGCTATGTAGTGTTTTGGTACCGTCGCGATTGGAAGGAGTTGCCCAAAGGAATCGGCTGGTCACTTTTGGCGCTGCGTGTTCTGGCTATTATCGGGATTCTGGTCTTCTTTTTCGATCTGCAAAAACGGACGGAGAAACAGATCACGCGCGCTTCCAAACTGGCTGTGCTCGTCGATACTTCGCTCAGTATGACCATGCCACAGCAGGAACGCGAAGGGGTCGCGGATGTGATCGATCCGGCCGCTAGCCGAATTGCAGCTGTACAAAAGCTCTTTCAGACGTCGCCGGTCTTGAAACAGTTTCAGGAAAAGCACGATGTCGCCGTCTATCGGTTCGATCAAAGCACTCGCCCAACAGCCATCGCCAATTTCTTAAAGCCCAGACCGACGGACAAAGGTAGTGTCGACAATCGGCTCGCAGTGTGGCAATCGGCCCGCTGGGGAGCATGGGGAGGGACGCTGCTACTCGGTGTGTCGGTCGCCGTTCTTTTAGTAAGCCTAGTTCTTCGCGTTCGGGGCAACGCCAGCCCTGCGATTCCCTATGTGCTCATGGGTGCGTTGATCGGATTGATCGCCGGTTTTGTTTTGATCTCGACTTCTATTCTCCGAGCGGATGGCATCGCGTGGCAGTCGCTATGGAGTTCACAACCGCCAACGTTCGAGAATGCCGATGAGGATCCCCAGGAGGAACCTCGAAGTGCAACGAAGAATGGCGAGCTTGCGAGCGAATTACAGCCCACTACACCGGAGCAAGTCGCTTGGGAGTCGGTTCTGGCTGCCACCGGCTCCGAGTCGAGGATTGGCGATGCCATCCATGCGGTCCTCGAACAAGAACGCGGCTCGCCATTGGCTGGCATCGTTTTGCTCACCGACGGACGAAGCAATGCGGGGCTAGATCCGCTTACCACCGTAGCAGAAGCCGCAGTTCAAGGAATTCCTATTCACACCATCGGATTGGGGACGGACAAGAATCCGGTCAACGTTCGAGTCTTGGATGTCGAGAGCCCCAAGCGGGTCTTTCCTGGAGATCGCTTTCGACTCAATGCGCTCGTACAAGCATCCGGGCTCGAAGGGAAACAAGTCTCGCTACAGCTTCGGCGACGGGCAGGTGGACAACAATCCGATACCATGACGATCGACGAAGAGCGCGTGGTCACGTTGGGAGGAGACGATGCGATTACGAGCGTGGTCTTCGATGTCATGCCTCGCGAAGTAGGGCCTTGGATTTACGAAGTCAAAACAGTTCCTGCGTCCCAGGATACCAATCCTCTCGACAATGCTATGGAACGCGAGGTACGTGTGGTCGAGCCGAAGGCGACCGTGCTGGTGATGGCGGGCGGACCCACGCGCGAGTACCAATTCGTCCGAAATCTCCTCTATCGCGACCCGACCATGCAGTCGCACGTTTATTTGCAAACGGGTGGACCAGGGGTTTCGCAAGAGTCCCAAAAGCTCTTGACGGAGTTTCCTCGAACGCGCGCGGAAATGAGCCAATACGATTGCGTGATCGCATTCGATGCTGCTTGGATGGACCTCGACAAAGAACAGATCGATGTACTTGAGAAATGGGTGAGCGAACAGGCGGGAGGGCTCGCCTTGATCGCTGGCTCGGTCGCGACCCCCAAATGGGCAGGCGATTCGGGCAACGGTAACCCCAAAGCGGAGGTCATTCGCAATCTGTCTCCTGTTATTCTGGATTCACGCGGAGCTCGAATGGTATCCATGGGACGTTTCGAATCCGAGACAGCTTGGCCGCTTCAACTGACCAATGACGCACTGCAAAGTGACTTTATGCAGATCGGTAAAACGTTGGAGACCAGCAAGAAAGCTTGGGAGGATTTCGCGGGCGTCTATAGCTACTATGCTTGCTACGAGCCCAAGCCAGGGGCGACTCCGATCGCTAACTTCGCCGATCCCGAGACTTCGGTCAACGCAACGCTCCCTATCTACTTGGCCACCCAGTTCTATGGGGCTGGTCGCGTCTCGTTTCAAGGGAGCGGAGAGTTCTGGCGGTTGCGTGATCTCGGCGAAGAGTACTTCGATACCTACTACACAAAACTCGTTCGCTGGGCAGCTCAAGGCCGATTGCTTCGAGACTCCGATCGAGGCATCTTGCTTCTGGACAAGGAGCAGGCCATTGTCGGTGAGCAAGTCATGGTGCGGGCCGTGCTTCGGGATGCCCAGTTCCAGCCGTTGGTGATTGCGGAAGCCAACGCGCGGCTGATCGATCCGAACGGGCGCTCCACTCCATTGCCACTAACTCCCATTCCCGACCCCTCGCAACCGGGCGTCTATGTTGGACAGTTCTTCGCGAAGACAACGGGAAATTACGAGGTGCAATTGCCGGTGGGAGGATTGGCCGAACAAGTTCTCCTAACGCAGCAACTCACCGTACGTGTGCCGGCGATCGAGATTCAACGACCCCAGCGAAACGATCCCGTTTTGACCGAACTCGCGAGCAGAACCGGCGGCAAGTATTGGATTGGCGTCGATGGATTAAACGGAACCGCGACAGCCAGCGAAAAGGGGCTTGTGGATTCAATCGAATCGAGGGACCAGACCAATTTCTTGCCCGGGACCCCCGATCGAGACTTTCAACAGCGTTGGATGGGAATCCTCATGGCTTGGATCGTCGGCTGCTTGTCTCTCGAGTGGCTTATCCGTCGGATGAGCAAGCTCGCGTAGCCAACGATTTCAGATTGATACCGACTGGAATCAAAATGACAGCACTTACTGGGATCTCGAGTGCTGGTTGATCCACCACCGACACGATGCGGGGTAGATCGAATCGCGGGGCAACGCACCCTCGACGGCCTTTCCCATTCTTCAATTGCTTAGAACTTGAACCATTGTCCAAAAAAACCAGGCAAGAGTTCGTCTTTGGCATGGCATTTGTAGTTCATTAGAGATGCACGCAAGAAGAAAGAGATAGGATGCGGCGATCGCGTGACGAGTCGCATCGCAAACGATTATGAGAAATAGGTGAAAGCATGTTTACCAAATGGATTCGACAATTGGGGTTGGCTGCGGTGGCAGCAGGCTCGGTGATGGCTGTTGGGGCATCGACAGCCGAAGCGGGCGGATATCAAGGTCGTAGTCGACTCGGATATTACTCTGGGCCGCGCACCTATTACGGTCCTAGCTATCGCGCGTACCGTCCGACCGTTGTGACTCCGAGCTACGGCTACTACTCGTATCGACCCAGCTACGGTGTCAACACCTACTCGTATCGACCCAATTTTGGTGTCAATACTTATTCGTATCCCTATACCTATCGCTCCTACCGGGTCTCTCCCTCATTGCCTTGGGGTGGCTACGGCGTTGGCGGGTACCCACCAGGGGCATCGTGGGGTGGCGGAAGCAATCGTGGGTTCTCGCTTTACATCGGTCGATAGACAAGAACCGTTGGGAGTGAAAAATGCGGGTGGAGCATTGGCTCCCCGCTCGATAAATTTGGAAAACCATCAGTCAGAGCGTGAGATCCGATAGGGAGTCGACATTTGTATGTCATACGCTATCCAAGGAATCCACAAATGGCTGAGAGCAGTACGACTTGGGCTGACAGGTTGATGCGCATCCGGAATGTTCTCCGGATTGGCAACCGCGCAAGGAGCCGGCAATACTATTCCCGAGTCTGTCGGCTGGAGCTGGCAACACCGCGTTTGAGCGGCGACGAATCCGAGACGGTTCGTCAGCTTTTCGCGAGACTCTACTTAAGCGTCAACCTGCGAGGAGAAAGCGAACTGAGGCTCATGCCTCAAGTTCACTATGAGTGGAAAGATCATCTTATGATCCAATTCGGGTATGGCATTCTCTTCCAACCCGAAGCCACAGCTCCCGACGCCGCGTTTCGCCTCATCCGGAGCTTTTAAACACAGCCAAGATCAATACGCCTTCTCCGATCGGCGATTAAAACGATAAAGACGCCAAAGCTCCTTGGTCTTCCAGCACCCATCTCTTACCCTCTTGACGCCAGACTTCCGATTGGACTTGAAGCAGCCTAATGTTACGCCATCGAATCTTGCGCGTTGGCAATTGTTCTTTAGTGGGCGATGGGGATGAAGCCACGCAAATCGATTCGATAGAACTGCTGGAGCAATTTGTAGACTCCAGGATGGAATTCCGCGAGCTCGTGTGGAATCTGAAAATAGTGTTCGCTCGCCACGGCAAAGAACTCGCTTTCAGACGTTAGTCCGTAATCATCGATGAGCACATCGTACCCGCGCTCGACGAGCCGGCGCGCCTCCTCGAACTCGCCGGTCATCTGTTGGCGCCAGCGATCTTCATCGATCTCGTCTGGGAGCGGTGGCAATCCATCCGCGAAAGGGCTGTTGATCAAATCGAGTTGGTGGGCGAATTCATGGATCACCAAATGATCGCCGCTATCTCCACTGCGCCGATCGTCTTGAATGTCTTGCCAATTGACTACGACAGGCCCGCGGTAAATCGTCTGTCCCGCTCTCGGGAACTCACCCATGATGGCCGGAATCGTGGTATTCAATAAGCTCGAGTGCCCCTCCTCCCTCGCCACATAGGGTGCGGGGTAAACCAACACCGTTTGGGTGCGATCGAAGTACCAGCCATCGTAATGGAGAACCATCAAGCCCGCTGCGGAGGCAATGCTCCATTGGATTTCAGGAGTGACGGTAAGCCCGTTGCAGCCTTCCCAGTTTTTTTCTCGGATGAAGACGCGGCACCAGCGAATCAGCTTGTCTCGCGATTCATCAGGGAGATGTACGGATTGCCAAAGCGAGAGCCGGAGAAGCTCCCTCTCGTCTTGGGTGATGGGCGCCTGCGTGATGCGTCGACGCCCACCAAAGAGCCATTGGAATGCCAGCCACTGGAATACCATGGAATCAGAGATGAACCGACTCGGGCACCGCCGGTTCGGTAGGAGTTGGTTGCGACTGGCTCAGTTCGCCGATGCGATGACGCTGCAGGGCTAAAGGAGCTCGCCGCGAGACCAAGGTCACGAGGATCCCCTCTTGAACCTTTTGTCCATCTTGGTTGATCAGCTGCCTGTACCAGTGGACTTCGCCATGCCGTCTGCCATGCGGCTTTAGGTCGATGATCTCGGTGATGACGTGGACTCGATCCCCTGCGTACACCGGTTTGGTGAAGGACCAAGATCGTATTCCGACAAAAGCGCTGGTCTGAACCGAAGGGGCCTTTGAACTTAGGCCTGCCAAGAACGAAATGCCAAGGAGCCCATGCGCGATCGGCTTTCCAAAGGGGCCGTTGGCTGCGAAGACTGGGTCGGTGTGAAGCGGATCTTGGTCGCCGGTCAAGTCAGCGAACTGTTGGATATCCTCTTCCTGGATAACCCGATCACCGCTAACCCAACGATCGCCCAATTGCAGATCTTCAAACCCGAGAGGCAATGTTTCTTTCATAGCTATCCTTGACCGTGCAGCCCGAATCTCCGATAGCATGGAATTGTCAGTGGGGCTCGCCATTTTCGCAACCCCGGAAAAGGAATCGATAGAAAGGAAATCCTAGCTAAAAGTATCAGATCCCTTACAATCCGTGAAGTTTCCGCAGATTGTGCAGAATACGGTCCGCGATGGCCAACAGAACGGGGACCGCACGGGCCCCAGGGACATGACAGGAGCAACTCGATTACTGATACCAAAACCGGTGCTCCACGATGGGGCGGATTGCTTCTCGTGGTCGCTGCAGCGTTCCTTTGGAGTTTGAGCGGATTCTTCACCCAAGTCCCCCAATTGAAGGTTTGGCCCCAGGAAACGCGAGGTTTAGCCATCGCTTTTTGGCGAGCTGTCTTCGCCCTTTGCCTGCTCCTTCCGCTCGCGCGACGCATCGGTTGGAACGCGAAGATGATTCCGATGGCATGCTGCTTCGCGGCCATGAACCTGACGTTCTTAACGGCAGTGGTCGTCGGATCTCCCGCCAACACAATCTGGCTTCAAAACCTAGCTCCGAGTTGGGTCGTATTGGGAGCAATTTGGATCTTCGGAGATCGGCCTGCGCTGCGCGATTGGATCATGCTGGGATTCTGTACTGCTGGGGTTTTGTTCATCCTCGTCATGGAGAACCTTCCCAGCGCAGGACAGAAGACATATCCGTGGTGGACCTCCCTATTAGGGATCCTGTCGGGAGTGACGTATGCTGGCGTTATCCTCAGCATACGCTCCATGCCTAAGGAGGATCCTGCATGGTTGATCGCGGTCAACCATATCGTGACGGCGATCTTGGTTGCCCCGTTTGTGTTCTGGTTCGGATCGTCACTGCCGACCGGAACGTTATGGCTCGTCTTGGCAGCGTTGGGGATTTTTCAAATGGGCCTGCCTTACTTCCTGTTCGCGCATGGATTGAAGTCGACTCCGAGCCATATCGCGGCGCTTATCACCTTGTTGGAGCCGATCCTGCTTCCTATCTGGGTGCATTGGACGCGTTTCGGAGACCCAGACTACGTGCCACCCGGCTGGTGGACTTGGGTGGGCGCAGGACTTATTCTCCTCGGTCTCATCACCCGCTACGTCACCATTCGCAAACCGGCGAGGAACGCGAGCGTATGAGAGTACTGCATATCATCACACGCATGATCGTCGGGGGCGCCCAAGAGAATACGCTCTTCAATTGTCTAGATTTGGCCCACCACCATGGCGATCAAGTGCGATTGCTAACGGGGCCTTCACTCGGCTCGGAAGGGGAATTGCTAGCCCGATCGGATGTTACGGGTATTGAAATCGAAACCGCTCCCTCGCTCCTTCGCGCCATCCATCCCTACCACGATTGGCGAGCATACCAAGCACTGAAACGAAGCATTCACGCGTGGCGTCCCGACGTGGTTCACACACATAGCGCCAAAGGTGGATTGCTGGGGCGCGCGGCTGCCTGGAAACTCCGCGTTCCCTGTGTCGTGCATACGGTGCACGGAGCACCTTTCCATCCCTACCAAAGCTCTTTGGCTCGCAAATTCTTTATCGCATGCGAGCGTTGGGCAGCCAAACGCTGCCACCATATGATCTCTGTCGCCGATGCCATGACCGACTTGATGGTCGAGGCAAGGGTCGCTGATCGAAGCCAGTTCACGACGATCTACAGCGGAATGGATGTCGAGCCATTCCTAACATCCGGCGCGATGCGAGAGGATGCGAGAAAACGTTTGGGGTTCTCAAACGAAGACATTGTTTTCGGCAAGATCGCGAGATTGTTTCATCTCAAGGGACATCAATATGTCATCGAGGCGGCCCGGCGTATCGGAGACCAATTGCCCAATGCCAAGTTCTTGTTCGTAGGAGATGGCTTGCTCCGCCCGCAGCTCGAATCCCAAATCGACGCAGCCGGTCTGCGCGATCGATTCGTCTTCACCGGTCTTGTCTCTCCCGCCGAGATCCCGGGCTTGATCAGCGCGATGGATGTCCTCGTCCACGCATCCCTTCGTGAAGGATTAGCACGTGCCTTACCCCAAGCCTTGTTGTCATCCAAGCCTGTCATCAGCTTCAATATCGATGGTGCCCGCGAAGTTGTCTTGTCAGGTATCACCGGCTATCTCACCGCGCCCAAGGACATTAACCAGCTTGCTGAGGCCATGCGTGCTCTAGGGTTATCCCCTTCGGATCGAAGTGCGTTTGGCGAGGAAGGAAGAAGGCGATTCACGGAGCGATTTCGCCATGAATCGATGACCCGATCCATTCGTGAGCTCTACCAACGGATCCTTGCCAGCACAACCGGTACAACCGGCCTAGATTGACGGGAATCAGGACGGATTTGCCGTGTCTTGTTTCGCATCTCCACGCAGCGTTCTCGGAGTCTAACCTACGGTATGCCGTTGCTTCCCGATCGGGGATCAAACGTGCATATTTTGTTCGGAACCTCTGTCGATGCTTCCCCTATCCTCCACTCGATGCTTAACGCCAGCCAGGGTTCTGGAGGATGCGTCACTTCCCCGATCCGGAAATCCAAGCGATCCAAGGGTCGGTGCTAGCATCGGAAGCCTTGTTATTCGCCACAAAATCGGTGGCGGTGGAATGGGTACGGTCTACGAAGCCCATCATCGCCATCTCGATCGACGCGTCGCGATTAAGTTTTTGAAGCAGGATGACAAGGCATCGCCGGACGCCTCCATGCGATTTGAACGAGAGTATCGATCCCTCGCACAAATCGATCACCCCAACGTTCTTCGCGCCCTCGACGCTGGCGAATGGCTGGGCGATCGATACGTGGTGACCGAATGGCTCAGTGGCCTCGACCTTCAACACCACATCGAACAATCCGGGCCTGTTGACCCAACGAAGGCGATGGAATGGATCCGTCAAGCTGCTTTAGGATTGCATGCAGCCCATCAGCAAGGCCTCATTCATCGCGATGTAAAACCATCGAACCTGTTCCTGACCGATCAATCCCTGATCAAACTCATCGATTTTGGAATTGTCCGCATTTCGAAATCCGAGATCAATTCAACGCAAGATGGGCAGTTTCTAGGTACCGTCGACTATCTGTCTCCAGAACAAGCGACTGCACCGAATAGTGTCACGGCTGCCTGCGACATCTACAGCCTGGGATGTGTTTGGATCTTCCTTCTTTCCGGCAAAACTCCTTATCCTGATGAACTGTATCCTGGCTTCATGCCCAAGTTGAAGGGGCATATGGCGGACACACCTCCTTGGTTGAATTCGCCTGAATCGAGACGACTTCCGGCGGGGATGCGAGAGCTGCTATGCCGGATGCTCTCCAAACAACCCGCGAGTCGCCCGACTTCTGCCGCCGAGGTGGTAGAACGGATTGAAGCCCTATCAAAACCGAACAATATCCTCTCCGGCACGAGTCGATTTCGCGCCGCGGGACTGCTCACAGCCACAGTCGGTCTCGGGCTCGCGATGGTCGCATTCGCATCCATGGGTACTCCGAAAAGTGTAGTCGAGTCGAGCGATCAGCAAATGGTTCCAAAACTGGTCTCCACTGGCACATCGGAAGCGGAATCCTCGGAACCGTCAACTTCTGACGAAAACCGATCTGCGAGCGGTGTGCAAACGGTACGCAGCCAAGTTCGAAGCGTCAAAGTAAAGCCGCACTCTTCTAAATCCACTTGGTCGGGGTTTCCACACACTTCGTTGCAGGAGTCTTCGGAATGAACCTTTTGTCCACTCGCATTTCGAACACGTTGGCAATGCCCCTTCCATCAGGTGCAAACGTCAAAGGCTTGCTCGTTAAGATTCATCCGATGGAGTGGATGGAAAAGCCATCGGAGATTGCGAGCGCTGGTTTAATCATCGGGCGAGACACCACATGCGATTTGACACTCCAAGACGACTCGGTATCTCGTCGACATGCCCAACTTCGGTACGACGGGTCCGTGATTTGGGTCGATGATCTGAACAGCACCAATGGCGTATTCGTCAACGAACAACGAGTAAACGGATCGAAATCCTTGGAAGCCGGAGACCGTATTCGATTCGGCAATCAAATATTCAAACTGGTCACCGAGGAAGGCTTCGAGCTTCAATACCACGAAGTCATCTACAAGATGATGACGACCGATGCGCTGACCCAAGTTTACAACCGCCGTTTTTTTCTCGACTCCCTGGAACGAGAGTTACAGCAATCGCAACGAGGCATTCAGTCGTTTGCATTGCTACTGCTCGATCTGGACCGTTTTAAATCGATCAATGACCAATACGGTCACCTTGCAGGGGATCAGGTGCTATGCGAGTTCGCGCGACGCGCGCGATCGGTGCTGCGATCTGGCGAGATACTCGCTCGCTATGGAGGCGAGGAGTTTGCACTCCTCTGTGTGCCCGCCGATGAGGAGCAGGCAGCTGCAGTCGGGGAGCGTATCCGAGCTGCCGTCGCGGCATCTCCCGTTGATTTTGAATCGATGGAGATTCCCGTAACGGTCAGTGTCGGTGTCGCTTGCTACCACGCCATCGAACCCTGCGACTCTGCAACCCTTATTCAGCAAGCGGACGAGCAGCTCTATTGCGCCAAAGAAAATGGCCGCGATCAAGTTTGCGTGCGTAGCGCTGCACCATCCCCTGTCCGCTTTCAAGCTTCTATTCAAGAATCCATTTGAATTTCCCGGGTGAAACTATGAAAAGATATGTCTGTTCGATTGCTCTCGCCTGCTTGGGCGTCCTCGGTCTGCATGGAAAACTGCACGCCGACTTTACGGCAATCGCCGGATGGGACTCCCAGCTCTTTCCGTCCTACTTGATCGCCTCTGCCGCTTCCAAGACTGCGATCTTTGAGACCGGCGATGATCACTTGGGGGACCCTAACGGTCTTCTCGGCGTCGAAGTCACTGCACCTCGCAAGAATACGCCCATCCAAGTGACGATTGAATGCGAGGACTTCATGCAAACCAGTCACTTCATTGGCGTTCTGCCCAACAAGGGGGAGACCTATTCGGTATTTCCGAAGATCAAGTATCGCTTCGATCGATTGAGCCAATGCGATCAAGCGACTCCGGCAACCGTCACCTTCACCGTCAAACTCGGTGATTCCGTAGCCGAAGAGCAATCGTCCACACTCACGTTTCGATCCGTCAACGATTGTCCTATCCGGGTTGCGGCCGGAGAGGAAGGATTGGATACGAGTCCAACCATCGCGGCGTATGTGAATGAGCAGCATCCATTTCTTGATAAACTACTGCGAGAAGCATTGGATATCGGCGTGGTGGACAAGTTCACCGGGTACCAGATCTCGGAGGATGAAGTCATCCGGCAAACCTATGCCATTTGGGATCTGCTGGTCGCTCGGGATGTGCGTTACAGCAGCGTGACAACGACAGTTGCCGAATCGGACGAAGTTGCGAGTCAAAACATTCGACTGCTTGAGCAAACCATCAATAATCAGCAAGCGAATTGTGTGGATGGTTCGGTCTTGATGGTGTCGATGCTTCGGAAGATTGATATCGACGCAGTGCTGATTCTTGTTCCTGGCCATTGCTATGTCGGAGTCTATCTCGATCCTGCTCGATCGAAGTTGTTGGGCTTGGAAACGACCTTGATGGGTGAATCGTTAGATTGGCCGGAGGAAGTTCCGGAGGGCCTCGCGAATGCGGTCTCGGAAGATTGCCAAGACGAGTATTCATGGCCGAGCTTTGTACAAGCCTTGGCTGTCGGGACAAAACATATCCTGGATCATGCCAAGCAGTTTGAATCCGAGGTGGACTATCGCGTGATTCATGTCGGGGATGCGCGAAAACTGGGAATCCTCCCCATTCCATACCGAGGTCTTGAAGAATTCCTCGCCATTGACTTCACCTCCACAGATACCGAGGAAAGCGACACCACCGAAGACGGAGAGATGGCGTCGGAGGAGGAAGATTCCGAAGAGGATTCCGAGGAATCTGACGAAGAGTCTGACGAAGACGAATAAACGCTGCGATTCAATGGCAATGTGCCAGCTACTTGCCGAGTCGATCGAGTACATTCTTGGTGATCTGCTCGACCGTAGGATCCTTGCCCTTGAGCCCGTGCGACCAATCGGTGCTTCCTGTGGTAATGACCGTTCCTCCTCGAGTGTAGGTGCCTAACACGGCGGCCCCTACGCGATCCTTAGGGAATCGGTCGTACCAGAATGCATCGTCGGGCGCCCAAGTGGCGGGACACGTTCCGAGAATGGTGAAGTCCTTGGGGGTGCCGTCGCTGCCGGTAGGAAACGGGAGGCCATCGCGCCATTCCATCTCACAGCCATCGCATTCGTAACCGACGATCGTGTCCTTGCCACCGAACCTCGCCCCCTTCGCTAAGCCGGTTCCCGCAAAGAGCCAATGATCCGGGCGGTGGACTTCATACGAAGCCGGACCGTCCATCCACTGACCGTGGCTCTTGTGATAGCCACCCCACAAAAAGCCAACTCCGGTGAGTTGGTTTTCCGGGCGTTGGACTAAGTGATGACTCCAGAGGGTGCTGAGCAATCGTTCCTTGTCTGTTCGATAGAGCGGGTCCACGTTGTACCACTGTTTCCAGCACGTCAACGCTTGACCGTCCTCTTCACTTCGGACTTGCCAGCAACATGTATTGCCGCTGAAGAATGCGACGTTGCCACCTTTCCCAATGAATGCCTCGAGGTGATCGCGCATCAGAGAAGACCAATACTCGTCATGCCCAACACTTAATACCAACTTGTACTGTTGCAATATTTCAGGATGGCTTTCGAGATCGGCATTCGTGGCGAACTCCAAGGTGTATCCATTTGTTTCGGCCCAACGGACAAAGGGACCCTCCCAATTCTCGAACTGCGATTGAATAGGGCGAGCAAAGGAAACGCGATGTCCCTGAAGACCATCGCGGTCGTGATACGCGTACAAACTATGGCCACCCCAATTGGTGTAGGCGTTGTAGGTATTCGTGGCAAACTGCATAAGAATCTTGCTCGTTGCGCCAGGTTGAGCCGCTCGAACGACAAAGAAGCAACTCGTTTGGATCGGCTTCTCCGGAGTCTGAAGAATGGGAGCCGTCAGCGTGACGCGGTAATAACCCGACCGCCATTCGTTTGGAATCGTGATCGTGTGGGAGGCTGGCCAGCCACACCCGTGGGACGATGCTCGGTCTGGAATGGCATGCCGCTGCATGGCGACCTCCTCCACCACGTGCACGAGTTCGTCGGTCGCACCCAGTCGATGAATCGCAATCTTGGACGTGGACTCGCTCGAAGAAAGGTGCAACGAAATGCTTTCCCCCGGCTTCACGCTCAGAGAATTAGGATACGCGAAGAGATAAGGCGTTCGCGGCTCGGCTTGATCGGCAAAACTAGGCTGAACGAATGCAGCTTGCACGACGATAATGCATGCGACCATTGCGAAGAGAGAGTGTGTCCCACGGCGATAGAGCATGGCGAGAACCTTACAAGGGGGAGGGGAAGGGTTGGGAAGGATTCGAGCGGCGGGAAATGATCTTCCGACTGATTGTATCTCGCCTTTGCTTGATCTGTGCACGCGGATCGTCGTACCGCCCGTTTCGGCCCTGAAAAGATTGCCTCGAACCCCCAGGTCTATTAGGATAACAGAGCCTTCCTCGCCTCCCCCCGCAGAATGACCCACGACCATGTTTGGTTCGAATACCCGTCCACTTCCGTTTGTTCTGGTCCTGCTTCCTTTCCTGTGTGGCTGGGATGATGCGTATGGCCAGGAGGGTGCCAAGGGCCAAGAAGCAAGTGCCGCAGAGGTTGACTACCAAAAGGACATCGCCCCTCTCTTGGCCGAGCATTGCACCCATTGCCACGGAGTGGATGAAGCATCCCGGCAAGGTGGCTTGCGTCTGGATCAACGCGATGATGCCCTGCGAGGAGGTGACTCCGGGAAACACGCGATCGCGTTGGAGGATGTTGATCAGAGCGAAATTCTCCGACGCATCCTATCGACGGACCCCGACGAAGTCATGCCTCCCCCGAGCGAGAAGAAACCGGTCAGCGCCAATGGTGTTGCCAAGCTGAAAGAATGGATTCGACAAGGTGCACCCTACGCGTCCCATTGGTCATTCACCCCGCCGACCAAAAAGCCTCTACCTGGCAAACCAGACGAAGGTCCCATCGATTCCTTCGTAAACCATCAACTTCGATCGAAGAACTTAGTTGCAGCTCCCCAGGCATCCAAGGAAGAGTTGGTTCGCCGAGTCTATTTGGATCTCATCGGGCTGCCCCCAAGCCCCGAAGAGCTAGACGAAGCTGTTAAAAGTCCGTTGGAATCGACCGTGGACAAGCTCCTGCAGAGCGAACGATTCGGGGAGAAGTGGGGGCGATTGTGGCTGGACTTGGCTCGATACTCCGATACCAATGGCTACGAAAAGGATTTGCAACGCGAGCAGTGGATGTATCGCGATTGGGTCATCGATGCCTTCAATCGGGATATGCCTTACGATCGCTTTGTGATCGAGCAGATTGCAGGCGACCTGCTTCCGAATCCAACGCAAACCCAGATGATCGCGACCGGATTCTTGCGCAATAGCATGATCAACGAAGAAGGGGCGATTGTTCCCGAGCAATTCCGTATGGTGGAAATGTTCGATCGAATCGATTGCGTGGGGAAGTCGATCCTCGGATTAACGACTCAGTGCGCCCAATGCCATACACATAAATTCGATCCGATCACCCACCATGAATACTTTGGAATGTTCGCCTACTTGAACAATTCCTACGAAGCACAATCGTGGGTCTATACCGAGGAGCAACAGGAAGAAATAGCGAACATCAAGCAAAAACTCGACGAGATCGATGCCAAGGTGCGTGAAAAACATCCCGCTTGGCAAACGGAACTGGGGCAATGGCGTGAGGATTGGGTCTCAAAGCAAGCGGCCTGGCGTTTCCCTAGCTTTCATCAATTGGAGAGCATAAGCGGATTGAACCATCCCACCCAAGAACCCGATCACTCGATCTTGATGAAAGGCCATACCAGCGGCGACATATTTTTTGTGTCCAAACCAGAGGCTCAAAAGATCACGGGTTTGCGAATCGAATTGCTTACCCATTTGGATTTCCCGCATGCGGGGCCCGGGCGGAGCAAGCTTGGGACATGGGGCATCCATGAAATCGAGCTCTTCACCAAAGCGGCGGATGGAAAGGAATGGGTCAAACACAAACTCGTTCAGCCCGTCGCTGATTTTTCTAACGACGAGCAGAAGAGTGCGGATGGAAAGAAGGCGACCGGCCCGGTGACCTATTTGGTCGACGGAACCGACGACACCACGTGGACGGCAGACCGCGGTGTTGGTAGACGGAATCAGCCCTCGGTTGCGGTGATGCGATTGGAGACCCCGATTGACTTGACGGCAGGGACGGAGATCAAGATTGCGATGCGCATGTCCGACATGGTGGGCTGCTGCCGTTGGAGTTTGACCGATGCTGCCGAACCAACGGTTGCACCGATCGATTATGCCGCGCAGCAGGCGATGCTCGTCCAAGATCGGGAATGGAACGATGTCGAGAAGTCGGTGGTCTTTCGCACTTGGGCGAAAACATTACCGGAATGGAGTGAGTTGAACGGGGAAGTGGAATCGCTTTGGAAGAAATTCCCAGTCGCAGCCACATCGATTCTTCACCTGCATGAACGGCCATCCAGAGATCCGCGAATCACCAAAATCTTGGACCGGGGTAATTGGGATCAGCCCACCGTGCCGATCGAGCCCCATGTTCCTGCTGCGTTTCATCCTTTTCCAAAGGGGGAACCGAACAATCGACTGGGCTTTGCCAAGTGGCTTGTCGCGCCTGAGTCCCCATTCGCTGCACGCGTCGCGGTCAACCGAGTGTGGCAGGCCTTGTTCGGCGAAGGGTTATTGGAGACCCCCGATGACTTCGGAGTGCGGGCTCCTTTACCGGAATACCGCGACCTTCTCGATTGGCTCGCCGTCGACTTTATGGAACATGGCTGGAGCCACAAGAAGCTGATTCGACAGATCATCTTGAGCGAGACGTACCAGCGATCTTCAAAGGGAAGCGGACCCGCGAGAGAGGACGACCCACGCAATCGATGGCTTGCTCGTGGACCGCGATTTCGGGCCGATGCAGAAGTGGTAAGGGATATCGCACTCAGTGTATCGGGATTGATCCATAACAAGATGGGTGGCCCTAGCGTGATTCCACCCGTTCCACAGAGCGTACTCGACTACAACTACACTTACCCTAGCTATTGGAAGGCTGCAGAGGGTCCAGAGCGATACCGACGTACGGTGTATGGGTTCCGCAAGCGATCCATGCCGGACCCGGTAGCGTCAACGCTTGACGCGCCCAATGGCGATTTATCCTGCGCCCGACGTGTTCGATCCAATACGCCTTTGGCGGCACTCACAGGACTCAATGAAACGATATTTGTCGAAGCGGCCAGAGCCCTCGCATTGCGAATTCTACGCGAGGGGGGGGAGAGTGATCGCCAGAGAATCGAGCGCGCTTTCTTGCTTTGCATTTCACGTCTTCCGTCGAGCGAAGAGTCTCGCGTCGTCGAACAGTTGTTGGAATCGCAACGGAAACGGTTAGCCGACGGGTGGATCAATGCGAAGGAGATCGCCACGGGTGATGCCGCTATCGCTCCGGCTCTTCCACCCAACACAACCCCGCAAGACGCCGCGGCTTGGACTGTCGTCAGCCGGGTCCTTCTCAATCTCGATGAAACTATTACGAAGAATTAGGTTCCAGCATGACCAGCAACGAAACAGTACGCGAGGACCATGCCAAGTGGCTTCGGCGCCGGTGGTTTCTCCAGGAATGTGGCGTCGGGTTGGGTGGGATTGCAGCCTCCAGTTTGCTGATGGGTGAACCCGCCTCGGCTAGCCCCTTTCCGGGAGCAGCCACCGATCCATTGGCCCCTCGAGCGCCCCATTTTGCGCCGAAGGCAAAACGCGTGATCTACATCTTCCAAGCGGGTGCTCCCAGCCATTTGGATATGTTCGATTACAAACCGGAGCTTGCTAAGCGAAATGGCCAGCTTCCACCTGCTGATTTGTTGAAGGGGTACCGGGCTGCGTTTATCAATCCGAATTCGGCATTGTTAGGTCCCAAATTCTCGTTTTCCAAGCACGGTGAGTGCGGGATGGAACTGAGCGAGGTGTTGCCTCACACGGCGAAAATCGCAGACGATATCTGCTTGATTCGCTCCATGCAAACCGATGCCGTGAATCATGCCCCTGCCCAGATTATGATGAACACCGGCTCGCAGCAGTTCGGTCGCCCCAGCTTCGGAGCTTGGACTCTGTACGGGCTGGGTAGTGAATCGAAAGATCTGCCAGGGTTTGTGGTGTTAACCAGTGCCAAGGGAACAAGCGGTGGGGCAAGCAACTATGGCTGCGGCTTCTTGCCGACCGTTTATGGTGGAATCCCATTGCGCAATGCAGGGGACCCGGTGCTCTATTTGTCAAACCCGAAGGGAATCGATCAAGAGACGCAGCGGTCATCCCTCGATGCGATGCAGCAATTGAATCAATTGGCCCATCAGCAGTTCGGCGATCCCGAAGTGGAGGCGCGTATCCAAAGTTATGAACTCGCCTATCGATTGCAAACCAGTGCACCCGAGTTGATGGATTTGCAGAGCGAGTCTGCGGCGACATTGGAGCGTTACGGGATCAAGGATTCGTCGAAGGCGAATTTTGCACGCAATTGCTTGCTCGCGCGTCGCTTGATCGAGCGCGGGGTGCGTTTTGTGCAATTGTTTCACGAGGCCTGGGATCAGCATGGTGGGCTAACGGCCGGGGTGAAGCAAAACGCGCTCGAGACAGATCAAGCCAGTGCGGCGCTGGTGCAGGATCTCAAGGAGCGAGGGTTGCTTGAGGACACGATTGTGATTTGGGGTGGGGAGTTCGGTAGAACACCGATGGTGCAGGGAGGAAACGATGGTCGGGATCACCACAATCGTTCCTTTAGCATGTGGTTAGCAGGGGGCGGGATCAAGCCGGGATGTGTGTATGGAACGACGGATGAACTTGGTTTCAATGTCGCCGAGAATCCGGTGCATGTGCATGATCTCAATGCGACGTTGCTTCATTTGCTGGGATTCGATCACACCAAATTGATCTACCGCTTTCAAGGCCGCGATTATCGTCTGACCGACGTCCATGGTACCGTCGTAAACGGCATCCTGGCGTAGTTCCTCATCCCGAGCTAATAAAGTACTGGAGCTTGTTAGGGCTCGTGCAGGCGACCAAAGCAACTTCATCATTGTCGCTCCGCAAGGACGGCCGGCCCGGGGCGTGTGAGGTTTTTAACCACGGACGACACGGAATACACGGAAAGGGAGCATAGAATTTGTGTAGTCATCTTTCCGTGTGTTCGGTGTGTTCAGTGGTTCTTTGACCACCAGACCCCAGCCGGTGGACGCTAAAAACACGACCGCAGCAACGCGACTCACAGCCCATTCAATCAGTTGGAGGGGCGACAGTCAGATTTTTGTTTTCCGGCCCGCTCGCCGGAGAATTACTAGTTCGCCTCGATAAAACAGCAATATTGCCCGAAGCATGAAAAAAGTTTCACGACTAGAGGATGACGGTCTTGTGGACAAAAGATCGTCGCTCGCGATTCGCGTTTCCGCATTCTGCGCCCTGCTTATCGTGTTAGCGCTAACTCCAATCACAGCAATCTACCTGTTTCATCCCGACGGAGCGCATCTAAGAATCAACGGCGTGCTAGATTTTTCGAAAATGGTATGCACACTCATGCTTATGCAAATCGAGCCATTACTGGTCGCACTCGCTACGATTGCTTACGCCGTTTTCGATAGAAATCTTAGCTCGCGGTGCATAATTGTCGCGATCGCATTATGTGCCAACGCATTGATTGGTTTCTTTTGGATAGTGGTGCGCAACGAAGGTGGAATTTGACGACGATGACTTCTCGTGTGTCGGTGATGCCGGTCGTTCAGGCCCATCGTACTCGTGATCAGTCCGCTGTGTCGGACGGTGCTCGTGCTCGTAATCGACCTGCTCAATTGCATGGAATCCTTGCGATGTTTGGCACGGTTGGCAGGCCGCCGTTTCTGAACTCAACGGCCAAGCTCCACATCTTCATTTCCCAATCCGGTTGCAAAATTTCTCCTGTGCAGCGTGTCGACCGATACGGAATGATACAATCGCTTGATCGGTCGGGCACGAGCACCGCTTCACTGAGCTGGAGCACGAGCACGAAATATAACCAGAGCACAACAATGTCCCGAAGTGACTGATCAACGGCGCTTTACATGGTGGCTTATTTGGCGGTCACTCCATGACGTGAGACGTTCGTCGACATAGAACCATGACTGAGTACCCTTACGCTGCAACACCGACCATATTCTCGCACGCCATTCCAGTATCGGATGTTCCGGAGTCGTCGTTGTTGACTATTGCGAGAAGCGTGTTTCTCGCCAGGGAGAAGCTCCGAATTTCTTACGTGATGATTCTCGCTTTCGTCACTCTGTTTTTCGTTTTCGTAACTGGATTTTTGAATCTACGACTACTAGGGTTGATCGTTTTGGGTGCGGTGGTCGCGAACGCTGCATATTTCGCAGGACCGGCGATCGAATCATACGTTCAGTGATTAGGATATAATAGAACTTGGCCTCGATCGTTCATGTTCCTTGGTGGCACAATTCTATCGATAATGAATCGTTTTCGTCGCACCATAGTAATCGCTTCTTTGTTGCTTATCGCGGCAGTGTCTCTTGCCGTCCGCGAAACGATCGACGGGTATCGCAGAAAGGTGGCGAGAGACACAGTTTTATCACTGGGTGGAAGCGTGGGGTCGCTACGCTCACCTATACCTTTCGTAGGATCAGAACTGCGTTACGAATTTCATGGAACTAACTTCTGTCAGGGCGACCTTCAACGATTGACTCCGCTTGGGGTGTTGGCCCGGCGACATTGGGTGGGTATCATGTTTAAAGATACAAATGTTTCAAGTGCTGACATCACTGCGTTGAGGTCAATGCTTCCCGGCTGTCATCCGTTTCGCGTCGTCAGTGGCGAGCGGGTGATCGACCAGTAATGTCGGCAAACGAAAATGCACCAGAGCTGCGATGGTCCTTGGGATGTGGCCTATGCGATATTTGGAAAATGTCTCATCCCAGCATTACCTCCGTACGTTAATGCATCGAACGAAGTAACGGGGTGGTCTGCGGATCAAACTGAAATGTGACGGTCTGCGTACAAGATGATGCCGAAGCAAACACGTTTTGTCAGTGTCGAAGTGGTAATCCGAACAAACTCCGATTGCCAGGATTGGATCGCATGGTTTGAAAGCCAGGACAACTACGTCACAAATATGCCGAGCGAGAACCACGAATCCTTCGTGTACTTCGCGCCCTTACCCTTGGGTGACGCAAATCAGACGATTCGTAGATTGTGTCAAGAGATTAGCGACTTACCTGAAAATGTTCGTCGCCAATGGGCTGACGCGGATCAGAGAGAATTTTTCGTCGGATACCATGTCGGCGAAACCCCGCCTTGCTTTACTGAACATATCGACTCTGATACTTTGGAATTGGTGTATCAAATCGGCGCGAGTATTCGTATCGCTCTATACCCGACACCGAACGAAGATGATTGAATCGCCTCTGCGATGTCACCACAATATAAAACCGCAGAACCCAAAATACACCCGAGTTGCCGATCGGACGTTTCCTCAAATCAAGTCTCTTGGAGGCTACCAGGTGATTTTGGTCGTTCCATCACGTACGTGAATTAGAAACACGATGAGACTCACGATGAAGCAGCTGTTTATCGCCATCGCGATCATCGCTGGCCTGATGGCCGCACTCATGCTGAGATCGCGGACCGCGCTGACGATTGGCGTGTAGAATGGAGCGTGTTGGTTTCCGAGAACTGATACGTGAGATCGTAACAGAACCATCCGTTGCACACGGAGCCGCGGGCTGTGCGGTTTGGTGAGATCAAAGTCGTTCGCCGCGGCCCGTCGAACGGGACCGTTCGTCCAAGGAAACCGCTATGACCGAAAATGCCCAAGGCTTCGAATTCGACACCCGTCCGGAGCGATTGCCTGTCGCTCCGTGGATTTCGTGCTCCTTGACAACCTTGGCGGCTATTCCCATTTGGTTTATCGGCTTCATCACAATTGTCGACTTGATAAAGCCTATCGACAGTCCAGCGGGAATTCCCGTTTATATGATGATGTGTCTTGTTGCAACTGTTTTTGTCATACCACTCAATTCTTTCGGGATCGCTCCACTCATCGCGAAGCTCGGATTTCCTTCAAACGGTCGATCGATTGCTATTCATATAATACTGGGATTCGTCGCATTTGTCGTGCTGTGGGTTTGGCCGTCTACGATCGGGCAATATTCATCGCTAGCATGGACAGTCGTTCCGTTTTATCTCTCCATATTCCTAATGCCGCCCATACTCTTTGGATCTTTCGTCTATTCGATACGCTATAATGTGATAAACAATGGAGGAGCGGCGAACAGAGCGATGCCCCAAGACCGTGGATCGGCCTTTTCTAGATAGTGTTTTTCTTGCCGCGACAGGCTGATTTCGGTCGTTGTGGCCTTCGGACTGTAATGTCGTGCTCTTGCTCTTGCTCAGTGAAACGGTGCTCGTGCTCGATTCTATTGAATATCGCAGAAGGAAACGGCAAGCGCAGTTTGAAAGATCGGGCTAGATTTCTAGATATTGCACGCGGTTCGGCGTTGGAATGCGCTGCGATTCGGGACGTGCTCGTTGTTTCTAACGGCTTGAGTCGGGTAACGGATTACGAACTCAAATCAAGACTGGTACGACTTGTCGCGATGTTGACTCGGATGGCGATGAAGCTTGATGGTGTTTCGCAGTGGCCGATCGCGTATGATGTCCGAGACGATTGCGAGCACGAGCACCGTCCGCCGCGGACTGAGCACGAGTACGACGAAGAGCCAGAGCCGGCGGATGCACTCAACGTCTCAATCCACTGGCATTGGACGTCCATCGATCCTCACTCGACGGGAGTGATCCTTTTCGTTCTCAGGTTGTAGATCAATTGCGCGCAAAGGCGCTAAAGCGCAATGCTGTGGCTTGAATGCTTTGCGTCCTTGCGCCTTGGCGAGAGACCTTCTTGTGTGTCGAGTCGAAGTTAGCAGTGCGATGGACTGGTTCGTAGTTCAGGTCTTGCCTGGAGAGCAATGATTGCAGCGCAACATAAAAACTCGTAGAATTCTTCGATGAACTCGTGTTAGAGACCGAGCATTGGTTTCGAAGAAACCAAAAACAATTTGAGAGCACAGCATTTGACCGAAGGGCTCGATCGTCCGGCTCTGGCTTGCGTCGAGCTGACCCCTCACCCATCGGTCAATGCGAGCGTTCGCCGAAAGTAGAACTATGTTTACACGACGCACGCTGGCACAACGGTATGTTTCTTACGCAATCGCGGCGTTGCTGATAATCGCTGCGGTGCTCGGGCTTCTGTACAACGCAAGCTCACTCTCTGCCGCGTTCAGTGGCGCGTTCGACAAAGTACCAGATATTGCTGCATTGCCGCACTTTTACACCGCGTTTTACCTGATGTCGGCGATATGCATCGTCTGTTACCTTTTTATCATCGTCGCTTCAGTTGGACTCTGCCTTGGCTCAGCGACGTGCGCACGATTACTTGCAATCTTGCTCCTGTTTGAAGTGTTCTACTTTTTTGCAATTGGTGCACTTTGGACTTTACCGATTGTGGGGCCCGGAATTGGGGCGGCAACGGGCGTCGCAAACGGGGGACTCATGGTTCAATTCTTACTCTTGATGCCAATTTGGATACCTGTTGTATTTGCATTTCTCGGACTGTACAGACAGAATCCAGTTCCCACCGCTGGTAGCCCAACGGCACCCATGCCAGACGGCGGTTAACTATCCAGTGCACCGGATCCGGGCTTGCGAGGTATCACAAATGGACAATCTTTTTTTCCGGCCAGGTGACGGGCACCGTTCTGGCTCAAGGCAACGCTTGAAGAAGTTCTCTATTCGAACCCTCGTCTTCCTCACCGCAATCATCGCGGTCTTGCTATCTCTAACACGGTTGCCTAAGAATGCATCCGTGGATTTTCCGATGAACCGGCAAGATTACGTTCGTGATCTCTTCGGTACGGAAGGCATAAATGGCGAACTTAACAGGTTTTCCTGTAACGAAGTCTCGACGTTTACTGGCTCGCCAGGGTGGAGCATCTGGTTCTCAGAAAAAACGATTCTCGAAGATGCGCGCACTCAGGGCTACTTCTGTATCATTGAGTACAAGTCCGTTTTTGGTATTCCATGGAAACGTTCCTTTGTTAATGGGAAGTGTGGACACGATCGACTTTATGCAAACTGTGTTCACTGCCAATCCGTGTCGCGACCATAAAGGACAAGAAAACCAGTACAAATGGTTGCAACGGAGCGCTCGATCGACCACTTGTACAATGGTTGCTCAACTCGTCGTTCCCGCTGAACCCCCCGTGCGCCGACGGAGTTATTGATGCTGATCTCAAAACCAAATGGCCGTGAAACGTTATTCGCAAACGTGCAATCGCGGTTCGAGCACAATTTTCATCCAACGCTTGCAAACGTCGTCAAAGTCGTTCAGGGTGTGGCAGCCAACTATCGAATCGAAGACACATCACATCAAATCGGGATCGAAGCCCAGCCGTGGGAGTAGTACTAAGGCTCCGTAAAGCAATAACTGTCCAGTCTAGTCTTTTTTGTTCGGCTTGATTGTGTAGTTCCAGTCTCCGTGAAACTTGGCTTGGAAAATATTAATGTCAGCCATTTGTTGATCCGTAATCTTCAATGCCTTTTCGTACTCACGTTGATCAAGGAAGGCGTGTATTTCAAGCCCTTTCGCCGTCGTCGTTGATCCGATCAATTGAACAATTACCTCGTAGGTTTCCAGTGGGGTGCCTCGCCAGTTGCTTGTGATGTGGCAGAAGACACGGTGCTCAATTTTATTCCATTTGCTTGTTCCTGGCGGAAAGTGGCACACCTCAATCTCTAGGTTTGTTTTGTTCGCAAGGCGTTGCAGCTCATATTTCCATAGTCGATTTCTTGCACCATTGCTTCCGCCGCTATCGGCGGTGATCATCAAGCGGGTCGAGTTCTTGTGCCGCTTCTTGCCGAGGCGTCTCCACCATAGCTCGATCGATGCAACCGCAAACTGCGCGGTATCATGATTGATGCCGACATTCACCACAGCCTCGTTGGTCGTTATGTCGTAAACGCCATATGGCACCGCTTTGCCTTTTGCGGCATCTGGAAAGTCGTGCGTATCGACCGCCAGCGGTTGTCCTGACGGACGCCATGTCTGCCCCGCATTCTTCTTCTTTCCAAGGATTTCCTTCTTCTTGGTGTCTACTGAAACAACTGGCTGGGCACTTCGCTGAAACGCCTTTGCACGTCGATTGATGTATTGGAATTGTTCATCACGATCCGGATGGTCTTCGCCTTCTCGAGTCTTCCTGTTTGCTTGAAGACTGTACCCCGCGGCATGCAGCTCTTTTCCTACCGTCGGGGCGGTAATCGAAAAGCCGATCCGTTGCATCTCAGTAGCGATCGAGCGGGTGCTCTTGCATGTCCATAGAAGAGGTCCCATGGGGTCGCCACGAGTCGAAGGTGATACAATTTTTTCGATGGCGGCGCGAATCCCAGGCTGCCTCTGTTCAATCGTCGGACGTCCACCACCCTTTTTTCGTTGTCTGCCCGGTTGGACTTCAACGCCGCGTTCCAATTCCGCTAAACCACGTCGAATCGTCCTCTCGGAGATTCCTGTAGCCTCGGCAACCGTTACAATGCCGCCATAGCCGATTGCCCGTGCCTCGACGGCGCACCAAAGCCTTCGAGACCGTTCATTCAAGCTCGCACACATGTCGGTATACTTGCTTCTAATCCATTCAACAACATTTCGTTCCGTCATGCTGACAGCATGGCAGAAAACCCAATCGAGAATCAATACCAACTCCGGACAGTTATTTCTTTACGGAGCCTAAACCGATGAATCCCTATGAGATTCCTGTTTCAGCAAACGACGTTGACCCAAAAGAATCAACGGATGATTCGTTGGTTGTGGACGATTCGATAGCGCGAGCTTTGGCTCTTTTAATTGGGACATCAAGCGTTATTTGCATTCTGATCGCTTTTGTACAGGGGCTATATGGATCGATGCTTGTCGTAGCGTCTATCGACGGGCGAGGGCGATTTGAGGGGCGAGGAATAATCACCATTCCGATCGCTGTCGTATTACTTGCTTCTTGTCTTTTCTTCGCTACGATTGGCTTACTCGGTATCCGTTCGTCACTACGACGACACAAAAGCGAGAATGCAGCCACCGAAAACAGTTGAAATGCGGACAAACAGAAGCCTGCCCCCAAAGCGCAGGTGGTATGTGTCTACTTTTAAGACGTTTCTTGCTGCGTCGAGGTGACGGAAGTCGTTTGCTTCTATTCTCACACGATCTGTCACGATGTTGCGTCTAGGGCAGATGAAGGCTGAAGCAGCTCTGAATCGGATTGGTGCGATTCTGTGGTACGAGCACGAGTGGGACGCATCACGCGATTGTACGTCGGGACTTCCGACGCCTGGGCCTTGTTGGGCTCGTAAATTGTTAGGAGACTCCTACTTCGCTCGACCGTACGGGTGTATCGTTTATGACTATGCAGGTTCGGTCGAGTATCTTCGATGGTTGAAACTCTTACTGTCGCTTCGGGAGATTGCAATCATCCAATCTCAGGTTGGGTACAAAAAGTTTTGAGTATCTTCGTGTTCTACAGAACCTAAGAAGTATTAGCCTTCACGGCACGCTGGTTACAGATCATGGGATTGCTCAACTGGGAGAACTGCAAAATCTGAAATTGCAAATTCTCGGGCTGGCTGAATCGAGACGTTTTGGCATTCATGCGCATTGCTCGTGCTCTTGCTCAGTGAAACGGTGCTCGTAATCGATTCTATTGAATATCGCAGAAGGAAACGGCAAGCGCAGTTTGAAAGATCGGGCTAGATTTCTAGATATTGCACGCGGTTCGGCGTTGGAATGCGCTGCGATTCGGGACGTGCTCGTTGTTTTTAACGGCTTGAGTCGGGTAACGGATTACGAACTCAAATCAAGACTGGTGCGAATTGTCGCGATGTTGACTCGGATGGCGATGAAACTTGATGGTGTTTCGCACTCGCCGAGCGAGTATTCTGTACGAGACGCCTACATACAAACCGGACGCCGGTTACCGCACTGCCTACTTTGTGAGCAACAAACTGCCTCTCAAGTCCATTCGCGTGGTAAACTGACGTCTGCGATTTGTGCAGACTGCCTGGAGTATTCTTCGAACTTGATCAAAGAGCACGCAGTTGGGTAACCATCGCATGCACCGCAGTCGTGGATTGGCCGTTTTTCAAATCAAGTATCACTCGCCGCGACTGCGGTGCTACGTGACCTTACCAGAACCAATTGAGACGATCGCTGAATGACAAAACAAATCCCACGAATCGGGCCTCTAACTTTTGGAGCAACGCTTGGATCCGCTATCGGGTTTGTACTTGCCTTGGTTGGGCTCGTTTCACTCCAAGCGGGCACGATCGCGGAGAACGACGATTCGGTCCTGTATGTGTCTTTTGGCGCCGCGACATTCGGGCTTGTGCTTGGCTTATTTGCTGAATTCTTGCTGAATCATCCGGCAGTTGCTGCCAGACCATTCGTGCGGCACATCCTTAGGCCGGTAACATTCTGTTCGCTACCGTACATGGTGATCGCCATGTCGCTTGACTACTTCGGCTATCCTAAACTAATGAGTGGAATCGGTTTCTGGTTTTGCGTGGTCGTTGTGCCGGTTCTCGGGGGTTCAGTAGCGTGTCTTCGCCAAGTTTGTCCTTGGATCGATCAGCGCTTTACCTCAACCGCCTCGAAGAAGATCCAGATCCGATAACCATCGCATGCAACGGAGCCAGCGGTCGGGTCGGTGTTGAAATCCACGCATCTCGCGCCGGCACGCTGCTACGTATTGTTCTCAAGTTGGAAATCGAGTGCGCGCAACGGCGCTAAGGCGCAAAGCTCTGGCTTGTATGCATTGCGTCTTGGCGCCGTTGCGAGAGACCTTCTTATCTGTCGAATCGGATTGACAGTTGCAATCGTCTTCAACTCAAATAGAATCGGGTTTGTTTGCTTTGAGACTGCCTCTCGCCCACGGTCCGTGCAGTTTTTTTGTCACAGAGATCACCTTACAAGATGCCTGATACGTCGCTTCTCACCCTCACTCTAAAGTGCGAAGTCGCCGAAGATGCGGGCTGGAACTCGAGAGCATCTGTAAATCTCACTTTCGAGTTGCTCGAGTGGGATGCCGAGTCGGTTCGATGCAGGCTTTCCGTTGCTGTCAAAGAGGTCGTCATTTCCGATATTCGATCCATTTTCGTCTCGGAACTCGGTGAATTCGCCGAAGCCTTAAACCGGCTTCGCAAAACTCTCGAGGGCTCCGTTCGACTATACGACTTCGACGGCGATCCAATTCTTACCTTTACCGTCGTGGACCAAAGACGGGGGCGGATTGCTGTCGGTGGCAACTTTCATCCGCTGACCTTCTTCTCAAAAACAACCACTTCCGATCAATTCGTCTCTCCGAACAACTGCGGCGACCCAACTGGTGTGCATATCACCTTTGAAGGCTTTGTCTGCGAACAATCGTATTTGCCTGATCTTTATTTACCAATTGCGCGTTGGGTCGGGACAGTTCGGGAGGACAGAAATACGCCGCTACGGCCGACGTCGTCTATTCAGGAAACGGTAAACCCCTACGACTCGTTCTTTCCGACGCCATCGAGTTCGCGTCCAAGCGATCCAAAGAATCCGGCAAAACCGCTGATGCTAGTGATGGGCGGCATGCACGCAGTTTTTGCTCCACTGGCCTTCCTTGCAGGATTCCAGGCGGGTTTGCATCTTGTAGTTGGTGCCATTCTGATGCTCATCCTTGCGTCTGCGACCATCTGGCTAGCGCTTCGCATTTTCACACCAGTTTCTAGAGTGTTAACGATGGTTTGGGGCGTATGCCTGGTGGCGTTTTTCGCCTACGCTGTCTTCGCCGCGTGCGACCCGTCGGAGATAGGTGGACCTGTTTTTTACGGACTCATGTTGCTAATTGTGACTCCAGTACCGATACTAGCTTTCCTGCAAAAATCAGTTTCTGTACCTGAAGCGGATTTCTGACCCATTCAATATCGAAACCGTTAAACGAAGCGGTGCACCGGAGTGCGCGATGGACACCACTACACTGATCTAGACTGCCATCGATTGCGAGATATCGGATTCGCATTCGCATTCATGGACTTACTCGATGGCCTGTCCCGTGTCACGGTGATACAGAGCAGATGTGAAGACTTGCCTCGACTCGGCGACGTGTGACGTTATCTGGCCAAATGATTGGACGATGGGAGCGATTCAATGCCACCAGCCGTTGAGGTTCTTTGGATTCAGTCATTGTTCCTGGGAGTTGTTTTCGCAGCATTTGGAATCCACAACAAAATTCCCCCCATACTTTTAGCCGGTATGTCGTTTGTGGCGGCCATTGCGATGTTTGCAACGAATGCAACGATCTGCGGCGCAATTTCGCCCGATTCGAATCCAATGTTTCCGAATTTCATACGCGGTGGTGTTAAGGGCTTTGGCGGATCGATGTATGTTCTCGTCCCCGCACTGCGGGACTTGTCTCTCGCCCCCATAGCTGCAATCGTTTTATCTTGCATCGGGCTAGTGACTTCTAACGTAAATCCTAGTCGACCACCCTCCACTGACTATAGCGAACGACGCCAATTATCAATTCCGAACCTTCTTCTAGCAATTGCCGTTTTTGCAATCGGCTTTTGGCAATTAGCCACGTTCATTAAGTATGATGCGTTTTGACTTGATCCCGATTAGGTCGAAATGCCAGATTACTAGTCGGTGCGATGGAGCGGAAATGGCGTTCCGTTATTTCGTTTCACTGGAGAGCGCTCGTGCCATGCCAACCCACTGATCGTCACCGTTACGGCCTAGAACCACAGCCAATGGATGCCGCCGAACTCCAACACAAGATCGATCATGCGTTCCAAAGTATTGCGAGACCGAACACCTTCACAACATGCCGCTGTGAGGAATGCTCAGCCCTTGATACATTGCTGCAGACTCGGAATCAATCGACTTTTGCTGCAACTGACGTCGGCATGTCGCTTTGCCTCCTCTCTCCAGAGGGGCTGACCTATTGGACTCCGGCATTGGTTCGTGTGTGCTTGACCTGCGACCGCGATGCAGGGTGCGAAGTATGCTACATGTTTATCAATTCAGAACTTGGCTTGCCTTTGCCGCGTGACAACTTTCCTCACCAACATCCGAGACTTGCTTCGCTCAGTCCGGAGCAAACTTTATTGCTGTTGCAGTTCCTTACGTACATCGAAGAAAATTGGTACGCTAAAATGGGGGATGAGACGCCACGCGAATTGGCTAGGGCGATTCGCAACTGGAAACGATTTGTGGGCGCGCGAACTTGAACCTCGCGAGGATTGGATCGCATTCCTTAAGGCTGAGAACCACCGCGTCGAAACCATGCTAAAGAAATGGCAAGACGAAGCGATACGACCAAGGCGCCGTTTGATCGCGAATCTGATACTTAGTTTTCTAGCGGCGACTACGCGATCGCCGAAGTTCGATGGTGGGATGCGATACAAAGGTGTTGCGCACGAACGAACTGCATTCGGTATGATCATGGATGGGTGGAGTTGCGATACCATTGTTTCGTGTTTAGAGGCCTATCATTTCAATCTATTACCCGACTAGAGTCTTTCGTCGCCTAAGCACTTGGACTGCGATCTGCTTCATCGCTGCACTTTCAAGCGTTGGTGCTGGGCAGGAAGAAGCTCCTTCAACCCAATTGACGGACCAGAAGTTGAGTATCGGCCTGGGCGAATCCGTTAACGAAATGGCCAATGACCTTTCACACGTCTTCCAGGCAAAAGACGGCTGCCATTGGTTTGCGAGTCGCAGCGAAGGCGTGTTCCGTTACGACGGCAAGAAGATCACACGGTTTTCGATTCAAGACGGATTGCCGGGGGACGATATAGACGGCATTCAGGGAGACAGTCACGGGAACCTTTACTTCAAAACGGACCAAGGGATCAGCAAATTTGACGGACGATCGTTTACAACGCTTGAGCCAGTCGCTGTGGGAGAATGGAAGAATCAGCCGGACGATCTTTGGTTCGGCGGCGGCCAGGATTCCGGTGTAGTCTACCGCTATGATGGGCAGTCGCTGCATCGATTAGAGTTCCCGAGAACCAAGGCTGGTGATCAGCATCATCTCGATTTCCCCCGTTCGAAGTTTCCCAATGCGAGATACAGCCCGTATGACGTCTATACCATTTTCAGGGACAGCAAAGGCAATCTCTGGTTCGGAACGGCCGTCCTGGGCGCCTGTCGTTATGACGGGTCTTCCTTCAAATGGATTCCCGAGGAAGAGTTGCGAAACGGTTCTTTCGGTACTCGCTCGATCTTCGAAGACAAAGACGGCAAGTTTTGGTTCACCCATACGCGGCATCGATACGCCATCGAAGATGTCTCCGGGATCGGCGCGTCGCAGTGGTACAAGAAAGAGAGTGGCCTCGGCGATTTAAGCGGGTACAAGCAAGGCGACTACGAGGTTTTTATATCGAGCACGCTAGGCGGCGACGGCATGTTGTGGATGGCCAATCTTGGTGGCGTGGTTTGGCGATACGACGGAAAATCGATGACACACTACCCTGTCATGGAGAAGGGAGAACAGCACTGGATTTTCTCGATTTACCGAGATAGGCAAGATGTACTGTGGCTCGGTACGCAAGCCCACGGCGTCTATCGCTTTAACGGCAAGTCGTTCGAGAAGTTTAGGCCGTGACGTCCGATACTCGCGTCGAACCGTGTGATGAATCCAAGCCGCCGATCGCTGATCGTCAACGTCCGTCTTGATACCAAAGGTCTCGTTAGCAAATGTTTGGGAAGCGCTTGACAGCTTATGAAGCGGGAAATGGAAAAGAAGGAATCATGCGAGAGCGAATTCGTGTTTTTGCAATTTGGCTTGTCGCTGCAGGGATCTCTGGTCCAGTTGGCATACTGTTGCACGAACTAGGTCATTTCGCCGTTGCTGCGGCCTTAGGCTTTTCGGATGCAAAGCTAAGCTTCGCATCCGTAAGTTATCACGACAGTGAGCGTTTTTGGCAGACACTTGCGGGTGGAGACCGTCAGGCCGCCGAGGCGATCTATCCACTTCAACGGGCAGGTCTTTTGGCCGCTGCGGGTCCTGCGGTAACCGCCCTCTTGACAGTCTCCAGCACTTTGATCCTTTCCACGAGAAGGGCAACCGATGTTGTCGCTGCGTTCCTCGCAGGATTGGCGTTGATGGCCGGAGTAAGGTCGTTCACTAGTGTCTATTACATTTTATTAGTTCGTCCGAAGTATCCTGATGCGCGACCATTCTTCGACGAGATCAATATCGCACGCGCTTTTGACATACCGGTTGATTGGATCGCTTGGCCTACTACTGCACTTGTGGTGTTCGCATGGATTGTCGTTGCTCTGAGATTGACGCCCGATCGCTGGCTCAAGATTTCGGCAGCCGTCGTTGGACCAGTCCTTGGCATCCTTCTTTGGGCGCAAATTGGCCCCTTGATCTTGCCCTGAGTACAGCCAAGAAGAACACATCGAAAACAGGCCGTATCAATCCGATCGACAAACGCAGTTCGTCGGCCGGTTCCTGATGGAAAATTTGTTTTTCGCCACTCGGTCTTCGGTGACGTCCTGGCCGTCCGACATCGCTCTCGCTATCATCCGTCGTGCACGGAGCATGGAGCATGGAGCATGGAGCAGGGAGCATGGAGCAGGGAGTACGAGAAGAGGAAGAGAAAGAGAAAGAGAAAGGAACAATAGCATGCACCGAATGAGGCGATTGGCGGCGTTTGAGGTAGTGACTTCTTTTCGGCCACTGGATAATGGTGACTGTTCTGGTGCCTCTGTTGCGATTGAAAGTAGCTGCAAATGAATGAACGTGCGTCACCATACGAATCCACCTCTTTGGCTGAGCCAAGTAGCAGCAACCCAAGAATCATGCGTCATTGGGGGCTAGTCACGATCCCATCGATACTCTTGGTATTGACTGGGTGCTTGTTTCTCGCGAGACCGAATGTCGAGGCCTACCTGCAACGCACATGGCCATGGAATCATCGGCCTGATGCGTTCATGCATCTTAACAATGCAACACCGCCATTTATGCTCCTGTTGACTTGCACATCTGCAATTGGGAGCTGGATAATGGCGAAACATCGCAAGTCACTGCTCATTCCGCTCGCTGTTGGACCGCTAATTTGTGCGATCGGTTGGTCGATTACTGAAGACTTCCACGACCCCAATTGGTACCATTTGTTGGCTTTGACGACGATTGGTATGCTGGTGTCAAGTGTCGTAACGCTCATTCTTGTTCTATGTGTAAGACAGACAGATCTAAGTGTTGTTCGCGAGTTGCCCACGTCGCGCTTTTGAAATAGAAAACCACGCGTGGCAGCCGTTTGATGAAAGACGTCATCGAGCACGAACACGAGCGGGGAGCAGGGAATGGGGAATGAACAATAGCATGCACCTAATGAGGCGATTGGAAGCATTTGAGATTGTGGCTCTTTTGAGGCCAATCGGTGGTGGGTGCCTCTCATCGATATCGGTACGAACTTGAATCCCTTTGTTCCCCCGAAATCCGATGAATCTACGAGTCGCGGTGAACCGGTATTCAATTTCGTCACGATTACCTCTCTCGTTCTTTCGGCCTTCTCCTCAGTTCTCTTCTACCAAGTGGTGACGATGCTGTTCGTATTTCCTGCAGCAAACGTTGCTTTTATGACTTCATTGATGATCTTCGGGCGCTCTCGCGCGAAATCGGATTTCCGATACTTGAATATCAGTCGCGTGACTCGTGTCGGATACACTTCTACGGTTCTTCTGCTGGTGCTTCCTTGGGTGCAGTTGGTATTGGGGATCGAGTTTCCCGTTTACCGGTATCTTGCTCGGCTTGCCGAGCTGGTATTAGAAGCGATACTTTGGTGATTGAGAAACGGTCCGAAGAGCAAGGCCAGGGCACCCAAAGTGTGTAGATAAATAGCCTTGCGACTTGATGTTCATTGCCGCGTCTCTTTCAATGCGGTCGTATTCGCTACCACCCATCGTGCTCGTGCTCAGTCGCGCAGCGACGGTGCTCGTGATCGTAATCGGAACCAGCCTCGATGAAGGGACATTCCTTCGGCTACGATCAACTCGATGTTTATCGATTGTCCATGGAATGGGTTGCACACTTGTTTGACGTGTTACCCGCGTGCGAAGGGCGCTATCGTTCACTAGTTGCGTGCTTTTCCATTTTCGCTAAGTTGACTAAAGGTTGGGATACTGCAATGGATTACGATCACGAGCACCGCTGCGCTGAGCAGGAGCACGATCGCGAGCATGGAGCATGGAGCATGGAGCATGGAGCATGGAGCATGGAGCATGGAGCATGGAGCATGGAGCACGAGTACGAGCACGAGCACGAGCACGAGCACGAGCACGAGCACGAGAAGAGGAAGAGGAAGAGGAAGGAACAATAGCATGCACCGAATGAGGCGATTGGCGCGGTTCGAGGTAGTGACTTCTTTTCGGATTCTGGATGATGGTGACTGTTCTGGTGCCTCTGTTACGATTGAAAGTAGCTGCAAATGAATGAACGTGCGTCACCAAACGAATCCACCCCTTTGGCTGAGCCAAGTAGCAGCAACCCAAGAATCATGCGTCATTGGGGGCTAGTCACGATCCCATCGATACTCTTGGTGTTGACTGGGTACTTGTTTCTCGCGAGACCGAATGTCGAGGCCTACCTGCAACGTACATGGCCGTGGAATCATCGGCCCGATGCCTTGCCAGTTGAAACAAACGATGCGGTTCCCGGTCGAGTCTTCGCATATAGTTTGTCTTTCCCGTTTAGCGATAAAAGTTCGGTCGCGTTGGAGATTCGACGCGTATCGTCGCCTAACAATAGTAAAGACAGCATCCAGTCAGTTGATGGGAATGTTCACATTTCCCGTGATAATGCGGACATGATCATCTCCACTGGCCGGGTGCATTTGCTTTTATGGCTTAATGCTAGCACGTCTGGCTTGATGCTAGCAAACAGTATTGCGACTGCTTTCGCATTATAATGATCACTACCGTTTACCGTGCTGTGATGATTGGGTTTTCTTCCCAACGACACGGAGGCGATCATGCGAAGGTGCAATGTGTTCGACCGCGTAGGACCTGAAGTCAATAATCCCAACCAAACAATGGGGATGTTTCTTGCCGAGGCGTATCAAAAGATTGCTCAACTGCAGGTGATTCTCAACAACGACCCTATGCAAATGGAGTTCGTCGAACAGCAGGTCAAAGAATTGTTCGACCTCGGCGCGGGGCTGTGTCTAACTGGAATGATTGCCAATTCCATGAATTCTAAGGAGCACGATAAGCGTTGCGAGGAAACACGATTGGGATACGCGATACCGCTGCGAGCTGGACATGAACGACAAGTCGAAGTCCATCTTGGCGCTGGCCATATCAGCTACGCAGCTACCCTCTACTGTCAGCCGAAATCTCCAGCTGCAAGCCGGGAAGAACATACGCCAGGACTCGATGTCGATCTAAGCCAATATGGTTTTTCAGAGAACGTTTCTCCTTGGCTTGTGTCGAAAGTGTGTCGAACAGTGGCGTTGGCCCCATCGCTTGATCAGGCCTACGTCGAATTGCAACGCGACGGTATTCAATTAACGCGAACAACGATCGACCGCATCGTTTCTCGCGCAGGCTCGGAATCCCTAACCGTCCGGGAACGAATGCTGGAGCAATTTGAACGTGACGAAATGAAGCAAGGCTGCGAATTCACAGGAAGGCGGGTATCGGTTCAAATTGACGGTGGCCGGACGAGAACACGCGGCGTCCTGGAATCGATCGATCCCATGGAAAACTTTGGAAAAACCCAATCGCAAGTCACAGGCGAGCTAAGTGCGGGACGCTCCAAGGAAACGCGTAGATCCAGTCGCTTTCAGGCCGATTGGCGAGAACCGAAATTACTAATCATCTTCGCGCACGATGACAATGGACGAAGAGACGAAGCGGTTCGAGTTCTGATCGATGGTTCCTTCGGTGACGCGGACTATATGGAACGACTAATCAGTATGCACCTATATCGCTTAGGAGCCAATAAAGCCAAGACGATTACGTTCAATAGCGACGGTGCGACTTGGATCTGGGGACGGATCGATTCGATACTTTCCAATGCGAAGGTGGAATCCGAAGTGGTTGTCAACCAAGTGCTCGACGTGTGCCACGCCGTAGAGAACCTAGGCAAAGCCCTCCAGCCCTTGGATCGTTCTTTGAATGCTGCTGATGAAAGTGAAGCATCGAATTCCAACGAGCTGCGAAGTCGATTGCGAGATGGCCAATGGTCCCATGTTGTCGAAGTGCTAACTGCTCGGCTAAATCTGGCCGAGGATCTATCCTCTGCAGATCGATCAGAAATCAAACGAGTCATCGAATACATTCGTAGCCACGGGGAGGCAAGACGCCTGGACTATCCGAAGTTCAAGTTGATGGGACTCCCGCTTGGCAGTGGATCGATTGAGAGTGCGATACGTCGAGTGATCAATCTTCGGATGAAGAACAGCGGAACGTTTTGGCGAATCCAAAAGGCAGAGAAGATCCTTGCGATCCGATCATCGATACTGAGTGGCAGATGGGAGTGAGCGTACACGAAGCTCACCGAGATTTTCTCGCGGGTAGGGTTGCGTCGTGGCGCTCTGTTCCCTACTTCGATTTGCGAAGCTGATTTCGCATTCGACGCTTCGCAGCTTGGGCCGTTGCGTTATCAGCCTTATCGCGACGCTCCTGCTCCCGATAGGTGCGCACAGCTTCCGGGTGCTCTGCCTTCCAGCGATCCGGTAGCAGCTCCTCCACGCGCGCTGTCCCTCGTAGCAAGTGTGTGATCACACTCTCCAAGTACATCCCAATGTCAATCTCCTGACGCTGCGCACTGGCAACCAGACTCATGAGGCTTGCATTGCGTATCCCGGCTCGCATGCTTCCGACGAACAGCCAGTTCTTGCGCCCAATCGCGACTCGCTTCATCAGCCTTTCGACTTGATTGTTGTCGATCGGCAGGCGGCCGTCGGTGGCGTATACGCATAACGCATCCCAGTGGTTGCGCACATAGTTGAGCGCGCCACCAAGCTTGCTCGCAGGTAACGCGCTTCGTGCCAACGGGCCATCGAGCCAGTCGCGGAGTCGATCGAGTATCATTCGCGATTCTTTGGCTCGCAGTTCTCCTCGTGCTTCATCGCTCCACTGCGCGCAGCGACGCTCGATATCGTAAAGCTGGTTCATCAGCGCAAGAGGGAGCGATGCGGCTTTCTGATCGTTGGATTGATGTTCATAAACATGACGGCGCGCATGCGACCAGCACGCCATGCGGGTCATCTTCGACCCGGGCGCAAGAATCACGCTCATGTTGCCCGAATAACAGTCTGCCATCACATGCCCGGTATACCCTTCCAAGTATTCTGCAGGTCCATCGCGATGCCGCGAGACTCGGAAGTCGAAGAGATCATAAGGAGCTGTTGTGTCGAAGCCGGAGTAGCCCCACATCTTGGCATCCAGGCTATCTTTCTTTTCCTTTTGAGCCTCCTTCATCTTCTCAAGGAGTCGCTGTATTCGGGAGTCTTGCAGAGCCTCCTTTTCGTCGGGTATCTCCTTGGGCATGATCAGCTTGACGTGCGTGTCATCAAGCCCCAAGCAACGAGAGGCCATGAGTCTGGCTCGCATCGCTTCGAGCAGCCTTTCCGAAACATCATGAGTTAGATCCGCCAGGTAATCCAGGGTGGATCGACTTGGGGTCCACCCCGAGGAGGCGAACATGTCTTGCAGGCGGTAATAGGGGAGATGGAGCCCGAACTTGCCATGGATCACTTGAGCAGCCACGGAAGGGTGGTAGCGGCCCTTTTCCCCAAGATTTACTTCTTCTTCGACGTTCAGCTCGCGTTCGGGGGAGTTGGCGTAAGCCAGAACAGGCTTCTTGTACTGGAGAACAACAAGCTTCGACGGGATGTGCTTGAGGGTTTCGGTGACTTCATAGCGTTTGACGATCAGCTCGCCAGAGTCAACGCGTTGTTGGAACGCATCAGGGATCTCCACTTCCACGACCTCACGCGGCAAGTGTGGCGGGAACTTGTCACTATTTGGCTTCTTCGCGACAGCTTGCTTCTTGCGCGTATAGGTGATGCGCTCTACCTCGGCTTCCGCTTCCTTCTTGGCAGCTTCGAGCGCCTCTTGCAACTCCTTGTCATCCTCGAATTCCAAGAGATATTGGTCTGCGTTGATGAACTTCTCTCGCTTCTTCCCGGTGCGCAGGAAGCGGATCTCAGCAAGCGCTTCTTCGAGCGATTTTTTGAGCGTATCGATCTCGGATTTTTGCTTTACGAGAACGTTCGATTGCACAAGAATCACTTCTTGTGCGGTGCTCAAATCGTTCGGTAATTCGTTCGCGTCTTGCATGATGGTGTTATAGCGCGAGGCCCAAAAAGCGCAAGAGGGGACAGAAGTGAAATTGCCTAAAAACACAGGAATTGTTTCTGTTTCAAGCAGAGATTGCTTCTAGAGAATCGCGGGCCGGAGGGACGTAGCGCATTCTCTTCTTCACAGAGCTGAGTTCGACTCCCGTAAGGATCCACTGCAGCTCGGCGGACGAGACCACGACATGCTTTCCATCGGCGCTTCGAACTGGGCGCTGAAAGCAGCCTCTCTCCAATCGCTTCATCCAAATAGCGATTCCATCGGTGTCCCAGTACAAGAGCTTGATCCGATTCAGGCGATGGTTCAGGAACATGAACAAGCCACCATCGCGCACGTCGCGCTGAAAGTCATTCTTAATGATCCCGAAGAGACCGTCGAAGCTCTTGCGCATATCGATGGGCTCGGTATGCAGGTAAATGGGAACTGAAGGGTTGAGAGCGAGCATGGTAACTATGCCACCTGATCGAGAATATCAGAGAGCGAGGCAATCGCACTAAGGGGTAGACGCAATAGCACGCCGCTTGGGAGCTTGATTTCGATCGCAGAGTCGACAGCATCCACGGATTGAACTCGCAAGAACGCTGGCTGGACCGGAGCCTTGCCAAGCTTGCGCTTCCAGTTATAGAAGGTTGGAACGGAACAACCGATGGAATCGCAGAATTGGGTTACGGTAAGTCCTGAGCGGTCGAAATCCGCGAGATGCTGCGCCCATCGTTGGGAGCGAGAAGCAGAAGATGGTCGAGCCAAGATGAGTTCCTTGCGTACGAGTGAAAACGTTGATCGAACGCAGAAAACTACACGACAGAAACCGACCAGGTCGGGAAAATCAAGAACCGGTCAGTGTACGCTCACCCTGATCGAGAATATCAGAGAGCGAGGCAATCGCACTAAGGGGTAGACGCAAAAGCACGCCGCTTGGGAGCTTGATTTCGATCGCAGAGTCGACAGCATCCACGGATTGAACTCGCAAAAACGCTGGCTGGACCGGAGCCTTGCCAAGCTTGCGCTTCCAGTTATAGAAGGTTGGAACGGAACAACCGATGGAATCGCAGAATTGGGTTACGGTAAGTCCTGAGCGGTCGAAATCCGCGAGATGCTGCGCCCATCGTTGGGAGCGAGAAGCAGAAGATGGTTGTGCCAAGATAGGTTCCTTGCGTACGAGTGAAAACGTTGATCGAACGCAGAAAACTACACGACAGAAACCGACCAGGTCGGGAAAATCAAGAACCGGTCAGTGTACGCTCACGATGGGATGACGACCGAACGGCGGTCAAGTACGAAATGAAACGGAACCGAAAGCAAGCACTCCCCAAACTTGACGAGTCGCCAAGACCGAAATCCGATGCACGTCAAAAAACTCAGAGATCCCAATGATTACCACACCGCAACTGTGCCATAAAAGCAAATGCACCCGGTGCGGGCTGTTTAGTTCATACAAACTCGGTTTCTGTGACACCAGGGCTGTAATTCGGTCGAGTCGTTTAAACTGCGATTGCCTTAGATTTGGCCAATATTTGTAGCTGTTTCTATTTTAGGGCTTTGAAAAAGCCGAAAGTTCCAGGCATGCCGCGACAAAACCTAGGACTAGCCCAATTGGTAGCGTAAGAAACATTGAAATTCCCGTTGCGTCAGTGACTACATATGCGAACACATAGCCCTGCAGGAATGTTAATGCGAACAGAAAAAAATTCTCGAAATGTGTAGTCATTTTCAATCAAGCTACTTGTTTATTATTTTGCCACCAACAATAACTGTTCCGCCTATAACGACTACGCCTCCCCCATATAGCTCAGGAGTTCCTACGAACGACGGGACTATTTCGTGTACATAGCCAAATGGCCTCGTGTCGATCAAGTTAGGGTTTCGAATGTACTGACCAATATGAAGCATTTCATGGTGAGACGTAGAGCGGTTAAAGTACCCAAGACTCTCCCTGCCTCCAACTATGTAACCATCTCCGATCTTGTGCAAACTTGAAGCGCCAATTCGGAACTCTGTGTTGGCCAAGAGTTCACACTCAACTTGTGCGACAGTAACATTCTCACTTCGCCCTAGCGTCTGCAGTTTTTTGATTGCGTTGTGCAATTTCAGCTTGTACGCAAACGTTCGCGAATTAACTTGCTCAAGGTACAGCTGTCGAACTACAGCACTTTCAGGTCCTGTTGGTATCGATCCAATTTTTCCTCCTCCTTTTAGAATCTGCACAGACGATATTTTTTTAGCAATAACCACTCCAGCAACCTGTACGTAAACTTCGCCGATCCCAGCGTTTGTAGAGCATTTTTGCTGAATTGCACTTGTAAGTTCGCCAGCCGCTTTTTTCCTACCATTCCAGTACTCCCCAGGTGAGTAGATCATTTGCTGGGCGACTTGTAAATCATCATCGAGAAGCTCCCACCCCTGAGCAAGATCTGCTGGAATCGTTCTAGGATCTAGGGCTTCAGCAATTCCGATCATTGCATTTCCGACGCCGCTAAAAAAGTTGTCTGAAGATGAGAATGAGTTTGCATACTCGCTAACAAAGTTACCTCCAAACTGCCAGATTCCTTCAAAGTAGCCCTCAAGCCCCGATGAATCAGTCGCATTCGTAGGCCCATTTCCCACATACCGATACAGATTGGCATCCCCAGCGGCGAAGCCGATGGGGTCTTGACTGAGCCATCGGCCGGTTTGTGGGTCGTACCAGCGAGCTCGGTTGTACTGCATTCCAATGTCGGAATCCCAGTCGCGACCTGTGTAACCAAATATACTGTCAACCGCTGCGGCGTCCGTACTCGAAATTGCGGTCCCTGAGGAGTTGTAGTCCACCTCCCGAATCAGCCTGCCGAAGCTATCAAAAACGTTGTGCTCGCGTACGACGCCGTTATTGTCGAGCAAGTCCCGTACACTTCCTAAATGGTCTGTAAGCGCCCACAGAGTCGTGCCCGCTGTGCCTGAAGCAGTGGTGGCATCTATCTCCATCCCCGTACCAGAAGCGTACTGCTCGTCGGAGAGCAATTGGTCTACCGATTCAGCCCACAGATAGCGATTAGCAAGTCGGAGCTTTTGACCTGTCCCTGCGCCGTCGGTGTCGACCCAGCGCTGGACTTCTTGGCTATCGGCCCAAGTGTACACTTCGTAACGATCCCATGTCCCATTGCCATCGCTGTCTACTCGCTTCGCGGTTCGCTGGTCGAAGGCGTCATAGGTGTACTTGGTCACGAACCCATCGGCTCGCGATGCCAAGCTGGTGATCCGATTGTCCGCATCGTAGTTCAAGAAGTAGGCTGCGAACGTTCCTGTCGATGGCAAGCTTGAGGTACCGTCCCAGTTGACTCCTGCCCCCAATTCGGTCTTCGAATGCGTAATGCTCTTGAGCCTCCCTGCCGAATCGAAGGAATGGCGTGTGTTGCGGTCGGTCAAAGTAGCAAGGTTTCCGTTGGCATCATACGAGAAAGAACGGTCCGTTCCCTTGTTCTCCGTAACGAGCTGTTGGAGCTTGTTGTAAGTATAGCTGGTCGTATTGTTCAGAGGATCCACGACGCTCGTCACATTTCCGAAAACATCGAAGTTCGTGGAGGTGACCGCTCCCAGGGCGTCTACCGAAGAGGTGTTTCTGAACAATGGGTTCAAGCAGCGGCATTTGCATCTTCTTGCCCCCATCTTCTTGCCCATGGTTCCAGTCTTTCTACCCGTTGATCGCACAAAGAATGCCGAAGGCATAGCAGCTTGTAGCCGGAGGTTGAGCTCAAGCGACGCCGCCGGTTCGTTCCGTCTTGGATTGCGCATCCAGAGCGGATGCTAGCCGCTGCATCTCCTTAGCCGAATCATCGCTCCATCCCTGATAAAATAATGACAAATGGTTGAACGATGCGTGAACCCTTCTTGCTGATAGATCCAGGTGTGGGCCATATCTGCAACTTTCCCGAGCAACGGAAGCTCATCACGACCGAACGAGGAGCTGGATTCCCAGCCCTCTTCAGTCTTATAGATTCGGCTGAAGGTTACCCCGTAACGTGTTCCAGATTCGGTCTCGTTACGCCAAATGGCAGCCTTCACCTTGCCGAGTCTAATCTCGTGAACCGGTTTGTCATTTTGTGCCATAGGGCACCTCGCTTTCTTGTTGAAAACAGGACAATCAACCGTTCACGCACCGTTGTTCTCTCAATCACAATTCTGCGAGAGATTTGATTCTTAAGATAGGCATCTTCGAACAAAGGCCTAAGCAACCGACTGTTAATGGCTTGAAGAGTCCGTTACCAACCGAATGGCACGAGTTCGACCCAATCTGGGCAATTCGTTCTAGAGCACTTCTGAGGCATTTCTCAACGCTCGCTGGCAGATATCCAACTTGACCTCTCCAGAATTCGCGACTATTGAACAACCTATCTCGAAACAGCCCGAAATCTTTATCGGTCTAATTAGGTAGTGACTGCGACCACAATCCGATCAGGGACACTTTATCCTCACCCGTGCTCCGGCTTCGCTGGGCGGGACTCGCTGCGCTCCGTGCCATTGACTACGAACGCCGCTACTTTATTGGCATTAAAACATCGCTCGGCGCATCGCCTTGTTTTACTTCGATGAGAGTCTCTTGGCCAATTCCGCTTCGTGTCCTCCGTCAATGCCACTAGCATACATGACCATCCCGCCCGTCTTCAGCTCGACGTCCACGTCTTGTTAGTTCAGTTCTATCATCTCTCGCCAATCGACACGGCCCTGGCGATTCCAACCGGGAACGCATAATGCTAAATCCTTCCGATGGCATCGTGCCATCGGTCTTCAGTCCCAACATTTTCGACTTTGACTACTTGAGCTGTTGATGCCGTGCTGCGTTTATCGACTCACCACCCGCCAAAGTACACATCGCGACGATTTCCTTACGTTGAACGTCGGACGACAGACGCCGAATCTTTCCATCGCGAAACAACACGATCTTTTCGGGCTCTTGCAGCCATGCCTCGAATACCGCATTTCCAGTCCCATCTTTGTTAACTGTTAAGTCCGTCGGCTCCGTCCAGTGCACTTTCGACCCCGAAAAAAACACGATTAAGATAGTGTTTTCGTTTCCATCCGGGACTTTGCCTCGTTCGTTGAGTTCAACCTCTCCAACAGTTGTAATCATCAAAACAGATGTCCAATTGCTCCCAGATGCCGATCCCGACTTAGTTCTGAAGAAACTACTAGGATCAAACAGGGCAACTTCACCTTGCTCTTTCAGACGTACACTTCTGGATGCTGCAAGATTCGACGGAGAATCATAGGGCTCCTGGAAATTGTACCGGCCAAAAAACTCGTTCGATGAAAGCCACGGGTAAATTGCAACTCGCCAGGAATGAATAACGCCATCCTGGTCAATTTGCGCATTGATGGGCTTTTTCTTGACGGATGTGTACTGATCAATTGCAATGAAAACACGTTCAAGCAGCTCCTTCACTTCGGTGTCAGAGCTTGACGTACCTTCTTTCAACTGACACCCGCCCAATATCAAGCCAAGGGATATGGCTGCCAAACACAACGATCGAATCATTTTTCCCATGGAACTTTCGGCAGTCCAGTTGCCTTCCTTTCCATCTCCTCAGTAATCTCAACTACACCAAAATAATTGTACCCATACCCTTGCCGGTAACTTGGGAGGTTTCCACAGGATACCCTTCGGTACTTATCGGTATGCCCGTCCGCTACATACTCCCAATAGTACTTTTTGCCGTCCCAGTGAAGTGTCGCGAAATTAAAGTTGCCTGTTTGAATACTATGAGGATTGATCTCAAGCAGGTCTTCGAAAGGAAGTGACCGTCCTTTGTGAACCTCATCGAGACCATCGTACGGCAACGGTTTTCGATTTGTTTGGAATACAAAAATACGGACCCGCTTTCCGTCCTTCACCATCCGGTCTGCCGCCTCAAACGCGTACATCGAGGAGGTGAAAAAGTGAATTCCATCCGAACCTGGGAATGGTAGTCTGCCATATGCATCAGAAATCGGACTCAACATCCCCATTCTTTTCGCGGCCAAATCACCGCAACCGTATTCGTAAACTCGATTTCGAGATGCTCTTGAGAACCCTTCCCAATAGAGCTTGTTGCGAAGCGCACTCGTCTCGTTAACTGACTTGTCTTCAAAATCTAGCGGATAATCCGACGGTAACGGAACCTCATTCTCCTGCAGTCCGCTTGGATCGGTCTTGTTGGTAGGCCCATTCCCAACATACCGATACAGATTCGCATCCCCTGCGGCGAAGCCAATGGGGTCTTGGCTGAGCCAGCGGCCGGTTTGTGGGTCGTACCAGCGAGCTCGATTGTACTGCATTCCGATGTCGGAATCCCAATCGCGACCGGTGTAGCCAAATATACTGTCCACCGCTGCTGCGTCCGTACTCGATATCGCGGTACCTGAGGAGTTGTAGTCTACCTCCCGAATTAGCCTGCCGAAGCTATCAAAAACGTTGTGTTCGCGTACGACGCCGTTATTGTCGAGCAAGTCCCGTACACTCCCTAAATGGTCTGTGAGCGCCCAAAGGGTCGTGCCCGCTGTGCCTGACGCGGTGGTGGCATCAATCTCCATCCCTGTCCCAGAAGCGTATTGTTCATCGGAGAGCAATTGGTCGACCGATTCAGCCCACAGATAGCGATTAGCAAGTCGGAGCTTCTGACCTGTCCCTGCGCCGTCGGTATCGACCCAACGCTGGACTTCTTGGCCATCGGCCCAAGTGTACACTTCGTAACGATCCCATGTCCCGTTGCCGTCGCTGTCCACTCGCTTCGCGGTGCGCTGGTCGAAGGCGTCATAGGTGTACTCCACCTGCTTAAGCGTTGCGCCGGAGGCCGAAACTTTGTCGGTCACGGTCGCTAATCGATTGCGATAGTCCCAGGTGTAATCGGTTACAGTGCTATCGCTAATCTTGGTACGTCGGGTAACGTTTCCTTCGTTATCGTGGGTGTAATTGTAGGTTCCATCGGTCTGAAGACGGTTGTGCGTACCGCTTGCTGATTGCGAAGCCCCCCCAGAAGACTTGCGGTTCCCGTTCTCATCCAGATTGTACGATTCAGCCGTTGGGGAAAACGGCATCGAAAGTCCGCTAATCGCGGACGTTGTCGCTGCCGTCAACTGGTCGATGATATCGTAAGTGAAATTGGTCACAAACCCATCTGCTCGCTGACAAGCATATGGCTTAGTATCAGAGAAAATGAAGTCAAAAAAAGCTTTGGCGGCAGAAACACTTTAGCTCCAACGCCAAATACAATTGCTTGATTGTGCGTCAAACCAATTTGATCGTTGACAGCGACATTGGCCTCAACTTGTCCGTGATCGAAATCGTTCCATCAGCACCTTCGAACACTTTCATCATCGTTCCGCACGTCTTTATGTGATGACCGACGTTTTCGGCTGAGTCGTCGACCAGCTACGATGTCCTAAATTCGGTCAGTGGCTTAACTGGGGCGAGGCAAGCGACTCATTATCACTCGTCAGTTGCGGTCAATTCCTCCACCGTCCACCCAGATTCGATTAGCGAATTGAGAGTTGGAACGCTGTTCTCGTAGTCAATTCCCAACTTTCCGCTTTTCGTTTGCAAGTCACCACGATCATCCCAGGTCCACTCGCACTCTTCGCAATGAAGGTAGGGGCGGTCATGACCTGTGCGCATCATCACGAACAACCGCCCTTGATTGCATCGCGGACAGTTTTTGTGCCAGTACTTCGTAGTCATAGTCTTTGTCGTCATAGTCGCTATTTCGTCGGGTATGCAGTGATAATCTTACAGCTATCCGTCGTATGAATTGTGACGCTGTTTAGTTCAACGCCACTACCGAGCTTGCCGCCCTCGTATCCAACTCTCCGTCCCATTGGTACCACCAAAGTTCCATCAGTATCTACCTTGATTCCCAAGCGCTGAGCGCGATACCAAGCTTCTTGAGTCGTAAGTACCGCGTCTTGGTCGAACACACCGTGAAAGTCCTTCTTGAGATTGTTGACACCATGCTTCTGGACGTGTTCCCATCTCGTTTCGCCAGTCGCCTTTTTGACAATTGACCAATCGAGTGGCGCTCGCTGAATGATTGTCTCCATTGGGGCAGCCGGTATGAATGGATACTGGCGGACCGGCGTTCTCGGTGGAAAGGGAATGGGGACGCCTCGCCTGGGCGAGAGCGCTGCACCTCCGCGACCGGCTGAAAGCAAAGATATCGATGCCTCCTGCAAAGCATATATCATTTGCCAACGTTCAATCTGCCTCTGATGGGCTTCCTCTCGCAGCCTCCGATCCATATGCCATTGGGTCTCAGGACCCATCTCACAGTATCCGCTCTCCGAATAAGGTCTCGAAAACTTGGAATTCTTCTCTTGTTCCTGAATCCAATCTAACAATGACGGCCGATTCCGACCATTGTACCAAGTGTTCTCCACCCATTCTCCAAACGCATTTTTCACGTAGGGAGAATGTTGATTGGGCAAAGAAATTGGATGTAAAGGCTCTTGCAGCCCCGAAGGATCATTCGCGTAGGTTGGATGGTTTCCTACATACCGATACAAATTCGCATCCCCCCCTCCGAAGCCGATGGGGTCTTGGCTGAGCCATCGGCCGGTTTGTGGGTCGTACCAGCGAGCTCGGTTGTACTGCATTCCAATGTCGGAATCCCAGTCGCGACCGGTGTAACCAAATATACTGTCCACCGCTGCGGCGTCCGTACTCGAAATTGCGGTACCTGAGGAGTTGTAGTCCACCTCCCTAATCAGCCTGCCGAAGCTATCAAAAACGTTGTGTTCGCGTACGACGCCGTTATTGTCGAGCAAGTCCCGTACACTCCCTAAATGGTCTGTGAGAGCCCAGAGGGTCGTGCCCGCTGTGCCTGACGCGGTGGTAGCATCTATCTCCATCCCTGTCCCAGAAGCGTACTGCTCGTCGGAGAGCAGTTGGTCTACTGATTCGGCCCACAGATAGCGATTAGCAAGTCGGAGCTTCTGACCTGTTCCTGCGCCGTCGGTATCGACCCAACGCTGGACTTCTTGGCCATCAGCCCAAGTGTACACTTCGTAGCGATCCCATGTCCCATTGCCGTCGGTGTCCACTCGCTTCGCGGTTCGCTGGTCGAAGGCGTCATAGGTGAAATTGGTCACGAACCCATCGGCTCGCGATGCCAAGCTGGTGATCCGATTGTCCGCATCGTAGTTCAAGAAGTAGGCTGCGAACGTTCCTGTCGATGGCAAGCTTGAGGTACCGTCCCAGTTGACTCCTGCCCCCAGTTCGGTCTTCGAATACGTAATGCTCTTGAGCCTCCCTGCCGAATCAAAGGAATGGCGTGTGTTGCGGTCGGTCAAAGTAGCAAGGTTTCCGTTGGCATCATACGAGAAAGAACGGTCCGTTCCCTTGTTCTCCGTGACGAGCTGTTGGAGCTTGTTGTAAGTATAACTGGTCGTATTGTTTAGAGGATCCACGACGCTGGTCACATTTCCGAAAACATCGAAGTTCGTGGAGGTGACCGCTCCCAGGGCATCTACCGACGAGGTGTTTCTGAACAATGGGTTCAAGCAGCAGCATTTGCATCTTCTTGCCCCCATCTTCTTGCCAACGGATCCAGTCTTTCTACCCGTTGATCACACAAAGAATGCCGAAGGCATAGCAGCTTGTAGCCGGCGGTTGAGCGCAAGCGACACCGCCGGTTCGTTTCATATAGGATCTCGCATCCAGAACGGATGCTAGCCGCTGCATCTCGGTAGCCGAATCATCGTCCCAGACAAGACAAGATAATGACAAAAGGTTGAACGATGCGTGAACCCTTCTTGCTGATAGATCCAGATGTGGGCCATATCTGCAACTTTCCCAAGCAACGGAAGCTCATCACGACCGAAGGAGGAGCTGGATTCCCAGCCCTCGTCGGTCTTATAGATTCGGCTGAAGGTCACCCCGTAACGTGTCCCAGATTCGGTCTCGTTACGCCAAATGGCAGCCTTCACCTTGCCGAGTCTAATCTCGTGAACCGGTTTGTCGTTTTGTGCCATAGGGCACCTCGCTTTCTTGTTGAAAACTGGACAATCAACCGTTCACGCACCGTTGTTCTCTCAATCGGAAGTCTGCAAGAATTCTGATTCTTAAGCTAGAAGCACCAAGGCACTACCCTAAAAAGCGAACTGTTACCAACAGATTCAAACGCCTTTTTGAGCAACATGACCCATGTTGCTCGAGATAGGCCAACTGATCAAACATCGGGATGGATTCTTTATAAATGATGCGCCGCGAGAGAAGGCCCCCCCAAAAAAAGCGATGGCTCGATGTTCCCCATGGTGCCACCGTAACTCGTGTCAGCGAGCAAATAGTTTTGACCTCTGAAGAGCAGCTACTCAAAAAATAGACTTCCGAACTTCGTTCGTAGTTCTGATCCGAGACTTAGTGCATTTCTCAGGGCTAGTCATTACAAATCAATTAGGTTGCTCGCTAGCCTTCGACAGGTCTCCCCTATCAAAATCCGTGGAGAAGTGCCAACGGATATTTCCAAATCGCTCATCACGAACCAGCCCCTTAGCGAGTAGTCGTAGAATAGTTGAAGCCGACTCAACGTGCAATTTCGATACTGGTTCACATTGCAGTATCCAATCGTCTACGAATTGCACAACGATCAAGAAACGGTGTCCATCGAGTTCTGTTTGAAGCTCCCAACCATAGAAATCTCGTAATGAAGGCTCGCTGCAAGGCGTTCCCGATGTTCGCAAGAACTCGCTAACTATGCTCGCGATCGTTTTACCACCGGGGAAGCTAATTTCGCCATCGTCACTCCACTGCGTGTCATCGGGAATGGTCGTAGTGAAAGTCGAGATCGTTCGTAAACACATAGATTCTACTCCGAATCATCTGAAAACCACCAATAGCCCGCTCCCGCCGCACCTGTCCCTAGTCCGACACCGACTCCAATTTTCGTGGGACAAGGCGTTGAATACCAAATTTTTTGCAGACCGGAATAGCGTTCTAATCCGAGCTGTCCTCCCCGCCAAGTTCCTCCAATTGCCTGAGGAAAACGCGTGCCATGGAAGAACGGGTCTACTCGATAATGCAGTTCATAGAAGCGGCCAATACTCATGTCCGTCGGACGCAATACATTGAACCGACTATCGATGATCGATCGAGGTATGTTCCAGTCTCGACCAGTGCGTTGTGGAATCGGGAAGTGATGTCCTGCTCGACCGCTGTAAGGCTGTGTCAAGTACTTTGATTGCGCTGGTGTGAAGCCTTGACCTCGGAAGTGCATGTACTCACCGAACTGACTTCCGTACTTATCTCGTAGTTGTGCTCCGCGACTCGATGCACTATTTGGGATATCAACTTCTACCTTATCGGTGAGTTTTTTTAGATTCTTAAGTTTCGATGCCTTTGCTGCTTTCGTTGCGCCGACCACAGCAGTTGCAATATCAAAGCAAATCTCTCCTTGCCCCTCCGTTGACAATGACTTCTCGTAGTATTCGTTCCCTATCGCCGACGCAGCAGCTGCGGGATCAGCGACAGCACCTTTGATTCCCTCCCACGTATCATCATAGTTATATGCAGCTGATGCGGTGCCCGTCACAACATTAACCGGTCCATTCCAAAAGTACCCTTTCCAGAATTGGCCAACCTTTCCCGGATAAGCCCACAACTCAGGTGGAATCCAGTCCGCTAGTCCGCTTGGATCGATGTGAGTTGTAGCCCGATTCCCCACATACCGGTACAGATTCGAATCCCCAGCGGCGAAGCCGATGGGGTCTTGACTGAGCCATCGGCCGGTTTGTGGGTCGTACCAGCGAGCTCGGTTGTACTGCATTCCAATGTCGGAATCCCAGTCGCGACCGGTGTAGCCAAATATGCTGTCAACCGCTGCGGCGTCCGTGCTCGAAATTGCGGTACCCGAGGAGTTGTAGTCCACCTCCCGAATCAGCCTGCCGAAGCTATCAAAAACGTTGTGCTCGCGTACGACACCGTTGTTGTCGAGCAAGTCCCGTACACTTCCTAAATGGTCTGTGAGCGCCCAAAGGGTCGTTCCAGCTGTGCCTGACGCGGTGGTAGCATCTATCTCCATCCCTGTCCCAGAAGCGTACTGCTCGTCGGAGAGCAATTGGTCTACTGATTCGGCCCACAGATAGCGATTAGCAAGTCGAAGCTTTTGACCCGTCCCTGCACCGTCGGTATCGACCCAACGCTGGACTTCTTGGCCATCTGCCCAAGTGTACACTTCGTAACGATCCCATGTCCCATTGCCGTCGGTGTCCACACGCTTCGCGGTACGCTGGTCGAAAGCGTCGTAGGTGTACTCCACCTGCTTCAGCGTTGCGCCGGAGGCCGAATCTTTGTCGGTAACTGTCGCTAATCGATTGCGATAATCCCAGGTGTAATCGGTTACAGTGCTATCGCTAATCTTGGTACGTCGGGTAACGTTTCCTTCGTTATCGTAGGTGTAATTGTAGGTTCCATCGGTCTGAAGCCGGTTGTGCGTACCGCTTGCTGATTGCGAAGCACCTCCAGAAGATTTGCGGTTCCCGTTTTCATCCAGATTGTACGATTCAGCCGTCGGAGAAAACGGCATCGTAAGTCCACTAATCGCGGATGTCGTCGCTGCCGTCAACTGGTCGATGATATCGTAAGTGAAATTGGTCACGAACCCATCGGCTCGCGATGCCAAGCTGGCGATCCGATTGTCCGCATCGTAGTTCAAGAAGTAGGCTGCGAACGTTCCTGTCGATGGCAAGCTTGAGGTACCGTCCCAGTTGACTCCTGCCCCCAATTCGGTCTTCGAATGCGTAATGCTCTTGAGCCTCCCTGCCGAATCGAAGGAATGGCGTGTGTTGCGGTCGGTCAAAGTAGCAAGGTTTCCGTTGGCATCATACGAGAAAGAACGGTCCGTTCCCTTGTTCTCCGTTACGAGCTGTTGGAGCTTGTTGTAAGTATAACTGGTCGTATTGTTCAGAGGGTCTACGACGCTCGTCACATTTCCGAAAACATCGAAGTTCGTGGAGGTGACAGCGCCCAGGGCATCTATCGAAGAGGTGTTTCGGAACCAGGAATCGTAAGTGAATAGATTCCAATTCCCTAGCGGTTCGTTCACCGCATCGGTGCTTGCCATGACGTTGCCTACGGAGTCTCGCAGTACCTTGGAATACGCACTCGCAAGCGATCCAGTTCCGTCGGGATCGGGTGAAACAACCGATTGGATTCTTCCGCCCGCATCGTATTGATAGGTCGTCGTTCGGCTCAACGGATCAACTACCGTTGAAAGCAAGCTATCGACCGAATAGGTCCAGTTGGAGACAGGGCGAGTCCCGCCAGATGTCGCGGCTGGAGCGGTGACGGAAGTCAAACGCCCTTGTCGATCGTAAGCGTAATCGGTGACTTGACCGAATCCATCGGTAGTGGATTTCAGTAATCCGTCTTTCCAGTAACTAACCGACTGGGTGCTCACACCGCTACCAGAAACGCGAACGGTTCTCCCGAGCATGTCGGATTCTGCGAAGGTCTTGATCCCAAGAGGATCGTTCGATTTCGTGATCCAGCCTTTGGCACTCTCAAAGTATTCGATTGCCGTATCCAAGGTGGAGCCGGAAGTCGTTGGATGCGGTGTTCCGATCGAATTGACGCGATTCAAATCATCGTAAGTGAATTTGGTGAGATTGTTGAGACCGTCGCGGGATGCAACGATATTGCCTAAATTGTCGTACTCCACTCGAGAGACAATACCACCCGACTCCAACTGCTCTCCGGTTTTGGAGGTATAGCCAGATCCCGGTGCAGGAGTGATCGACTTGACAGGTCGGTTTAGCAAATCGTATTCGGTTTTAAAGACTCTCGAATCGCTGCCATTGTTCGAAATGGTTTCGGTGACGATGTTCGCCGTTCCAAAATAAGAAACTTCGCTCACAAGGCCCCGATACGACGAGTTGGATGCCGGTGTGTTGACGATCCGCGAATTCGCTGCGGCGTACGCTTCCAAAATCGAGGTGGTAATCGGCGAGGTCGAAGATGGTTTGGTGCTCGTTAGGCCAACGGTTGAGCTTGAATAGGTTAAGTGCCATTCCAAGTCCGGCCGTTGGGTAAACGTGCTAGTCTGTCGCCCCAGTGCATCATACGTGTAACTGGTGATCAACGCCGTGACGTAGAGTTTGGTCCCCTCCACACGAGAGTTGATCAATTCCGAAGCAATAAGGTTATCGTGGCTATCGTAGTCGTAGCGAGTGAGAACTGGTAGAAGCGAGCCGGTTCCATCTGGATCCGGCGACATGGTCGCAATCAACCGGTCGCGATTATCATGCCAGAACTTCGTAACCCGCCCTGCAGGGTCGGTCACCGAGCTTATATTCCCTCGGTTGTCATAGGTAAAGGAGGTTACTGCGTTGACGCTATCTCCTGTTTCCGTAATCGATGAGACTCGAGCGTGGCGCGCTGGATCCGAGGGGGTATTGATAGACTGATAGGTTGTTACTCGCGTGCCGGAGGTTCTTCCCGTCTGGACGGTTTCTGTCGCGACAAGCCCCTTCGGGAGACCTGACGTGGTTACATAGGTAATATCGACTTGCTGGATCGTGTCTGCCGAAGTTGATGCAGTGGGAGGCGCGTAACGTCCACTAATAAGGAATAGCAACAAGATTGTCGCGGTTTTCGATTAGTGCGAATGAGTGGAGATTAGTGTTCCTGCTTGCTCAAGACGCTTAACTTTAGATTCTAGTAATAACCATGTTCGTGATCTGGCCGTCTAATCTGACAAGTGATCACTTCCTTGATTCACGACGTTGTTTTTCAACCACGGACCACGCGGAATACACGGAAAGGGAGTAAGAAATGGGTGTGGCCTTCCTTCGGTGTGTTCCGTGTATTCGGTGGTTCTTGGATCTTTGGCGGTAGCTTTCATCGTACTCGTACTCGTACTCAGTGCAACGGAACTCGTACTCGAAAGGGACCTTGATGACCGAACCAATCTTCGACCATGAACGACTCGACGTTTATTGACTTGCGATCGACTATGTCACGTATTCTTATCGAACCGCGAAATCTCTGTCGGGCATCGATCGACATGCTTGCAATTAATGGTTGCGTGCTGCACAATCGATCCGGTTGAACATTGCCGAGGGAAACGGAAAGCAAAGCCTCAAGGACAAGAATCGACCTTTCGAGATCGCGCGTGGGTCCCCTCTGGAATGTGCTGCGATTCATGAAATACTCCAATCGTTGCGAAGCGATTGACGCGGAATCGACACGGATTGGAAAAGCCCATCTCAAACGGATCGTTTCGATGTTGACTCGATTGATCCAACGAACCGAGACGGTTGCCGAGCAGTCAATCGATTACGAGTACGAGTACCGCGATGCTGAGTACGAGTACGAAAAGAAGCACGAGCCAAGCATTGGACCGAAGTGCTCGATCGACACGCTCTGATATGCTAACTTTTACTGGTCGCACTCGGTCAATGCGGTCGTAAGCTCAGTAGAGTTGCGCAAGTCTTTCGAGGTCTAACGTTGATTTTCAAACAATCGTGTGCTACCGAACATGGGATCGATAACCTATGGCTTCGCGACCAATCAAATCGTGGGATTGCATGGGAGCAGAACACTAATCGTCGCTAATCACCACTGATAAGGAATAGCAACAAGATGTCGCGGTTTTCGATTAGTGCGAATGAGTGGAGATTAGTGTTCCTGCTTGTTCAAGACGCTGAACTTTAGATTCTAGCAATACAATATCCATGTCCATCTGGCGGACTCGATCACCACTCACGGTAATGCCTGATGGCTCAATTTTTTGCCAGTCATGCACATCGGATGCCGTTTCATCGTATACTTGGGGGCTGGATTGCTTGTTCTCGTCGTTTCAAGAACCCAAAAGCTTGACAGAATGAAGTCGTGCACGCCAAGGGAACGATCAAGTGCGCTTGATCGGTGAATGTGTTTATTCCTCGCCCAGGGTGTTGGCAGGCGTTCGTTTTACAGAAACAGACTCTAACAACCTGAGGTTCGGCAATGTTGCGACAAGTGCTTGCAGTTTCTATTGCACTGGCATCGAGTATTATTTCAAGCGATGTCCGTGCTGACATCGTGGTCGAATGGAACTTCGAGGGTACAACGGCACCCGATACAGGAATCGGTTCTGTTGCACTTGATGGTGGGACTACTGCATATTTTGACTCTGGTCCCTTCGGTGGCGGTAATCAGGCTTGGTTTACAACGAATTACGCCACGCAATTTTCTGGTACGGGGGATCGTGGACTTCAGTTTTTGTTTGACACTTCTGGCTTTACGGATTTGCGAATCGACTTGATGCACAGATCCAGTGGGGATTCGTCAAACTGGTATCGGGTTGACTATTCATTGAACAATGGAGTCGACTGGAATCTGCTTGATCCGCAATACCAGAGCGGCGGGTACGATACGTTCGTTGGTCGTGGCATTGACTTAAGTACCGTTTCGGGTGCGTCCAACAATACAGGATTTGGCATTCGCTTCAGATCTATTTTTTCTCCAGTCGACTTCACTCGCAACGGGACAACGTTTTCCGCGAATACTGCATATGAGCCGGCTGATTCCGGTGATTTAACAACCGTTTATAGCTCGTCAGGACACTTCGCAATCGATCAATTCACCGTATCGGGGACGGCAATTGCGGTTCCAGAACCCCCTAGTCTCGTTTTCCTTGCAGTGGGTTCGGCTGTTGCATGCTTTATCGGTCGCCCTCGTCGAGCAGTTCGTGCACGACCTGCTGTACTTTGCGAGTAAAATGCTGGACCAAAGCCCCAGTCGATCTGTTTCGAAGTGGACGTCCTCCGCCGGAGGATATGTTGCCAAGCGTTTTCGGCGCGATGCGCTGAACCGTTAACTTTCTTGAGGAGTTCGACGTATGAGTATCTCCGACGAGTTGCAAAAGCTGGATGAGCTTCGACGAAATGGCGCCCTTTCCTTCGATGAATTCGAGATTGCTAAACGGTTGGTGCTCCAAGGATCGGAGGACTCCGTACGGTCTGATCACCTTGAAGAAATCAAAGCCCAAAACGAACTTGCCCAACTCGATCGTGAGTGGGAGATTGAACGTGAGAACTACATGGTTGCGGGAAGGTATGGCCACAAGTATATACCAGGAAGGGTTAGTAGCGCTTTCGGAGGATTGTTTGTCGTTGGATTTGGTGTTATCTGGACGGTGATGGCTGCATCCATCACAGGATTTGGCGGTGCTGGTGTTTTTAGCCTCTTTCCACTATTCGGTGTCTTGTTCGTGCTTTTCGGTGCTGGATTGAGTTTTATGGCGTTCGTGAAGGCTGGCCAATACGAAGAGGCTCAGGAGCGATACCAGCAACGTCGTCGGGAAATCCAGAACAGGAATGAAAAGACATTTTGAGTGTCGCTCCCCAATCGTATAGGCCAACCCGTGCACCAAATCAGAGCCTTGTTTTATCGCTCGCAATTATGGCTCGTCCTCGGGTTAGGGATGTTCTTGTTTTCGCATGGAAAATGGACCATTCCCATTTGCTCGTGGTTTGCGTTCGTGTTCTTGATCCGATTCCACAGGACCACCTCGCGCCGGTTGCTGGCATGGCTCACTCTCTGGGTGGGGATGTCGGTTTGCCAGTCGTTCATGTATGACGGATTGGTGCCCGTTCAAGGGCTCTTGTTCTATGCTGTTTGTTTGATTATAGGAGCCGTCTGGGTTTTTCCTTTCATCGTCGACTCGCTTCTTTATCACAGGTTCAACGGTTTTGCGTCGGCATTTCACTGGCCGTTATTGATGGTGACGATCCACTACTTTTTGGCTGCATATTTACCGAGCCTTGCTCATTCCCAGATTGAATACTTGTCGCTGATCCAGATCGTGTCTGTCACGGGAATGGGGGGACTTGTCTTCCTCATCTACTGGTTCGCGGCAACACTCAACCGGATCTGGGAGTCAAGATTTGAGTGGACCTTAGCGAGAAGAGAGGGTGCCATTTTCTTGGGCGTCCTGTTTTGTGTGTTGGTCTATGGCGAAGCTAGGCTGGCGTTTTCGAATAGTCAAGGAGAGACCTTGCAAGTCGCCATGATCAATGTGCAAAGGAATCGACTTGAAAGCCCTCGTGACTTCCAATCGGAAGTCGTGCGGGATCTCTTTGCTGTTAGCAAAAAGGCGGTTGAGGCTGACGCCAAAGTGATCGTTTGGTCTGAAGCCAACGTCGATATACCTCTTGACTATGAAGATGAACTGATTGAGATCGGGAAGGACTTCGCGACGGACAACCAGGTCTTCCTCTTCATGTCATTTCGATCATTCTCGACCCTCAATCAGAACGAAAACAAGAGCATTGGGATCTCGCCAAGCGGAGAGATTGTTGTCAACTATTTGAAATCCAATTTGATACCGGGTATCGAAGCACGAACAAGGAGAGGAGATGGGAAGGTCGCCATTTCAAACATCAATGATATTCGCACTGTGCATGTGATCTGCTATGACATGGATTTCCCGTCGTACATTCGGCAAGCAGGGAGGTGCAATGTCGACATCCTATTCGCCCCATCATCGGACTGGCGGGAGATTATGCATTTTCATGCAGTTTCGGCTAGGTTCCGCGCCGTAGAGAATGGCTGTTCGCTCGTGCGGCCCACGATTCAGGGGCTATCCGTTGCGACAGACCCCTATGGCCGAATGTTGGCTTACCACGATTTCTATTCAAGCGCCTCGAGGCTTGCGATTGTCGGAGTCCCTGCGCGCGGCGTGAAAACCATCTACGCCTCGTGCGGAGAGCTATTCAGTCTCATTTGCATCGTACTGTTTTTGGCATTAGTTGGATTGGCGTATCTCCATCGAGGCAGTGATGGTGTTGGGACCCGAAATCGCAGTTGTGCTCAGTGAAACGGTGCTCGTGCCGCGACTCATGTAGTAACCCAACATGGATCAACAGGATGGACAGGATAACACCCATGTATTCTGAAGATCCTGTGCATCCTGTCCATCCATGTTCCTGACCGTTCCTCGCATCAGCCGATTCTCTCTTGAGGCAAGCCAAGGCTTGTGCCGCGACTCATGTAGTAACCCAACATGGATCAACAGGATGGACAGGATAACACCCATGTTTTCTGAAGATCCTGTGCATCATATCCATCCATCTTCCTGACCGTTCCTCCCATCAGCCGATTCTCTCTTGGGTGTGACCGGCTCATCCTCGGAATGGTCGCTTGACCGAGGAATGTTGCTACAAGATGTTGCGCGAGCATTTTTTGGGTCGTCGTCTGAGTGTTTTCGCTTCTCGCATCCAGGTGGATAATAAGGGCAAAGCTTGGTTGCTGCGAAAAGGAGAAAGACGACTGAAAATGGAGGCTTGTGCCGCGACTCATGTAGTAACCCAACATGGATCAACAGGATGGACAGGATAACACCCTTGTATTCTGAAGATCCTGTGCATCATGTCCATCCATGTTCCCGACCGTTCCTCCCATCAGCCGATTCTCTCTTGGGTGTGACCGGCTCATCCTCGGAATGGTCGCTTTGACCGAGGAATGTTACTACAAGATGTTGCGCGAACATTTTTTGGGTCGTCGTCTAAATGTTTTCGCTTCTCGCATCCAGGTGGATAATAAGGGCAAAGCTTGGTTGCTGCGAAAAGGAGAAAGACGACTGAAAATGGAGGCTTGTGCCGCGACTCAGGTAGTAATCCAACATGGATCAACAGGATGGACAGGATAACACCCATGTTTTCTGAAGATCCTGTACATCATGCCCATCCATGTTCCTGACGCTGCTGACCGGATGTTTTAAATTGATGATCTCACCGCTCAAAAACTACCTTCGACGCAAAGGAGTCGGCAAAGCGCAAGACTCGGAGCTACGACGAATCATCAGTTACCTTGAATCCAACCGGGATCGCATGAAGTACAACGAGCATCTTGCTGCGGGGTTACCGATTGCAACGGGATTCATTGAGGGTGCATGCCGACACATCATCAAAGACCGAATGGAGCAAAGTGGTATGCGTTGGAAAGAGAAGGGAGCGGAGTCGATACTGAACCTCCGATGCATTGATGCAGGTCAGCTTTGGGAGATCAATATCGATCATCATCGAGATTTAAGCCTAGCCAAGTCTGGCAAGCAGCGACGGAACTTCTCGGAATGTTTCACATCAATGGCAGCTTAAGAATCGGTAAGACCGGTCACATCCGTGAGTTTCTTGCTCTTGCGGTGGCGAGACGTTAAAGTTGACGAAAAGATCGTTGAGGCTTGCCGCGATTCAGGTGGACGTTTAATTCGGAGTGAAATGGCATGGGGTTACTGACCTTTAGCATCAACGTCACCCTTGACGGCTGCGTCGATCACACGGAGGGGATCGCCAATGAGGAGACACACGCTTTTTTCACTCGCCTCATAGATGAGTGTGGGGCGATACTGTGGGGACGTGTGACTTACGAGATGATGGAGGCGTATTGGCCGGCGGTCGCGCGGGGTGAACAAGAGGCGCCGCCGGCGATGCGCGAGTGGGCGATCAAGCTGGAGGGGAAACCGAAATATGTTGTATCTTCGACGCGAACGATCTTCCCGTGGACCAATAGCCACCATGTCACCGGCGACTTGCTTACAAACGTGCAGAGACTCAAAGATGCGAGCCCGGGTGGTGTGCTCCTCGGTAGCTGCAAACTCGCAATCGAGTTGGACCGGATGAATTTGATCGACGAGTACCAGTTCCTTGTTCACCCCAGAATTACCGGTCATGGCCCAACTTTGTACCAGCATGGGCCATCTATCGCACGTCGGCTGGAACTGATCTCGGCGACGCCGCTCCAATGCGGGGTCGTCGCTATGCACTATCGTCGCCCTGGTTGCTAACAAACGGGCTCAAACAATGCAAAACCCATATGAACCCTCCGGTCATTGCTCTGGTGTTGATGGAATTGTTTTTGATCATACTAATAAATCTGGAAAAGGGGCCAGGCTTAGGACCGTTACTGAGCACTTCGGAAATGCGTAAAGCCTGGATGCTCATGGCATCGATGGTCGGCTGAGTTGGGATACCATCTAACGGGATGTCGCGTTCCAGGCGGATCTTGCTATGGTGAGCAAGCGACGAGGTGTGCGGGAAGCAAGCCGCGGCGTCGACGAGGCGTTTTTTTTGACTTGAAGACAATCACTTTCTCACGGTGGAGTACGTGAAAATGAATCTCAAAAGTTTTTGCTGCGATGCCAGACGTGCCGTCCAGTTTGGGAGGAATCGCTCGCAAGAGTGGCTCAAGTCCAGCTTGTTCCTTATAGTCTGCTTATCTGCGAGCTGCTTGGCCCAATCGTCGCTTGCTCAGCAGTCTCAGTTGAGATCCGGCGATAAGCCATCGCGATCAACGAATGGTGGGAACGTTGCCAAGAAGGCGAAAAACGCAGACCAGGAGGTGCGAAAGCCTGCTACGGTGGCGGAGGCAGCGCAAGCTATCGATCTCACCACTTTTCCACTTCTGCCCAATGTCTTGGCAATACATGCGAGATCGGTCTCGCACTTGGAATATGTGGTGGCTCTGAGATCGTTTGATGTGAAGAACGAGTATGAGTTTCAGCGTCGGAATCTGTTAGCCCGGCAATGGCAGGAACTGCCCGGTGGAGATGGTGAGTTCACTCGCTCGGGTTTCCATTTCTATGTAACGGTCCAGACGCATGACGAACCTGGCAAGGCGGTCGTGAAGCTGCAAAACCATGGGAACGTTAATGTGAGCAAATTACCGGTACCCAAGGGGGCAAAGTACATCAAAACGGCCTATAACGTGGCGGACTTTGAAGCCACCACGAGCGTCCAAGAGACGAGGGAGCTGGTTCGCACGTTGCTGATGGAGCAGGGATGGCAACCTTATGGCATGAGGGGTGATGCGATGGATATGAAGCAGAACGCGGTACTGCTAACTGCCTCGGTCACAAGCACGAGGAAGCCAGGTGTAACGAGGATCGCATACTGGACGACCCAGATGCCAGTTGAATTGCCGGTGCCTCCTCAATCCGATTCCATTCTGTTTCTATCCGATGACAATTGCCTGGAGCTGGTCGCCTTGGGCGGCATTGCGGAAATCGCTACATACTACAAATCCGCTCTCGCTTCATCGGATTGGAAGGCAACTTCGGAAGAGCCGAGTCGTGACATCAATTCTCAGCAATTCGTCCTGACTTTTTCGAACCCTGCTCAAGACATGATTCGATTGGGGATGAGTGAACGAGGCAAAGAGAAGACCCGAATCACCCTCCAGTACCAGTCGAAGGGAGAAATCGAAGCACTCAACCAGAATTGATAACAAAGACATGCACCGAAGATTCGGTTCGGATGCACACGATATTTGAGATCGTGCGAGGAAATCACTCAGTAGTGGTATTTTCTCCTGCAAAGGGAAATTATGAGTTGGCAGATCGCTTACTATGCTTTCTTAGTTTTGCCTGCATCGCTGTGGTGGTTCGTTGGCTATTGCGAGATTCCGATCGCATCGACCGGATACTCAAGGCACCGAAGACGAGTCGATGGCAGACGACTGGGAAGCACAGCAAACCAGCGATGGTGATCGTAACCCGTATCAAGCTCCGCGGTGTGTGCATCGTAGGCAGTAGGATCCGTCATCAGGATCTGCAGATGGGCCGGATGCGGTTAACTGTGCAGGGATGCGTTGAGGAAGGAGCGAACGGAAAGAGCGGTCGAATCGTAGGGGTTGTTGCGTGCAAAATTCTTCTCACTATAGGAGCAATCGCATCGATGAAGGAACCGATTGATGTTGAGCGATATGTTCGCGAATGCACTCGTTTCCAATGGCGAGTCCTCGCGATCGGCGTAGGAACTGTGCTGTTCATGGCGGCTTGTTTTGGCCTGGTCATTCCTTTTCGTGATCAAGTTATTCGCATCGTCGCCGATTGGTATGGAATGCCGACTCCGGAATTTGCAATTGGACTCACCCCTGCACCGTCCGTGATCGTTCTATTTGCCGCATTGTTCTGGTTGCATCGTAAATCGAATCAAATACCGGAATTGAATTGCCCTAGCTGCAAAAAGTTTATTGGTGGAATGCGGTACTTGATCGTCGCAACGAAATGCTGCCCGCATTGTGGAAAGAGGATACTTGAGGATGTAGCGTAGAGGCAGGAATCACCATGACATTTCGCACAGAGTTTTTGGATTGGGCGCGCGACGCATTCCCGGAGCTTGAGGTGGAATTTCAACGAGCGTCAGCACAGAGTCGCTTGTACTCGGCATTCCTGGCATTTCGCAATCACACACAAAGCGCGATCGACAATCAAGACAGCCGTCGAGTAGTAGAATTATTTGGTATGGCCGATCGTGTGCTGGCTTGCAGCTATCCAGAGATGCGGTCCCTCTTTCATGTCGTCTTTGTGGAGGATCTGAAATTCCATGACGAGCGAACCAAACGTTCGTGGGCTTTGAAGTTGCTTTCGCCATCCCTTCGATGGGAGCGTGAGCGCTCGTTGCCTGGTTTACCGCGAGATCAAACGTAGTACGATTGGCTATCTGTTGCCCTCAGGGGCTATCTTACTCCGTTGTTTAGCGTACGTGCCGTAGAGACGGCAAGCCATTGCTCACCGAATGCGTGTCAAGTCCGCCATGCAGGTTCGTTTTAGAGCGTTGGACGAATCGCTATTCGGCTTCTGCGAAGACGAATCCGGCTCGAACGGGAGGGGGCATTGGGGAGGAGGCGCCACGGACGCTTCGCCAAACGATCTCGCCCAGCAATAGATCGTCGGCGGCATCTTCCTTGGTAAAATCCAGTTCTTCCGATCGTTTCGCGCCCCACGCCAGGGGAGTATTGGTTTCGTATAGGTCTACATTGGGAGCAAGGTGCGTGTAGGGCTTGGGGTTTGCGCTATTTCCGAAGCTTCGATACATGGGTGTCGCCGCTGCATCGAATTGTGTCATGGGCGCCAGTCCGAGGATCAGTTCCATGGTTCGAAGCATGCTCGACGTAGTGTACAGGGTGGAGTCGACAGTCCCTTTTCGGATAAACGGGCTGATGGCGAGAGCGACCGTCCGGTGGGCATCGACGTGATCCGATCCGTTCTGTGCGTCATCTTCCACGACAAATATCGCAGATTTTTCCCAGTAGCGACTGTTCGAGATCGACTCCACGATCATTCCCAACGCGACGTCGTTGTCGGCGACCATCGCTGTCGGAGTTTTCTTACCGACGCGCGTTCCGCTTGTATGGTCATTACCAATGCGCAAGACGATGAATTGGGGGAGGTTGTCATTTTTTTCGAATTGAGCAAGCACCTCGGCAAATCTCTTCGCTCGGTCGATGTCCATGTAATCCAAGTCGTAGCCGCGGTACATCGGGTCATAGTGTCCTTCGAGCGCTGCGACTTTGGCGCGCGAGGGCTGCCCTATGACTGGCGCGTTTTCAATGAACTCACCAAAACTAAAGTAGTTTACGCCAGCCTTTTTGCATTGATCCCAAATATAGCCGCTCGATGGCGCGGCGATATCAACGTTTCCCTCTGACGGATAGCCGATTTTGCGGCGACCACCTCGGTAGGTGAGTGGCCAAGTACGTTCGACATAGTCGGTTGCGTAGGCGGCCATGGACCATTCGTGACCATCCGCGCTTACCTCGCTCTCGACGTAGAAATTATCGAGCAGCACAAACTCTTTTGCGAGAGAGTGATGATTTGGTGTAACTCTTTCGGGGAAAATGCAAAGATTGGGATCGCCATTTCCCCCTGCCACATCACCGAAGACTTGGTCATAAGTGCGATTCTCTTTAACGATGTAGAAGCAGTGTTTGATTGGGCTGGTTTCGCCGACTTGGGACGGGATGGCCGAGTCCTTGGCAAACTCTGTTGCGTTTGTTTTGTTGTCGGCTTGCAGTGGGCTGTTGGCGTAGGCGTCCTTGGTCCATCGCGCCATTTCTTCAGGAGACGGAGATGGGATGAAGCTCAACGTGCCTTGGAATAATCCTCCGATATACTCGCGAATCGTTTTGGGTGGTTCTTTGAGAGGGTTTGGGCCTGCTTCGTTATCCTTTGGGGTGATTCCCTTTCCGTTGGTGACGAGAATCGTGTTGCTGTCTTTTGAGAAGCGGACGCTGGTGGGATACCAGCCTACGGGGATGAAGCCAAGCGATTTGCTTTGACCTCGGGTACGGATATCGAACAGCGCGACATTGTTATTGTCCGCATTGGCGACGGCGAGAACGCCTCCATCGCCACTCACGGAGATACTATTAGGAGTACTTCCGTTCTTGGCTGTGTGGTAAAGAGACGTGCGAATGACTTCCTTTTGATTGCCGGTTGAGGTGTCGATGAGAACCACGGAATTGTCATCTGCGCAGCTCACCAGCAGGTATTTGCCTTCATCGAGGAACAGCATCTCTGTCGGGTGAGAGTGGACGTCCCAGGTTTGCGCGATCTGGCCTTTCGCTATGTCAATTTGAGCTACGGCAGCATGTCCCCAAAGGCTTACGTAAGCGAACTTATCGTCTGGTCCGATTACGACTTCGAATGGAAAGCTGTCTTTGGGCAAGTCGATCAATTTCGAGGAGGTCTGTTCGCCGTCCGACTTCTTGGATGGCACAAAAGCGAGCTGATGCGAATACATTCCGCAAACAATCCACTGGGCGGAGGGGGTATGGAAGTCAATGCCGGTGGCAACAAAGGTTTCCTTTGGTTCGACAATCTGAATGGTTTGGTCGGAGGAGAGGTAACCATTTTCGTGTTTGAAAACGTAGATCCTTTCGTCCTCGGCTCCTGTCACGAACAAGGTGTCACCCGTTTTTGAGAATCGCATTCCGTAGAAAGCTTGGTCGATGACAATGGAGGAGACTTGTTTCTTCGTGGTCGTGTCGACCATTCGCACTTCGTGTGCGCCATAGCCGGTATGCAGGATTGCCGCGAATTTGCCATCAGGGCTTATTCGAATGAGGGATGGAAAGTCACCCAAGGCCAACTGCTCGCCAACTGGTTTCAGCGACCAGCCATTGGGGAGGAGTGTTTGTCCATTGTTTTGAATACCGGGAAGTTTGATTGGCGATTGCGAGAGGGCTTCGGGTGTAAGAGTGGCAATCACTGTGATCGCGAGCAGTTTTGCAGCAGCCGTAAGGTGATTTCGAGAAGCCATCGCATGTTCCTAAAAGTGATACAAGTCCGTATTGAGCGCGTGATTGTATAATCGAGGCGAGAAACTCGATGAAGATGAAGTTAGGATTGCGAGGTGAATTGCTGAATTCAAGTGCTTGCAGGTGGTGGGGCCTGACGTCAATGATAGAGGCCTAGTGCTCGTTGACGACTTCCCCTCCTGCGCGCGAGCCGAGAGCTTGCCATACCTGTTTGTCGATGGCGGAGCTAATGAAGCTCACAGATCCATCCATCTTGAGCGAGTTCACTCCTCCATCGTGGTGGCTTCGGCTGGTTACGACTGCAAAGGTTGGAAGAGTCGTGGAGCGGCCCTCACGCGTTGAATTGAAGTCGATATCGAAGGTCTTACCGTCCACGGAATAGGGGACGACGGTGTTTGGCGAGAACGTCGTTGTGAAGCCCGTTTGGTGGACTCGAGCATCGACCCATTCGGTGTGTCCGGAGTCCGTTTTGAATTCACCACCGAAGGGGGCAATTTGAAGGGGCGATTCAGGGCGAAGGGTCGTCGAGTTGGGGTTCCCGCTATCGCGCAGATAGGGCGTAAAGGCCTTTACCTCTGCGATGCCTAAAGTGTTACTCGTTCCATCATGCATCTCAGCGATCCTTAGCGATCGATTCAACAAGAACACGCCGGTGCCGCGATCTCGAGGTGGTTGATAGATATACCAGTCACCTGCATTTGCCGCGTAGTTCAACGGGTAGTGGGTGAACGTGGGGCCATCGGGTCGTTCGCGATCGTTGGGTTCGCTGGGGCAAATCAAATAGGGAACTCGAGTTTTCGCAACGATTGGCTGTTGACTGATCGGGATAGAGAAGTCGATCAGGTTCTGAAGATTAGATTGTTCGCAGTAGGGGAGTAGTCGTGTGTGAAGACTCCAGTAAACCCCGCTCCCAAACTCATTGTAGTCACCTAGAGGTGGGAAACTCTTGCGGGCGGATTCGTGGTTATGGAGAGCAAGTCCCGTTTGTTTGAGATTGTTCTGACACGACATACGTCGTGCCGCTTCGCGGGCCGCTTGTACTGCAGGCAGGAGCAATCCGACGAGAATCCCGATAATCGCAATGACTACCAGGAGTTCAACCAGCGTGAATGCTTTCCTTGACACAGCGTTATTTCCTAAACGTAGTAGAACCGAAGAAGATCGTAGAGATACGCACCGAATTCGGAACGTATTGACGATCTTTCTCGCGATGCACTGTTTAGGAAATTTAATTAACGCTGTGAATGAATGGTATGAATGAGAGATTAACTTTCAGCAAATCATTTCTGGCACAGCTGTGCTCGATTTGCTAGGCCATAGCAAGACTGATCACTTCGAGGGTCGCCCATTTTTGAATCGTTTTCGGAAACCTATACCGATGCCACCTGCGAGTCCAAGGAGGATCATGGAACTGGGTTCGGGAACAGCGCTATAGTTCAAAACAATGTCATTGCCAACGGTTCCCCAGGAGAAACCTGCGGCCGAGCGAATACTCGCGAGCGAGTTGTTGCCGCTATCGGCGGATACGTTGATGCTACCAAACACAGAGTTTGTGGCTAAGGTTGGTGCAGAGCTATTGGCGTAGACCAACCATTGGCGATCCGTGTCCCAGAACGCATCGGCCCATTGGACCGTGGAACCGGTCCCGTTGAAGACCAGATTCGAGGTTACTCCGGTGTTGATGACAAGCGTTCCACCGGTGACGTCGATGGCGTCGAAGTTGGTACCGCTTCCGGTGTTGGAGTTTGCCACCAACTCCCAAGAAAGATCTGCACCTGTGTTGTAGGTCAAGCCTGCCAAGAATGTTTGGGTTCCCGGGCTATTACCGGGCGTGTGAGAACCTGAGATCGTGGTCGCCCCGCCGATCGTGCCTGACCCACCTAGCGATGCACCGGAGGCTACGGTGAGGTTTCCAGTCGCGGTCGATTGGTTGCCGTTGATGATCAGGGAACCAGATTGGACACTTGTCGCGCCGGTGTACGTATTATTACCAGAGAGGGTGAGAGCTCCGGATCCTTGCTTGGCCAAACCGCCATTTCCACTTACGACGCCCGAGAGCGTCAGGTTGGACGATGCGTTCGAGACACGCACCACGCCGCCCCCATCGTTGAGGGTCATCGCAGCGGAACGGGACGCAGTACCGCCGCCGTATTCTAGGGTGCCTGTTGTATTGGTGCCGCCAAGATTGATAGCGCTATTACCAAGGTTTTGCGTGCCCGCCAAGACAACGGTGCCATCGACGATATTGGTCACTGAGGTCAAGGCGATGTTGCCTTGTACGGTCACGGTCCCGGATGTGGTTTTTTCGATAACACGAACACCCCCGAACGTCGATTGGTTCGCACCGACTCCATTGAGCAATCCCGAGGTGAAGGATTGCGTCCCAGCAGCGTTGGTATTGATGTTTCCCGGATTGGTGCCTAGGCCATCAAAGAGTATTGTTCCACCATTCAAGTTTACACCGCCGATTTGTTCGCCGATGCGCATATCGAGAGTGCCACCCTCGTTGACGGTGAAGAAGGTCGAGTCAGGATGGTCCGGATTGTCCGTAGCACTCACACCGAATTGGAAGGTTCCACTGTTGTTGATCACAATGCTCGATGCTCCGAGATCTCCTCCTGCTACGTCTTGAAGGATGAAGCGACCGGCATTGACATTGAGAGTGCCTGTGAAGGAGTTGCTGTTGCCTTGGAAGCTAACCGTTCCGGTCCCGTTTTTGTTGATGGTATTGGTGCCGCTTACTGTTGCGCCAAAAACCAGATTTCCGGAGCCGTCCAAATTCAGTGTATTCGCGCCGAGGCCAACGGTACCGGAGAGGGACGCGACTCCGGTGTTGTTGTTTCGGATGGTTGCATCGCCATCCAAGGCAATAGGAGCTGCAAGACTGACATCGTTCGAGCGGTCAAAGGCTAAAGTTGTGCCCGCTGACATGTTCAACGATGAATTGGTCAGGCTGCCAGTTGTTCCACCTGCTCCGATTTGCAGTGTACCGCCTGCAAGGGTGGCGCTACCACTTTGACTGTTGTCTGTGGCAACAACCAGGGTGCCGGTGCCGGATTTCGTCAAGGTCCCCGCTCCTGCAATGGATCCAGTACCTTGGAACGAGTAGTTATTGGCAGAGTTGTTCACGACCACCGAGCTAGGAGCCACCGCTCCTTGAAGGTTGACCGCGAAATTTCCGGATGCGGTATCGTCGAAAATAACCGAGTCGGTTTGAATGAAATTGGTGGCAGCTAGCGATGTTTCCAATCGCCAGTTGTTCGTGCCACCGACGTTTGCCGCAGTGCCCACGTCCCAGTTTGCGTCGGTTGCCCCGCTCCATTTCACGTTCTCGCTCAAGGCGGTCACATTGAGGTCGATCCTCGTATTGGTCGTGTCATAGATGAGCGATCCCGCAGTGCGGCCTTGCAATTGAAGATTGAATCCTGAATTGATTGCTCCCCCGTTGTAATCGATCAGAGTAAAGCTACCCAAGGACATGGGCTGAGTATTCGATACACTTAGAGTACCACCAGCGATGAGACCATCCGATGTAGCAACAACTAGCAGAGGTGCGGTGGGCAAGGTCGCGGTGTTGAGTCCAAATTGGAGAGTGGACGCAGGTGCAGATAGGTTCAGCGATTGAACTGTTAAGGAACCAGTGCCAGCGCCGCTTGCTATCGACAAGGTGGCATTATTTCCGACGGTGAATTCCCCTGCTGCCGTGGTTGCGATGGTTCCTCCATTGGAAGCGGTTGGTGCCAATACCAAGGTTCCCTGTTCGACGTTTACGAGGCCTGTGTTGGACAAGCCACCGGTCAAAGCCAAGGTTCCCGAGCCCGTTTTTGAAAGGGGGCCTGCGCCATCGAATGCACCGCTTAAAGTCAATTGAGTTCCTGACTCTGCAACATGAATAGCGCCTCCTCCTGCCTGGAGAGTGAAAGCGCCTGCACGGGTAGCTGTCGTACCTTGATAGTCGAATGTCCCTGCTGTCGATCCGTCGCTTGCGCCCAATCGCACGGCTGCAGTTCCAAGGTTCGAAGCGCCGAGCATGGACAAGGTGCCATCAAGAATATTCAGACGACCAGTTCCGGTTGTAATGGAGACATTTCCTCCGAGGGTAACGGTACCGGCCGTCGTCTTGTTGATAGCCGTATTTCCGCCGACCGTAAAATTGCCTCCAGTGAGGCTGCCGCTCGTCCAGTTCTGAGCGGTAGCTCCCGACAGCGTCATGCTTCCCTGTTGAAGGTTGACGACACCGCCGTTCAGGTTGACACCTCCAAAGGTCTCCCCCTCCTGCCAGTTGACTGTCCCGCCGGTATTGACCGTGATGTATGTCGAGTTGGGTAGATTCGGGTCTCCAACAGTGCTAGCTCCGAATTGGTAGGTACCTCCATTGTTCACGACGATCGAGACAGGGTTGAAATTGGTGGTAGCAATCCCTGTCGAGCTGTTGACGAAGGTGCCTTGATCGATGACGAGAGTACCAGTAAATCCGCTGTTGTTGCTGTTGTGAATGAACGTTCCTGTACCCGTTTTCCGCATGGTGCCAGCCCCAGCGAAGAGACCGGAAAAGAGAGCGTTCCCAGTGATGTCCAACTGAGGATCGGCACCCGCGAGAGTAAAAGTGTTCGCAGCCGCACCAGCGATGGTGACGGTGCCTGTGCCCGTGTTATTGACCGTGATCCGATTAAGAATGAGGGGGCCAATGTTATTGGTTGTCGCATAGCTTTCCGCACCGGTCGCGTTGAAGACCACTTGGGTGGTGTCCGAACTGACGGGTAAGGAACTCCAGTTGCTCGCCACATCCCAATTGCCGCTTACTGGGTTTTGCCACACGCTCTGGGCTTGTGCGACACCGGAAGAATAAGCAGAGATGACGAGAAGTGTGCTCGAGAGTAACCCCTGCAAAAGCTTTCTTTTGTGCTGGAGTATTCTCCCAAGAACTCGACGCCTTCTCCCTTGTTGCGTTCTGCTTTCGCGCTTCATCACTCACCCCGTGTCGATCTTGTTACCCGATGAAAATCAATGAAACGGCAGAATAGTTCTGCGTTGCATCCCCTACAATCGTCAGAGAATGAAGATTCGATCAAGAATGCATCGGCACAGAGAAAGTCGGCGTCGCGAGCGTAGGATGGTTGGTGTGAACACAACGATCCGCCAACGTATTTGTTGCCGATTGCCGATTTCGCTCCTCGAGCCGCGATGCGAATCCCTTCCTGCTGCGTTGAACAATTCAACAAGGAGTTGGCTTGGTTCGAGGGTCGCACGAGGATCGATCGTTTGATCCGTTTTCATTGTTCGGAGTGGTCTTGATGAGCAAAGTAACCGAGCAAGTTTTGGCAGTCTTTCGCGAGCGAGGGTCGGGGCAATACGGCAGCGAGTGTGTCTCTCAATTGGAGCATGCCATTCAATGCGCGATGCTCGCCCAAGCGAGCGGCGCCGATACGAGCTTGGTCGTTGCTGCGTTGCTGCACGATATAGGACACATCCTCGACGATACAGACTTGCCGGATTCTGACGATGAAGATTTGGACGATTCGCACGAGGAAAGGGCTTACCCGTGGTTGCTACGTACTTTCGGTGTAGCAGTTGCTGATCCAGTGAAACTTCATGTCGCCGCTAAGCGTTATCTTTGCACTCGCGACCCATCGTATGCGACGCATCTCTCTCCGGCATCCTACAAAAGTTTTCTTGATCAAGGTGGAGTCATGACGGAAGGCGAGCTCCAAGCATTCGAACGCGAGCCGTTTTATCGAGAAGCGTTGCAATTGCGCAAATGGGACGATCTCGCGAAAGTTGCCAGCATGCCTTTGCCGGACATTTCAAGCTTCAGATCCCTGATGGAGGAGTGTCATTCCATCATGGATTGATACAGAAAGACTTTTGGCGGGTGTTATAGCTTGATCCCAACGCGAATGTTGGACTTGTCTTTGGCGGCCACGAATGCTTCGGCGATGGATGCGAGTGAGAACCATTGCGTAACGAGCGTTGCGAATGGGAAGTTTTGGTGATTTGCGGCCAGGAATTCGACTGCGTCGCGTAAGTTGGAGGGATCGTAGTTATGGATGCCGACGATCGTAAGATTGCGCCGTGTTAGTCGCTCAACCCCGAGCTCAATGGGAGCGGATGGGAATACGGCTCCTGCTGAAACGATCGTTCCACCAATCCGAGTCGAATCCATCGCTGCAAGGAACGACGGATTGGCTCCAGATAGCTCAAGGCTGTAGTCGAATCCCTTCCCGTTCGTCATCGATTGGATTTGCTCGTTCAACTCGGCAGGGGGAATCGCTTGGTTTGCACCAAACGCGAGAGATAGTGAACGTCGTTCCGGATCGACATCGATGCAGAGAATGGAATCGCAGCCGCGCGATTTTGCCATCGCACATGCGGTCAAGCCGAGCATGCCGGCGCCGAAGATAAGGATCGATCTACCACGATATTGGGTGATCGGCTTGAGGGCAGCTACGATCGTTGCGGTTGCACAGCTTGTTGGGCAAGCAACTTCAAGGGGCAAATGTTTCGGCAGTTGCACGATGCTGGTTCCTTGAACCAGCAAGCAATGTTCGGCGAATCCGCCGAGCAGTTCCTTTCCGGGGCGGAGAGCTTCATGCCCATACTTGATCGCATGCTCGCACTTTTGAGGAAGGTCTCGTTCGCAATAAAAGCATTGACCGCAATGGGCGACAACACCCCACACCACGCGATCCCCCATGGCAAGGTTGGCGCCATTCAGGTCCATCGGGGGAGTTGGCGAACCGAATGCGACAATCTCGCCAACAATCTCATGCCCTAGCACCGTTGGAATCGGGACTTTTCTGCGGCATTCCAGACTGTGGAGATCGCTGCCGCAGACGGTACTTGCGAGGACTTTGACGAGAATTTCTCCGGGGGCAAGCGTTGGGATTTCGAAAACCCGTCGCTCCACGCTGGATGGGACACCCGAGAAGACGGCCGCGGTGGATCGATTCATGGCGAAGTGGGTGAGGTTGGGTACGGCTTAGGAGAGGAGGGAGGTTTTCTGCTGAAGTAATATGCAGAAAAGCCTAGGGCGAACAAGGCGAACAGGCTACCAGTCCAGCAAACGGATTCCAGCAACCAAAGCGAGTTTATCTGTTCTCGCCACATGTTCTTCGTAAGCATCACTGCGACGTATCCCAGGTAGCCATAGGCATCGGCGAGATACATCAGGAAGGCTAGGGTTCCCACTTCTCGATTCATCGCGATCAGTCTCTCGAACACCGTCGTATGGATCATCACGTAGGGCAAATAAGTCCCTAGTCCAATGAGAACCATGTACGCCAAGGGGCTGAGCCATGACATTTGCCGTCCGACTAACGCTCCGATCATGACGAGAAATCCAAGTGCGCAAATTGCCAATGACAAGAAGAAGACCCATCGGTGGTCTTTGAATAGCACCGTAAAGCTGCTTGCAGCAAGGACCCCGAGAGCGATCCATAATTCTGAAATGGTAAACGTGCTTGGCACCATCTCTACACCAAGCTCATCCCAAATTCGATCGGCAAAGTCACCGCGAATGCTACGAATGATGGTTAGAAGCAGATAGATCGCGATAAGGAACGAAAGACCAGCAGCATATTTGCGAAACAGGGCGACGCGATCTTGGCGGCTCATTGCCATACGTTCGACTCGCGATTGGACATCCCTTTGATTGGGAGCTGGGATACGCGCCAGCATTCCCACGAAAATAATCAAGGGAATCGAGAAGCATAGGCCGGTCATGAATGGCATCCAGTGCTCGTCGACTCCTGCATCAAACAGAGAACGTCCCGCCGACTTAGTAAATCCATCAGCCAAAATGAAGCTGGCGCATAGTCCAGCTGCAAGGAACTCGGTGAGGTTGCGCCCTTCGAGAAATCCGAGCACTAACCCAAAGACCATACCCAAAGGGAGTCCATTTAAAAAGAGGCAAGCAATCCCCCAAGGCTTTGGAACGATGGCGAAAAGGAGCAATGCAAACTCGGCGAGTGCGATGAGTAGGAGGATCGCAACCGCTCTTCGGGAAGCGGGCAGCTCCGATACGACCTTGATTCCGACAAACTTCGAAATCGTGTATCCGATGACTTGCGAGGAAACGAGCCACTCTTTGTAACCAATTCCCCAGGGGCCTAGGCCGGCGAAGGGGGCTGCCGTGAAGGGCTTGCGGAACGCGTACATGCAGAAGTAGGTGCCGAATGCAGCAGCAAGAGCCCAGAACGCCGTACTCCAATCGAGCGTGTTACGCGTTGGATATGAAGTCGATGCGTCCACTGCAAGAATTCTCATGGTTGAGTAGGGGATGGCGAGTGCGACGCAAATCGTAGGCAGAGAAAGGAGGCTCGATGAGCTCCGTTGAATGGCATTCATGAAAACTTCATCATTGCAATCAGAAGTTTGGTAAAGTGATCGCGATGTGGGTGCGTGACAGGTTTCGGTGCAATGAGGGGATTCAAAAGCGACATGGTGATGGAATCGAATCCGGGGGTTAGGCTCGTTGTTTTTGATTGGGCGGGGACTGTGGTTGACTTTGGATGTCAAGGACCAGCGAAGGCATTCGTCGATGGTTTCGCACAAGTTGGGGTACCGGTGACCATGGCGGAAGCGCGCGGTCCCATGGGGTTGGCCAAAAAGGAACACATCCGCCAGATGTTGTGCATGCACTCCGTTTCCACCCGATGGAATGAAACAAAAGGGAGGAGTTGGACGGAGTCAGACGTGGAGGACATCTACCGTTGGGTAACGCCGATGCAAGTGGAGGCCGCAGGAAGACTTGGTCGTCCGATCGATGGGGTCGTGGAATGCGTTGAGATGCTTCGGAGTCGAGGTGTTCGAATCGGGGGTACGACAGGATACTTTCGAGAGGCCGCCGACGCGGCGAGGGAAGAGGCGGCCCGACATGGATATAGGCCCGACGTGAGCGTTTGTGCTGACGAAGTTCCGGCGGGAAGGCCAGCGCCTTGGATGCTCTTTAGGGTCATGGAATTAACCGGATGCTATCCCGCCAATCGAGTAATCAAAATCGGCGATACGAAGGCAGATATAGAAGAGGGGGTGAATGCGGGCGCTTTTTCAGTCGGGGTTATCGACAGTTCCAACGCAATGGGGTTGTCGACAGAAGATTTCCAAAACCTGGATTCTCATCTCTTAGAAGAAAAGAGAAATCATATCCAGAACGATTTTTTACGAGCAGGCGCGCATGCGACGATCTGCAATCTCTCGGAGCTTCATGATCTTCTGGACAATGTTTACCCTCGATGGTTAGAAAGCGTCTCTCGGTAGGAAGGAATGCAGAACGGGATGGGTAGGATGAGCAAGAGTCGAGTGGCGATTGTTGGTGCGGGCATCTTTGGTCTCGCGAATGCTTGGGCGGCAGCAAAGCGAGGTTATGACGTTACGGTTTTCGAGAAAGAATCGTTTGCCGTCGGGGCATCGGTTCGCAATTTCGGAATGATATGGCCCGTCGGCCAACGCGTTGGGGAGCAGTATCGCTTGGCATTGGAAAGTCGACGTCTTTGGCTGGACCTTTGTCGCGATGCGGGTATCTGGATACGTGAGTGTGGATCGATTCATTTAGCCCATCGAGATGATGAGTTTGCTGTACTCGAGGAGTTCTGCGAGCAGTCGGATGTGCTGGGAGTTGAGTGCAAACTTTTATCCAAGCGAGAAGTTATGGCGAAGACTTCTGCAGCAAATGAAACTGGGTTGCTAGGTGGGATGTGGAGTCCTAATGAGTGCTGCGTCAATCCTCGGAAAGTCATCGCAACTCTACCGAAATGGCTAGAGAAAGCACATGGCGTTTGTTTTGAATTTGATACATGCATCCAGTCCATTCGTTCCGCAAATGGGGGAATTGAACTGTGGCCATCGAGAGGTGAAAGAGATGTGTTCGATCAAGTGATTGTCTGTGCTGGTGCAGATTTGAAGAAACTCTTTGCAGACGCTCTGAATGGCCCCGCCAAGGCTTGCAAGCTTCAGATGCTCAGGACAGTGCGTCAGCCCCATTCGTTCGATGTGGGGCCGCATTTAGCCGGAGGACTTACGCTTCGTCATTACCGCAACTTTGAATGCTGTCCAAGTCTATCTGCATTGCGAGCGCGGATTGCTTCCGAGACGCCGGAGTTGGATGCGTACGGAGTGCATGTGATGATTGCGCAGAACGATGAGGGGGAAGTGGTATTGGGTGATTCGCATGAGTATGGAGATGCCATCACTCCGTTCGACCAAGCGTTGATCGATGAATTGATTCTCCGAGAATTGCAGAAGATTGTCCATTTGCCTGATTGGAGGATTTTAGAGCGATGGCACGGAATTTATGTCAAGCATCCGGATCATCCAGTGGTCCTCAGCGAGCCACAACCGGGGGTGTTCTTGTTCGGTGCGACCGGCGGAACTGGAATGACCCTCTCTATGGCCCTTGCCGATATGTTCTGGAGTGAGCGTCAGTAGTAGGGAAACGTGTTCGGTGGGGACTTGGTGAGAAGAATGTTCTGGACCATGGTAGCGGTGTCGAGTTCCGGACAAGGTCCAAGCACTGGTTCGATGGAATCGATTTGGCTCGTGATGTTGTTCAGCTCTGCTTGTTCACCTAAGTGTGTATACGATTTTTGCATCATATAGAGAATTGCTAAGCGATAGACGCGATATTGCTCTTTGTCTACAGCGACTTGCATGCATTGATCGTAATAGCGATGGAAGTCCCTCACGTGGTGAACGAACGCATCCATATTGCCTGAACAGTAGCTTACGACAGATCGGTGGTAGCTGTTCGTCAATCGGTGATCGAGAATCCAGATCCCCTCTGCGTCGGGTGGGTAGGCCAGCAATTCCAATTCGCGCGATTCCTCTAGTAGACAGTCCGCCTGCTCAAAATCCTTGCGATAGTAGGCGAGAATTGCAAAGACACGTTGTGCTAAAAGCGCGTGTTTGAGATATCTGGGTTGTGTGGGGTTCTTTCGCCAAAGCGCTAGCGAGTTCGTGATATTCTCGTTCAGAATTGCTGCTGCTTGCGGAGACTGATGCCGATCCATCATGGAGATTTTTAAATTCAACTCCAGTTCTGCTTCTTGGTAGTCAAAGTTATCCGGGTCAAGCTCAAGGCTTTTCGTCAGGTAGTTTTTTGCAAGGGTCAAATATTCGCGGCGCGTCCTAACATGATCCTCGTTCACGGGGTTGTTATAGAGGTCGCTCAGTTGGAGATACCCGAAGAAGATTTGAAAAAGATATTTGCTTTGATGTCCACGATCCTTGTCGACCTCCACCAGTTTTTTAAGGATTTCCAATGACTGCTTTCGATGCTTCACCGCGTCGTCGCCTCGCCCCATATGCGCGTAGCCATGCGCGCAGTAGTGATGCGTAATGCTCAACCGGTGCAAAGCTCGGAGTTCGTTCGGATTAACCTTGAGATAAGCTTCATTGAAGGCAATCGTATTTAAGAGCATCTCCTCGTGGTCTTGTCTGGTAATCGACAGACCTTCATTGAACTTCTCTGTCATGGGAAAGAGGATGTCGTCGATTGCGTTCAAGGTGAGCTGAAGGCTTTGTTCCGCACGTTCGTGTGCTGTCTTCTCTCGCAGCCAAGATGTATTGATCGCGACAAAAGCCACAAGCATCGTCGAAACAACAATCGAGGCTGCCGCTAATGTTCTCGGTGACGATCGAGCCCAGTGACGAATCATTTTCGCAATCGAAGGTTTGGTCGCCTCGACCGGAAATCCTTTCATCCATCGATCTAGATCACTCGCGAGCTCTCCGGCGGTTTGATACCTGTCCTCCGGTTCCTTGTCCAAGCACTTGAAGATGACAGCATCCAAATCCCGCGGGATCAGAGCGTTCCATTTCCGAGGTCGATCGGGAGCGTGCCGGCAAATCTTTTCCGAGATTTCAAAAAAGGAATCGCCGTCAAAGGGCATGTGCCCCGTTGTTAGCTGGTAGAGGATGATACCGAGGGAGAAGATATCGGATTTGTTGGTGACATCCTGTTGTTTCCCGCGAACTTGTTCGGGAGACATGTATCGAATCGTCCCGACTGCCATCGATTCCATGGTGACATCGACAGTCTGATCACCAGGGGTACCAAATCGCTTCGCGAGTCCAAAGTCAGTTAGCTTCGGAACAAAACCGATCCCTTGAGAAGTCTCCTTCTCCGCTGGAGCTAAAAGGATATTGCTTGGTTTGAGATCTCGATGGAGAATCCCGCGCGAGTGTGCGTATTGGACAGCCAAAGCGATTTGCTGGACCAACCAAGCCGCTTGCATGGGGGAGAGGGAGGTTTTTTCCTGTTCGATGCATTGGGCGAGGTTTGGTCCGTCCACCAATTCGCCTGCCAGGAAGGGTTGGCCATCGATCGTCCCCGTCTCGTAGATTTGAACAATCCCCGGGTGACCCAAGGAAGCGACCGCTCTCGCTTCTCGAATAAATCGGTGTTGGAGCAAGGGTTGGTTTCGGAGCGAAGGTCGGATCATTTTGATCGCAACATCGCGTCCCAAAAGCATATCTTTGGCTTGGATCACTACGCCGAAGCCGCCGGCTCCGAGAAAGCGTTCTGGTTCGTATCGGCGAGTGACGCGGTGATTAGATAAGCAAGATGGCAGGTCCGCATCGGAACTTTCCACATGCGCGGTCGAGCGATCGAGAAGGTCCCAACAGGCTTGCTCATCGAGGCTTTGCGATGGAAGAGCCCGGTCGGGTTGGTCGAGCCAGGACTGGATTTCCCGAATGAGTTGGGTGTCGCAACGCGCTGGATCGGATGTCATGACAAAGGTTTATCCCAGGGCCAACTGATCGCTTTCACCGCCGAAAACGGTCGCTCGGAGATTTTTCAAGCAGCGAGAAACAAGCATGCGCACGGAGTCCTCCGTTCGATCGACTCGTTCGCCAATTTCTTTGAAGGTAAGGCCCTCTTCGTAACGCCACTTCAGTACCGTTTGTACCGCTTCCGGCAAATTGCGAACTGCTGCATCGAGTCGGCTCAAGAGCTCTTCCGTGAGTGCGTCTCGTTCGGGATCCATGGAGGGATCGGCGATTGCTTGAAAGAGGGCGGAGTCTTCCGAAATCGAACGCTCGACTGCAACATTTCTTTTTTGCGTCGCTAAGAATTTCCGTTTTGCGGCATGGAGGTTGTTGAAAAGCAACGTCCGGATCCAAATGAAAAAGGGAGTCGTTCGATCGGCTCGCAACTGGTCAAAGCCCGCAATCGCATCTTGAAATGTTTGCTGTACCAGATCAGAAACATCGACCTTGGCGGCTAGGCGAGGATCGTCCAGATCGCGAACGAGATCTCGCAGCATAGGTCGATACATCTCGAGCGCTTTACCAAATGCTTCGAGGTTTCGTTTCTGCAGTAGACTGCTGACGCGCGGCAAATGCGGTGAAGCAACGGGGTCGGACGACAAGGGGGTTATCCTTTAGGCAGGAAAATGCTTCGGTGCCCTATCTATTGTCATGAGAAGCGGCGGCAATGCAAGCGTTTCATCGCCGAAGCGAGCCGAATTCGCCTTCGACGATAGGCGTGAGAGATAGGAGCAAGACGGTGCAAGTCGAGCCCTGTGGTGAGCATCAAGGGACAAATTCTTTGGGAAGTGTCGCCCCGTTGGTTTCGGCCCAGGATCGCGTCGTGAGCTCAATACGTTTTCCGCCGGAAGAGTTTGGGTCCTCGACCAGAACCCACACGACCTTCTGATCCTTCTCGGTTGGGGATTGGACGGTGGTTACCGGATTGGCACGACGAACCAAATCGGTAAGGATCGTTCGAAGCGGAATTCCGTTCTGATTGAAGGCACGAACCTGTTGATTCTGCGTGATTCCATCTTTCTGAAATGCACCGCCGTTGATGGTGAAACTCATGGGTTGGCTTCCTTTGAGCACCGAATCATTGAACTCGGACGCGATTGCAGCCAAACCCATCTCCAAGGATTCCTGTTCGAATGCAATCGAAATCGGGCGATCGAGCAGATCCTCGACGGAAGCTGGCTTCGATGGCGGTTTAGGTTGTGCGGCTATAGCCGGGGATGCGTCGCCGGCGTTTTGCAGATTCATCCAAACGCCGACAGCAAGATTACCGAGCGACTCCGGCGGCAGGTAGGCATTGCTCACAATTTGCCCATCCTCCAAGCCGAAGCGGCTGTTGTTCACCACAGCCCGGACCATTTGGGGCATGCGAAGCGCAATGGCACGCCAGTACGCAGGTGGAGGGGCGGCAATCAACTGTTGTTCCAAGTAATCGGGGCATGTCGTGAGAGCCTGCTTCAGCTCTGCGGCCTTCTTGCCCAAGAGGGTCGAATCGGATAACGCAGCACGCCACTCGCCATACAGGTCGGTGGAGGCTGTGCAAGTAAAACTGATCGCTTGAACGTCGTCTCCCCACAGGCTCCGCGCGAGGGGTTGCAAACGCGGGGTTTGCCGGAACAGCGATCGCCCCTCACCGAGCAGAAAGCTAGGAGCCGCTAAGACGAAGAGGTCGGAACGGCTGTCGCTCGACTGCAGCAGCATGTCCATCTGTCTTCGCAAAGGCACACTCCGTCCACCTATTTCTGTAAGTGTCTGCATAAGCTGCTTTGGTGCAACTGTTAGTTTTTGTGTGGGATGGGCTTTGTCCAACGAAAGGCCTTCGATGGCAATCGACCATTCGCTGTTGGTCCACAATCCTTGTTTGGGCTCGCTCGGCAAAGGACTTGCCTCGAATCCAGGTAGCTTTTCAAACAAAGCTTCCATGGTCATTGGATTCTCGAGATGAAATCGAAGTGCGATTTCAAAAATCTCCGACCCACTCGTGGGGTAGAGGGCGATTGCGACCTGAGAAATCGAGTTGTCCTTTGCAAAGGGAACGCGATCGATGAATTGTTTCCAATCAGGAAGCGATTCTAACACCCAAGGCTGAATCGACTGGAACGATCCTCCGCCGGTCCAAGCATCCTTCGAGAGAAACACTAGGGCTTCGGGGCCGGGGGGTAGCATATCGATGGAGTAAGGAACGCCTGCATGGGGCGGTGCCCATAGAGAGGTCCCGTCGTCCTTCACAACCGTATAAAACTCCTCAAGCGGGTCGCTGGGGGTAGTGATTGCGTTTGACTTGGTCGAACTATTCGATGCACCGGAGTTTGAGGGGACTTCTACAATCTTGACCTCAGGTTCCGGTTGTGGAAGGGTTGTTCCTCCCGATTGGAGCAAGACGGAAATGAGTCCGCCTAGCAAGAGAATGGATCCGAGTCCTAGGGCCGGTATAAGCCACTTGGGTTTGCGTTTACGCTTCTTGTTTACCAACGCGGTGCGAGCGCCCATCGCAGGACGTGGCGCGGAGGAGTTCTTCGGTAACGCGGCCGTTTGGGGGCGAGCGGAGGCGTCTTTCGGTAATACGGTGGGGTGGGAGGGAGTGGAGGGGGTCTTTGCCGATGCTACGGGTTGGGATGGCGCAGAGGCAATCTTGGGTAACGCTGCGGATTGGGATCGAGTCGAGGAGTCTCTCGCCGCTGCTGCCCCTGGGGATGGAGCGTTGGAGTCTTTCGGCGTTGCTGCGGGTAGGGATCGCGCTGCCGGTAGAGATCGAGCAGAGGGGGCCTTGGCTGGTTCGGTGGATTGGGATGGAGTGGTCAGGGCATCGAGTTGCTTCAAAAGGGATTCAACCGATGGGAATCGGGCAGGGCGATTCTTGGCGACCAGATGGAGGATGCAGCGGCGGACGTTGTCGGGCACGGAGGGTGGCAATTCCAATTGCACTTGCTGATGCGTTTTGCGCCAACCGGCTTTATCGAGGCGGTGTGAGTTAGGCCAAGGGGATTTGCCAAGCAGCATTGTCGCCCAAAGGACTCCCAATGCGTACAGATCGGAGGAAGGGTCCGGTTGGAAATCGGGAATGGAAAGTTCGGGCGATGCGGCTCCTAAACGACTGGCGTTGTCGATGGAAAGGCAGCTTAGTGAGTCACTGTAGTAGGGGGAGCAAGGAGGGAAGAGAGGATCGCGACGGAGGATGGCTTGTTCGTCGGAGGCGATCCACACGGCGTCAGGAGCGAGCCAGCCGTGAGTCAATTCATTTGAGTGCAATTTTCCGAGCGAGGCGGCAAGTGATCGAACCCAAGCAATCGACTGACCGAGGCCGATGGGGCCGGATGTGAGCTTGTTCGAGAGGGATTCGCCAGGGATAGGGTCGCACAGGACGGCGAGGATTCCCGGCTCGAGCATGGTCGCTTCCCAGCGATCGAGTTCGGGGGCTTCCAGTCTGGTGTGGAGTCGTCCCAAATCGACCGAGGGGGGATTCGATCGGATGGAATCGCTGGAAAGGAGTTCGGGGGTGAGGGCAAAGGCCCATTTGATTTTGTTGCGAATCGATTCGACGGCTTCGAACCAGTTAGGTCCCAAACGATCCGAAAGAGTGTCTTGGAGGAGGTAGGGGCCTACCCGAAGTCGAGGGACGACGGGTTCGAGTAGAGCGTTGAATTGAAAGGGGGTGATCCGACCGGTTCGAATGAGTTCGGAAGCAATCTTGCTGGGGTGCTGAAGGTTTGCACCTCCCACCGATTGCTCGATATCCTCTCGCCAGAGCGTCGCTTGCTCTCGCGTGACCAAGCCAGATTGTTCGAGCCGTTCCCAAAACTGGGTTGAGTTCAGTTCCACCGCATTATTGTCCCAGCACGTACGCGAAGATGAGTGGTGCGACGATGCACGCGTCGCTGTGGATCATATACTTGGGCGCTTCCACCGTCAGTTTATTCCAAGTGATTTTTTCATTGGGGACCGCTCCGGAGTATCCGCCGTAGCTGGTTTCGGCATCGCTGATTTGGCAGAAGTACGCCCAGCGATTGACATCCTCTTCGAGGTCTTGGATAAGCAAAGGGACGGCGCAAATGGCAAAGTCTCCTGCAATTCCTCCTCCGATTTGAAAAAATCCTACTTTGCGATTCTTCGCAATGCCACGGTACCATTCGACCAGGTGCTGCATCTGTTCTGTGCCGCTTTTGAGAGCATGATGCGACTTGACCGTGCCATCCATGACTCGGGCGGCGAACATGTTACCGAGCGTGCTGTCTTCGATCCCTGGAGAGAAGACGGGGATCCCCATTTCTTTGGCCGCCATCATCCACGAGTTTTCGACGGGGATCTGGTAATGCTGCTTGAGATCCGCCTCATCGAGGATTTTGAACATGTACTCATAGGGAAAGTAGCTTTCCCCTTTTTCCGAAGCATCTTTCCAATACTTGACCAATCGGCTTTGCATATGCTTCATGACCGTTTCCGGGATGCAGGTATCCGTCACACGGTTGTAGCCGGACTGCAGCAAAGCCAATTCATCTTGAGCGGTGAGGGCTCGCCAGTTTTCGATGACTTTGTATTCATTGTGAGCGAAGAGATTGAAGAGATCTTCTTCCAGGTTTGCTGCCGTGCATGACACTGCGTGGACCTTTCCCGCCCGTATCATTTCCGCGAGCGAGACCCCCAGTTCTGCGGTGCTCATGGCTCCTGCCAAGGAGACCATCATTGCCCCGTTTTGCTCCATGAATTGACGGTAGCCCTTCGCAGCAGCAAGCGTTTCGCGTGCATTGAAGTGCCGGTAGTGTTTTTCCATGAAGGCGGAAATATTCATCGCTATAGATCCTCGTCTTTCGAAGTCAAAGTGTTTTATTGTCGGGCCATCGGCATCACGACATAGGTGTACCCATCGTCGGTCGAGAACAATGCTGGTTCAGCATTGCTGCGAACCTCGAGTGCAAACGGTTTGTCCGGATCCAGCACTTTGAAGAAATCCATCACATAGCGGTAGTCCATCGTGATATTGATCGTTTCGCCATCGTAAGCGATCGGAATCTCGATTCGGGATTGTCCGATATCGGCAGCCCTTGCCGCAACGACCAATGTGCCGTTGCCGAAGGTAAAGTCGACGCCCCGCGATTCGGTGTCAGCCACAATCGAAGCTTGACGAATCGCAGTGAAGAAAGGCCCCGCCAATCCATCGATCCTCGTGCGGCCTTCGCGGCTCGGCATGACTTGTTTCCAGTTCGGATAACGTCCTTCCACAAGTCGCGAGAAAATGGTGCAACGATTGGTTCGGATGAGAATGTCGTTAGCGCGGGCAGCGATGCAGACTAGATCGTCCCCATCCGAGATGGATCGTTCCATCAGCTGCAACGTCTTCGTTGGAACGATCGTCGAGTTTCCACTATTTTTGAAGCCGCCGATTGCGACACCTTTGCCGTGCATGCAGGCCAGTCGGCGTCCATCGGTTGCAACCGTCGTGATTTGGTCGTCCTCCATCTCAAAGAGAACGCCTCCGAGTTGATATCGGGTACTTTCGACGTCGGTCGCAAACACCGTCCGTTTCACCAACTCCTTAAAGAGTCTAGCGGGGACTTCGTAGTACGAGGATTCCTGAAAGGATGTAACGCTCGGGAACTCATCTGGATTGATTTTGGGGAGATGGAATTCCGAGTGGTCGCCTCGGATATCGAGAGAGCTTTCGGTGAGTTCGATGGTCAATACTTCGTCGCTGCACTCTCGAAGGATATTGCCAACTCGTTGGAGAGGTAACAAAGCAACTCCGGGAACCGCGATCTCGACGTCGTCCATTTCCAGACGAATACCTGCTTCGGAGTCGGTCGCCATCAGCACGGCCTTCTCGCCGCGCGCGTCCAATTTGACGTTAATCAAAATCTCTTTGGGGGAGCGAATGGGGGCCACGGCCGCCGCGATCTGGTAGGCGCTTTGGAATTTCTCTCGGTTGCAAACGATCTTCATGGCAATTCCTACCCAAAGAGGGAAATCGGGGCGCTAAACCAGCGCTCCGGGGAACGGACGTTGTACCAGAAAACCTACGATTTTGAAGTACAGTTCGACACTGGAGCCGGGTTAGGAGACTGGTACATTCCCGATCTTGAACACCGTCTCCACGCGCTGAAAACCTATGGATTCGTAGAGTCGAATCGCGGCGAAGTTGTGAATGGTGACCTCGAGCTGCACATTGCGGCAACCGACATCGCGGAATCCTAACAAGTTGCGGCGGATAAGCTCACGGCCTATGCCTAGACCGCGATACGCGGGAAGTACACCGATGTTTTGAATCGCTCCTAGATCGGCGCTCACTCGCAACCCCTGAATCGTACCCAATGCGATACCAAATCGATCTTGCTCGTTCCGTTGGACAGCGAGCCAGGTCGACTCGGGGACAAAGTTATCGCGGCGGGCAATGTCACGCATCAACTGTTTGCATCCCTCGCGATCGCCCAAGCAGGGAAAGACGTTCACGTCCATCTCGCGGCGGAAGCTTTCCCATTTTGCCAACCCATGGTGGGCAACAAGCCGTTCGTCCCAACCCAGATAGTCGATTGATGCGCGAGGTCTTTCCTCAGGCATCGGAGTCTCTCGAAGATCGAAGTGCATTCGATAACGCTTGAAATAAACAACTGGCATCGATCGGGGCCGCGAACACTTGATACGAATAAGGGAACGTTAGGCTGTGGCGACTCGTCCATCTGCTCTGGGGTCGCATGCCGCTCGCCAAGTCGATTGTCCGAACACTGTCGGCTTCCCGGACTCCGCCGACGCGAGGCGCTCGATCCCTTGCGCGACAGCGATCGACCCGGAGATCTTAACATCGTGTCCAAGCTTTTTCAGCGCTTCCAAGATCGAATTCTCGCCTCGCGTGTCCCTCTGGAATGATCCGCCCAGACTTCCTTCGCAACTGAGGACGTCGGGCTGCCATTGATGGTGGAGTCGAGATGCTGCGATTGCATCTCCCACATTCATTCCGAGATCCAGAACTCGGACCAAGTTCTGCAAAGTTGCGTTGATGATACGAGGGCCGCCGGCGGCTCCGCAGGTCAAACGTGGCTCCCCATTGGCGTCGAGCACCATGGTGGGGCTCATGCTCGAAAGGGGGCGTTTGCCCGGCTCGATCGCGTTGGCGGCCGATCCGATCAGTCCAAACGCATTGGGAACTCCGGGGGAGATGCTGAAGTCGTCCATCTCATCGTTGAGTACAACGCCGGTCCCGGGAACGATCATCTTGTTGCCCCAGCCGGTATTGACGGTCGCTGTCATGGCTACCCAATTGCCCGATGCATCTGCCATCGTCATGTGCGTGGTGTGTTTCTTCCCGTCGTCTGCCTCTTTGCTCTTGGACGGTAGATGACCAGGCACCGCCGTAGCGCGATCGAGATGGATCTTCTTCGCCAGTTCATCGGTGTAAGAAGGTTCCGTTAAGAAGGCTGGGATCTCGACAAAATCGCTATCACCCAAGTAATACGCTCGATCTGCGAAGGCGAGCTTCATCGCCTCGGCCAGGACGTGATAAAAGGGAACGCTTCCCCTCTCGGCACTCAGCTCCTTGAGCGGGAAATGAGAAAGCATCTGGAGCATTTGCTGAATGTGGATTCCACCCGAGCTTGGGGGAGGGAATCCGATCACGGTATACCCGCGATAGGAGGTCTTGAGCGGGACTCGGTCCACCGCGCGATAGTCTGCGAAGTCTTTCTGGGTCAGTGCACCCCCTTGTTCTTTCAAGTGCTCGGCGCATCGCGATGCAAACTCGCCATGATAGAAGTAGTCCACTCCCTTTTTCGCGATTTGCTGCAATGTGTTGGCCAAGTCAGCTTGTACCCACCTTTCCCCTATTGCATACAAGCTGCCATCGGTTTTGAAGAGAGCCTCTCGGGAAGCTGCGAATCGCTTTAGGACGGATTCTTCATTTTTGATCGACCCATAGGTTGATCGGGACATGGGGTGTCCATCTCGGGCGGCGCGGATGGCGGGTTCGAACAAGTCTCCCCATGCGAGTTTGCCGAATCGAACATGGGCCGAGTGGAGCGCAGCGATCATGCCGGGAACGCCGCATGCGAGCGGTCCGTCCTGGCTCAGCTTCACATCGGCGACTCCGTTGCGAAGAAACATATCGCGGTTCGCGGACGCTGGAGCTTTCTCCCTGCCATCGATGGCGTGGAGCGATCCATCTGCTAACCGGATCATCATCAAGCATCCGCCGCCAATTCCTGAATTATGGCCATCCACCACGGACAAACAGACCGCTGCGGCGACCGCTGCATCGATCGCGTTTCCACCTCTTCGCATCATTTCGGCCGATGCCAAGGATGCAATAGGATGAACGGTCGCCGTCACATTGGATCCTTGGTCGACGCGCTGCAAAACACTTGATGGTGCGGTCTTCTCTTGTCCAAACGACCATGCTGGTGCGAGGGTTGCTACTGCCGCTGTGTTTCCCAGAAAGAATCGCCTTGAAATCATCGGATTGCCCTGTTTGACGTGTTATTTTGTATGCGCTGCGGCGCAGCTGAGTATGTGGAGATTGCGAAGGAAGGTTTCGGAGCGAATGACGCGGCCGTCATGGTCGTCGGCCTTTACGTAACGTAGCTTTCCGGTTTCCACCCAAGCTCCATGGGTGTTCATGCTATCGATCACTCGCCGAACTTCTTCCTGCGACGGTTTGGGATAGCGGTCCTGCCACTGACGAGGCTTCGCATCGGGGGGCTGGTTCCCACCCTCTCGCTCTTTCCATTTCTCGATCCGCCTTCCCAAGGAAGCCAAGCGGCTCGGAACACGAAAAGCATAATGAGTCGGGACATCGGACGGATCGTAGGTGAGTTTGTAATCTCGCGTGAAATAAAGTGGCTTGCTTGTCTGAAGCTCGTAGAAGCGTGCCAGCTGCTGGTTTTCTTCCAAGCTGCTGAGGTAGGCCAAAGCTTTCTCGGCTGCATGCAGAAACTTGCGATCACCTGTCCGATCCAGTAGGTCGAGCAATTGTTCGATGGCCTGTTGCGACTCTCCTCCGCTGATGGCAGGAGGCTCAAATTTGCGAGCCCATACCGGTTCCATTTCCCAGTTGTATTGTTGTGCCCAAGCGGGCTGTGGCTCCGGCATCTGCGCTAACAGGAGAAAGTCGGCACCGCGGAGCGCCGCGTCCCGAACGTCTTCTCGACCCGTCAAGTCATAGACCATCCACAGGGTGTCTAGCACCCGAACCAGTGCGTTGTCGTTCAATGTGTAGTAAACCCAATAATCCCCTCCTGGGTGTTGCCGTGGCCATTCTTTGGGAAACCGGGACGGAACAGTTGGATGCGCCTGAGTCGGGTCGGGTTTCTCGAAGCCTTGAGCCCAGGCCCCATTTGGGAACTGGTTCGCCAAAAGTCCTTGTAGAGCCGTTTCCAGCAATCCGTGGACTTGCGCGTCCTCCCCTTTCAGCGTGTGGTCTAGCAAAGCGAGGAAGCGGATGACCGATTGCGTTTGATCATCGTCGAGGCTGGACCAGTTCTTTGCCTTTTTGCGGATCGGACCATCGACACGATAAGCAAATTTGGATCGATCTTCTTTGCCGAGCAAGATATGGTTCTGCCATCCTCCGCTATGGAGTTGTCCTTTTCGGAGACAGTCAGCAACTTCCATGGTGGCTGCGAGTAGTTCCGGCTCGCCGGTGGCGCGATAGGCTTCGAGGTAGGCCATGCCGATGGCAGGAGTTCCAGGAGGTTGGACCCAAACGATATTGTCGCGAGCATCTCCCTCACCCTCGCGATAGCGTCCGTCGGCGCTAACTTGGTAGACATAACCCCCTTGGAGTGCGACATCCGTTCGAAAGAATCGCGTGGATTTTCGGATCGCTTCGAGAATCTCCGTAGGGGTGACTTCGGATCGAGTCTCTTGAGCGATCCCGATGGATCCGGCGAAATACATCGCCAGCAGGAGCGTTCTGGATAGAGGTCGAATCGCTGCGAGCCAGGACCCGTAGGTGTTCGGCGTAGTCTGGGATTCGACCTCGGTGCAAGGCATCGTTCTTTCCACGGCTAGGGTCCTTTAGGGCCAGGGCGAAACGTTTGTTCGAAGGTACTTTTTTGTCGCAGTATGTGGTGGTAATGTTGCGCGAATCGGTGGGCTTCATCGCGGACGTATTGTAACAGTCGGAGAGCGAAGGATTCTCGGCCCAATCGAATAGGTTCGCTGTCACCCGGACGGTAGATCTCCTCATCCCGTTTCGCCAGCGAAATCATTGTGGGAGGCTCGATGTCTTGGTCGCGAAAGGCCGCCAAGGCAGCGTTGAGCTGTCCTTTGCCACCGTCGATCATCAGCAGGTCAGGGAATGTGTCTTGCTCATCGCTCATGCGCCGGAATCGCCTGGAGATGACTTCGTGAATACTGCGAAAGTCATCGATTCCTGTGACGTCTTTAATCTTGTAGCGTCGGTAACCGGGCTTGAAGGGGAGTCCATCCAGGAATTGAACGAGTGACGCGACGGTATCCTCACCCCCCAGATGGGCGATATCGACTCCTTCGATCACGCGAGGCTCGCGCTCCATCTGCAGGACCCGTTGCAGTGCTCGCATACCCTTCTTGGGATCGACGTAGAAGACCTCGGGCTGTGCGTGGACATCGATATCGCCTCGATCTCCCAAGTTCTCCAGCAGTCGAATCTCGTCCCGCAAACGCGCCGCCTTTTCAAACTCGAGGGCTTTGGAGGCTTCCTGCATCTCGGCTCGCATTTGTTTGAGGAGTTTTTCGCTCCCACCTTCGAGGAAGGTCTGCAACCGGCGAATGTCGCGTTTGTAATCCGCTTTGGAGATACGGCGATTGCAAGGGGCAGTGCATTGGTGGATCGATGCGAGCAAGCAGGGACGGAACCATTCCCAGCGAGGATCCCCTTCGTCGATGTCGAGCGAGCAGGTGCGGAATTTGAAGATCCGCTGCATCACTTGCAATGCACCGCGCAGTTGCCCCGCGCTGGTGAAGGGCCCGTAGAGTTTGGCACCTCGGTCCTTGGGTGTTCGGGTGACTTCGACTCGAGGAAAGTCCTCGTGGGTCGTGATCATGAGATAGGGAAAGGTCTTGTCGTCCTTGAGATCTTTGTTGTGCCGAGGCTGGATATCCTTGACCAGTCGATTCTCCGTCAGCAACGCATCGACTTCGCTGGCGCAGAGCATGAAGTCGATATCGGCAATCTCGTGAATCCATTCGGCGGTACGGATTTCTTCGGCGGCTGCTGCGTGGAAGTAGCTACTCGCGCGGGAGCGAAGATTCTTGGCCTTGCCGATGTAGATAACGATCCCGGAGGCATCCTTCATCAGGTAGACACCGGGGGATTGCGGAAACTCGCGAACTTTCTCGGCCGATCGGCGAAATCCGAGATTGTTACGGAGCAAGTCATCGACGCGTCGTCTTAATTCAGGCGTGTCCTCGGCGAGGTGCTCGTCCCGTTCGGGAGTGTTTGCATCCCATTCGATTTCGAGTTCTTCCAGCTCGTTGGTCGGTTCTCGTTCATCCATGGAGGATTTGGTGTAGGTAAAAATGATGTTTGCCGAGTTTTCCGCCGTAATTCCCACCGGTGATTTTCTGAACACCGCACTGCACCCCGGCTTGGCACGCAGCGAGGATGCCTACTCGCATCGCTTCGGCAACACCCGCTGGAGTAAGGCCATCGATCACCAATTCCAATGCAGCACTCGCCTCATTCGGGATGAGAGAGTCGGTCAATTCTCGCAAGGTCGGACAGAACGCATCGTTGGTGGAGGCGCCGAGCATTTTGTATTTCGAGCCAACTTTCGATCCGCTTCGCGCGACCCCTCCTGGAAATGGGGTGATGCAATCCGGTATCTGCTTGATGGCTTGAACCGCTGCATCGCATGCGCGGAGGGCTCCGTGAATGGTTTCGGCCAGCACCAGGAAGTTTCCGCCTCCGACGGCGCTTTGTCGGGCAATCGTGTCTTGGCAAACGAATTCACCATCCATGACCGGGATTCGCCAATAGCGTTCGTTTCCGATCCGTTTTGAGATTTGAAATCCATCCCCGAAGTACCTTAGTTTGGACCCCATGGCGATCCGTTTCTCCCCCTGCATCGTTCCGAATACCGACGTGCTCGGGCAAGTGAGAACGCATTGACCCACACGGCGGACAACTTGTTTTTCCAGTTCGTTTCCGGAGATGCTGAAGAGTAGGATCGAGACGCCGGGCCTACCATCGGGAGTCTCCGATTCGGAGACCGCTCCTTCGATTCCGGCCTCGACACCGCAACCGATCACACTGGTGGCAAAGCCAGTCATCGCTTCCGCAGCGCGCAGGGCCCAAGCCAATTCGGCAGCGGTGATGACGATCCGCGTCGCCGTCATATCGAAAGCTTCGGCGAAGGTGTTTTCTATTTCGATTCCGTGAATCTTCATTCCTGGCGATGAAACCTGCGGGGGATGAGTCTTGCGTGGCGAAGGGCAGGGAGTGGTGAGCATCATTCTACGTCCCACTATCGATCGAGCAGAAGCCTAAAGAAGGAGACTCTCTATTTATTGCTTCGGTTACTGGCGAACCCAGGGCGTTTTGAGGCATAATAGCGTCGCCCGATGGGCACGGATTTGGGGGGCTCTGTCAGCTTCCCCGCTCTCGCACGCTGAAAACGCCTCAACTGGACTCGCCACTATCATGGGACGAATGGAAATAGGATTCGAAACCCCGTGGGCGCTTCTGCTGCTGGTGGTAATTCCCATCACCTGGTGGATCGGTAGGCGTTCTCTGGCCGGATTGGGGCCATGGAGGCGATCGCTGGCCCTCGTCTTTCGTTCGTTGGTGTTACTGCTGATCGTACTCGCGATCGCGGGAGTGCAATGGATTTGGTCGAGCGACCGTTTGACGGTCATCTATCTGTTAGACCAAAGCGATTCGATCCCGATCGCCAAGCGGCAATTGATGCTTGATTATGCAATCGAAAGTGTGAAGAAGCATCGCAGGACCAATCGCAACGATCGAGCTGGACTCATCATTTTTGGTCGGGAAGCATCGATCGAACTTCCACCCCTCGACGAGGACTTGCCGAACATTTCCCGTCCTGAAGCGAATGTCGGGAGAACCGATGCAACGAACCTGGAAAGCGCTCTCAAATTAGCGCAGGCGAGTTTTCTCGAGGATTCATCCAAACGGATCGTGATCCTGACCGATGGCAATCAAACGCTTGGGTCCGCGGAATCGACCGCCCAACGCTTGGCTGAAAATGGTATCGGTATCGATGTCGTTCCAATACGTTTGGATTCGAACACGGAGATCCTTGTCGAAAAGATCGATATACCCGGTTTTGTTCGAGAAGGCCAAACCGTCGACGCCCGAGTCGTCATCAATCGATACAACGAGTCGGGAAAGGATGAACCGATCGACGGTCGGTTGAAGGTGGTGCGTCGAATCGGGAATCAAACGGAAGTTCTCGCAGATGCCCCCTACCAGCTCGATCGCGACACCAATGTCATACCCATTCCTCACAAGATTGAGACGAATGCGGGCTTTGTTTACGAAGCGGAGTTTATTCCCGACGACAAGTCGAGCGATACGATCCCTCAGAACAATAAAGCGACAGCGTTTACCTACGCGCGAGGCAAGGGACGCGTGATGTTGATCGAGGATGCGAACCGTCCGGGGGAATATCAGAGCTTGATCGAATCCCTTCGACGGAACGATTTGGAAGTGGACGCGAGAACGACGTCGACCATGTTCACCAGTCTGATCGAGTTGCAGAGCTACGACGCTGTCATCTTAGCGGGCACCCCTCGCACCACGGGAGATGAGTCGACACAAGTCGTCGCGTTTAGCGATGACCAGGTCAACATGTTGGTGCAGAGTGTGCAGCAGTTTGGGATGGGGATCGTAATGATCGGGGGTCCGGAGGCGTTTGGGGCCGGAGGGTGGACCAACTCCAAGTTGGAGGAGGCCATGCCTGTGAACTTCGCGATCAAGAACAGCAAGATCGAAGCCGTCGGCGCGCTGGCCATGGTCATGCATGCGTCTGAGATGGAGCGAGGAAATTACTGGCAGAAGATGATCGGCAAAGCAGCACTCGATGCGCTCGGTCCGCAAGATTATTGCGGAGTCGTTCAGTACGACATGTCGGGGGACAAGTGGCTTTGGGGGGAGAAGACGGGGATGCTCAAGGTGGGGGAGAACCGGTCCGCCATGCGCACGAAGATCAACAATATGATCCCCGGGGATATGCCGAATTTCGATTCCTCCCTCAGCATGGCTCTCGCTTCGCTCAAAACCGTACCTGCATCGCTCAAGCATATGATCGTGATCAGCGATGGTGACCCCGCACAAGCCTCGAACTCCGTGTTGAGCGGATACGCGTCGGCGCAAATCAAGATTTCGACGGTTGCCGTGGGAACGCACGGCCCCGCAGGGCATGCGGAGCTGAAGCGGATCGCTAACAAGACGGGTGGCAATTACTATGTGGTCACCAACCCCAATGCCTTGCCACGGATCTTCATGCGCGAGGCGCGGCGGGTAGCAAAGCCCTTGGTCTACGAGCCCGAAGGTGGAGTGACGCCTTATGTCCAGTCTCCCCATGAGATCTTGTCGGGCTTGCCTCGCAACCTTCCACCGATCAGCGGTTTCGTGTTCACGGAGCTGAAGGAAAGCCCGCTCGTCGAAGTGCCGATTCTCTCGCCGAAACCGGACGAAAAAGAGAACGCCTCGATCCTGGCGACTTGGACGTATGGGCTTGGTCGAACCGCCGTCGTGTCGACCGATGCGGGACATCGATGGGCCAAGGATTGGGTCGATTCTGGGTTTTACGACCAGTTCTATTCCCAATTGGTCCGATGGGTCATGCGCCCTTCGGCTGACGATGGGAAGTACTCCATTGCCACAAACATGAAGGATGGTCGAGTGCAGATCGTCGTGACGGCGCTCGATAGCGAAGATGGGTTTTTGAATTACCTCGATATGGGGGCGATTGCGGTCGGGCCCGATTTGCAGCCAGTCAATGTTGCGATGAAACAAACCGCGCCCGGTCGTTATGTCGGTGAGATGGTGCCTGATCAAGCGGGCAGCTATATGCTGAGTGTCATTCCGGGGCCAAACAAACCACCGATTACAACCGGGATCACGATTCCTTTTTCGGATGAATACCGTGTTCGGCAAGCAAATATGAGGCTATTACGTCAGCTTGCTGAAAACAAACCGGTCGGTGGCGAAGGGGGACTTTTGGAAGAGTCGCTTGAAACCGAGTCCATGGAACGAATCGTACAAATGGATACGTATCGACCGGGATTGCCACCCGCGAAAAGTTTAAAGGATGTTTGGCCCTTTGCCGTCGCCATTGGAGCCACGTTTTTCTTCGCCGATGTGTTCGTACGCCGTGTCGCGATCGATCTCATCCAGCCCATTCAGAAGCTAGCGAGCTGTTTCTCGGGTAAAGAAATCCGCGAGGTAGATTTGCAACGTGCTAAGAGTTTGGAGAGGCTCCGTTCAAGCAAGAGCGGTGTCGCGGAGGATATGAATCGACAAATCGCCAATACGACATTCTCCGAAACGACGTTCGACTCCGAGTCGTCCAGTGCTAAAGACCTGTTCAATCCTTCATCGCCCAAATCCCCTTCTAACAATGCCCCGTCCGCCTCTGCACCGTCGATGCAGCCCGAAGAAGAAACCAGTTATACTTCTCGGCTGCTAGAAGCGAAACGCAAGGCGAAGAAACAACCCTGATGACTGAGGACTCCATGAGTAATGTCGCTGAATCGATGCAACAAGAAGCCGATCGCTTTCGCAATCGCTACGCCGCTGTTCGCGAGCAGATAGGCCGCGTCATCGTGGGACACGATGACATCGTCAACGGCGTATTGACCGCGATGTTCGTCGGTGGGCATTGTCTGCTCGAAGGCGTACCAGGGCTTGGCAAGACGATGTTGATCAAGACGCTTTCGGAAACCTTGTCGCTCGACTTCAATCGGATTCAGTTCACACCCGACTTGATGCCCTCCGATATCCTCGGGACCAATATGATTGTGGAGAACGATGGTCGCCGTGAATTTCAATTCCAGCGGGGACCGATCTTTACACAGATCTGTTTGGCGGACGAGATCAACCGAGCCACTCCGAAGACCCAATCGGCGTTGCTCGAAACGATGCAGGAAGGAACCGTCACGGTCGCGGGGCACCGTTACGAGCTTCAAAAGCCCTTCTTTGTCCTGGCAACGCAAAACCCGATTGAACAAGAAGGGACCTATCCACTGCCTGAAGCGCAGTTGGACCGGTTCCTGTTCAAGTTAGTGGTGGGGTATTCCACGCGTGAAGAGCTCAATACGATCATCGATCGGACCACGCGTGGCGAGGTGATCAAGCCTGAGAAGGTGATGGATGGCGAAGAGATTCGTCATTGGCAGGCATTGGTGCGGCAAGTTGTATTGGCCAAACACGTTCAGGATTACGCAGCCCGCCTCATCCTCGCGACGCATCCGGGTGGAAAGTTGGCTCCCGACATCACCAATCAATACATACGCTGGGGGGCCAGTCCACGCGGGGCTCAGACGATTGCATTGGCCTCGAAGGTTCGGGCATTGCTCGATGGCCGATACAACGTCAGTTTCGAAGATGTACGACGTGTTTATTTGCCAGCCATGCGGCATCGGGTTTTATTGAACTTCGAGGCCCAGGCTGAGGGGATCGAAACCGATCGCGTTCTGCTCGACATTCTCGAAAAGGTCTCCGAACGGGCTGACGATTTGAACTAGCGAGGCATATCGATTCGAACCCAGAAGGGATGCTGCCGATCGGCTCGCTCTCGGACGTCTCGCAACAAGGTTTTGGAATCGAATTTGGGCTCGATTCGTTTCGTCGGTCCTCCTTTGTGTCGGACGGTAATGATCTGAGTCATGTCGACCATGTCCGACGTCAAGTTGACCGTGTAACGATCGGCTGGAACGATTTCCAAGTCGACCGTGTTGGATTCCTTCAAAATTCGGCTTTCGATCTTGTATTCGGAACCATCGCGATAGAGGAGCGGGTGGACTAGTTTATCTGCGAAGAGCTGCTCGGTCTCAAACCACCAGAAGTAACGGTCGCCGTGTCTCGCGGTCTTGACTTCAAATCGTTCGGGAGCGTAGTTCCTCACGTGACCCGGGGCATTCATCCACTCGATCATGCGAGGCAATTCGTCTTGAAAGTGATCGAGGCCGCGGCCGCGATAGAGGGAAATCATCACATCGTAGTTCCGGTCCTTTAAGAGATTGTCCCAGACGCGTTCATTCGCCATGTGGTGCGATTTGATCCCTTCTCGCGTTGCGATAGCGGTGAGTTCTCCATCGACGAAATAGAACGGGACGTATCGTGTGTTCGGCCAATACTGCTTGACGTATTTATCGACGGTGCCACATATTGCGAGGCAGCCGGCCCAAAGGTCTGGGTGGGCGAGGGCGATGTCCCATGCACCGGTACCTCCCGATTCATGCCCCGATAGAAAGACGCGATCGGTATCGATGCTGAATCGTCGCTTGGCATCGAACAGCGAGCTCAAGACAAACATGTGTTCGTCTTCGGTGTAGTTGTAGTTCGGCATCGTGGTTCGACCCCAACTGGGAGCAATCACGATGTAGCCATTCTTCGATGCTTCTCCCCAGCAGCGTTGATTGGAGGGGTCGACTGGTCCGCACCACCAATTGATCTGGTCCTCGGGGGTTGAGATATCCCCGTGCATGGTGACCACGCATGGATAGCGTCGGTAGGGGTTGTACTCAGGGGGGAGCTGTACGAGATAGGATGCGGACTGACCTTGCAATCGACCTCGCAATGGGACTTCTAGCAAGTAGCGTCCAGGAATGATGGTCTCGGCAATTTGTTCGGGCTGATTGGGGTCTGGGATCGATCGAAAGGGATAGAGATTCGCATCGGGGGTAGCGACTGGAGGCGCCATGGACGCAACGATCTTCGACGCGTACCGAGGTGTTCCCGCCTCCAGTTTGGCCAGCTCCTCCAATAATTGATCATTGCGCGTGGGTGCACCCAAGTAATCCTGAATGATCCGCCGGGCTTTGACCGCCGAAGCGATGAGCGAAATGTTGTCATCGGCGCTACCGGGCCCCAAGATCCAGCCGCCGATGGCCAATGCGGCTCGCAATTCCGGTTTCGTGTTCTGCCTTAATCGTCGGTAGTCGGCGAAGCGTTCCGAAGTGTCAGGAGTCAAGAATCGTTGGATTTCGTCCGCGAGCGGTTTCAATTCCGTTTGGATGGTTGGATCTTTGATTAGTTCTAAATCCTCGCGAATCCACTGCATCACGGTATCGAGTTCGCTCTTCTCTTCGGCGATCAGTTCTTTCTGACGCTCCACCTTGAGTTTGGTCTCGAGGGATAATAGCTCGTAGTCGAAGCTATCCAAGACCCGTTTGGCGAAGGCATGCTGTCCGGCGCGGCGTTTGGCGATGTCGGCGATGGTGAACAGCTGATCTGCGGCCAACTGGTCGTATCGCTTCAAGCTCGAGCGATTGTTCTCAAGCTCGGGGAACTTTTGCATCGCGTAGACCAGCATCTCGCGGGCTTCGGTGTAGCGTTTGGCCGTTTCGTAGAGTTCGACAATGTCCAAGTACGATCGCGCTTTGGTAGGGTCTGCGTTTCGCAAGAGGATGGCTCGAAGAGTATCGGGGGGGATAGCGTCGAGAGAGAGTCGCATGTCCCACGCAAAGTCTCCCTCGGCACCTTGTAGACCCTCGACCCGGACGTAGCTCGGTGCGATTTCCGTGATTCCCTGGACCGCGATCTTTCCGTCGCTGAATCGATAGAAACGGCGGCCGAGATCGCTGAACTCAAAAGGTTGCGGTGTTTCTGCAAAGGCCGTGATGGGTTGCGAGCGGCGCGTATCGGCGGCACGATCTTTGTTGGGTAGTTCAATTTTGACTTGAGGGCGAGCGATGGTCCATCGTTCGTTGTTTCCGTCGGTGATTTGCATCCGATGGAAGTAGATACGACGCAAATCGTCATCCGCCTCCACAATCACCTTGGCTCCTCCCATGGCGCTGCTATTGATGGATGCTTCTTTCTTGATCGAATCGATATCGGATCGGAGAGCCGGGCCGATTGTGATACCGTTGTTGAGGGTAAAGTAGACGCGGTTTTGTCCGAGGGAGTACGAGGGGATAGCCAATGCGCTCGCCAGTGCGACGGCTGTGGTCCAGCATCTCTTTGCCAACAGATTCGATCTGGTCTGCATAAAAAACCTCAACGGACTCTTCGTGCCATCGCTGACGGATTCATTGGTACAGCTCCGACAATCGCTACCGAGCGACCTGGAGTACCCCGGTCGCCCTGCCAGGGACATTTCCCTGACCTTCCTGACTGTACATCTTGCTGAGTCGCTCGGTTCTGCTTTTTTGCTGGATCTCCGTCGATTGCTGCAAATTACTTGAGTCCGCGTCGCTCCAGCAATGCGTCGACCGTTGGTTCTTTGCCACGGAAATCGATGTACTGCTTCATGACTTCCCGGGATCCGCCGCGAGACAGTACGGTTTCTCGAAGCTTTCGACCATTTTCGGGCGTGAGGCCACCATTGGCCCGCATGTGGGCAAAGGCGTCCGCTGCCAGGACTTCGCTCCAGAGATACGCGTAGTAGCCCGCCGAGTACCCGCCGGACCAAACGTGGGCAAAGTAGGAAGTTCGGTAGCGTGGCGGAACCGGTTTGTAGTCGACGCCATATCGCGCCAGCAATTCTCGCTCGAACGACTCGACATCTGAGATCGAAGCGCCGGGACCTACCGAATGCCAGCCTAGGTCGAGCAACGCAGCCGATAGATATTCCAAGGTCTCGTAGCCCTTGTTGAACTTGTTCGCGACAATACTCTTGTTCAGAAGTTCCACAGGAAGGGATTCTCCCGTCTTGTAGTGTTTGGCGTAGTTGGCCAACACCTCGGGATCGATGGCCCAATCTTCATGAAAGGTCGACGGGAACTCGACATAGTCGCGCGGTACCGACGTTCCAGAAAGGAGCGGGTACTCCACGTTCGAGAAGAGACCGTGTACGCCATGCCCCAGTTCGTGGAACATGGTCATGACGTGGTCCAAACTCAAAAGGGTTGGCTCTCCGGCTGCGGGCTGCGGGATATTCATCACATTGACGACCACCGGCAATTGATGAAGCAGTTTTGATTGATTGACGAACGCGTCCATCCAGGCCCCACCCCGTTTGGAGTCGCGTTGGTAGTAGTCGGCGTAAAAGAGACCGATCGGTTTTCCGTCCTTCGAAAGGACATCGAAAACGCGCACCGAAGGATGATAGACAGGGAGATCCTTTCGTTCGCGAAACTCGACTCCGTAGAGCTTTCCAAACGTGTAGAAGACACCTTTGTGAAGCACATTCTCCAATTCGAAATAAGGTTTGATCAAACCCTCGTCGACTTGGTACTTCTCCGCCCGTACCTTCTCTGCGTAATGCTCCCAATCCCAAGGCTGTACGTCGTCTGCAATTCCATCCTTCTTCATGGCAGCGGCAATTTCGCTCGCCTCCGCCTTTGCTTTGGCAACCACTCCAGGCACCAAATCCTGCAGCATCTTGAAAGCGGCTTCTGGCGTGGCGGCCATCTGGTTTTCTAAAGTAAACGCGGCATGGCTTGCATAGCCTAAGATCTTCGCTCGTTCGGCGCGGAGCTTCGCCAGCTCCAGAACGAGGGGACGGTTGTCGAGGCCACCGTTTTCTCCGAGTCCTCGATTGGCGGAGGCTTCCCAAACTTTCTTTCTCGTATCGCGGTTCTTCAACGAGATAAGGACCGGTTGACGGGTGGTGTTGGTGATCGTGAGCAGATACTTCCCTTCGCGTCCCTTCTCTTTGGCTGCTTCCGCCGCTGCAGCGACATCCGCGTCCGACATGCCTGTCAATTGGGCCGCGTCGTCGATCCAGACCGAACGCTCCTTGGTCAGGGCCAGCAGGTTGTTCTGAAACAGAGTCGTTAAGGACGAGAGACGTTCGTTGATTTCGCGGATTCTCTTTTGCTCTTGATCGTTGAGTTTGGCTCCTGCGCGGACGAAGCTTTCGTAGTATTCCTTGAGCAGTCGTTGCTGTTCTTCATTCCAGTCGCGAAAGGACTGCCGATTATTCCAAAGCGTTTCAACGCGTGTGAACAGCGTTTTGTTGAGGTAGATGTCGTCGTAGTGGGAGGCCAGCTTGGGGGCGATCTCCTCTTCGATCGACTGGATTTTCTCGTTGGTATGGGCGGATGCCAAGTTAAAGAAGACGGCTTGGACACGGCGCAGCGTCTCTCCTGTTTTCTCCAACGCGACCAGTGTATTCTCGAAGGTGGGAGCAGCCTTCGTATCTGCAATCGCTTGGACTTGTTCGATTTGTTCCCGCATGCCCGCATCGAAGGCTGGTAGGAAGTGTTCGTCCTGGATCTTGCCAAACTCCGGTGCCAAAAGGGGCAAGGAGCTAGGAACCAACAGAGGATTGGAATTGGTCATAGAAGCAAAGCGAAGGGTGGATGGCTGGTTCAAGTTGGGTTGAATCAAGTCTTGGGCGAAGGAAGGAAGGGATGGCAGTAGGGTGGCTGCTGCGAGCCATTGGATTATTCGACCTCGCATCACGGCGAAACTCCTTCTGGGATAGTGAAGTAATCGTTGATAGAATTGACCATAGCAATCCGGCCCCAAGAAACTCCGGATCGGAATGCGTCAATGATAGCGGAAAATACCAGGATCGCCTCGTGTTCCCGATGATATGAGCTTCTCTGGTGGTTCGGAAAGTTTGGGCTGTTCAATTTCACGAGATTTCTCTCCTGCTCCACGCAAGCGTTGCCTGTCGGAAGTAGCCGGGCGTGTCCGTTCAAGTCTGCTACAATAACGAAACTTTTGAAAGCGCCATAATAAAGGAGTATTATCATGTTTCTGACCGTGATGGGGGCACTTTGTCTTGTTTTCGCAGTGACATTCGCGCAAGACAGCGATTCAACCGCGTTGTATGCGACAGTCGCAAATCGATTTGGTTGGTTCCCAACTATTAATGTCGAGAAAGCCGAGGGTTCAGCCCCCGAGCTTCGTGGTTATCAAGAGTGGGATGAGTTTAAGAAACTTACACTTGCCGTTTCCAAAGAGTGTGAACTCCACCAAGCAAAGTTCTCCAAGGAACTGAAAAGCGCAAGATCGAACCAAGAAAAAGAGGTTGTGGTTCGAAGCTACGTGCTCGAGTCACAAGAACGTGGTCGGAAGTATTTTCATATGGTCGATGAGCTTTTGGATCCTTCACAAAGGCTGAAGATTGTTCAGACTGGCATGCGGGAATCAGCCCATTGGGTCTTTGATCCCTGGGTGAACGATGCGATTGGTGTCGATGCAAGCGGGCTTGATTCCATTCGTAAGCTTTCCGACGAGCGTTTGAGTGAGTTATTAAGCAAGATTTCAGATGGCTTCGGTCTAAAGTTGACGAATCAAGAAATCAACATTTCGGAAAGTCTTGAACAATTGCAGACGGTGACCAAATACTTGAAATTGCTCAATAGGCAGCAACAGGGTTTTGCCCTGTCGATTGTGCTTTCGGTTCCCCACGATGCAAATAATAAAGCTATTGAACGCACGCTTCGAAGTCGATTGGTTGCCAGGTGGAAAGAGACGGATGAAAGGGCTCGTATTGAAAAAGCCGTTTCTGAACTCATTTCCGTTCTAGCAGACGACAAAGAATAGGGACATGAACCTTGGTCTGATTTATCTTTGTTCGATGATGGCCATTCTCGTGGCGACCTACGGAGTTGCCCTGCTCTTGGCGTCCATCCTGAAGGTCTGGCGGTGGGGGTGGGGAACTGTTGCATTCGTTGCGATACCCATCTGGTTTTTTCTGGGAGTCTTTTGCTTGGATTCCTACCTTCCGTCGGTCTTTTCGGGGTGGCATCGGTGGCAAAACGGCGCTCTGCCGAGGGAGCATTGTTTGACATACGAGCCTAGTTTTTATCGTCTTTATGCTTCCTATCGCATGAGTCCCGAAGCGTTCGATTCGTGGGTGGCAACGCACGATTGGAGCTTGCATGCGGTGGAGAATGGGCTTCACGTCAACGATGGTGAGAAGCTGAAACTCGATAACCCAGAAAGGACGTACGCCACCGAGCCTGCTCCGAACGGTAAGCAACTGCGAGTCTATTATCGATCGGGAGTGATGTACGTCGCTTACAACTCGAATTGATTAGAATTTTCGAGGAAGACGGGTCGTGTGCGCGATGGGTTAGTGGAGGAAGCATTGCGCGACGTGGTATCCTCGCAATCCTAAATCACTTGCCGCATAGGTGAAGATCACGTCGATCACCTCCCCCGAGCCTGTTTGGTGCGCGGATTCCTTTAAGCATTCGGCCGCGGCGGTAGGGGTGACACGACTTCCTTGGATATACATGAAAAGTCGAGGGCGAAACATCTTTTCATACGCATCGAAACACATGTCTCTGGCTTTTCTTTCCACCCAAGGCTTCACTACGAGTCGTTTGAAAAATGTGATGTAGCACAGGCTGAGACCTAAGATCCAGAAGATGCTCAGCATGGCAAACGTGCCGTTGTTTCCTATTCCCCAAGCCAAGAGCAAAGGGAGGAGCAGGATGGCGTAAAACGGCAGCACGACTTTTTGATTTTCCATCCGACTGAGGCTTCGTTCGAGCATCTCATACTCTTTTCGAAGTTCGGCGACGGCCAAGTCGGCTTGTCGCATGAGCGACGGGGATTTCTCATCGGACAAAGTCAAATTGAGTTGATCCATCGCGTCCCAAGCAGCCATTTGTACGAGAAGGAGCACACGATAATCCTCCTTGGACTTCAGGGCTGGAAAGGTCTCCATGAAGCGTTGGTTGTTGCGGGCGATTTCGTCTTGCACCTCCGCGATCTTTCTCGCTGCAGGGAGCCAGGGTTCCAAGCAGTAGGCGCGAAGCATGTCGTCGATCCACTGCCGGATAGAATTTTCGCCGATCCTCACTCTGTCGAACTGGATGTAGGCTAGCAACAATTCGAGGAACCCCAGATCCTGATCGAATCCATCCGGGATTTCGCTGCCATGGGACTGGATCCACTGCCACTTTTCCTGGACCCAATCGGCATTGGCGGTCCAAGCCATGCGTTTGAGGGCATGGATGTAGAAGATCAGATGGTGGGTGGTGAGTCGCTGTTGGAAGTTGGATTCGCATGCGCTGAGCCATTGCGAATACGATTCAAATGGGACTTCGCGAAAGATTCTTTCCCAGAGGGGTTCGCTGGCAGGGAAAAACGCGCTCGGAGGAACGATTTTGCTGAGTGTCAGTAGAATCGAGAAAGCGGAAGAGGTATCGACATCGGTAGCCAGATGCTCTCGCAACAAACGCAGCAATCCGGGATCTGTTGGATATTGTTTGAGTCCCGTCAACAGCCACTTTAAGAACCTATGAGGATCCTCTCGCTGGAGAATGTCGGACAGGATTGCTAATTCAAAGAAATCTCGAGGCGATTTGGTTGTCGCTCCAACGAGATGTCTGTAATAGGCCTCAGGGTCCGTGTCGAAATTCGGGGCTTGAGGAGGCGATGGGAAGTGCGAATCGATTGAGGAGGAGGGAACCGTCGTTCGGCTTTGGATCGGGGATTGGTTTGCGACTTCCCAAGCGTCCTTTTTCTCTTTCTCGAGGTCGCGGTCCGCGCCATATCGCAATTCCATTTCCAACGATTCGTAGGCGTCGCGAATACGTTGGAATTCTGCTGGATGTGTCTCCGGTTTGTAGATGCGAATCAAGCGGCCGTAGGAGCGTTTAAGATCTTTGCGGTCGAAGCCGTCGGGGAGTTCAAAGAAGCCTGTTGGGTCGTTTGGCAATCGGTCCCATCGGACGTTGTCCGCATCCATAGTTGTTTGTACTTTCTTCGCTGGGACTTTTATGGACGAAGCGATGTTATGAGAATCGCCTTGATGGCCATCGCGGCGATCCACCACGTGTACCACGGGAGTTCAAAAATGGATCCAAGAGCATTTCTTACAGCTTCCATTCCTATCGCTTTGGATGGTGCTGTGGCATTCACTCGGGTCATTTTGGAAAGGGTATTAAACCAATCCTTCTCCAGCTCCATTAGATGTGGAAACTCCTGCCCAATCAGAGCCACTCCTTTTTGAATTTCCTTGAGATGTTTTTTGTCTTGTATGGATCGAGCGAATTGCGATTTCACACGGACGGCGTCCCCGGGAGGTAGAACGACGATGACTTTGAACGCATTGAAAAGCCCCATATGCATGCCGGGGGTCTGAGCGAGCTTGGGAAAGTCTCCCCGGCTGGTGGCGACGGTGCGCAATCGATGGACTACCGGTCCGAGTTCAGGAAAATTCTTGGTGTCCATTCCGTTCAGCATTGGTTCAAGCTGGTCGAGAGGGAGTTTCCAGAAGTCCCGTTGGACCATTCGGACTTGAGTTCGAAGCGCGTCACGTTGATTGCGTCGATCGCCGGTGACGACGGATTCCTCATGATCCAATCGTTCCTTTTGCAGCAGGGTGCGACGCAGGGTCAAGAGTTCTCCTGACTCGAACATCGGGTTCATACGGAGTGTTGTCTGCAAGTAGTCGCGTTCTCGTTCGCTGATCATTCTCTACTCGTCGTCATTCTCGAAGTATTCGATGCCCAATTCCGCGAGGACCGTTCGCAGCACTTGTTCGGCTCTTTCGCATTCCGCTTTGTCGCAAGACGCCATCGCCCCCTCGAAGTAATCCAGTGCACGATCGAGCTGTTTCCTTTCTTCTCGATTGATTTCCCCGAGCATACGTTCGCAGAATCGAGCGAGCTTTTGATATTCCAAATTCTCTCGAGGGTAGATCTTCAAAGCTTGAAGCCGATCGATGGCATCGCGTATTTGGTCTTCATTGAGACCGTGGACATGGTTGGTCAAAACGGTGCGATGTTTTTTACCGCCCGCAGAGTAGGCTTCTACTTCGAGCAGACCATTCAAGTCGTAGGTGAACCGAATGTGAATCGGTTGCCCGGCTGGACCTGGAGCGATGTCCTTCACGGAAAGGGAACCCAATGCGATATTGTCGGCGACCTTTCTCGCGTCCCCTTGATACACCCGAACTTCGACTTGCTTTTGATTCGGTGCAACAGTGACGAAGACTTCCTCACGGGAAATAGGAATCGTGCTGTTGCGATGCAAGATGGGATGGAAGTAGCCGGCTGCGGTTTGCCCTCCGAACTCCTTTGCGATTTCAACGCCGAGTGTGAAGGGGCAAACGTCTGTCATCACCAGATCGTTGACGGCCGAATCGTTTTCCATCAACGCAGCTTGGATGGCGGCTCCGAGCGCGACGACTTCGTCGGGGTTATGATCCATGCTCGGAGGTTTACCGAAGTAGGACTTCATGTAGTCTTGCAGGATCGGCATTCGGGTGGCTCCCCCGACGAGCAGGACATCGTCGATTTCCCGTGGTGTCAAGTTCGCATCGCGGAGGGCCCGATCGATGGGAGTCGAGATCCTTTTCATCAAGCCTTCGCTTAAGCGTGCGAAGGTGTTTCGATCGACGCGAAATTCCTTCGGAGTTTCCGCGATGGTACCGTCGAGATCGGGCAGTCGAATCCGAACGACTTCCTCGCTCGCGAGTTTTCGTTTTGCTTGTTCGCATTCCACTCGCAGCCGTGCAACGCGCAGGGGTTGTTTCAGCTCTGCGACTTCGAGTTGCAGTTTCTCATGTTGGAGAATGGCTGAGACGATGCGGTCGGTGAAGTCTTCGCCACCGAGCATGCTTTCCCCGGCGGTGGAGCGAATCTCCAAGGTCCCTTCGAAGACTTCCATGATGGTCACATCAAACGTACCGCCACCGAGATCGATAACACAGAGTTGGCGCTCTTGGTCACGGGCGTGAAACCCATAAACGAGTGCCGCTGCGGTCGGCTCATTGATGATCCTGCGGACCCGCAGGCCGGCAAGCTCCCCTGCGATTTTGGTCGCTTGACGTTGGTGGTCATGAAAATAGGCCGGAACGGTAATCACCGCTTCAGTGACCTCTTCACCAAGGAAATTCTCAGCGTCGGCTACCAGCGACTTCAGGACAAGACTGCTGAGCTCGTAGGGTAGAAAGGTCTTTGGCCCGACCTGGATCTTTCGATCGGAGCCCATGTAGCGTTTGAAGCAGGAGGCGGTTCGTTCGGGATGGGTGACACGCAACTCCTTTGCCGCGCTCCCGACGACGATCTCCCCCGATTCCAATATCCCCACGACCGAGGGGGTGAGAAATCCGCCGTGTGAATTGGGGATAAGAATGGGGCTGGAATCCCGAAAAACCGCGCACAGGGAATGGGTCGTACCTAGGTCGATTCCAATAACGTTCGACATCGGGGTGGTTCACGCAAAAGGCAAGTTCATCATCGCGATGGATGGAATTATGATTTGTCCTAAAGGTCTTGTCGATAAAGATACCAGCAGCTGACTCCTAGGATGACAAGGATGAAGGCGGTGTTGCTGTATATCGGTTGCCAAGGATCCGATTGTTCTTTGGGCCGATTCAGATCATCGGCGCTGAGTGCCAATGCCTTGTTGTTGGGTTTGACCAGCATGTATTCGATCGTTTGATTGACGGCAGCGGGTTTCGGATTGAGCATATAAAACGGATCGATCAAGTAGCGGAAGGCCATTTCCAACCCGGATAACGATGGACGGATCGAGGCGGTCGAAGTGTTCGCTTTCAGATCCCATCGATCCGCTTGCGTGACGTGATGCGAGACCCAGAGCTGATCGTCTTGCGCGTAGGCGATGGCCAGCACCGAACCTTGCCCTGCTAATCGAGGCTTCTCGAGAGACTTGCCGTCTGGAGAGACGACCCATACCGATCCGTCTTGATCCAGAAGTGCGAATCGTCCTTCGGAGTCGACTCGCATCTGTTTGATCGAAGTTCGCCCCAGTTGTTCTAGATTGCCAGCGACTTCTTTTTTGGTGACATCGATGAGCACAGGGACCTCACCATTCGGGCAAACGATGGCGATTTGGTCGTTGCAGGCGATCAAGCTAACTTGGCTCTTGTCCCCATCGAGTGGAAACGAACTTTGCAATTCGAATTCCTTTTCCGTCTCTTTCCAGATGGTTACTTCCCCGTTGCTGATGGAGCAGATGGTGGTCGAAGTGGGGGAAACCGCCAAATCGAATGACTTCCCGAACTCCGCACCGTTCAGGATCGGTCGGAAGGCTGAGATGGCTTTGTCGGTGTTTACCCCGAAGGCTTGGAACATGGAGGACAAACCTGGAAATTGCTTTTCCTCGCTAGCGACCTTCGTCGGGTCGAAAGCGTATAGGCCGTCTCGGGTAACGACAGCGAGCGAATCCTTCCAAGGAATAATCTGGGTAGGACTGCTGGGGAGTTCTGGTCCGCTATCGATTCGGCCATCCGCCCAAGGTTTCGAGCGAAAGGTTTTGTCGTTGGCATCGGCGACATCGGGGAGTCTCGCGAACTCAAGTTTCGTGTCGAAGGTTCTGCCCAAGCCAAAGGGGGTGGCGTTGATTCGAGCGAAGTAAAGATTCTTTTGATCGGGGAGCCACACAGGACCGAGTAGTTGCTGACCGTCGACTTCGCCATAGGCAGTTCGCCACGTCGATTCCTTTGCATCCCAAATCAGCAATCGTCCTTGGGCGTTCCCCATGACCACCGTGTCGTTCATCGCATAGATGCGGGTGGCTTGGGGTTGGATATTGATCGCCACGTCGAAGAAAAAATGGATCGTTCCGACGCCAAAGCAAACCGCCCAGAAAACGGCGGTGACGACAACGCAGATGATCGGGTTTTTCCAGATCAATCCCACAAGCGATGAAACAGAATAGTAAACCATGAACATAAAAACGAACAAAGGAATGCACCAGAGTATTCCTGTGTTCCAAATTTCAAGTCGCAAGCCGGCAAAGAAGTAGAGACCGATTAGCAGGTAAACGATATTGACGGCGACAAAGATACAACCGCCCGTGAACTTGGTAAGAAACAAGAGGCTTCGGGATATTGGTTTGCTCAGCAATAAATGGAGAGAGCCCGTTTGAAACATGTCTGGGATCATGGGGCTGGTGATGATAATCGCGATCAACATCGCCGCGATTCCCAATCCTACTCGCATGACCAACGGGAAAATCGTTCTCTCGATGATGGGCCGTAAGCCATCGATCGAGAGAGGGAGCGGTTGTCCGAGTGGTATGTTGGCCCAAGTGATCAGCGTGGCTTGACCGTCCGACGAGCTGAGTCGATTCGGGAATGCGAGGTCGATGAGTCGGCGGTTAAGTCGTTCGCGTTCGCTATCGCTGAGGGATGGCTTTTCTACCAGCTCTTTGATTTCTTTGCGTCGTTCGGCGGTGGGCCAGGCTTCCGCGTCGTAAAGGTCTTCGACGGTGAGCAAACGATTAAGCTCCTCCAGCAGCGATCCGATTGCGATTTTGCGATCGCTCTCTTTGCGTTGTTGGAGCATGGTTTGGAATTCTTCGCTGAGTTTCGCGTAGATGGCTCGAGCCGCCTTCGAACCTTTGCCTGCGGACGCGTCAGCGAGCGAGTCCATAATGGCTTTGGCGCTGTTTTCCGACGAGAAGGTACGGCGCGCGATGCGATAGCTCTCCGTCGACGAAATGGTCAACGGAAAGAGTGCTGCTAGGAGCAATGTCCAAGCGGCGAGGAGCATCCATAGGACGCGAGAGCGAATGGACTCTAAGAAACTGTCGTAAAGAACGGCAATGTAGGGTTTCATACGTGCTGAAGATGAGGTCCGGGGATTTGTTCGGGGCGTTATCGTAAGTGGGGAGGAACAGAACCTACGAAACTCATGAAGACTTGCTCCAAGCTCGGTCGGAATCGCTCGACGGCCAAGATGCTGATTTGTTGGGCGCGGAGTCGGTCGATCAAACCATCAAGGGAGATTTGATCGGGCAAACTCAACTCCACGCGAAAGACCCGTTCGGTCTCGGAGAGTGGGACGATGCTGACCGGATCGCTCGACGAGAAAAAGGCCTCGAGCGATGTTCCTTCGGGGCTCTGCAATTCGAGGATCACTGCACCTTGTTGGGCAAGCGGGTTTTGGCGGATCAGTTCATCGATCGGGCCTTGGCCTCGGAGTTGTCCCAAGGCCATGATCGCGACGCGATCGCAGATCAGTTCGACCTCTTGAAGGATATGGCTGTTCAGGAAGACCGTCTTACCACGCGCTTTGAGGCGGGTGAGCAAGTCCCGGATTTGTGAACGGCCCATCGGGTCGAGGCCGTCGGTCGGTTCGTCCATGATCAGCAATTCCGGATCATGCAACAGGGCTTGGGCTAATCCCAACCGCTGTCTCATCCCTTTCGAGTAACGGCGAACCGGCTCGTGTTCCCGGCCGGTCAGATCGACCATATCGAACACTTCCCGTTCGCGGGCTGCGATTTGAGAATCGGTCAATTCGCTAAGGCGACCGTAGAAGTACAGGGCGCTGCGGCCGGTGTGGTGTCGTGGGAAAATCAAGTTCTCGGGAAGGTAGCCGATTTTCCTTCGGGCTGCTTTGCTGCCAGCCTCCATATTGAGGACGGTCGCTTTTCCTTTGCTTGGGTGGAGGATGCCGAGCAGGATCTTGATCAAGGTCGTTTTGCCGGCGCCGTTGGGGCCGAGGAGTCCGAAGACTTCCCCGTTTCGAACATCCAGGCTGACGTTTTGAAGCGCCTTGTGATGTTTTCGAAACAATATCCCTTCGCTGTAGGTCTTGGAAAGTTGCTCAACAGAGATGGCTGCAGCCATAGGGTACCCATCGATGAAGTGGAAACGAGATTAGCGATTCGAATTCGTCGAGGGTCACGAATTCTTGGGGAACGTCTGGCGGACGTCCTCGAGAATCCTATCAGAAAGGAAAGGCGGCGGAAATCAAAAGCTGCCTATTCCTTTTGGTTTCTGGTGTTGGGTTTCTGCTGTTGGGTTTCTGCTACGGCTTCAGTACAGACTTCACGACTTCCCCGGAATGCATCTTTTCGAATGCCTCGTGCCATTGCTCGATGGGCCAGACCCCACCGATGATCGGACGGACATTGAGTTGGCCGCTAGCAAGGATGGCGATCACCCGTTCCCAAATCGCCCAGTGGTGGCTGAAGCTTCCTTGTAGGCGAACATTCTTTTGCACCAACGGATCGATGTTGAACCCGAGAGGTTGTGGCCCCCAACCGACTTTGCTGATCCACCCGGCGGGGCGAACGAGATCCAGTGCGATCTTCAACGTGATGCTCGCACCTGCTGCGTCGATGATGCCATCGGCACCCATACCATCGCGTTCCATCGCCCAAGCCTTTGCGTCGCCAATGATGGGGATACAACCGTAGTTCTCGGCGGCGATGTTCAATCGATGGCGATCGGCTTCCAAGCCGACAATGGCCACCTCAGCACCGCAAAGTCTCGCCATGGCAGCGCACAGGATACCGATGGTGCCAGGGCCGAGGACTACGACACGATCACCTGGTTCGATGTGGGCGTTTTTGACCACGGCGTTGTACGCGACACAACATGGCTCGGTGAGGCATGCCTGCTCAAAGGGGAGATGGTCGGGAACATGATGCAAGATGCGCGAAGGGACTCGGACGTAGCGCGTCATGGCACCGTGAACCCCATAGCCAAATCCTTTGCGAGTGGGGTCGAGGTTGTAGCGTCCTTGCCGGCTCATGGGGTTGTTGGGATCGATGATAGCGGCGGTTTCGCTGACCACTCTATTTCCGACTTCCCAACCGACAACGCGCGAGCCCTTTTCCACGATCGTGCCACCGAACTCGTGTCCTAAGACCACGGGGTAGTTCACGGGCCAAGAGTGATCGGCGGTCCACTGATGAAGATCGCTGCCACAAACTCCCACATTGCTCACCTCGAGCAGCACATCCTCATCGCCGATGGAGGGAGTTTCGATTTCTCGAATCTCCACGGAGCCCTTTTGAGGTGCGAAATTCACGACGGCAGGGGAAGTCGGCATAGGAGGGAATCCAACGGCAGCGAGGGGAGGAAAGCAACGGGAAAGCTTGGTTAAACCGATTCTATGAACCGGCGAGTTATTAAAGCATATGCAGCGAACTTTGTCGCTCCCGGTCGATTTACCGCCTCGAATTCGATACACTTTTGAAGTTGAGCTCTGTCGGGAAACAGAGTTCCATTCGCTTTGACAGGTTTCTTGCAATGTAAAACTCGAAGGACAAAAACATGAGTAGCACGCCCGCTCTTCCCGCGGATTCAATCGTCACCGAATCCGCCTTCACCCAGATGCTGATGAAAGTCTGGGGTTACGATTCTCTGCGGCCCTCGCAGCGCGATGCGGTCGAATCAATATTGCGCCGCCGCGATACTCTGGTCGTGATGCCGACCGGGGGTGGCAAGTCGCTTTGTTACCAAGCTCCCGCTGTATACTCCGGCGGTTTGACGGTCGTTGTCTCCCCGTTGCTGGCGTTGATGAAAGATCAAGTCGACGCGTTGCGAACGGTGGGAGTGTGCGCGGTGCGTGTCGATAGCACGTTAAATGCCGAAGAAAAACGGGACGCTGCCAGGCTGGTCCGTTCCGGCGAGGCAAGGTTGCTGTTCGTCTCACCGGAGCGATTGTTGAGCCCCGATTTCCTTCGCTTTCTCTCGGAGCATCCGCCCCATACGTTTGCCATCGACGAGGCCCACTGCGTATCCCAATGGGGGCACGATTTCCGCCCTGAATATCGGCAACTGGGGCAGTTGCGAAGTCAGTTTCCCAAAGCGGCGATCCACGCGTTCACCGCGACAGCCACGCAGCGAGTTCGCAAAGATATTGTCGAACAATTGCAGCTGCGCGATCCCAACGTACTGGTCAGTTCCTTTGATCGCCCCAATCTGAACTACCGTATCATCCCGCGTGGAGATTTGTTCACGCAGGTCTATGAAGTTTGCGATCGATTCAGAGGGACTGGCGGGATCGTCTATTGCATGCGTCGCAAAGATGTGGAGGAGCACACCGCTTACCTCGTGTCAAAAGGAATCTCCGCGGTCGGATATCACGCCGGAATGCCCCACGAAGAACGCAAACGAGCCCAGGAAGCGTTTGTTGGCGAGACCGTGGATGTCGTCGTCGCAACCGTTGCGTTTGGAATGGGAATCGATCGATCGAACGTTCGTTTCGTCGTTCACGCTGCGATGCCGAAGTCGATCGAACATTACCAACAGGAAACGGGCCGTGCAGGACGAGATGGGCTCCCCGCCGACTGCACGTTGTTCTTTTCCGCCGCCGATGCGATCGCAATCCGTCGACTTACCGAAAAGAGTCTGTTGGACGCCCACGCCGATGAGGCGATCCTGCAATCCACGTTGCAGCATTTGGAAGACATGGTGAATTACTGCCGCGTTCCCAAGTGCCGGCACCGCGCGTTGGTCGAATACTTTGCCGAGCCCTATCCTCGGCCATCGTGCGGCGCGTGCGATGTCTGTCTGGGGGAAACCGATTGCATCCCCGAAGCCAAAGAGGTTGCCCAGAAAATCCTGTCGTGTGTCTTTCGCATCGACGAGCGATTCGGTGTGAAGTACCTCACCGATGTTTTGCTGGGAGCCAATACAAAAGAGGTGCGATCGCGCAAGCACGATCAATTGAGCACGTACGGCATCATGAAGGGATACACCAAGGAGCAAATCCAAGATTGGGTCTATCAGCTAGTGGGGCAGCAGATGTTGCGGATCGAGGCTGGCGAGTACCCCATTGTGAAACTCGGGAGCGACGCAAAGGGAGTGTTGCGAGGAACGGTCACACCGATCCTGTTGCAATCGGCCCCGAAGAAAATCAAAGCGGCGCAATCCACGAGCTTGCTCAGCGAAGCGGCCGATCAGCCCCTTTTCGAGGCGTTGAGGCAAGTTCGAAAGCAGCTTGCAGCGGACGCAAATCTGCCACCTTATGTGATCGTCAATGATCGATCCCTTTTAGAGATGGCGGCGGTCCGACCCAGTTCGCTTGACGGATTGAAAGCGATCCATGGCATGGGGGAGTCGCGATGCAAGGCCTACGGCGAGGCCTTTTTCGCGTGCATCGAACGGGTCGCGATGGGTAGAGGATTGGCCCGGGATGTTCGGGTCCTCCACGAAATCGTCCGGCGCGATTCACGCGACGGTGGGTCTGGTACGCATGGCGCCGCCCGCGAAGGGATTCCCGGCAGACAGCAGGAAGCGAGGAAGCACTTTCGACGCAAGGAATCGATCGAAGCGGTCGCAGCTGCTATGAATCTCTCGAGGGGAACCATCGCGAGATACCTTGTCGAGTGGCTGGAGTCCGAATCCAGCGAGAGCATCGAGCCTTGGGTGAGTCACGATGTGGAGTTGAAGGTGTTGGAGGCGGCCAAGGTGACGCAAGCCGATCGACTCAAGCCCATCTTCGAATACTTGAATGGGACGGTGGATTACGAAACGATTCGCATCGTGTTATCGTTTCACACCTCGCGTGTCGGTCGTTAAGTCATGACGTCGCTAGGCGACCATGCTTCGATCTTCCTTTTCTTAGAATCACAAAAGCAAGTCACTGCAACGATGGTCCCAATCAAAAGCGGGCTGGATGTTTTAATCGAACAGGAATTTCGTCCGCTGCGGGGCAAGCGAGTCGGGTTGGTCACGCACCCGGCCGCGGTCGATCGCACGCTCCGAAGTTCGCTCGAACGATTCGCGGAAGCCCCGCTGACATTGTCGGCTATCTTTGGCCCAGAACATGGTTTGCACGGTCAAGCACAGGACTTGATCGGTGTTACAGAAGAGGAATCCAAGACCGTCACGCGAGTGGTTAGTTTGTATGGCAAGGATGTCGCGAGTTTGCGTCCCAGCAAAGAGTCCCTCGAAGGCTTGGATGTCCTGGTGATCGATTTGCAAGACATCGGGACGCGGTTTTATACCTTCCAAGCGACGATGCTGTACTGCATGCAAGTCGCGTTGCCGATGGGATTGCCCGTGATGATCTTGGATCGCCACAATCCTCTGGGTGGAATGGAGATTGAAGGGCCTGTGTTGCGGCCAGGTTATGAAAGCTTCGTTGGTGCGCATAACATACCGGTGCGCCATGGTATGACCATTGGCGAATTGGCGCTGTGTTATGCGGACGATCTCGGGCTGCCCAGCGAACTTTTGCAAGTCGTGCGATGCGAGGGGTGGGAGAGGGATCGTTATGGAGACGAAACCTGCGTACCGTGGGTCATGCCTTCACCGAATATGCCGACTCTCGACACGGCGCTGGTTTATCCGGGCCAATGCCTGTTCGAAGGGACGCTTCTGAGCGAAGGGAGAGGAACAACACGACCGTTTGAAATCTGTGGAGCGCCGTGGATCGATGCGACGCACTTGGCGAAGGAAATGAATGCGCAAGGGATACCAGGTGTTTATTTCCGACCGATTTGTTTCCGGCCTACTTTTCAAAAGCATGCGAATGTCGATTGTGGAGGGGTGCAGATTCACGTTCTGGATCGCGAATGTTTTCGACCTGTTCGGGTTGGGTTGGCGCTATTGCAGGCGATGCGTCGGCAATCGATCGAGCGATTTCGATGGCGAACGGAGATTTACGAATTCGTCGAGAGCCCGATCGCTATCGATCTGTTATTTGGATCGAGTCGTGAGCGTCTGGCGATCGAAGCCGATGTTCCTTGGAAGGAAATCGCAGGAGCTTGGGAAGAAGAGGAAGAGACGTTTCGCGATCAACTCCGGTCTTTTCGGCTGTATCGCTAATGTCTAGCTGTCGTCCTCGACAGCTTCCGCACGCTAGACCACGTCTCTAAAACCAGAAAACAAAACCGCTTACGATTCAGGGGGGATCGTACGTCCGTGGGGGTCGGTGGGTGCATTGCCGGTCCGTTGGTCCAATTCTCCCCGCATCGACGAGTTGGTGAAGTGTTCCCAGGACTCTGCATGCGGGTGGACTTTGTCGTCCGGCAGGTTTGTTTCGATCGAGAGATATTGCTCCCACAGCCGGTGGGAACGGACCAAGTTCTGGGCTTCGCGTAATCCTAGCTCTGTGAGCTCGACTTCTTCGCCTCGAACTGCGATGGCATGGCGAGTCACCAGTTGCTGTATTGCTTGCGCCATTCTCGCAGGGGAAGCATGTAGCTTTCGTGCAATTTCGTTCCGGTGGAAGCGTTGGGCAGTTATCGGGGTGGTTTGCAGTCCGTGTTGATTTTGGTAGTTCGGTGCAGCCGATTGTTCTTGAAGGCGATAAAGGTAGGCCAAGACATCGTCTTGCAGGATCTTTCGCGTGATCACAATTTGTTGCCAGCGTTGAAAGAGCCAACCGCCACGAGGGCTGATGAAGATGGTTGCGGTCAAAAAAAGACCGGCAGCAACGGACATCATGGCAGCCGAGTTCACCGAACGAAGACCCGCCAAGGGGGGTAGCCAAATCGCGGCAAGGTGCCCCGTGATCGCGATGAATACGGCGACCGAAACCGAGCATGCCAGCATGGTGGAGAGGCGGGCCGTCCAAAGAAACGAGATCGCGGCGGGGACGATGAGGACGGCGATGACCAGGATGTTGCCGACGGCTTCAAAGGCTGCGATGCAGGTGACGGCGACTAGTGAAGCCAGCAGGTAATGAAAGAAGCGACTTGGAATGCCTTGCGATTGTGCGTAGGCAGCATCGAACGTCGTCACCTTCCATTCTTTGTAGAAGATCACGACTGCGGCCAAATTCAGCGCGAGGACACCGCCGAGCGTGAGCACGACCCGGGGAATGTCTCCGATCGAAGTGGAGACCGTATCGAGGATCGACGTTTCCAGGTTCCCGTAAAGGATGCAGGATGGGTCGAGATCGACGTTATCGCCGGCTCGGACGATCATGACGAGCCCCAGTGCGAACATCGAGGTGAAGACGATTCCGATGGAGGCGGATTCCTCCACGTTTCCGAATCGACGGATCGATTCGATAAGCCAAACCGTCGCCAACCCGGTCACCGCCGCGCCGACGAAGATACTCCAAGACGCCCGCTCGCCGGTAAACAAGTACGCAGCTGCGATTCCCGGAAGTACCGAATGGCTGATCGCATCCCCCAGCAAGCTCAAACGTCGAAGGAGGAGAAAGGAGCCCAAAACAGCCGCGCAGGCAGCAGCCAGAGAGCCGGCCAGGACGATCCATCCATCGATTTCCCAATCCCAAACCATGCGATCTTCGAACCTGCTAATCCGTTGTGGAGTTTATTGGTTGGAGTTTCCTGCAGGTCCTACTGTAATGAATCGGGGCGAGACGTCTTGTGGTGCGGGGCCTATTTTCCCTAATAAGTCGCCAGCTGGCCGTCTTGGTCTCCCCGGTGGAGTCGCCGATGGCAAAGGAGTTCGCTTTCGTCTCAGGAACCCTGCTTGGGCGGGGGCTCCGCGAGGGCAAAAACCGCATGAACCCAGCATTAGTCGCACTTGTAATGCAGTCTGTCTGAAGAGAACCTTGCTCCATAAGCTTTTCGGATCTTTACGTAGGTTACCAATTTCGCGACAATGCTAGGTTTTGCAATTATCCTAGCGGGGCAGGAGACTGCCTTTGCTAACTCGTTTTGGATCATTGAGAAAGACGGAATATGTCGGACGCAGAAGTCTTGGGAGAAGTCGACCCTTCGGTGTTGGCAGCGGCGGGCCAAGTCGCAGCGCCTATCGATGTGGACCCAGCGGAAACGGGCGAGTGGCTCGGTTCCTTGGATTATGTTCGCAAGAGCAAGGGTGAGGAACGCGTTCGCTATCTGATCAAGGCGTTGGAAAACCGGGCTCGTGCCGAAGGGGTCGATATCCCGTTCGAAACCACGACCCCCTATATCAACACCATTCCTGCGTCCAAGCAGCCCGCGTACCCCGGAAACCGGGAGCTCGAGCGGCGGATCAAGAGCATCATCCGTTGGAACGCCATGGCCATGGTCGTTCGCGCGAACACGAAAAACAAAGGGCAAGGGGGGCACATCAGCACCTTCGCCAGCTCGGCTACCCTCTACGAAGTCGCCTTCAATCACTTCTTCAAAGGGCGGGGCGAATCCGGCTACGGCGGCGACATTGTTTATTTCCAAGGGCACGCGTCCCCAGGGATGTACTCCCGAGCTTATGTCGAAGGCCGATTGGAGGAGGCGAAGCTCGAGAACTTCCGCCGCGAATTGCAACCAGAAGGGGGCCTCAGCAGCTATCCCCACCCTTGGTTGATGCCCGATTTCTGGGAATATCCCACGGTTTCGATGGGGCTCGGGCCGATCATGGCGATTTACCAAGCCCGATTCAACGAGTACCTCAACGACCGCGGTCTCAAGGACACGCGTGGCCAAAAAGTATGGGCATTCCTCGGGGATGGTGAATGCGATGAGCCCGAAACCCTCGGCGCCATTACCCTCGCTTCCCGCGAAAAACTGGACAATTTGGTCTTCGTCGTGAACTGCAATCTGCAGCGGCTCGATGGTCCGGTCCGCGGGAACGGCAAGATCATGCAAGAGCTCGAAGCGGTCTTCCGAGGTGCCGGCTGGAATGTGATCAAGGTGGTTTGGGGAAGCGATTGGGACGCGCTGCTTCAAAAAGACGAATCGGGTCTGCTGGTTCAACGCATGACCGAGGTCGTCGACGGCCAGTATCAAAAGTACACCGGGATGCCAGGTTCCTACATCCGCGAGCACTTCTTCGGGAAATACCCCGAGCTTCTCAAGCTGGTCGAGAACTATTCCGACGAGCGGTTGGAGAAGATGAAGCGAGGTGGTCATGACCCCGAGAAGGTCTTCGCAGCCTACAAGGCAGCGGTCGAGCACAAAGGACAGCCCACGGTCATCTTGGCGAAGACCATCAAGGGATACGGTTTGGGTGAAGCGGGTGAAGGGAGAAACATCGCTCACAACCGCAAAGAAATGAACGAAAAGGAGCTCCTGGAGTTCCGAAGCCGTTTCGGTATTCCGATTTCCGACGAAGAAGTTGCGAATGCTCCTTTCTACAAGCCACCCGAGTCGAGCAATGAGATCAAGTATCTCAAGGATCGCCGCAAGCAGCTAGGAGGATCCCTCCCGAGCCGCCCCACCGTTCATCCGAAGACCGAAACACCTTCGCTCGATGACTATCGCAAGTTCATGAGCTTGCAAGTCGAAGGCAAGCACATTAGCACAACCCAGGGATTTGTACGCTTCTTGAACCGACTGGTGAAAGACAAGCAAGTAGGCTCTCAGATTGTCCCGATTGTGCCTGACGAGTCGCGTACGTTCGGGATGGAGGGAATGTTCAAGGAAATCGGTATCTACGCCCACGCCGGCCAGCTTTACGAACCGATCGATTCCGATCAGGTCGCTTATTACAAAGAGGCGAAAGACGGACAGATTTTGGAAGAAGGGATCACCGAATGCGGTTCGATGAGCAGCTTCGTCGCTGCCGGTACCGCTTACTCGGCCCACGGGATCAATATGATTCCGTTCTACATCTACTACTCCATGTTCGGATTCCAGCGTGTAGGCGACTCGATCTGGGCAGCCGCCGACATGCGGGCAAAGGGATTCCTCATCGGAGGAACTGCAGGCCGAACGACTCTTAATGGCGAGGGACTGCAGCACCAAGACGGTCACAGCCACCTCAACGCGATCGCGTTTCCCACCGTGCGAGCCTACGATCCGGCTTGGGCCTACGAAACCGTCGTCATCGTCCTTGACGGTATGCGACGGCTTTATCAAGAAGGTGAGACTGCGATTTACTACATCACCGTCCACAACGAGGACTATGACATGCCCGAGATGCCGGAGGGTGTCGAAGACGGGATCATCAAGGGTATCTATCGCTTCAAATCCCAGGAAGTCGACGGGGCCAAGGCTCGGGTGCAACTGTTTGGTAGTGGAGCGATCCTGCGGCACGTACTGGAAGCCCAACAGATTCTGGCAGAGAACTACGGAATCGCCAGCGATGCGTGGAGCGTGACCAGTTACACCCAATTGCGTCGCGATGCACAAAGCTGCGAGCGCTGGAATATGCTTCACCCGGATCAGCCTGAGATGAAGTCTTACATTCAAACGGTGTTGGATGGAGTCGAGGGGCCGATCATCTCCGCGAGCGATAACGTGCGAGCCGTAGGCGAACAGCTCCTCCCCTACTTGAGCCAGGACTATTGCGTTCTGGGTTGCGATGGGATGGGACGCAGTGAGACGCGACCGGCCCTTCGCCGTCACTTCGAAGTCGACGCGGTCTCGATCACCATCGCAGCGTTGTATCGACTCAGCAAGCAAGGAAAGATTGCCCCGGCGGTTGTTGCCCAGGCGATCCGCGACTTGGGATTGGATCCTGAGAAGCCCAATCCCTTGTTCGCCTAAGGCGTAGATTCCTTCATCTCCCAAGCTCGATTCTGGGCTTGGGCATTTTCAAACCTCGTTCGTTTACCCAGCAGAATCCTGACATGGAAATCAAGCTTCCCTCCCTTGGTGAAGGCATCGAATCTGGCGACGTTCTCGAAATCCTCGTGAGCGTTGGTGACGTCGTCAAGAAAGAACAATCGCTCATCGAGATGGAAACCGACAAGGCAACCGTTTCGGTTCCTTCCCCGGTAGCCGGCAAGATTCTGAGCATCACGGTCAAGGAGGGGGAAAGCGTTCCCGTCGGGACGGTTATCGCGACGATTGAAGCGTCTGGAGCAGCCGCTCCTGCTGCAGCCCAGGCTCCGGCCCCCGCTGCTGCAGCGCCACAACCGGTTGCACCACCCGCCCCAGCAGCACCCGCCCCTGCAGCAGCTCCACAACAAGCGGCTGCACCGGCGGCACCGAAACCAGAACCCGTTCGTCCTGCACCTGTCGCGCCTGCCCGTCCGGTAGCCGTTCCTGCAGCTCCTGTCGCTGCGGCTCCCGTTGCTGCTCCTGCTGTTGATAACGAGGGAACGCCTTTCGCTGATGATGTGATTCCCGCGGGTCCGGCCATCCGCCGCTTAGCTCGTGAAGTGGGGGTCGATTTAGCAAGTGTAGTCGGTTCAGGTGAAGGAGGTCGCATCACGCGTGAAGATGTGATGGCCGTCGTGCGTCACGCGAGCCAAGCAGCCCGAACACCGGCTCCTGCGGCACCCGCTCCCGCGTCCGGAATCAGCGAATCCAAGAGCGCGTCGAAGAGCCCAGCCGCCACTCTTCCTGGTACGCCATCGCAAGACGATTACGGACCGATTCGTGTGGATCGGATGACCAAGATCCGGAAGACGATCGCCAATCAGATGCATCGTTCGTGGGAATCGGTCCCCCGCGTGGTGAACTTTGACGATGCCGACGTGACCGAGCTGGAAGCCTTCCGACAAACGAGTAAAGATGATTACGCATCGCGAGGGATCAAACTCACGACGATGCCATTTTTGATCAAGGCTGTAGCGACGGCGCTCAAACACCATCCGGCGCTCAATGCAACGCTCGATATGGAAAATGAGCAGATCATCTACAAGGACTACGTCAATCTCGGTATTGCCGTCGATAGCGATCGCGGGTTGGTCGTTCCAACTCTGAAGAATGCCGACCGGATGTCGATTCCGGACGTCGCGTATGCGTTAGCCGATCTCGCGAATCGTGTTCGTAGCAATGATTTTGCCGTAAGCGATCTTCGGGGTGGAACCTTCACCATCAGCAATCTCGGCGCTATCGGTGGGACTTATTCCACTCCGATTGTGAATGTGCCCGAGGTGGCGATTTTGCTCGTTGGTCGTTCGCGGAAACTTCCTGTGGTGATGGATGACGATTCGATCAAACCGCGGTTGATGATGCCTCTGAGTTTGGCCTACGACCATCGTCTCGTCGATGGGGCGACGGCTGCCCGGTTCTTGAACGATATCATCGCTTATCTCGAAGCTCCAAGCAGGCTGTTGCTCGCTATTTAGTCGCCACGTTGGAGATCCAAACGCCGGCCTGGCTTGGGCCGGCGACGGGCACCGGCGTTTCGATACCCGCGAGTTTCAATTGAAGTGCAAAGGGGCCTTGCCAGGGCGTCGGCAGCTTTACTTTGATTGCGTGCGCTTTGGGGCCATCTTTGGTCACGCTGAATTGGGTGTTGGACAGTACCGCATCTGCGGGTAGTCCTACACCGACTACTTCCACTTCTCCCATCCAGTTGTTCACCCGCTCGAGGGCGATGCTCCATTCGAATTCTTCGTTCGCCTTGCTCTCTTTTAATTCTGCGGAAGCTGTTGCGAGCAAACCCGCGGTGCGCTCTCGGATTTGAAGTCGGTAGACACGATCTTCGCTACCGAGTTTATGGAAGTCGGAAACGGTCACCCAATACTCTTCGTTATCAGGGACTTGCCATATCAGCTTGGGATCCCGATTCGTCTTGTCGTCATCTTGAAACGATACTTGCTTCCCCTCTTTGTTGGTGATGGTGAGGGTTGCATCCAGGTAGGAGCCGATCGTTTGGGCGAGCAATTGGATTTCCAGCGACTTGCCCGCCAGGTTTTGAATCCGATAGAAATGTGTTTCTTTGTTCTGCAGAATCGCGCGTTGGGTATCGAAGGGGAGGGAGACCGTCGCGGCCGATTCTTTTGAAATGGGGGATGGCCCCTCGGGTGCAGCAGATGGTAATAAAATTCCTTCTGCATTGAATGTGTCGTATGGAAGAGGGCTGCGTTGCCATTGCACTCGATAGCACCAGTCGGCTCCCCCGCGAAACGAAATCGTGCTATCAGGTTCGACAGGAAATCCGAAGACTCGCAGATAGTAGGATCCATCCTTTTTGGGATGGAAAGCAATGCCCGGATCGTAGCCGTAGCGATCTAGATTTTCCGTGAGGACAAAGCCTCTATCGTCGAGAAGCTGGAGGTGTGCGTCGAGCGGTGAGCGAAGGGAGCGGGTGGCGTCGAGAATGGCGGAAAAGGGTTCGCCCGCTCGCAGCGAGAGTCGATAGAGGTCGACGTCCCCATTCTTTTCCAGGAGACCGTAGGCGACTTCGTTGTCGTGCAATTCTTCGGCGGCTTGCAGGACCCGATCATTCGGTTCTTTTTCCGTCTTCGTCGCACGGGTGGAAATGTAAAAGGGCTTTGCCGCTGTCGCCCCGCCTTCGTTGTACAGTCGGACCCAGGCGACTTGGTCTGTTACGCCCGCATCCACGGCGACTTCGAATGCCCCCGCTTTTTCCAAGCATTTCCAGTGCACGCCGGGAAGGCTGCACCAAATTTGGACCGGCCATGTGGTGAAGGTGCCCGTAGCGTCGACCAGCGTTGAGGCGCCTGTGGTCACGCCGGCCGGCATGAGCCGTGTCCATTGAGGTTTGTCGGCCGCATGGAGGAGGGGTGTGGTGGTCAGAGCAAATAGGCAGGATGCAGTGGTGAAGCCGAAACGTAGGAGATCCAGCGATCGCTGCAGCGATGGAAGTAGACGAACCATGGAGGGGTAGGATTTGGCGGGAGGGGAGTCATGGAGGGGCGAGGATCCGTTCCATTATCGTCTCCCTTCGGTCGGGATGCTAGGCGCTTCGACCAGTTAACCTTTGCGCATTCGCTACAACTGGAACGAAGTCCGATAGAGTGAAGTTTCGTGTTGGGTATTCCATCGCGAGATTGGTCCACCCCTTTTTACGATGAGAGAAGCATAAAACTCTCGACCGTAGAGTTTCCTCTTGGAACCGCAGCCTATCTCGAGCGAGTCGAAGGCGATGATCTCTGTTTTGAATGTCTTCTGGATTCCCTCTGTGCTGGCTGCTTGGCCTGCCGCGTGGCTGATCGAAAGCATTCGAGGAAGATTGGGGCTGTCAGGCAGTCCAACCTTGGACCGTGTTGGGTTGGTGGGGATGCTCCTGATTGACATCTTGACGCTGCTACTCGTTTTTCTGTCGATGCGAACGCTGCATCGAAATGCGGTCGCACATCGGAGTCGGAATCGCTGGATGGCAACCTGCGCATCTCCGACTGGCTGTATCGCCATGTGGCTTTTGGTGCAACCTTTTGTTTTGGCGCTGTTGGGATGGCCCGAGTTGTTCGGCCAGATGGAGGGAGTTGCAGGGCATTGGACTGGCAAGCTTATTTTGTCTGCGGTCCCCACCGTTCTGTTTCTGCTCGTTTTATTTGATCGTTTCGGATGGAAATGTTTGAAGGGGAATGGGTTGGGGCTCGTGCTGATCGTCGTTTCCTTCGCCACGGAATCCATGGCCTGGCTTTTTCAGCGAGACATCGCGCTCGTATCGCTCCTTCCGTGGGGAAACCAACGGTTGGAAGGGGCGGTTTGGAAGGACACATTTTGGCTTTGTGCGACGCTCGTCGCTGCCGGCGCGATTTCTTCTTGGTTGCTTCCCTATTGGATGATCTGGGTGACCGGTGCCGGAAAGATGGAGCCAACTTTCGCGGGTCACATCATGGGTTTGTGGCGCCGTGCGGGAACACGTCCTCCACGAGTGCTGTTGTGGCCCACGGGATGTCGCTATTCGAACGCCGCGATCGTCAGTGGGTTTCGAGGGAAGAGGCTGTTGATCACGGATCGGCTCTTGCTGAACTACACGATGCGGCAAATCGAGTGGATCGTGCTACACGAAATCGCCCACGTGCGGCGTTATCATTCGTATGTCCGTCTCCTACCTGCTTGGATTGGAGTTCCAGCGTTGCTCGGAGCGTTGCAAACGTTGGATGGTTGGCTTTTGGTTCTAGCGATGCTCTCGATTGGAGTGGTATTCGGCATCCTCGTCATTGCGACTTGCTGGTGGACGGAGATGGATGCCGATCGCGGTGCGATACGGATGGGGGCGCGATGGTTTGGGCTGAACCATGAGGAAGCCGCATCGGAGTACATTCATGTGTTGAGTCGAATCTATCGAGACAATCGGATGGAGCGGACGAGTTGGACGCATCCGAGTCTTCAACAACGCATTGCACCTTACCAGAGTCCTGTGGCCTGTTGATTTTCGCGTAGGTTTAGGGTCGAAGTAGTTCTTCGGGAATTTCAGGCTGTTCGTTGGGTTCGAGGGAACGGACTGGGATACCGCGAGGAGGGCTTGGAATGATCATTTCGGTTTGCAAGTTCCGGATTTGTGCTTGCATAGCTCCCCGCGTTTCGAAGTAGATCTGGAACCCTGCTGGGTTGGTGACCATACGAGAGAGACCAAACATTCTCCAAGGTGTATCGGTTCGATCGGCGGCTGAGACGAGTTGGCCCAAGGATTCCCCGCCTAGGGAATCGCTGATGAGAAGTCCACTTTGCGGTTCATTGGGGGGTGATTCGATAAGGACTTCTCCGCGGATATGGACCATCGAACCGACGGGGGCCACGATCGGCGCGCTCGAGACACGCATCGCTGCCCCAGCGTATCCGGTCGGCACCGGTTGCCCCGATGCGGAGTTGGAAACAAGAGAGAGCACCGGAGAGCCACCCGATTCCGGCATCGAGGTGGTGACATGCGTGGTGATCGAATCCGTGAGCCGTTGATCGACACGCCAGCCTTGTTGCTGCATCGATTCCCAGCTGTTCATAGGAACACCAGGCATACCGAGAGGTTGCCAAGGTCTACCTTGAAGAATGCGATTCAGTTCCCAGTGAAGCGGGAGAGCGAGTGGTGAGGCGACGTATGGGCTGCTTTGGAACGACGGGAACTGGGCAACGGCTTCTTCCCAGGATTGACGTAGGACGCGTTGGGAGAGCAGGATCGATTCGTCTGCTTTCTTGAGCGCGGTCACGGTATTCGAGCGGCTCATGGCATGGAGGGCTTCGTGGTGAAGTGTCCTGGCTCGTTGGATTCGATCCCAGCTCGGGTGGGAGGGGGGAAGTTTCTGGGCAACGAAGGCCATTTGCGAGAGAGTGAGGGCCTGCTCGGCTGCATCGATGCGTCCTTCCATAAGGGTCGATGCACGTATTTCCAACTGGGTTCGCAAGTATTCAATCGGTTTGGGGTCGACGACCGTGACGACTTGTTCAATCAATCCGGGGCGATCGATGACCGCGTATACAGCATCGTTTCTCTGTTCGGAGCGGAGCGTTTCGAGATGCCCGTGTGTGATACGAAACACATGTCGAACTTGACCGGCCGTGGGGATCGCGATTTGCAATCGTTCGGTGTCCGGAGCGACGGGGCAGATCTGGTCCATCGGACCGCTGGCCACCACGATCGTAAGTTGACTGTTCGGGGCGGTGAGGACCGCTGCGCGGTGATGGGGGGAATCGGTTGTTACCGACTTCCACGCATATTGATTGGAATGGATCCAAGGGCTGAAGAGATCGATTTCGCTATTGATCGCTTTGTAGCCTTGGGCGCGGGCCGTCGTCGTGGGGTCGCCGCGATCGAGCGGGCCTGAGGAGCGAAAAATCCACCCTCGTGTGCCTTGCATCATCGTGCGATAGACCCCGAGTCGAGTGCCTACAAAATCGTAGTCAGGCAGTCCGATCGCATCCCCTCCGACGATGTTTTGGAGCATCGCTTTCTGTTCCATCCATTCGCTGGACATCTGAGTGACCATCGACGTCAGGGGCATCGATCGACCCGCGAGCGACCGAGATTCCGAGCGAAGAATCTCATCGGTTTCGTCAAAGGATCGAACGCGCGTCGTGTGAGGGGTTGGTACCGCCAGCCAGTCGGTCAATCGGCTGAACGAACCGTACATTTCCATCGCCTCGCCGATCGTCGGCCGCGCGAGGGATGGGGGGAATTGGGTTAGTTTCGAGACTTGGTGTCGTGTGAAGTCCAGGCTCGATTCGTTCAGTTCCCAGCCCAGCATCCAAGCTTGAACGTGCGAGAATTCCGTTTGAAGGGAATCGGCGGGAACGAAGGAGGGAGGGGGGGCGATGACAGCCAGTTTGGTGGCGGCAGCTTGCTCGATCAGTCCTGACTCTTCGGCGCGCGGAGCGACAACCCCGTTGAATCCGAGTTGTTGCAAGTGTTCGAAGCTTTCTCCGTGGTATTGGATCCAGCGAGGGACGGTCGATTGCATCAAGCTCAATCGTTCTGCGGCGCTGAGAGGGGGTTCGTTCGTCCGAGATTCGGTGCTCGCCATCGAGGCCAGGTTCGAAGGGGCGATCATGCCTTCGATTTGCAGGTCATCGATCTGCAATTTGGTCGTTCCGGGGAATCGGTACGCGTCGACGATAACCGCGTCGACATAGGGTTGGCTGAAGTCGATATCGGGACCGTGTTTGACCCGAAGGAGCCGTTGATGCGTTTCGACTTCGCGGCGTATGTTGCGAACGGTCGAGGTGGACCAGCGACCGTTCCCTTCGGCGGCGGTTCCAAAGACCAAGGTGTAGAGAGGGTCGCTCGTCGCTTGATGGGACGAATGCGGGTAGACGACGCGTAGAGCGAGCCTCAGGCCATCGTGGACGCAGCGGAGACGGATGGAGGCAGCGAGATCATCGACCACAGCGCATGGTTCGATGGGGTAGAGCAAATGGACGTAGGTTCCGTGTCCGAAGCTCAGCTCGAGAGTTTCGACACCCGGCTCGGATCGGGTGGGGCGTTGGAGAACGGCTCGGCAGTCATCGCGCCAGAGCCGGAAATACTCGCCAGGACGATCAAACGTTTCGATCCATTGCCCCGACGCGATTGATCCAGAGCGAAACATCAGGCTGCAGAGAACAATCGCCAAAGCCACCCCGCGGCGCACGACCGGCCCGTCGGTTGACTTTTCGCAACAATCGTCGAAGAGTAAGTAGAGAAATCGAATCATCCTGATCCACCTGGCGACTTTCATCCTAAGTCTCTCTTGTAGCAGGACTTAAGTCTGGGTGCCATATGGAAACCTGTTGCGAATCGGCAACAAGCTCTGCGCTTTAGGAAAAGTGCACGGATTGTCTCGATTTTCCTAAGTCCTTGACTAGCATGGGTTTAGCGTGAATGCTAGCGGGCCTCTAGGGTGTTCGGCATGGCAGCTGCATTTCTTGAGGAATATCTTCGGTAATCAACCTTTCGGCAAAGCCGTCACCCACAACAAATCAGGAAACGATCATGAGTCAAGCAGCTCATTCCACCGACAACGCGGTTCAAGACACACCGAGCGAATTGTTGGATCTGCAACGGGTGATCGACGCTTTGCCTGCAGAGCACCGGTTGGCCATCCAGCCTTCTTTCCAACGTGTCGTGGAGAGCACCAATCGACGCCGCAAGATTCTGCAGTTGGTACAGGAGTCGATCGGCCAACTCCGATTGGACATGAAGTATCTCGTATTTGATTTGGAAGCGACCCGTCGCGAGCGAGACACCTATCAAAAGCAGATTTCTGAGATGTTGGGGGATGGTAGCCAAGGCGAGGGGCAAGACGAGTTTCGACCTGAAGATGATTCTGAGTAGCGTTGGGTTTGGACAGGGCTGAGGTTGTGCCGGACGAACTCCGACTCGAACGACGCAACCTCTAGAGAGCCTTCAAGCGGGCTGACTAGGAATCGCCACTTCCTTGTCAGTCCGCTTGTTTTGTTTCCTTGGCTGCCGGAACGACTTTGAACTATGCTAGAGGGGTGTCTGAGACGCTCGATCCGTCCTGTGAGCATAGGCACTCTCCATCCTCCTCCGATCGAATTTTGCCTCCTATGGAATTCACCCCTCGATCCTTAACCCAACGGGTCCTCGACCTCGACTTGGCATCGTCCGTCGATGTCGACCGCGTTTGGACCGAGCTTCGGTCCGACAACGTGAGTTTGGAAGACGTGAAGGCCATGTTGTTACGGAAAGGGTTGCTGACCAATTTCCAGTTGGATCGATTGCTCACCGGAGAGAGACTTGGCTATTATTATGGCCCGTATAAAGTCCTCTACATGATTGGAGCTGGTACATTCGCCCGAGTATTCCGCGCGGTCCATCGAGAAACGGGGCGGGTTGTCGCGGTCAAAGTTCTTCGCAGTCGCCATCGCGGGGACATGTCGCAGATCGAGCAGTTTTTGCGTGAAGGCCGCATGGGTTTGCAATTGCGGCATCCCAACATTGTCACGATCCATGAGATCGTCAACGATCCTCGCGCCCCTTATTTAGTCATGGAGTTTGTCGAAGGGGAAACACTGCGCGAGATATTGAAGATCCGAAAGCAGTTCGCGGTGAAAGAAGGTCTTCATGTTGTTCAAGACATCTGCGCCGGATTGGACTTCGCCTACCAGAAAGGGATTTCGCACCGGGATCTCAAGCTGTCCAACGTGTTGGTGCATTCCAGCGGCCGTTGCAAACTGGTGGACTTCGGACTTGCAGCGTTAGCCGATACGTCTTCCGATAAAGCCATCGCCGACTGTCCCAGCGCACGGGCGATCGACTACGCCGCGTTGGAACGAGGAACGGGGGTTCGAAAGGGGGACACTCGCTCGGACATCTACTTCGTCGGGGTCATGATGTACAACGTCCTTTCTGGGAAACCTGCTCTGGTGGAGACGCGCGAGAGATCGCAACGATTGAACGTGACTCGATTTCATGACTTCCCATCCTTGTCGGAAGTGGTGAAAGAGTTGCCTGAGTCGGTTTATACGATCTGCAACAAAGCGCTCGAATTCGATCCCGAGAAGAGATATCAAACGCCGGGTGCCATGCTTCTCGACGTCCAGACGGCCATCAGGAAGTTGGAGAATCCGGAAGCCGAAAAGCGAATTAGCCAGCGGCATGAGATCATGGTCATCGATGAGGAGGAGGCCAAGGAGGGGGAAGGGAAGACCGTCATGATCGTGGAGAGCAAACAAGAGTTGCAAGACATCTTGCGGGAGAAGCTCAAGAAGCGCGGCTATCGTGTTTTGATTTATAGCGATCCTGATCGCGCGTTGAGCAAGTTCACTCCGGACGAGTCTGTGCAAGCCGATTGCATCGTCTTCTGCGCACCGGACCTTGGTAACTTAGCGTTGCAAGCCTTCAACACGTTCACCGAGCAGGAGCATACCAAGGACATTCCCGCCATCATGTTGGTGGACCCCAAGCAACAGCATATCATTCGGGGAGCCAACACTAGTTCGAAGCATGTGCTCTTGCCGATGCCCCTTAAAGTCCGCGAACTGCGTCAGGCGCTCGCCAAGCTCACCGAAAAGAAGCCCGCTATCTAGTTAGGAAGGCGTCGCCCACGTCATGCCCCATTTCTCGCCAAGGCGCCAAGCCCGCCGAGATTGAAAACCGATTGGCACCTTTAAGGCAGTGATCGATTCACTGTTTTTTGCTCCGTTGCGAGCTTTGCGCCGTGGCGAGAAACCCAGCGATGGGTGGGGCAGCTAGCCCAGAAACGAAAAAACCTCCGCCAAAGCAGAGGTTCGAATGTGGTCAGGGCCGGGATCGAACCGGCGACACATGGATTTTCAGTCCATTGCTCTACCTACTGAGCTACCTGACCAACGGACAAGGGCAAAAAATCAACCCAAAGGGAGGCAATGCCCGCGTCTGTGAAGGGAATGTATGGGCAAAAACCGACTTTGTCAATTCACCCTCCCTATGTTTGTCAAGAAGTGCCGCGGGAGGTAATCTTTACGCATAGTCGTAACGGTCCTTTCGACGCTTATCACCCCCTTTTCACTTGTCCGGAGACGCGCGTGGCTCTTGCATTGTTCCGACGCCGGGATCGTTTTTCCCTCCGCGTGTTGGCTTCGATCGTCGTTTTCGGCTGGCTCGCAATCGGCGGCCACTTGCCCGCCTTCGCCCAGAAATACGACCCACAACACCCCGTGGTGCTCGACATGGTCAAGCGAGGGCTGGACTACCTTTCCAAAACCCCCCCCTCCTCGTACGGGGAAGGAGGAACCATGCTGGCCGCTTTGGCCATCTACAAAGCGGACCCAGAGGCGACGCCGGACCATCCTCGCATCAAGGCGGGGCTGCAGCAAGCAGTCGAGATCGCGCGGAGCATGGCCTCCAACTCGTATCAATGGGGACATGATTCGATGTACTCGGTCCCTGTCGCGGGGATGCTCCTCACCTCGGTGGATCCCGCGTTGTACAGCACCGAAATCAAGACCATCCGCGACGTTTTGATCGGCGTTCAACGCCCCAACGGCGGGTTTGGCTACATGATCGAGAGCCCTTACAAAACCGCTGGTTCGGGGGACATCTCGCAAACCCAATATGTCATGCTCTGCCTTTGGACGATGAGCCAAGCCAATATTGAAATCGCCCAAGAGCCGGTTCGACGCTGTTTGCAATTCCTTGCTTCAGCACAAAAGAACGATGGCGGCTGGGCTTATCAAGCTCCCGATCCCAACGGTCAGAACAGCAGCGTCACCAACTCCCTCACCGCTGCCGGATTCTCCGGGTATTTGATCGCCGGTGACACGCTCGGATTGTTTCGCAGCAAATGGGCTCAGAACCAGGAGGAAGAAGGGATCGTCCCAACCGCCTTCCAACGCATCGATCCAGATGAAAAGAAAAAGAAGGCCGCTGCCGTCGACAAGACCCAAGTCGAAACGGTGGTGAAGCGCGCTGAGAATTGGTTCAACACCCATCCCTACCAGCGTTCGATGTGGCACTACTACTACGTTTACAGCAAAGAACGATACGAGTCCTTTCTCGAGATCACCAAAGGGAAAAAAGAAAAGAGTCCGGACTGGTACAACGAAGGAGTCGATGCCTTGATCGCCGCCCAAGACGTATCGGGAGGTTGGGGCATTAAAGGTGGGGATGTCGATGGCTCTCTCGGTCCCGATATCTGCACCAGCTTTGCTATCCTCTTCCTGATCCGAAGCACGCAAAAGGCGATCGGCGAGTTGCACGACGATGTTTTGTTGGGAGGACAAGGATTGCCTGACGATCCTACATCCGTGGTCGTCAAGAACGGGAAGTTGATGAATCGGACGGCCGCCACAAATATCGACGATGCATTGAAGATGCTGGAAGACAATTCGAAAGTGGATGGCAAAGAAGGTTTGATCCCCGATCAGATGGTTTTGCCCAAGGACCCGAAGGAGCGAAAGGACCAGCTCAATCGCTTCGCTCGGCTGATGAATTCGCGAGATGCTGCCACTCGGAAGTTTGCAGCGAGGCTGTTAGGCCGGGGAGATGATCTCGATTTCGTTCCTTCCCTCATTTACGGGATTACTGACCCGGACGCGGCTGTCGCTCGCTACTCCGAGGCGTCCCTGCGATTGATTTCTCGGCAACTCGACACGTATCACTTGCCGCGAGACGGAGAGATCAACTCGAATCATCGCACCACCGCCGTGCTTCGCTGGAGGCAGTGGTATCTCACCGTTCGACCCGATTACGTATTTGTCGATTGATTCACGCTCCCTAGCACCTATGAACAAAGCATCCAAACCCATTACCGCGAACGTCTTTGAGATCGACGAGAGCTCGATGCGCGCCAATAGCGTGGATCGCGTCTCCAGCCTCCTTACCAGCTTGCTGGTCCTGGTCGGAATGGCTGTCGCCCTGTTAGGTCTACTCTTTTTCCTTCGCATGGCTTCCTCGAACGCCGAAGTCATTCAGCTGGAGCCAGAGCGAATCTCGGGCCGAGGGGACAATGCGCCAGGTTTCGAACGAGACTTTGATCCGCCAACGCCGGACGAGGTCGAACAACTCAATGAACCAGCGATGGAGTCGACATTGCAAATGGTCTCGGAGGCGATCAACAACATCTCGGATGTCATGGAGAGCCTTGAGAGCGCCAACAGTTCCGCCAATGGTCGTGGAGATAACCGGCAAGCGGGACCGGAAGGGGAAGGGGACGATTTAGTACCCCGACACGAACGGTGGGATTTGAAATTCCAAGCGCGCGACAAACGCGGGTACGCCATCCAATTGGATTTCTTCAAGATCGAGCTGGGTGCTTATGGCGGCACCTCGCCCAATGTGGACTACGTCTCCAATCTGGCATCGCAGCCGGTGAAACGAACCGGTTCTCCCAAAGCGGACAAACGGTTGTACTTTTTGAGCATTACCGAAGGCGTTCTCAAACAATACGACAAACAGTTCTTGCAATCGGCCGGTGTCAATCTGGGAAGCCGGCCTCCCATCAAATTCATCCCTCCCGAAACAGAAGAACTCCTCGCTCAGGCGGAGGCTCGCTACTTCAAAGAAAAACGGAGTCCGAACATTCGCATCGCCGAGATCGCCAAGACCGTGTTTGAATGCAGACCCGCTGCAGTCGGCAAAGGTTTCGAGTTTGTCGTCGTGGATCAACGCTATCGCAATGCAGGAAAGAAGTAGTACCGCCTGAAATGGAGTCACCCGCATCCCGCGTCACGGTCAAGACGCTTCAAAGCATGAAACAGAAAGGTCAGCCGATCACCATGCTGACCGCTTACGATTTCCCCACCGCGCAGCTTCTGGATGAAACGGGAATCGATTGCATTCTTGTGGGCGACTCGCTCGGAATGGTCGTACAAGGAAAAGCGACGACTGTCCCTGTCACCATCGAAGAAATGATCTATCACGGCGAAATGGTTGCGCGCGCTACTCGCCGAGCGATGGTGATCGTCGATCTGCCGTTCCCCGTTGGCCAATTGGGAGTGACCCATACCGTATCGGTCGCGGCTGAGATCATGAAAAAGACACAGTGTCACGGCGTGAAGATGGAGGGTGGACATCAGCAGTCCGACTCGATCCGCGCGATGGTCGATGCCGGTATACCTACCATTGCCCACATCGGTCTCCGCCCTCAGAGCGTTCATGCTTTAGGCGGTTACCGTGTTCAGAGAAATGGTGAGCAGCTGCTGGCGGACGCAAAAGCAGCGGTGGATGCTGGGGCTTTCGCTGTCCTGATCGAGTGCGTTCCGGCCGAGTTAGCCGAGCAAGTCACCCAATCGATTGCAATCCCAACGATCGGGATCGGTGCAGGCAAGGGTTGCGATGGTCAAGTTCTCGTGACCAACGATATGCTCGGTTGGAACAGCGGTTACGTTCCCAAGTTCGTGCGGCAGTTTGCCGACTTGCGCGCCCAAGCGAAGATTGCCGTGGAGCAGTATCGCGAGGAAGTCAAGCAACGTACGTTTCCCGGTCCCGATGAGTCGATGAAGTAGGTTCGAGTTCAATCCGGAGGAGAAGCAGATGAAGAAGCTACTAAACAAAGGCGTTCGCGTTACCAAGCAGTGGATCGCTGCCGGGCTTGTTTTTTCGATTGCGAGCAGCGCATATCTTGTTGCACCTTCCAACGCACTGGCACAGGAAACGGTTTCGAAGGATGCGAGCAACGCAACGCCCAAAGTGGGTGACCAATCGCCCGATTATCAATGGACCCATCTCGATGGCCAAAAAGTGTCGCTATCGGAGCTTTTAAAGAAAGGGCCAGTCGTGATTGCCCTGCTTCGCGGGTATCCGGGGTATCAGTGCCCGGCGTGCACCAAGCAAGTAGGCGATTTGGTCGGTCTCTCGAAGGAGTTTGCTAGTCGCGACGCAAATGTGGTGCTGGTCTACCCCGGTGCGGTAAAGGATCTCAAAACCAAAGGAAAGGAGTTTCTCGGGAAAACGGAGCTGCCTAAACACTTCCACTTTGTGCTTGATCAAGACTATGGATTCACCAGTCGTTATGGACTGCGATGGGATGCAGACGCAGAAACGTCGTATCCGTCGACCTTTGTGATCGGTAAAGATGGCAAGGTCTTGTATTCCAAAATCAGTCGAACCCATGGTGGACGCGCTGAGGCGAAGGAAGTTTTAGCGGCGATTCCCCAATAAAGCCGCTCTCGCCGTTGAACCGATATGATTTTCTCGCTTTCCCGATCTTTTTTCTCGGCTTGATGAAATAAGTCTCCTTCGCTGGTGACTCGTTAGCGTAGTGTCCAACCCGAGTGACCCTCGGTGGTTGATCCTCTTCAAATGAGTCGACGGGAAAGCATGTCTTGGAATTACGAGCGCGAGATACGAAGCTTTGTCGAGCAACATGGCTCGGCATTGCTTCTTTACGCTCGCCAGTATTGCTCTAATCCCGATGACGCATTGCAAGAAGCGTTAATCGATCTTGCTCGTCGCGATACCCTCCCCGAAAGCTTGCTGAACTGGATGTATCGTGTTGTGAAAAACAAGGCGATGAACCAAACCCGGGCGGATAGACGCCGCTCCAATCATCAAGCGGTGGTTGCGTTAGCAGGGGACTCGTGGTTTGAAGAGGATCCATCGAATTCGTTGGATGCTAAAGAGGTTGCGGAATGGATTCGCGATCTGAGTCCGCTAGAGCGTGAGATCGTTACTTCCCGGATTTGGGGGGATCTTACGTTTGAACAGATCGCCGAATTGACCGACACCTCTGCATCGACAGCTTATCGCCTCTTTACGAAGAGCGTTGAGCAGTTTCGCAAACGATTTCAAGTGCATCCAGGAGGCAAGCCATGAGCATGGATCCCCATCAAGATTTCAAAATCGAAATCGAACAGCTTCGCAGCTTAAAGCCACGTACCCCAAAGCTTGATTGGGAACTTATTCGAAACGCGTCAAGCAATCGTCTGAATTCCGATTTGGCCAAGGCGGAACGAAACATAGTGTATGTGCATCAGCCCAGCAGGTCCGCTTGGCTTGCATGGGCATCCGGTGTCTTGGTCGGTGCCGCAGCGATGTTTGTGGCGGTCAAAATGATGCCTGTTAACGGTCCATCACAAAGGACAAGGTCACTACCATCGGTCGAGTCTCTCGCTTCTCAAGGTGCGGAGACTTTGGGTAAGCCAAAATCGTCTGACCTAGGATCATCGCGAGGATTTATCCGAAGGGCCGATTTGCGCGTTGTAGACCAGATGTTTTCGTTACGAGATGGTTTGGAGGTTCGCATTTTGACCGCAACCAAACTGGCTCCGGCGCAAGAATCATCGACAGCGAATGCGGAGGAAGCCAAAGCCTCCAGTCCATTCGATGAATCGAGGAATCAGCCGTTTGCTTCACCAAGGGTGATTACTCCTAAAGCTTGGGGGGCGGTTCTGAACGAGTGGGATAAGCCCACGACTTAGAGGGGGCGACCCCCCTCACCCCCAGCCCCTCTCCCCGAAGCGGGGCGAGGGGAGCCAAATCGCAATTTCGCGGAGCGAAATGCGACTATGGGGTTGGGCGGAGGGGCGAGTTCGGGCTGTTCAAGGGATTGGGGGCCTATTGTTTCGATACTGTTTTATTCATTCGATACTGAAGGTGCATTCATGTGTTCTCAAATCAATATCATCCGTCGTTTTCGTCGTATTCTGTTGCTCGGTTGTTTAGTAACACCTGTCAGTCTTTTGGTGACTTCCGTGTCTCGGGCGGATGATTACGAAACGGTGGTCGATCCAGAGAGTGGCATAAGCACTCGCAAGCGGTCGCTGGTGCTGCATCCGATGGCTGAACCGGTCCCGGCATTGAGCCTCCGGTTGCTTCCCGAGGCCTTTCATGTGAAGCCAGGTAACGCGGCAACTTACTATCTCAAGGCGATGGGGTTCTTTGAGCAGAATGCTGCGAGAGACGAGCTGAGTCGAATGCTGAAGGAGGCGGCGAGCCAAGCTAAGGAGCAGGGTAAGGAGTTGGCCGACGTGGCACCTTACTCGTACCTCGATATGGATCCGAGCGAATTGCCAGTGGAGGAAGTTCGCAAGTATCTCCAGCTATTCCGGTTCCAGCCCTTTTTGCTCGAGGAGGCGAGAATGCGATCGGTGTTTGAGTTGGATCGCAATATTCGCGAGGCGAGCAACCCCGTCGGTTATTTGCTTCCGGAGGTACAGGCGATGCGAGACTTGTCGCGAACGCAAAGCATCCGTTGCAGGCTTGCTATTGCGGAGGGGCGCACGGAGGACGCACTACGTGTGCTGTCACAGCAGATTGCACTTGCCCGTCACTTGGGGCAAGACGATTTCCTCATTTCCGGCCTAGTAGGAATTGCCATATGTTCCGTAGCGCAGTCGGATGCAATGTATTTGGTGCAGCGCAAAGATTGTCCCAATCTTTATTGGGCGCTAGCAACGTTAGCGGATCCTTTGGTCGGGTTTGAAAAGTCTCTGAGCATCGAAGCCAACTTCATTCCAATGCAATTCAAGTCGTGGGAGAGTATTACCGCGCGATATAGAGAGCCAAGCTACTGGGAACCGGTCATTGAGGAGTTTGCGACGTTTACCGAAGATTTTCCGATCGAACCGCCAGACGATCGCGGCAGGAGTGGCAGTAACAAGCCGCTAGGTAGTTTGCCACGCGAGGAGCGAGCTGCATTTATTCGGCGGGCGATTGAAGAAGAGCATTTGACTGCAAGAGCCTATCTTATCGCTGAACACCATATGGAGAAGTCGCAGGTCGATCGATATGGGAACGCCCAAGCGGTGTTTTTGGCTATGAAGCTTCATTATGAGCGAACTCGCGACTCATTCTTCAAATGGTTTCATGTGCCGAATCCGGATAGCTTGCATCAATTGGAGAGGATGGATGCGACGATGTCTGAGCCGAAGAGCCATTCGTTAGGAGTATGGACTCGTATGCCGTGCTCGCTCCTCCCTTCGCTTGCAGCGGCTAAGAAAGCGTCGATCCGAATGCAGCAGCAGATGGCGATACTGAAAGTTGTGGAAGGAGTCAGGATGTATGGTGCGATTCATGAAAGGACACTACCATCGACCCTTGGGCAGCTTCCTGTTCCGGCCTCTATGGATCCCGCGACGGAGCAGTCGTTCGAGTACGAAGTTCAGGGGGAGTCTGCAATTCTAAGAACTGCCCCGGTTGCAGGGATGCGGTTTGAGATATCGCTTCGATTTTCGAAGTAAACGCGAGACGAACGTGACGACTGGACTTTCGCTAGACAGGTCCATTTGGTGAAATAGGGGTTGAGTCCAGCGACGGTGGATCGAGTCGGATCCATCGCAACTCGCCGGGGCCCTTGTCCGGGCAAACTTTTCGGCGAGAGCATTTTCGCATTTGTGCGGTTTGCGGGGGGCTCAGGCCCTCCGGGAAACTCCTACATGAACCCAATCACATTATCTGCATCTTTGACCACGATGAGTTGGCAGCAGCGCGAGCGTTTGCTGTTGGCTCCTTATGCAATGTTTAGTGTGCAGAGTGCTGGTCGCGAGTTTCCAGAGGAGGTTCACCCTTATCGCGGTCCGTTTCAGAGAGACCGCGATCGAGTGTTGCACAGCGCGGCTTTCCGTCGGTTGAGTGGCAAGATGCAAGTCTTCACGGGGGACATGGGAGATTACCATCGCACACGTCTCACGCATACCAACGAAGTCTCTTCGTTGGCGCGAACGATAGGACGCACTCTGCAGCTCAATGAAGATCTCATCGAGGCGTTAGCGTTGCTCCATGACATCGGCCATCCCCCCTTCGGTCATTGCGGTGAGGACGCGTTGGATGAATGCACGCATGCAGTTGGAGGGTTCTCCCACAATCGATTCGCTTTGGAGTTGGTGACCAAAGTGGAACAGCGTTATACCCAGTACTCGGGTTTGAATCTGACGCGTGAAGTGTTAGCAGGGCAAGAGTTTCGTTCCGACAAGGATTCGGGGCGAGCTCCCATGTTGGAAATGCAGGTCGTAGATGCGGCGGATAGCATGGCGTATGACGCGCACGATGTCGACGACGCGATCAAGTTAGGGTTGTTGAGCTGGGAGCAATTGTCGGGACTTGGTCTGGTGCAGAGAGCCAAGCAGATCGCGCCGATCGAGGACGCAGCTCCAGAGTGGAAACGGCAAATGTTGGTGCATGCGTTGCTCGATGTCCAGATGCGAGACTTCCTCACGAATTCCTTGGAAACACTTCAAGACGTTCGGAATCTGGATACGACGGGGGTGCAGGATCTAGGGATTCGCCTCTCGATGTCGTCCGAGTTCGAATCGGACAAGGAGGAGTTGGAGGAGTTTCTTTTCGATCACGTGTATCGGCATCCCAAGCTCACCGAGATACGGCAGCGGGCTGCGACGCGCATTCACCAGTTGTTTCGATTGATCAAGTCGCATCCTGACCGGTTGCCAGTTCGATTCCAGGCTTGGGTGACACCTTGGGGATTGGAGCGAACGATTGCAACCTACATCGCAGGGATGACCGACCGATTCTGCGATGATCAGTATTTGCATCTGGTCGAAATGGGGCGACCCCGTGGGGCCGACTGGAGCTAGGCTCCTAGGAGTGACCAACCGTGTGTGGGCGATTTACACTCAAGACCCCCGTAGCCGATTGGTTAGAAAGCTTGTTTCCATCGGAATCGTTTCGCAAGCTGATCGACACGTCGCGCGTCACGGGCTGGGCACCCCGCTACAACATCGCCCCGACGCAGTCTATTTTTGTTCTCCGAGAGCAAGGGAACGGAATTCTTTGCATCGAACCGATGCGATGGGGTTTGGTACCCGCTTGGGCTGATACTCTTCAAAGCGCTTACAGCATGTTCAACGCGCGCAGCGAGACGTTGTTGGAAAAGAGTTCGTTCAAGAACTTAGTCCAAACCAATCGATGCACCGTCTTGGCGGATGGATATTACGAGTGGCAATCGACGGAGGGGAAGCAGAAGACTCCTTATTGGATCCATGCTCCAGGGGAGAGGCCATTTGGGATGGCTGGATTGTGGACGACCAATCACCGCATCCATCCGGGGCAGGATGTTTCGAGCGCGACGGTCATTACGGTTCCTGCAAACGACGATACCCGGGGGGTGCATGACCGGATGCCGGCCATGCAGTGGACAGGGGAAGAGGTGTTGGCGTGGCTTGCGGATCGGGGCAATGTGCGGAGCGAATCCGATCTGCAGGAGGAGCTAGCTCCGGCGGCGTCCGGTTCCCTGCAATGCCGTCGCGTGAGCCGCCAGGTAAACCGAGCGCAGGTCGATTTGCCTGGGCTTATTCTGCCTGACGACGGGCTTTTCGAGTCCTAGGGGAGTGTTCTTTTTTGGGGGAGTGAGCAAGCTAACGAAACTTTCCTGGTTTTGCGGGTCGTAGCTGATCCTCTGCGAAATCGTTCCTTGGCGATTCTTCTTTTCGAATGAATTCTGCTTGCCAGAACACCCTAGGCATCCCTTAAAATAGGGGCACCTCGCTCGGTCGCTCGGATTCTGACGACTTTCGGACCGGGGAGCATGTAACCTTCATCTAGATTCGTTGTTGAGATTCCCATGGCTGCATCGGATTCTGCCGTCGCTGAACCTATCGTTCGCCCCATTGCGAAAAAGCCTGCCCCCAAGAGGCCGCCGCGTTACAACGTGATTTTGTGGGACGATCCCATCCACACGTACGACTACGTCATCGAAATGATGCAACGCCTGTTCCATCATTCGGCGATCGAAGCGTTGAAGATTGCCGAAGAGGTCGATACGAAAGGGCGTGCTGTTTGCTACACCACGAGCAAAGAAGTGGCTGAGTTGAAGAGAGATCAGATTCAGGCATACGGGAGCGATCCGCACAGTTCGTCCCCCAACGGCAGCATGTCCGCATCGATCGAGCCGACCGCCGTGTAGGTCGCGCGAGGCCGTGCAGGCATCGAGACGGCAGGTTAGGGTCTGCTGTAGAGATGTTGGCGAGAGCAATCGATCAAACAGCGCTCGGCGAGTGCCGATCGACCCAACAGGAGTTTGCATTCCAGCGACGATCGATCGCATAGCGTCACTTCGATCGGCCACTGGAAGCCGCCGATGTAGAGAATGGTTTCGATCGATGGGCGCTGTTCGACGCATCCGCTAGACGAGCGGATCGTTCGGTCCGAGAGCCAGCGAGCTTCGCAGCGATAGGAGGATTGATCTCCGAGAACATCGCTCCAAGTTAGAAAGCGGATCCACGTTTCCCCTTTTTTTCGATAGCGTTCGATTCGGGTTGCGTGGAGGCTGGAAAGAACGGCGCCGGAGTCCAGTTTGGCGCTCATTTTGTCGATGCCGAACTCAGGGAGGGAAACCGATTCTCGCCAACCCATGACCAGCAAATCGTCCGCCGCGTCCGCGAACGCTCCTGCGTGGGTTTGCGTTAGATTGAACGGTGGCATCGAGGCGATAGCGTTCCGATATTGGGTCAAGGGGGAGGCATCGGTTTACCGATTTGCCGGAGATACTCTATTGTAAATAGCCCGGAGGAGTGACCATCGGAAAAACCAATGTTATAGGCGTAATTTCCGACAGGCCTCACCTCTGCAACGGCGAGCGGGGTCGTTTCGCTGGGGGCGAGGATCGCTAGTGGATTGGTTGGTTTCCCTTCGCTGGCTCGTTTCTTTTCCTTGCACGTTGCACAGGGGCAAGCGTCTCGGAGATGGCGAAAGGGGTAGTCGAGAATGGCGCCGTCGTCCCACTCGATTTCCAAGCTTCGTCGGGGGGACAGTTTCAACGATTTAGGTCGGTGCATCATCAGGTTACTCAGCCGTCGCGTCATACAGAGGAAGGTGGCGGTAGTATACCTCGAGGGATAGAAGGTTTAAGGTGGTCACGTAGAGTCTTCCACCGTATTCCCCCCAAGCGTCGGGGATCGGTCCTAGCGGGTCCCACGAGCCTGACCAATCTCCGTCTTGCACCTGCGTTCGAATCAACATGGGGTAGAGGTCTCCATACCACGCCTTCCATTTTTCCCCACCGGCATGGAACATGACTTGGGTGGCGTAGTACCAGTAGTACGTATCGCGAGATGGATTGGCGGGAGTTCCTTCGGCGGGGAGAAATCGCAAAAGCCAATCGGTACCGCGACGCATATTAGGATGGTCGCGTTTCCATCCTGTGTAGAGACGCATGAGGAGACCGACGCTGGTCATGACCGGGGTTGGGATGCGTCCATGTTCAGTGCTTGGCGTGTTGGCTTGCCAGTTGTAACGATACAAATAGGGAGCATCCCGCATTTGGGAATTCTCCAGCCATCGTTCGATTCCTTGATAGGCTTCTTTGGGTACGGAGAGACCTGCCAGGTCTGCGCTTTGGAACGCCATCATCACCCAACCGGTCACGCTCGTATCGGAGCCCACTTTTGGGAGGTATCGCCATCCTCCTCCCTCGGGGTCTTGGCTATCGACGAGAAAGTCGATGGCGGCTTGCGCACCCGAGCGGATCGATTCGTCCTGGGTCATCCCGTAGGCCTCGCACAGCGCGAGGCTTGCCATGGCGTGGCTATAGAGCCAAGCGTTTGCGTCGGAGACTTCGTCCTCGCGGCGGTACAGGTCCCCATTGGTTTGTTGTCCGGCGAGGAGCGAGTCGATGGCTCCTTTGCAAACCCGTTCGTATTTGAATTGTCGATGTGTGTAACCGGCGCCTTGAAAGGCGAGGAGGGCGAGTGCGGTGGCGGCCGTGGTGCTTCGCATTCGAACGGGTTGGTCAAAGTCCTCTAAATGCCAGGAGCCATCGGGTCTTTGGTGTTGTGCTAGAAACTGAAGCCCTCGTTCGATGGCGAGTTCGGTTTGAGGAGCTAGGGGGCCGAGGCTTTGAGAGGCTTGGGTTTCTCGTTCGCGTATGCGTTGGATCCGTTGTGAAAAAGCAGGAGTCGGAACGGGGACGCTGGAAGCGGCGATGCGAGGCCCGCCCGGGTCTGGGCGTTTCCATGGGAGGGACGAATCTCCGGCCGGCGCGAGCGATGGCAATTCTGACAATGGAAGAGCCGGAGCTTGCAACCCCGCTAAAGGAGGTTGGCTCCTCCTCGCGAGATCCGAGCTAGGTGCAGGTTGTGGGAGCGCGCCCTGGGGAAGTCCCTCGGCCGGTGTCATAGCGGTCTTGGCGCCGGTTCGGCTCGCGCGGGGAGCACGAAGGCTGGTATCCCGAGGGCCCGCCGTGTCGATCGGGGCGCTAGGCTGGCTCGAGGGGGAGGAAACGTTCGGTACGGGAACCGATGAACCCAACGGGGATACCAACGGGGATGCCGATGGGGTGGAGCCTACAGTCCCCGTTCTAGCGGGGCTGGGCTGGATCGCCTCGGTCGTTTCCAAGCGTGCCATACTCTCTGAGATATCACGTTCTACCGAACGCGTGTTCCGGGGTGATAACCGGGCCGGCTTGGCGATCGAGGAGCGGATGTTCTCGATCGGCGCGGGATCGCGAGGTGGAGTGAGGGGCGTTGCTGAAGGGAGTTGGGCTGGCGATGTTTCAATACTCTTCGGTGCAACGGTTTGCTCCGTCAAAGGCTCGATAGGGCGGAGTTCCGGGACTGCGATCGTATCGGTGTTGAGATTGGATTGCGGGATAGATTCGGGGCGTTCCCAATCGCGAGCTTGCGAAGCGATGGTGGGTTCCGCCGCGCTTTCTCGTTTCCTTTCGATAGAGAAGGTCCTTTCTGCAATACGGCTTTCCGGAGACTCTTGCGGGACAGCAAGTTGGACATCGGCGTGCTCGACCGTTTGTTTCCTTTCGGCGGGGATTGGTTCGAGAGGTGGCGGTTCTAATGGGATCGGTTTGAGGTAGTCAGGTCTGTCAGCAGGTTCGGACTTTGAGGTGGGTTCGTACGTGACCGGTGTACGTCGTTCTTGGGTGCGAACGTTTGTTTGTTGGGCCATTGCATCGAGTGAATCCCAGCCGGAAAAGAGGATCCAATGGCGCGCGGTAAGTAGAAGGGCGAGGTGGAGAGCGACACTAGCCAAGAGTCCGATTTGCAGGGATCGTTCGACGATCTCATTGGAGAGAACATGCGTCAGCATGGAGAGCGCGATCAATGCGGTCGGGACCCCGAGAATATACGTCCAGGCATTGCGAAGGGGATTGGGATCATCGAACGGCAGGAGCGTCAAAACCAAGTAGAGCACCAGTCCGCCGAGCAAGAAGTAAGCCGTGTCGAGCAGGAGGAGGCTGGTTGGGTTGTTGGCGGATCGGGAGCTCATGGTTCCGGTTCTGGCTCCGTGGCAATTTTGTATTTCGGGACATTGAGTTTGGTGCACAAGTCCATGACGTAAACCACTGTTTGCACCTCTGCGGTTTTGTCCGAGCGGATGATCACCACTTGTCCGATCGGGTTGTCCGCGACCGATTGTCGCAAAACGGTTTCCAGCTCCTTCAGGTCGACGTTTTGTCCGCTGACGGTGTAAAGGCCTTGATGATCCACATGAACGACCAATTCGTTTGGTTCCATGGTCATCGGTAGGGCATTGGCTGCAGAGGGCAATTGAACGGGCAGTTCACGATCTTCTTGGGCGAATCGAGTCGCGACGAGAAAGAAGATCAGCAGGAGGAACACGACATCGATCAGAGGAGTCAGGTTGAGCGACTCCAAGGCTTTCCCTTTGCGAATCGAGATCGGCATAGGACTGGTTGTAAAAAGTGGATTTGGATGACCTCAGGTGCGACGCGCTCCCCCAATCGCTCCCAAGTATATCGGAATACCCGTTTATTCATCCCGAAAAATCGTTAGCCATCCTTCCTCCGGGGGATGGAAACCTCGTCAGGGCTTGACTTTTTGTGTGTGTCGAGAATGATGCTTGCGGCTGCGCCAGCGCCAAACGATTACAATAAGCAACCGATCTGATGCGACTTTTTTCCCGACAGGGAGTTAAGTCGCATCTTTTTTTGCGTTGAAGGAGAAGAGAGAGATGACTGAATTCGTGTCGATGACTCGGGATGGATACAACCGGATCAAGGCAGAGATTGAGAGGCTAGAAACGGTCGAGATGCCGCTGATTGCGGAGAAGATCGCCGATGCCCGCGCCGAGGGGGATCTCAAAGAAAACGCGGAATATCACGCGCAGCGCGAGAACCAAGGGATGTTGCAGGCGAAGATCAACGCTCTCAAATCCAAGCTGAGCCGTGCGCACATTGTCGACACCAGTGCTCTGCCGAAGGATCAAGTTGCTTTTGGGGCGACGGTGAAATTAAAGGACCCCTGGGGCGATGAAGAGCTCTACACGCTCGTGGGTGCGGGGGACGAGGACTACGAGAACGGGAAGATCCTCTCGAGCAGTCCTTTTGGCGTTGCGCTGATGGGTAAGAAGGTCGGTGAGACTGTTGAGATTCAAGCTCCGAGGGGGACTTTGAAGTACGAAGTCCTCTCCATTGCATTTGAGGAATAAGCCGACTTATGGCCAAAGCATCCATGCCTTCGGAAGAGGCGACCAAAGACGTATCGCTGGGACCAGCCTGCCTGGTCCTGGGGATTTTCCTTTTGGTCGGAGTAAGTATTTTCTTCGTCTACATGTCGATCATGTTGATGGGGAATCAGGGGAAGGCGGCGGCTCGCTCCGTTCGCGAGCAATTGATTCCTTGGGTGGAGCAATCGTTGCTGAGCCAAGGGGACCGGCAGACGATCGTTTCCAAATTGGACGAAGTCGCCGGCCAGATGGAGCGAGAAGAGCTCACGTCACGACAGCTCACGCGATTGGGGATCCGTCTCACCGAGAGCACCATTCTCCAATGGGGGGCGGTCGAGCAATTGAATTTGATCGCTCAACGTTCCGAGCTCTCGGCGGAAGAAAAGGCCGAGTTTGCACTCACCTGCGATCGCTGGCTCCACTGCGCGAGCACGGGTCGATTGAATATGCAGGACATGGAATTTGGGACTCAAAACGTTTGCGTGAAGGAGCATCCCTCGGGGCGGCTCAAACCGAGGGACGACATCGATGAAACAGGCCTTCGCGAGTTCATGAGCCGAGTTTCTACGATGTGCGATCGATTCCAAATCCCAAAGGAAGAGTTCACGAAGAGCGTTTCTCAAGTCTTCCTCGAGGTGCTTGAAAGTGGACTTGCAGAGAAGTGATCCGCCTGAGCCGCTTCCTTTTGGTGCGGAGCATTTCATGCGACGGGCTATCGAATTGGCACAGCAGGCTTCCCTCGAAGACGAAGTGCCGGTCGGCGCCATTATCGTGCATCGGCATTCGATCATTGCCGCAGCCTACAATCAGCGTGAACAGCTTGCAGATCCTACTGCCCATGCTGAGATGATCGCCATCACCCAAGCGGCTGCGCAATTGAAGTCTTGGCGCCTGGAGGAGTGCGAGCTCTATGTGACGCTTGAGCCATGTCCGATGTGCGCGGGCGCGATTCTTCAATCTCGAATTCCTCGTGTCTTTTACGGGGCATTCGATCCGAAGGCAGGGGCCGTCGATTCGCTGTATCACTTGCTCACCGACAGCCGGCTCAACCACCGCTGCGACGTTTATGGCGGTATCTTGGCCGAGGAGTGCGGTCGATTGTTGACCGAGTTCTTCGAAGCCAAACGGAGGCTTGGAAAGAAGTAGTTATTCTTCGGGACCTACGCCTTGGTTCCGAACGCTGTATCAAACCAACGGACCAAATCGCGGTGAAGCGATTTACCTAAGAACCAAGCGTTCTGCGCGTAGCGAGGGGCGAGTCGCTTAGGATCGGTAAACGTTCGATAGAGCCATTCTGCTCCGATGGTTTGGAGTAGTCGCGGTGCCCGTTTGGCTTTCCCGGCTACGAAATCAAACGATGCGCCCACTTGGATTGCTAGCGGCACATTCAAAGCCTCCAAGTTGTCTTCGATCCAGAATTCCCCTTTGGGCTGTCCGAGCGCGACGAGGAGCACATCCGGCTTGCAATCGCGAATGCTTTGAAGCTGACTTTGCTTTTCATCCTCGCTCAGATTTCGGAAGGGAGGGCAGAGGACTCCGGCGATGCAGCAACCAGGGTACTTTTCCACGAGAACGCGCGCGGCCTTTTCCGCGATTCCTTCGGCAGCACCATAGAGAAAGATGCGAAGCTTGGTCTTGGCGCTTCGTTCTGCAATTCGGTAGATCAAGTCGGCTCCGGTGACCCGTTCGGGAAGTTGGACTTGTTCCAAACGGCTTCTCCATTGCACCGGTTTTCCATCGCACAGGACCAAAGCCGCTCGCTCGGTGAAAGCGCGCAGTCTCGGATGTTGGTCGCAAAGCATGGCGTAATTCAAGTTCGCGGTGATCGCAACGCTCGGTTTCCGTGCAGCGACGATGGACTCAATGCGGTCCAAGGTCTCTTCCATCGTGATCGCATGGAATCGAACTCCCCAAACCGTTGCTTCGGGGAGAGGAGGCAATGGGCGTGGAAGGGACGCTGGGCGCTGCGATTCTGTCTGAAGGAGCGCGTATCGCGAGCTTTCGATTTCCAGCAAACGCGACTCCAACGTCTTCTCGATCGTATTGTCATCGATCGAAGGTTCGGTGGATCGGAACGGAGCGATCGCCAGTTCGACCTTGCCGGAGGTCGGTGGCTTCTTGGGCGCGCGTGGAAGATAGATCGAGGTTGTTTGGGAGTAGGGGATCGATTCGTTGGACTGATTCGACATGGTTGCATCCTCGCAGGAAGAGTGGGGCTCAAACCACCTTCGAACGAATGTCTTGCTGGTCGACGAAGCTGGCGCTGAACCGTAGGTCACGCCATCGCTGGACGCAAATCGACTTGGCGTGCCTCGCTTCGCAGTCCGCGCGGGTTTATCGATTGCACCGGATAAACCATTTGGGAGGTCTAGGGAGCTTGCCAGGCGAATCACGCCGGCGATTGAACAGAAGTTGGGGTGTTGGAATCAGCCCAATCTCGCATGCCAGCCCATCGCGTGCTCTTCCGCTAGCACAGGTGCATCAAATAGTTTTGAAAGATGCTCGCTTTGAAAGGACTCACGTTTCGGTGAATCGGAAAAGATAGCGCCACCTTTTAGCATGACGACGCGTTCAAGCTGTGGAATAACTTCCTCGAGATGGTGGGTGACCAACAGGAGTTGAATTCCTTGTTCGGCCATAGCGGACAAACGAGTGAGCAAACGACTTCGGGAAAGCAAATCGAGTCCCGCGGTAGGCTCATCGAGCAGGAGAGCTTGCGGGTTCAGCACCATGGCTCGCGCGAGCATCACCCGTCTCCGTTCTCCCGTGGACAGCCAACCAACGTGTTTGGGGCTGGCAGGGTCCAATTCGAAAAAGCGGAGCCAGTGGTGGGCTGCTTCGATCCGCTCGGGAGTGTTCTGCTGGTCGGTCGTCTCCAGTTCGGAGGAATCGAATCCTGTGAGCACAGCTTGGAGAGGGGTCAGTCTGCCGCTGCGGCCTGCGGTGAAATGGAAATCGATTTCCGATGAGACAAACCCCAGTTTCTTTCGGAGCTCCCAAACATTCCAATCTTCTTGTCCGAAGAGTTTGACCGTCCCCGTCGATTGCTCCAGGACCGAAGGGTAATAGAATCGCATCAGCAGTTTCAGGAGTGTTGATTTGCCGGAGCCGTTGGGGCCAAAAACAACACAATGCTCTCCCGCGTCGATACGAAGAGAGGGAATCCCAAGCAACCGAACACCATTTCGTTCGACGGCCACATCCGAGAGCTCAGCAAGAGGCTCGGGCATCAGTTGATTCCGAATGGCCCGACCCATTGATCGCGGGAGGGTTCTGGTTCCAGGTTGCAAGGAGAGCCGGTGACGATACTCATCATGAAACGATTCGCCGCGAGCAACATTGCGGTTGACAGTTCGTCCGGTTCGTCAAAGGAATCGAGTTCACTTTGAAGCTGCCAGAAGGTGTAGTTCAATGCGGCGCGGTGAGCCAGGCGCATCGCATTGTTCAGAGATTGTTCCGAGCAGAGGTTGGATCCCTGGCGTTGTGCGAACAAGAGAGGGAGGTCTCTCGCATCTTTCCAGTTGGAGAGCGAGCCGCCCAAGGCTGGGGCGGGGCCGCTCAACGACACGACACCTGCGATCCGTTCGGCGTACTGCAATCCGATCCATTGTGCGAGCGTTCCGCCGCGGCCGAACCCGACGAGAAAGATCCGGCCTGGATGGACAGGTAAGGTTTCCAGGGAAGCTGCAATGCATTCCCAAACAACGTCTTCGGCGTACGCGTAGTCGGCGCGGGTATCGCCCCAGCGAAAAACGCGACGCTTGGCATGGCTCCGAATATTTGCTCGGGGAGCGACACCGATGTAGTTCTGATCGCTCAAAGACTCCATCACCGGAGTCAATTCCATCTCACTACTGTCATCACTATGAAGCCACACGACCAAAGGGTAGTCGTAGGTGGATGTGAAGCTTTGGGGCAAGAAGATTTGGTGGGGAACATCGATCGGCAGAGAGGAATCGAAATCGTCGATCGGCAATCCTACGGCTGGCTTTCGGTCGGAGTAGGAAACAGACGGAGCCAGCAGAGTAGGGAGTCGATTCATCGAAAGGTTCCTGTGAATGCCTATTCGTGGAGTCGCGTGGGGTCGCGGCTGGGATGGTGAAGGTTTTAGAGGAGGAAATCCCGTGCCGTCAATGGCGTATGCAGGAAGAAATTCGGTCGGCGCAATGTCCGACCGAATGCTTGCATTTACAGAGAAGAAGCTACGCCGAGGCGAGCAATTGACCCATGGTCGCGACGAGAGACTTGACCGCGTCGACGCTCTTTTGAAACGCGGCTTTTTCGGAATCGGTGAGTTGAAGTTCAACGATCTTTTCGACTCCGCCGCTGCCGATCACGACAGGGACTCCCACGTAGTAACCGCCGACGCCGTATTCGGCGTTGCAGAGAGCTGCGCAGGGAACCAATCGCTTTTTGTCACGCACCACGGCTTCCACCATTTGGGCGGTAGCTGCGGCGGGTGCATAGTAGGCCGATCCCGTTTTGAGGAGGGAAACGATTTCGGCGCCGCCATCGCGCGTTCGCTGCACGATTTGTTCGAGCCGTTCGGGGGTGATGAGTTGGGTAACGGGGATACCGCCCACGCTGGTGCAGCTCGCGATCGGAACCATCGTGTCGCCATGTCCACCCATGAGCATGGCCGAGATGTCTTCGACGCTCACGTTGAGTTCCATGGCGAGGAAGGCGCGGAAGCGAGCGGTGTCGAGCACGCCTGCTTGTCCAATGACGCGGTGCGAGGGGAACCCGAGAACTTGGTAAGCGCGTTGGACCATCGCATCGAGAGGATTGCTGACGACGATAACGACTGCGTTCGGACTGGTCGCTTTGACTTGCTCAGCCACATTCGTGACGATCTTTGCATTGGTGCTGAGCAAATCGTCACGGCTCATGCCAGGCTTTCGCGCGATACCCGCGGTGATTACGACGACATCGCTGTTCGCTGTATCCGCATAGTCAGTGGTTCCGACCAATCGGCTGTCGAATCCCATGATCGGGGAGGCTTGGAAGAGGTCCAACGCCTTCCCTTTGGGCATATTCTCGGTTTGGGGAACATCGAGCAGAACAACATCCCCCAGTTCGTTGGCCGCGCACCAATGAGCACAGGTTGCACCCACATTACCAGCCCCAATGATCGTAATTTTCGCGCGTCGCATGAGATATTGCCCTGTAGTGAGTTGTCAATGACAATGGAGGTCGATTTCGATCGACGAAGTATGTCGCGGCGAGAGCGACCGTCAAGAGGCATTGAATATCCCGAGCGATCGGCCAGCCGCTTCCCCATGCAGTTCTATCAGACCCGAATCCAGTTTCCTGCGGTCCGACGAGGCTGCCATCTCATCACGGAAAAAATCCTGGAGTCTTTGCCAGAGTTGAGGAAAATCCAGGTCGGGACGCTGCATTGTTTCCTGCAGCACACGTCGGCCAGTTTGAGCATCAATGAAAACGCGGATCCGGATGTCCGAGTCGACATGGAGCTGGCCTTGGATCATGTCGCCCCCGAATCCCTGAACTACATTCACACGATCGAAGGGCCGGATGACATGCCTGCACACGTGAAGTCGACCTTGATCGGCTGCAGTTTGCAGATCCCCGTCTCCGCTGGCCGGCTCGCCTTGGGAACTTGGCAGGGAATCTACCTCTGCGAGCATCGCAATCAGGCAACCCCGAGGTCGCTCGTCTTAACGTTGATGGGAATCGAGTGAGCCTCGAGCTGCGGTCCAAAACCGGTCGCTTTCGCGAAAAATTTTGGGATCTCCAAATAGTACGTTCAGCTGGCGATTTACGGTTGCATAGTTCGCTTGGAGGGCGGATGAAGGAGGCGTTTCCCACCTCCGCATGCCCGGTCTTGCACAAAAACACATTGGCGGGTGGTTAGAAGAGTGAATCTTCCGTGAAAGTCCGTTGAAGACTTTTCGCCGACCGCTACTCTAAAGCGTTCTTCCCTCTTCTTCTCCAGAGGGCAGTTCCTTTCTTGGCACGGCGGCCGCTGTCTTCTTTCTGATTTTCGATTTTCATATCGGAGTAGTTATGTCTTTCGTTCGTCGACCACGCCGCGGTTTTACGCTGGTGGAATTGTTGGTTGTCATTGCGATCATCGGTATTTTGGTGGGATTGTTGCTCCCCGCCGTGCAAGCAGCCCGAGAGGCAGCCCGCCGAATGGCTTGCTCCAACAATATTCGCCAGCTGGGACTGGCGATTCACAATTTCGAGTCTGCCAATCGCAAACTCCCGCCATCGAGCGTTCAATACAGCAATACCCAAACCTTTGCTTCCCCGGTTACTGAGCTCAGTCAATTCATCAAGGCTGGCACCACCGGATTGAGTGGGGCCCACTATGCCAAGGGCTGTTTCATGGGTTCCATCCTCCCTTACTTGGAGCAGCAGAACGTGCTGAACCAGGGAACGGGTTATGACGTCCGCCTTGACTGGTTTGATCCCGTCAACCGACCGGCTGCATCGAGTGTGATTCCTGTCTACGCCTGTCCATCCAATCCCCGATCCGACCGATTTGTTGATACAACGCGCCTTGGGTCCGGAGATCGAACGACATTTGCCGGTAGCGTGGATTGGCGCCCCGCGACGGCCGACTACATGGCGGTCACCCGAGCTTCCAATAACGCGACCGTTTGGAACAACGTGACGGGAAGCAATCCCGCTTTCCCAGGAGCCGATGGAGTCTTGGGGATATTGGCTGCCAATCGTTTTTCGCGTTTCGGTTCGGTTTCGGATGGACTGAGCAACACAATCATGATCGCAGAGGCCGCAGCTCGTCCCGCGCGTTGGGAAGTCGGTCGACAGCTTGAGGAATATGCAGGAGGCACGACCGCCTACATGAATGGACCTTGGGCTCACTCGGGCAACGATATTGCAGTCGACGGCGCCTATCTTTGGACCGACACCACGACGGGATTCCGCCGCGCCTCGAACCTCAATGCGAGCAACTTGACCGCACCGCGCTGTGCGCTGAATTGCACCAACCAAGGAGAAATCTATGCGTTTCACACCGGGGGTGCCCACGCCTGCTTGGGAGATGGATCGACCCAGTACTTGAGCGCCAACATCGACTTGCGAGTCCTGTACTTTCTGTGCGTCCGCAGCGATGGGATGGTTGCGAGCGTGAACGAGTAACAGCCGTTACAGACGTTGCAATGAGACCCATTGATGATGGAGAGAGCCCAGTATTCTGCTGGGCTCTATGTCTTTCTGGGGCAATCGGTTTGCAATTCAAGTCCTGGTGCCGACAATGGAGGGATTGCATCGCCAAGGATCCCAATCGTGAACGACCGCCACACCCGTCCAGAACCTACGCCTGAGTCCGAAATTCTACCTGCGAGCGGGCCCGTTCGATTTCGGACCCTTCGCTATTTGTCGTCCTTGGGGCCGACGGAACTGATCAGCGAGCTGTGGGACTTCCTTGGAGCTTGGTATGCCACGCGAAACTGGAAAGCCATTCTCGCGATCATCCCACCTCTCCTTCTCCTCATGACGCTAGGCGGATTCGTCTTGGCGGGCAGATTGCGATCGAAGGAGTCTCTCAAGGCTTGGTACCGCGAGCAGGCCAGTGAGGCAGTCGGGCTCCAGTTGGATGGCACGCCCACGGAGAACTCGGATCTGTTGCAAAAAGAGCGAACTCCGCAGGAAGAGGCCCGGGTCGACCTACTTTTCAAACGGATCCTGCAGTTAGGGGACGACAATCAAGAAGCGCGTTACTTCGTCGCCGTTCACAATCTGCGTCAGGGAAAGATTGCGGTCGCCCGATCGATGATGGAGAGTTTGGCACCGGCCGATGCAATGGGGCTGGATCTCGCCCACGCTTGGCTGGCCGAAGACATGTATCGCCGATCGGTACAAGGGGAGGCGATCAATCCGGTGGTGATCAAGCACCATCTGAAGAGTTCGCTGGAGAATCCTCGCATTCAATACGATCCACTGCTTTACGTTCTCTATGCGAAGCTTTTGGAACAAGAGAGCGATATCGACGGTGCGGCGCGGGTTCTTGCTCGAGCGAGTGATCAGGAACCCAAATTGCAGTTGGAACCGATTCTCCTCTACGCCCGAAGGGGGCTTGGGAATCAAGCCATCGTGACGGCTGACGTTCTCATCGCGAAGCTCGGACCGAAGACAACGGATCCGCGAATCAGTGAGGAAGAACGCATTGCTGCTTACTTGACGATCGCGCGGGCTTATCAGATTACGAATCGCGTGGACGAGACGGTCCCCGTGCTCCAGAAAGGGCTTTCGATTGCACCGAATCACCCCGACTTGCGCCGGACACTCTCCGATACCTATCGGATCAAATTCCGGATGAGTATGTCGAGTGCGCAGGGCCGAGGTCAGGCCTCCATGGATACGCTCAATGCGGCCATCGCAGCCGACCCAACCAATATCGCCATCCAATCGGAGCTTTCGCTCCTCAGTCAATTGGGAATTACCTCGACGCAGGCCAACCGGGAAGAGCTCATCAAACTGATCGCGCGTCAGGGGGCTTCGACGACGGTCCGCATGCTTCTCGCGGAATCCGCTTTCGGGCGAGGGGACTATGCCGCAGCGATCAACGATTACGAATTGGTCCTGGCCGACCTTCCGACTATGACGATCGCCTTGAATAATCTCGCGATGCTGTACACCAAGATCGATCCCCCTCGCTTGGACAAAGCGAAGGAGACGATCGATCGCGCGATCGCTCTTTCGCCGGATGTCGCGGAGTTTCTCGATACCCAAGGTGATGTCGCGATCGCATCTGGAAACGCAGCGGCGGCAATCGAAGCTTACAACAAGGCTCTGGAGCGGGGGCCGGAACGATTGCAGACTCGCGATAAACTGATCGCGATCTATGAAAAAGAGAACCGTGCCGAGGATGCGCAAAAGCAAAGGGAGCTTCGCGTGCAAGTGGAGAACCGCCTCAAGGCAGTTCAGGAACAGATGGCGAAATCACAAGCGGCCAACGCGGATGCATTGAAACAAAACGCTGCGCCGAAGATCCCGCCGGCTAATCCACCGGCTAGCTCACCGAATTCTCCCTCGGGCTCCGATAAGCCCGCGATCGAGTCATCGAATTCACCGACCGAACCAACTGCCGAAAGTGCGAAGCCACCTCAATAGATTGGGCCTGTTGCGCTGAGGGACTCGTTTATTCGTCGCGAAGACCTAAGCGAGAGAGCCAGTTGCCTCGCGGACGACGATTCGGAATGGGTTCTTCGCCGTTTTCCGGAGTGCTTTGCATCGGTTGCATGGCTTCGAGGCTTCGCAGTTTCTCCTGCAATTCCAGTCGTTCACGCGCCAGTTTCGCGCGTTCTAGCGACATTTCGATTTCGCCTTGCCGCTGTTTTTGTTCCCACTCTTCCTGCAGTTGTTTGAGCCGTTGACGTTCTTCGACGATCAACTCGTCCGCTTCGATAATCTGGGCCACAGCGGCCGCTCCGACGGCCATCCCGTTCGAGGCGACCGCTTGCTGTTCGAGCAAGCTCTTCAAGTCAGCGATTTCCCGGTCCCGTCGTTCGACTTCGTGGGTGGTACGGTCGACGATTTCTTGGATTTCCAGAGTCTTCTTTGAATCCGCCGCGCCTTCGTTCGACTCTTCTTCCAGCTGTCGCAACCAAGCCTGTTTTCGTTCTTCCCAGCTCCATGCCTCGGTCGAAAGACTTTTCGGTGATTGGAATTGGGCCAGACGAGTGCTCAAATCGTTGCACTGAAGTCGTAGTTCAACGCTTTCATGACGCGCTTCGATCAATTGGCTTCGTACCTCTGCCAATTGTTGCTGAAGTTCGTTTTCATTCTCGCTCCCGATGCTGGGGCCGATTTCGTTTTGCAACAGGGCTACTTGCTCCTGCAATCGGTCTACTTCTAAGCGAAGCTCGCGTTCCCGTTCCATCGCCTCGTTGCGAATGGAATTGGTGAGTTCCTCGATGTCGTCTTTCTCGATAAAGTCGAGCAGCGCTTGGTACTCGGTCCGGGCGTTTGCGAGCAGGTTGTTCAATCGAGCGTTTTCGAGCTTCAGCGATTGGATCAATTGATCCATGGAATCGAATTCCACCTCGCGATGGAGAGCAGGCGATTGCGCTAGCTTGGCTTCCGCGGTATCGATCGCATGTTGCAACTGCTTTTGCATACGCTCGATGTCGATGCGTTCGCGTTCCAGTTCGCCTGCTTTGCGAACGATTTCCGCCAGTTTTTCATCAATGCGGTGAATGAGAAGATCGGAGATAATCTCTCCGGTCTCGTCAACCTGATCGACCTCGTCCTGATCGACCTCGTCAACCTGATCCACCTCCCCGGCGTCGTCGACATGGACTTCGACCGCGTGGATTTCGATGGCGTCTGCCAAGGCCTGGATTCGTTCCACGGACTGCTCCAACTGGAGGACCGTCGGTTCGACAGGTTCGAGGCTATCTGGAGCGATCGGGTCTGGGATAGGCGAGTCAGGTGCTGGCGAATCGATGACCGCATTTTCGTAGCTGGTCACGGTCCGCACAGCTTCGCCACGAACCGGCATAACCGGTTTGAGTTTTCTTTGAAGCTTTTGGGATCTACGCCGACTGCTTGACATGTTATCAATTCAAAAGGAATCCAGCGGGTCTAGAATTTTCCTATAGGAACGATAGGTTAATTCTGAGCCTTGCAAGCCAAATCATTGCAAGTTGGCGACGTGGGACCGAAAATCCTTGTCAAGCTATACCGATTATTCCGACCGCAAGTTTGGAACTGATTTATCTATGAGCCCATCCAGTGCACAAGACTTCTCCGAAATGAGCTTTGAAGACGCGATTGCCTCCCTAGAGCAGTCAGTCCGGAAGCTTGAGGGAAACTCGCTAGGCCTGGAGCAATCTCTCTCGGAATATGCCAAAGCGGCGACGCTGATCGCCCATTGCCAATCGAAACTCCATTCCGCGAAAAAGAAGATCGAGCAACTCAAGAGCGTGACTCGGAGTGGCACGGCGGTCACCGAAGCTTGGGAAGAACCAGAAGAGACCGAAGAGCCAAAATCCAAACGGCGCAAGCCATCCTAGCGGTTCTTCCAGGCCCAACGATGCAGGTTCCGTGAATCGGAGTAGCGAGCCGCCGATCCCGATGCTCCCAACACGACGACGAGCGTCCGTTCGCCATCTCGCTCGCTGCACGAAACCAGGCATGCCCCCGCAGCGTCGGTCGTCCCCGTCTTGACCCCGAGATATCCCTCGTAGTCGAGAAGTTGATTGGTATTCCTCCACAGGACTTCGCGGCGGTAGCCGACGGCGCTCGATACGGTACAGCGGTATTCACGGCATGAGATGACTCCGCTGAGTACATCCGACGCAATCACTTTGCTGGCGAGAATTGCCAACTCCGCGCACGTGCTCTTGTGATCTGGGTGGGTCAAGCCGTGAGGATTCTTGAACGTGGTCTTCTTCATCCCCAAGGCTTGTGCCTCTTGGTTCATCGCAGCCACGAACATCTCGAGTGGATCGCGAGATGCGTCCCAGCCTGCTGGCTTGAGACGTTCACCAAAGTGCTCCGCAAACGCAACCGAAGCATCGTTTCCTGAAGGAAGCATCAAGCCGTACAATGCTTCGCGAACCTTCAAGGATTCCCCGGCTCGTACGTCGGAGGTAGAGCCGATCGTTCCATCGGCACGCTCCGAGTAGGTGAGGATCTCCTCGAGGATCGCGGGATTCTTCTCCGCTTCCTTCGCGATGAGCCAAGCGGTCATCATCTTCGTCGTACTCGCGAAATCCAGTGGGGTATCATGTTGGCTCCCGTCGAGGACTCTTCCTGTTTTTGCATCGACTGCGACCCACGCTTTGCACGATACAAAGGGAGGGCCATCGAGCGCGTCTGCCGACCGCTTCTCCGGTATTGGACGAACCGGTTCAGGTTCCGAAGCAGCGATTCGAATCGGTCCTAGTTTCTCCCATGTGTTGGCATCGACCAGACCTGTCTCGGAGAGTTTATTCGCGTTTTGAAAGCGTTTGACAGCGGATTCTGTCATGCCTCCGAAATCGCCATCGACGGTCAGGTCTGGGGACGGGTTGAGTTTCTCGTTCAACGCGCGCTGGAGAGCTTTGACCAAATCACCGTTTGCACCGATTTTGACGATCTCGGGTTGGACGGCGGGTGAGCTCCCGGGTGGATTGAACCATTCCACAGAAGTGGAAGCAATTTTTGCGCAGAGCAATTCGGCCGCATTCGTATCTCCCCAGCTCGCGTCTTGGTTCTTAGAAGTCAGAACAACCATGGCGAGTGTGCCATGGGGTGTTCGAAACAATCCTGCATCGGTCCGAACGTCGTTGACCGAGCCGGTCTTGTGAAAAGCCTTCACGGCCTTCGGCAAATTGCGAACCAGTTTCGAACCATCCTCGCAGCTGGCGAGATGGGCGAGCATTTGTTCAGACGCTTTTTCGGAGATCAGTTTTTTTGCATGAAGCAGCTCTAGCAGTCCAAGCATTTCGGCGGCGGTTGTGCTGCCGAGACCGTATTTCTGGCTTCGCTCCGGTGCAACGGAAGTGTCGCGACGAAAGACTTTGGAATGAAGCTGGGTTTCGGGGAACCCCAAGCTTTGCATGGTCTTCGATGTGCTCTCCATGCCGATCTGATCGAGGACCAAGTTGGTCGCTGTGTTGTCGGAATAGCGGATCATAAGGCGAGCGATCGATTCGAGCGGGATTTGAGAGCCCGATTGAAAATGATCGGTCAGGATGCCGGAACCGGGGACCTTATCGGAATCCCGCAAGGTGACCAAGCTATCCAATCGCAATTTTCCTGCATCGACTTGGCGATAGAGTTCCACCAGCACCGGAAACTTGATCAAGCTCGCCGTGGGCATGACCATCGCTTCGTTGTGTTGGTAGAGTTCGCCGGTATCGAGATTTTTGATCGCGACGGCAACCTCTCCTTGGTGATCGCGAATGAGCGGGTCAAGTTTCGATGCGAGCTGAGCGTAGCTCGTTGCGCCAGGATGCACCCAAGCGATCGCGATACAAACAGCCATCCATTTCATTCGAAGATGAAGCATCGAGCACAGCATCCTTTCAACCCTTGCGAGTAAAGTTCCAATACAAAGAGCACTACTTGACAGGCTGATTGCCTTGATAGAACTCGAGTAGATCGCGACGAAGTTTTTGCAGAGAGGGTTCGTAAATATACATCATGTGTCCTCCTTCGTAGAACTTGGCTGAGATATTGGGGCGAAGGGATTTGTCGAGCATCAAGTGATCGACGGTGTTCATCATGGCGAAATGGGGCGTTGCGAGGTCTGTGTAGCCGCAGGCCAAGAAGAGTTTCAAATAAGGGTTGGAGGTCATGGCCTTCCGAAGCGTGTCGGTCCCATCCACGTATCGGCCTTCAAAACGGCGATAGCTCCAGGGTTGGACGTTCCCGGTCAAGATTTCGTAGACGCGGTCTTCGGTGTAGCGTAATTCCGTGCGAACGTAGTCGTTAAAGGTCGCGGTGAACGGACCGAAGATTGCGGCACCGCTCGCATCGTACTCGTAGGATTCCCCTGCGTTATCGCGATCGATCCCTTTGTACCGACTATCGAATCTCCCGATGGTTCGTCCATCCTCGCGAAGCAGTTCCTTTGCAAATCGGTCCATGTCGATTCGAAGATTGGATCGCTGGATGAACTTTGGTGAAAGCCCTGTCAATCGAGATGTTTGTTGGGCGATCGAATCGATTTCTTCCTCGCTTAATTTGGTGCCATTTAGGAGTGCGGTCGCGTAGGGGCCTGATGCGAACTTCTCGGCTTGCGCGACGACGTCTGCGATCGGTTGCGATTGCAATTCCGGTGCGAGGCGTTTGTGGTACCAAGCGGTAGCCGCATAGGTCGGTAGAAAAGCGATGTAGGGGAGATCGTTGCTGCCGCCAAATCGGAGCGTCTGGAAATTGATCACCCCCGACACGATCACGATACCGTTGAGCTCCATGTAGTAGCGGTCTTGCAGATAGCCGGCCAACCCCGCAGCTCGAATACCTCCGTAGCTTTCGCCCAGCAGGTATTTGGGACTGAGCCAGCGCTCGTATTTCGAGGTCCAGTCGTAGATGAATTGACCGACGCTTCGCAGATCTTCTTCGTAACCATGGAATTGCTCTTTGGATTCACCTTCGGCGGGACGCGAGTAGCCGGTGCTTACCGGATCGATGAATACCAAGTCCGTCGTATCGAGAAGGCTGTACGTGTTCGGTACCAGTCCATACGGAGGACGAATCGGGGTCGCGTCATCGGGGAAGTCGATTCGTTTGGGCCCGAGCATTCCTAGGTGAAGCCACACGCTGCTGCTCCCGGGTCCTCCGTTGAAGCAGAAGGTGACGGGTCGTTTCTCCTTGTGGGGGATATCGGTGCGAGTGTAGGCGATAAAGAACATTTCCGCCTTGTTCTTTTTGCCGTCTTCTTTCAGGACAAGTTTGCCGGTGATCGCCTGATAAGGAACCATTTTGCCATCGATCTCGACTTGCCCATCGGTGACGATCGTCTTCTCGGTGGAGTCCTTCTTTTCCTTAGATTTCTCGGAGGAGTCGGTGGAGTCGGAGGAGTCCGAAGTGGATCGCGATTCCTCTTTCGTTTCTTTTTCTTGAACGGCTACTTGAGCCGTTGCTTGGGGAAGTGCGAGGAGGGTGGTGAGGGGAAGCAGGAGCGCGAAGAGTCCCCAGCGGGATAAATGCGTGCCGAAGCGAGCCATGGAGAAACCTATTCAAGAAAGCAGAACACGGAGGATCGGCGGGGGGGCCGAAGTCAAGCGAGAGGAGATGGCGGGAATGGTCCCACCCCAACATGGTAGTCCGATGTCACCGGTCGAGAAGCGGTCTGGGCGAGCAAACTTGTTTTTCAGCGGGAGGGATTCCTGTTAAACTATCGGGGCTGGTCGCGGCTTTTTGGCTGCGTGCCCTGTTCGATTTCCCTTGCTTTGGCTGACCCATGTATCTTCGACTTGCCAAGAGAATGCTGCTTGAAACGGACAAGCGACTCCTTTGGAAGCTTGCGTATCTTGCTGGATGGCGAGGTTTGTGGAGTGTGGTGAAGCACAAGCGGCGATTGAAACGGGGCGAGTTTTTTCCCCCTTTCCTGTATCTATCCATCATCAACACGTGCAATCTTCGTTGCCAGGGTTGTTGGGTCGACGTTGCTGGCAAGCAGACGAAGATCGAATTGGATGCCATGAATCGGACTTTGAACGAAGCCAAGGCCATGGGGAATGCGTTCTTCGGGATCCTTGGGGGGGAGCCTTTTCTCCACAAAGAACTGCTTGATATTTTCGCGGCCCATCCCGACGCGTATTTCCAAGTCTTCACGAATGGTCATTTCATTACGGATGAGGTGGCCAAGCGGCTTCGGCAATTGGGGAATGTCACGCCATTGATTTCTGTAGAGGGTTCGGAGATTGTCAGCGATCAGCGCCGAGGCAGGGCCGGCGTCTATAGCAAGACGATGGAGGGCCTCCAGAATTGCTTGAACAACAAAGTCATGACAGGTGTGTGCACCAGTGTTTGCAAGACCAACATCGATGATTTATTAAACGATCGATGGGTTGATCGATTGATTGAAATGGGCGTGATGTACTGTTGGTTTCACGTCTATCGTGTGGTGGGGCCTGAAAGCTCTCCCGAATTAGCGCTCGACACAGAAGGTCTTCGTCGAGTTCGGGAGTTTGTGGTATCGACCCGTGTTCGCAAGCCGATCATCGTCATCGATGCTTATCACGATGGGGAGGGGCGAGCTCTTTGCCCGGCGGTGACAGGGTTTACGCACCACATCGGACCGAGCGGCTCGATCGAGCCATGCCCTATCATTCAGTTAGCGACCGAGTCGATCCATGATGAGAGGCCCCTGCGAGAGGTATTTCAAAAGAGCGAGTTTTTGAGGGATTTCCGGGAGACAGTGGCTCAGAACACGCGAGGTTGTGTGGTTTTGGAACGCCCCGATTTGCTTTTGTCGCTGGTGAAAAAACATGGCGCAAAAGACACCACACAAAGGCAAACAGCGCTTGAGGAAATTGCTAAAATCACACCGAGGCGGAGCCAATACGTTCCGGGAATGGAAATTCCTGAACGATCCTGGGCTTATCGACTGGCAAAATGGTTCGCCTTTCATGATTATGGAGTGTACTCCAAAAACTTCCGTCCGTCCGATTGGGTCGATCCCGATTCGTGCGGATGCGACCCCGCCTCCGGCTCGAGTTGTTCGAGCGAAACGAGTTTGTCGTCCAGTACGCCGACCGTTTATTCCCTTTCTCACCCCTCCCCAACCCCTACCCACGAGTGATGATGAGACGATTTAGAAATCGAATGGCCCTAAAGATGGGTGCGCTGATCGTCGGCGCTGCGATGTTTTCCCCTTCTATGGCTTGGGCTGAGGATGTTCAGCTCTTCAACGGAAAGGACTTCAGCAATTGGCATGGCCGAACGACCATCGATCCGAAGGCTTACGTGGCCAAGTCCGATGCGGAGAAGCTCAAGTGGAACGCGGAGATCGATACCCACTGGAAGATCGAAGGGGACGAGATCGTCAATGACGGGAAAGGGGCTTATCTCACGACCAACGACGACTACGCGGACTTCGATTTCGAATTCGAGTACAAGATCGTCGCCAACTGCGATTCCGGGATCTATTTGAGGGGGATTCCTCAAGTTCAGATCTGGGATCCGACCTCGGAAGCCAGCAAGGTGCATGGTGCTGAAAAAGGGAGCGGCGGATTGTGGAACAACCCTGCGGGATGGCCGGGGAAAGATCCCGTGGTTCGGGCAGACAAGCCTGCTGGCCAATGGAACAAGATGAAGATCCGTCTCATCGGTGAACGGTGCACGGTGTGGTTGAACGATCAGACAGTTGTCCAGCATGCCCGGCTCCACAACTACTTTGCCAAGGGAGAGCCTTTGCCCAAATCGGGGCCGATTCAGCTTCAAACCCACGGAGCGGAGATTCGCTTCCGCAATCTGAAGCTCGCAACGCACGACGCGGAAACGGCGAACAAGCTTTTGGCTCAGGACGAAGTGGCTGCGATGGAGAATGCCAAGTTCGAGAGCTTGTTCAACGGCAAAGATCTCGCCGGTTGGGCAGGTGCGACCGACAATTACACCGTGGTCGATGGTGCGATCCAATGCTTGAAGGGCAAAGGTGGCGTGCTCCACACCTCGAAGGTCTATAGCGATTATGTCTTCCGAGTCGATTTCAAATTGCCACCGGCCGGCAACAACGGTTTGGCCATGCGATATCCGACCAAGGAAGAGCGGGCTGAGAAGTATAAGAACAATGCGGATGGCGCGTACATCGGTATGTGCGAGTTGCAAGTGCTCGACGATGGCCACGCCAACTACAAGTCGATTGACCCTCGCCAAGCCCACGGGAGTGCGTACGGGATGGTCGCGGCGAAACGCGGTTACTTGCGACCGACCGGGCAATGGAACCACCAAACCGTTCGCGTTTCAGGTTCCAAGGTGACGGTCGAGCTGAATGGCACGACGATCTTAGACAGCGATTTGAGCCAAGTCTCCGAGTTCATGGCCAACACCCCCCATCCCGGCAAAGACCGCACAAGTGGTCACGTTGGTTTTGCGGGGCACTCGGATGAAGTTCAGTTCAAGAACGTAGAAATCCTCCCCTTGAAGTAGTCTTTCTTGACACAGCGTTGCACCGAAGTGGGTTTGTCTGCTTCGGTGCAACGTTTTCACTATCGATGAGTTGAAGGAATGAACAAGTTATTCTGGGCTGGGGCGTTGGGTGTCTTGTCGGCGGCCGCTGCGTTCGCAGACGAAACGGGCAAGGTTTTGCCGGTGAAGGATGCGGAAGCAACCGATGCTGCGAGCATGAAGCCTTACAAGGAACGGATTGAGCACACCAATGCTACGTTCGAGTTGCTTCCCATTCCTGGGGGCAAATTCCAAATGGGGAGCCCGGAAACGGAACCTGGTCGCCGCGCGGACGAGGGACCGGTACACGAGGTCGAGATCTCTCCGTTTTGGATGGGCAAATACGAAATCACCTGGGACGTTTATGACGTCTGGATGTCGGACTTGGACGTTTTCGCCCGTGAAGTCAATCAACTTCAAGAAACGACTCGCGACAAGCTAGCGGATACCTATCAGAAGAGCCAGCCCACCAAGCCCTATTGCGATATGTCGTTTGGTATGGGGCTTAAAGGATATCCAGCGATTTGCATGACCCAGCATGCGGCGAGAACCTTTTGCAAATGGCTTACGGCAAAGACAGGTCGTTATTACCGTCTCCCGACCGAAGCGGAGTGGGAGTACGCGTGTCGCGCGGGAACCACCACGGCTTATTCGTTTGGCGACGATCCCGCGTTGCTCGAGGAATACGCATGGTTCGAAGACAACTCGGAAGAAAAGTATCAGAAAGTCGGGCGGAAGAAACCCAATCCTTGGGGGTTGCACGATATGCATGGCAATGTCGCGGAGTGGGTGTTGGACGAGCACCAGCCCGATGGCTTTTTGCTTGATAAGCTCCGCAACAAGAATCCATTGTTGGTCCCGATGGTTTTGTATCCCCGCGTTGTCCGGGGCGGGGGATGGGACAAGACGCCTGTCGACTGCCGCAGCGCCGCCAAGGAGGGATCGACCGAGGACTGGATCGCGCAAGACCCCCAGGTTCCCGTGAGCATTTGGTATCTCACCGACGCACTGCATGTCGGATTCCGAGTCGTCCGTCCTCTGGAGGAGCCCACAGCTGAAGAAAAGGAAAAGTTCTGGGAGTATTCCGAACCGATTCAAAAAGAAAGACCTGTGCCGCTTGAGCGGTAGAGGTCTGCTCATTTCTTTCCCTTGGCGAAACCCTGTCGAAACTCCGTTTAGCCCTCGTACTGCCTCAAATTCCTACCTCACTTTTTAACAATACGGTGCACCGATGACCCTCTCCCCAGATTCTCCCAATTCGACTCGCAGAACATTCATGAAAACGTCCACGGCAGTGGCCGCGACCACGAGCTTGGCCGCTTCGAGTTTAGCTCGAAGCGTGCATGCGGGTGAGGACAACACCATTCGCGTCGCGTTGATTGGCTGTGGTGGCCGAGGATCGGGCGCCGCAGCCAATGCGTTGTCGGTCGACAACGGACCGATCGAATTGGTCGCGATGGCGGATGTATTCGATTACAAATTGAAGCAATGTCATGAGAGCTTGAGCAAGCAATTTCAGGACAAGGTGAAGGTGCCGGACGATAAGAAGTTCATCGATTTCGACGGTTACAAGAAAGCCATCGATTGTCTTCGACCAGGCGACATCGCCATCATGGCAACTCCGCCGGCTTTTCGCTGGGTCCAGTTTGAGTATGCGATTTCGAAGGGAGTCAATGTCTTCATGGAGAAGCCCGTGACCGTCGACGGACCATCCAGTGTGAAGATGTTGGAGTTGGCCAAGAAGTCCATCGAGAAGAATCTCAAGGTGGGGATCGGTCTGATGTGCCGTCACTGCGACGCGCGTCGCGAGCTCTATAGGCGCATCAAGGACGGGCAGATCGGTGACATTCTCATGTTGCGGGCGTATCGCATGGCAGGTCCGACAGGTTCGGCTGCGACGACGAAGAAGCCGGAGGGGATGAGCGAGTTGCTCTACCAAATCAATCGCTTTCACGGTTTTCTTTGGGCCAGCGGTGGAGCCTACAGCGATTTCTTGATCCACAACATCGATGAGTGCTGCTGGATGAAGGATGCTTGGCCTGTGAAAGCAGTCGCGTCGGGGGGGCGTCATTATCGCAACGACGACGTCGACCAAAACTTCGACAGCTACTCGGTTGAGTACACATTCGCTGACGGAACTAAACTCCTGCTCAATGGCCGGACCATTCCTGGATGCAAGAACGAGTTTGCCAGCTATGCCCATGGGACCAAAGGCTCGGCGGTCATTTCCACCGCAGCGCATACCCCTGCCAAATGCCGCATTTACAGCGGGCAAAACATTGGAAAGCGAAGTGAATTGGTGTGGGAATTCCCTCAGCCCGAGAAGAGTCCTTATCAATTGGAATGGGATCACTTGATCGCCGCCATTCGCGACAACGAGCCTTACAACGAAGTAGAGCGGGGTGTTCAAGCGTCGGTGGTCACCAGTATGGGACGCATGGCAGCCCATACCGGGCAAGAGATCACGTATGACGACATGCTCAACTGCAAGCACGAGTTTGCACCGGGGATTGAGAATCTGACATTCGATAGCCCGGCCCCTTTGCAGCCTCTCGCCAACGGACTTTATCCCGTCCCGCAGCCTGGAATCGTGACCGATCAAGAGTATCAGAGCTAAGCTCTATTTCGATGGTCGCTTCAAAAAACAAGAGAGCGTGCCGGTGCGGCACGCTCTCTTGTTTCTAGATGATCCGATGTGGATTCCGCGGAGAGCGAAATCACTACATTGGTTGGGTTGATTTCGAATCGCTCAGAGGCCCGAGAACAATGGTGAAGTCTCCGGTAAGCAATTGCTCCCCCTCTTTTTTGGTTGGGTCGATCGGCTTTTTCTCGAGGTGAGCGGTGACGGCATCCCGTTGTGCCACGTTGAGCGACATGTAGATTCCGTCTTTGCGATTCCACTCCTCGAATTGACCGAAATAGAGTTGGGTGATCAGTTCGGGGCGATCCGGAGAAACGACTCGGAAGTGGATGTGCGGGGTTCTGCCTGGATATTTGCCAGGTAGAATGGTTTTGAAGCGGAAAGCCCCATCGTCCCCTGTCACCAATCTTCCCCAGTACTGGAAGTTAGGGTCCATCGGTCGATCGTTGCTGTCCTGTGGGTGGTTGTAGCGTCCCGTCTTGCAGGCTTGCCAAACCTCGACGATGGTTTTCGAAAGAGGGCGTTCGGAGTGGCTGACGACTTTACCGCCGATGGCGATGATCTCGCCGTCGGCGATCGGGGACTTGTCATCCCGGCGTGTGAGGTCGAAGTCGAAAAAGGGTTGTTTTTCAATTTCGGGGATCGGGTAGAAAGGACCTTTCGTTTGGCTAGGTGTCGAAACGCGATCGTGTCCCCAACCGTTTCGTGCAGAAAGGATTCCCAGCAATCCGCTACCGGATGCTGCTCGAAGGAAAAGACGTCTGGAGTTCGCCATCGGATTGCCCTTGATTGGAGAAGAAAGATATTCTGGGTAGGGAACGGGCTCGACCCAGTCGGTTATTTTAATTGTAACGGATCGTCCGAGAAACATTGTCGAACTAATCGAGGAAGTTCCACCGAGGCTTTCCTCCCGACTCACTGTGTTCTAGCTTTGAGTCGATCGACCGTTTGGGACAAGCTTCCTTAAGGTTAGCCAGGATTGAATTTTGCAAGTGCGCCCTACCGAACCATCCATTTCACAAGCCCCTTCGTCGCCCCAGGAGACTTCCGTTTCCTGGCGGTGGGTCGCTAGTTCGAGTCGTCGGGAGAAGTCCGTCGAGGGGATGATTCTGGGGTGTGCGATCGGCGAGGCACTGGCGATCCCGCGCGACCGCATGCCACGTCGCCGCGCTCTCAAGATTTTCGGGGCCACGCCGATTCGCTTTCAGTTTCAGCCCGGAGTGGGCGTACCAGCGGAACGGACGCACGGCCTGTTGATGGCCATTCAAGCGATGTTGGAATCCCGCGCCGACTACCGAGCTTTTGGTCGCAAGCTGCAGCGTCGACTGAGTTGGTATCGCATTTCTTTCCCTATCCGAGCCCTAGGCAGGACGCTTCGTCCCGCCCTTGCTTCGACCGAGAGGATTGTCATGCCGAGGGGGTTGGCGAGCGACCCATTGATTCGCAGTGTTTCCATCAGCCTGTTGATTCAAGGTTCTCAGCATGCCCTTCCCTGGATCGAGCAAAGCGCTCGCATCTCCACGCGCGATAGCAGGGCCGACGGATCTTGTTTGCTCATCGCACACGCTACGCAGCTCGCACAGATGATGGACCCGAGCGAGACCCCGCTTTCGCCGATCGACGCGTTCACCAAGCTGGAGGGGACGACCGAAGACGACGAGTTACGCAAGGGGCTTGAGAAGCTGCGAGGGTGTTGGAAACAAGGGTTAAGTGTCGGTCGCGCCGCCAAGTCGATGGGTTGGGGCGACGGAATTCCGAGCGATTTGCGCGCGATAGCCTTGATCGCGATTTACGCTTGGTTGCGACATCCCAACCGATTTCGGTTCGCCGTCGAGCGAACGGTCCTTTTAGGAGGGGAGTGCTCGGCTGCCGCGGCCTTGGTCGGAGCGCTGAGTGGCACGACCCTTGGAAAGCGTGGTATTCCGCCTGAGTGGCTCAAACGGATCCGTTTGTTCCCACACGACAAGGACTGGCGCGAGGATTTGATCAACCGCGTCAAAGACTGGCCCCATGGCGTCGAAGATATTCAAAAGGCGCGTTCGCAGCCTTCCCGCATCCTCGGACAGTTGCTTCGAAACGCCTCGTTTTCTTTATTCAAACTGATTCATCTGGCGATTCGGATCCCATCGAGGCTTGTCCCCTACCGCTAGAGTCTGTTTGCTTAAAAGAGGATGGCTAGGTAATATGGGCAACCGCTTCGGCTTCTGACGGAAACACTGACTTCGCATGTTTCGCGGTGCCGAACATGAACAGAGCCCGGCGAGCGAGTCGAGTCCCGCCACGCTCTCGTTTCCCAACCTTAGCGATTCCCATCATGGCGTCCGATTTTCGATTGAAAGAACAATTGCCGCGTCTGACCGATGCGATTGTCCGGACCTACACGCCCCACGACCGCATCAACCATTTGGGACATTGTCCTCTCCCCAAGTACGACGTTATTTTGGAGATTCTCGAGGACCTTAAAGACATTCTTTACCCGGGCTTTCGCCGTCGAGAGGGTCTTCATGCTGGAAACGTCAGTTACCACGTGGGAGATCTAATCGACAAGTTGCACGATCGGCTCACCACGCAGATCGCTCGAGCCCTGCTCCATGCCGATCGCGTCGAGAGCAAATCGAAGCTGGCGAACCCCTGCGATTCAAAAGAGGACTACGAAGCCCGCGGACAGCTCATCGCCATTGCGCTGCTGGAACGCATTCCGGCTCTTCGAGCCATGCTGGCCAAGGATGTGGAAGCGGCGTACGAAGGGGATCCGAGCGTCACCAACCGAGACGAAATCATCTTCTGCTTCCCCGGTTTGGAGGCGGTCACCATTTACCGGATCGCACACGAGTTGGTCCATTTCGGTGTCCCCTTTATCCCGCGAATGATGACCGAATGGGCTCACAAGCAGACGGGGATCGACATCCATCCCGGTGCTAAGATCGGCGAGTATTTCTTCATCGATCACGGCACGGGCGTTGTCATTGGGGAAACGTGTGAAATCGGAGATCGAGTCAAGATCTACCAAGGAGTGACGTTAGGGGCGTTGAGTTTTGTCACCGATGCAGACGGTCAGCTCGTGCGAGGTGCGAAACGCCACCCCACGATTGAAGATCGAGTCGTGATATACGCCAACGCAACCATTCTCGGTGGTCGGACAACCGTCGGCCACGATAGCGTCATTGGATCAAGCGTCTGGGTCACGAGCAGTGTTGCTCCTCATTCCACAGTGGTTTTGGAAAAACCCAAGCTTCGGATTCGCAGCACCACGGAGGACATTTTGCCCGAGCTCAATTACCAGATCTAGGAGTTATTGTGTCGAGTCTGGTTTATCAAGACGATGCCGAGTCGGGCGATGATATTGTTATCACCGGAATGGGAGCCTTTTCCCCTCTGGGGCATGATGTAACCGAGCACTTTGAGAAGCTTGCTCAAGGCACCTCGGCAGTTCGCGTGATCGAACCGGCTGGGGGAGTCGATGGCTCGTTTTGGTTGGGGGCCACGATCGAGGGATTCGATCCCAAGCTGCACGTGCAACCTCGCAAAGCCATCAAGGTGATGTGTCGCGAGATCCAGCTTGCTTTCGGCTCTGCCATGCAAGCTTGCCAAGCTGCAGGCATCTCTTCTGGGGTCGTCGAACCCGATCGCATTGGCACTGTTTTCTCCGGTGAGATCATCTTGAGTGATCTTCAAGACGTCGAGGATATCGTCCGGCGCTGCGCTCTCGACGGCGTCATGCCTCACGATCGATGGTCGGTCGAAGCGATGGAGAACATGTACCCCCTCTGGATGCTCAAATCTCTTCCGAACATGGCGGCCTGCCACGTCGGCATTGCGCTCGACGCTCGGGGGCCAAACAACACGGTGACCACCGAGGGGACCAGCAGTTTGGGTGCGATGTTGGAAGCCATCAACGTGATTGCTCGAGACAAAGCGGATGTGATGCTCGTTGGCTCGACGGCCTCGCGCGTCAATCCCTCTCGTCTCCTGCAGCGCCACGAAGAGGACTTTTCTCGCCGTCACCTAGACGGTGCAGCCGCTTGCAAACCCTTTGATTCCCTTCGCGACGGAACCGTCCCGGGCGAAGCCAGTTCGTGCATCGTCCTCGAACGACGTCGACATGCAGTTGCACGCCATGCTCCCATCTTGGCCACGGTGAGAGCTGGGGTTAGCCGGTTTAGCCCCTCTTCCACTGGCCGATGGGGGGGAGTCGAACGCGCTACGACCACCGTTCTTCAAGCCTTGCTCCAAAGTTCCGGAGCAAGTCCCGAGCAGATCGATCACATCAACGCGTCGGCCAACGGAACCCGATTCGGAGATGCGGCGGAGGCTCGAGGTATCGCATCGCAACTCCCCGGAGTGCCGGCGGTTTCCTACAAAGGTGCGTTCGGCGATTCGATTAGCGCCTCCGGGCTTCTCGAGTGCATCTCGTCGTTAAAGGGAATGCGAGTGGGAATCATCCCTCCGACCACCAATCATTCCAGCACCGATTCGAATTGCCCCATCGACGTCATCTGCGGGACGCCCAAGTCGCGCGTGGCCAATTCCTTTGTGAAGCTATCCCATACCCCCGCCGGACGCTGCGCCGGCGTTCTCATCAGCGTCTCGAGTTGAGCTTCGAACGGATCGGACTAATCCAATCCTCGGAGCATCCTACGAATAGAGAAAGCGCATCAGATGAGGGCTTGGTAGAGCACCCAGCAGGCTACGGCCAGGATCGCTACCGCGAAGATCCGCTGCAGAATGGGACCAGCCAGGCGAGTCGCCAATGCCGTTCCTGCAAACAATCCGAGAACGCTTCCCACGGTAAAGAGCGAAGCGATTTCGACGGAGAGATGACGCCCCGCGGCTACTTGCGAAACCACTCCTGATAAGCTGACCAAGGTGATCACGAGAAGCGAGGTCCCAATCGCCCTTTGCATACCCAATCCCGCAAAGGTCACCAGCGCGGGAACGATGATAAAGCCTCCTCCGACTCCGAACATGCCAGTTAGCACTCCTGCACTCAATCCCACCGTCGCCAGGAGAATGGCGCAGGGAGATGTCATTCGCAGCTTTCCCTCCGGATCGCGTTTACACCTTGGTCCCTCATCATCATCGCGGTGCGGCAGAATAGGCAGATGGGTAGACGTTCCGTTTGCCTTCCATGCCATGCGACCAGCAATCGTTATCATCAAAATGGAAAAGAAAACGATCAAGATGTTTTCGGGGATGGCATCGGCTATTCTTGAACCAATCGGTGCACCGATCATTCCGGCGATTGCGAACACAACGCCGGTTAGCATTTCAACTTGCCCTTTCCTTGCTCGGTAGAGGAAGCCGACGAGCGAGGTTGTACCCACGGTAAGAAGCGAGACGCCGACAGATTCTCGCGCTGGTAGACCGATGAGGTACACCAAGAGCGGGACTGCGAAGATCGCCCCTCCACCTCCGGTCAGCCCCAAGGAGAAGCCGACCAAGGCTCCAGCTAAGAGCGTGATGACGATCATCATTTCTTTCAATTCCTAGGTCGAAGGGGCGAGTAGTCATGCACTATGCGGCGGTCGTCGGCAGTCCGGATGCGACCCAAGCTCGGTAACCACCTTCCATGTTGGTCACTTGGAATCCCTCTCTTTGCAAGATGCTAGTAGCGATGGCAGAGCGCCCGCCGCCCAAGCATTGCGCGACCAAGGGCTTCGATCGATCGATGGTTTTGAGCTCTTTGAGAAGTCGACCCAAGAACCGGTGTTCCGCTCCGTCGATATGCCCCTCTCGAAACTCCGTTTCTGCACGAACATCCAGCACTCGGACTTCTCCGGATCGAATTCGATCGGAGAGATCCTTCGGGGATGCGGAGGCGTAGCTCTCTGTCATTTGATTCGATTTCGATACTTCGCTGAGATCTGCAAAGCCACGCACGGAATCGATCCCGATCGAACGCATTCCGACCAAGATCGCTTGCAAGCGATCGGGTGAAGCGATCAGGTATGCCGGGTTTCGGTGATCTGCTAGAAAACCTGCCCACTGCACCATGGTTTCCTCGGGCAAATTGATCGTGCCAGGCACATGAGCCGCTGCGAACTCCTTCGGTGGTCTGACATCGAACACAACATAAACCGGTGCAAGCTCAGCGACTTCTTGGGGCGAGAGTTTCTTGACTTCAGGAAGATGCGCGATCAGTTCGGGCCCTGCCTTGTTCACATGCTTCATGTTGGCGAAGTAGAAGGGCGTTTCGGGTTGGTCTTTAAGGATGTATTCGACGAACGATTCCTCCTCGTGGAACTGCAATGCGGGATTGAACAGCTTTTCGTATCCCACTGTCGAAGAGGGGATCGCACCGAGTCCCTTCCCGCAGGCGCTCCCGGCGCCGTGAGCAGGCCAGACTTGCAAGTGATCTGGGAGCGATCGAAACTTTTCGATCGAACGATAGAGTTGACGCGCTCCCACATCAGCGCTTCCTATCACTCCCGCTGCGGATTCAAGGAGGTCAGGGCGACCGATCGACCCCACGAAGACGAAATCGCCCGTGAAGATCCCCATGGGAACATTGGCACCGCCACCTTCATCGGTCAACACAAACGAAATACTCTCGGGCGTATGGCCGGGGGTATGCAAGACCTCGAGTTTGACCTTTCCCACATAGAACGCGTCGCCATCGTGGAGAAGAGTCGTCGTCTGTTTGTCGGTAAACAAGTACTTCCACTCGTCTGGCCCCTCGTCGGACAAATAAAGCGTTGCACCGACGCGTTCTGCAAGCTCTCGCGAACCTGAGACGAAGTCGGCATGGATGTGCGTCTCGGCAGCGCCTGTAATTTTCAGTCCTTCCGCTTCAGCGGCTTCGAGGTAAGGAGCGATATTGCGTCCGGGATCGATCACGATCGCTTCCCCCGATCGCTGGCATCCAATCATGTACGAGGCATGAGCAAGCGACTTGTCGTAGAAATATTTGAGCAACATGGTAAATCTCAGATCAGTCTCTGTATGTACGTGTAAGTCGTTCAAGCATCCACAGCGAAACGATGGCAATACAAGTCATCACTATGGAGCATCGCTGTGGAGCATCGTTATCGGTGAGCATCGTTATCGGTGAGCAGGCGCGCTGACCGAACAGCTGGCGGACGAGCTCGAGTTGCTAGCAGCAACACGGTTCCATGGCATCTTGGCGATCAACATGCCCATAGCGCAGCTATCGGTGACACCGGCGAAGATCAATCCCGCACCAACAAACCCGGAAAGGCCGATCCAATAGGGGTGGACGAAGATGCTGAGCAGTACACCGGTCAATACGAGCGATCCAGCGGCGATGCGAACTTGTCGCTCCAACGACATTGCTTTCTTGCCACGGACCACTGGCAGCCCGGCTGCAACACATGCGTTGGTGCCCCCTTCGACATTCAGGACATTCAATCCCGCTTGCTCAAGTTTCGAACAAGCCTGCTGACCACGCGAACCAGAGCGGCAGATGACATAAATCGGTTTGTCGCTAGGGGATTTGCGCCCCGCCGTCACTTCATTTGCTTGAAGCTGGTCGAGCGGCATGTTCTTAGCGACCGACACATGGACTTCGCGAAACTCAACAGGCGTTCGGACATCGACCAAATCGATCGTCTCACCCGATTGGATCAATTGATGGAGTTCGTTAGCTTGAATCGTTTTCATCGTCATCGTGAACCTTGTGAAGAAAGTAAGTTGCGAACAACACCGAACGAATTCCGTTCGAACGTGCCATTTCGACTGGCTACGAAGAGGGTAGAGCAAGCCATTCGAAATTGGTTACAATCTTTTCCGCAAAAAGAAGATTCCTACCGGAACGCGTTTTGGGAACATGTAGACAGTCCTGCTACGAATCCATCCACTCGGGAGCATAAATTGGACGAAAAACCAGAAGCCACTGAGCTTTTGCGGCTCGCGAAGCAAGGTGACTTTCAAGCGTTCCAGTCGCTGATCACGGCGTTACAACCTCGCGTTTACGGATTGGCGTACCGAATGCTGCATCAGTCGCAGGATGCGGAGGATGTCACGCAGCAAACGTTTGTAGCGATGATTGAACACCTTCGCGATTTTCGCGAGGAATCATCGTTGGCGACTTGGGCGTTGAAAATCGCGAGCAATTTTGCGTTGAAAGTGATTCGAAGGAGAAAGGGGCACGCCGCGTTTTCGCTCGACGACGCTCATGAGGACGGATACTCCGATATGCCCCACCCCGAGTACATCGCTCCTTGGAGCCGCCCGGCGGACGTGATCGCAGCCGATGCAGAAGTGCAACGCGAAATCCAAACAGCCTTGCGCCAATTGGACGACAAGTATCGAACGGTTTTTGTGATGCGGGACATCGAAGGCTTTTCCGTTCGCGACACAGCGGAGGCGTTGGGGTTAACCGAATCGACGGTCAAGGTACGTTTGCTTCGCGCGCGGCTTGCGCTGCGCGAGATTTTGACACGTCGCTTTGGGGATGAAACCCAAGTGATGATTCCCGATCACAAACACGATTAATCTTTTATTTCCTGTAACTATTTCCCCTCTCGCAGATCCAACTCACTAGGTTGCCAATCTGCGGGGACAAAACTATGACGTGTGAAGAATTACTCAAAGCATTGAATGAATACGTCGACGGCGCGGAACTTACCGAGATTTGCGAGGAGTTCGGAGAGCACTTGGCAGGTTGCAATCCATGCCAAGTTGTAGTCGACAATATCCGTCATACCATCGCGTTGTACAAAGCAGGGGTTCCGTACGAAATGCCTGCCGAATTTCAGAATCGGTTGCAGTCCTCCCTGCAATCCAAATGGTTGGAAACCTTTGGCAAGAGCTGACGGTTTTCTTCGCCCGCAACGGAGCTTGAAAGGAATGGAAATGACGCGAATACCTGTTTTGCTCCGTCGGTGTTTTGCAGCGTGGGGGCTTGTCGCGTCGAGCATGCTCTTTGCCCCGTCCTTTGCGCAGGAGAAATCGACCGCCACCTCTCAGTTCCCCCCTGGTGAGTTGGGGGAATGGGTTCGGCTAGGCGAGGCGATTGTGGAAAAGACAACTGAGCATCCCCTTTCGAAGCCCTTTCTCGGCAACGACTTGAACTGCACGAGCTGCCATTTGCAAAATGGCAGGCATCCATCTGCGGGCAGCTTTTTGGGAACGGCCACAGCCTACCCCGCATGGGCTCCTCGTGAAAAGACCGTAGTCACTTTGGAAGATCGGATCCTCAACTGTTTCATGAGGAGCTGCAATGGAGTCCGTCCTCCGTTGGGCAGCAAAGTCTCGATCGCTATCCAGGCTTACATCACCTGGTTGTCCCAAGGGGAACCGATGCGGATGAATGCTCAAAGGCCGGTTGGTCCTCGAGCCGTACCGCATCTAGCCGCCAAGCCAAACAGTGGGAGTCTTGAACGGGGACGATCCCTTTATGCCAAGCGATGCGCTGATTGCCACTTGTCCGATGGAAAAGGGGACACCGACAACCCACCGGTTTGGGGGGAACGCTCTTACAACGATGGGGCAGGGCTGGCAAAAGTGGAAAACTTGGGAGCTTGGCTGAAGGTCGCCATGCCGTTAGACGATGCTACCCTTACGGAACAGGAAGCGATCGACATAGCGGTCTTCGTCAACAGCCACTCGCGTCCCCGCTTCGATCTTTCCGCCCACCTACCTCCCCCTTCGGAAACAGGCGTTTACAACGGCGAAAAGCCGTAGCTTGTCGTTCGACCTTTCGTTTTTGGCCATTCGGAATAGTCTGGGCACACAGATGCGGGACGGTGTATACTAAGAGAGAACCCGTCGCAGGTTCCCCCTCCCACCCACCCTGTCTTTCTGACAACCCCTCCTATGCCAGTCCCGTTCTTTGCACGAAAGATGCTTGTCCTCGCACTGACTTGGCTTGCCCTGGTTGTTGCGTGGGCCAACTCGGTTTCTCGGTCGATCGCAGCCGATCCCAATTCCGGCTACGTTCCGAAATTCGAACTGGATATCCAGCCGATTTTGACCGCACGGGGTTGTAACTCGGGACCTTGCCATGGCAAGTCGCGAGGTCAAAACGGATTTGCTCTCTCCTTGTTCGGCTTCGACTCCAACATGGATTTCGATTCGGTCGTCAAGAATGCGCGCGGGCGTCGGATCCACGCTGCCGTCCCATCGGAAAGTCTGTTTCTCACCAAGGCGACTGGCAGGGAGCCGCACGGGGGCGGAATCCGGATCCGACCGAACGATGCCGATTTCCAGACGATCGTCAGTTGGATTCAGACTGGGATGCAGCGAGCCACTCCGGAGGATCCTACCCTCGCTTCGTTGCGAATCCAGCCAGATCCCACGACCTTATCTCCCAAGCAAGAAATCGACTTGCACGTCGAAGCGACTTACTCGGACGGTACAGTCAAAGATGTGACCCATGTTGCCGCGTTTCAATCGAGCGACTCAGGGATCATGCAAATCAAGGAAGGGAAATTGAAGGCGGGCGAACATGTGGGCGAAGCCACCATCATGGCTCGTTTCATGGGGCAGATTACCACCTGGAACACCGCGGTTCTCAAGGCCAAATCGATTCCTGACGCAGCCTTCGACAATCTCCCGCGACAGAACTTCATCGACGATCTCGTTTATCAAAAGCTCCAAGTCTTGGACATGCTCCCGAGCGAACCCGCCTCGGAAACCACCTGGCTTCGCCGGATTTATCTGGATGCCATCGGACGGGTCCCGACTCCAGCGGAAGTCGAAGAGTTTCTCGCCGACACGAATGCCGATAAGAAGCTTCGGTGGATCGATCGCGTATTAGACCAACCGGAGTATGCCGACTTCTGGGCCAACAAGTGGGCCGACTTGCTGCGCCCGAATCCTTATCGTGTTGGCATCAAAGCCACCTACAGTTTGGATTTGTGGTTGCGAGAAGCGTTTCGGCAGAATTGGTCCCACGATCGTTTTGTACGCGAATTGCTGACCGCCCAGGGGAGCACTTGGAAAAACGGCGCAACCACGTTCTTTCGAGACCGGCGCGAGCCCGATGAGATCACCAGCGTGGTGAGCCAACTCTTTATCGGCGTTCGATTGGAATGCGCGAAATGCCACCAGCATCCTTTCGAAGTCTACGGTCAATCGGACTTCTATGGCCTCGCATCCTTCTTTTCCAAGATTGGGCACAAGGGGGTCGGGCTCTCTCCACCCATTTCGGGCGGGGAAGAAATCTTCTTTGTGAAAACCAAAGGGGAAGTCCGCCATCCACTCACCCAACAAGTGCTTGCACCGAAGCCACTTTTGAAGGAACCCGTTTCGCTTTCGGAGGACGAAGACCCTCGGATCTCCTTGGCAGATTGGCTGGTGTCACCCGACAATCCTTACTTTGCGAGGGCAGCGGCGAACCGAGTCTGGGGTGAAGTCATGGGGATGGGAATTGTCGATCCAGTCGACGACTTCCGAGCGACCAACCCACCCAGCAACGCTCCCCTTTTGGGGGCGATCGCCGAGCACTACAAAGCGGTTGGGTTCGATACCAAAAAGCTTTTGAAGGCCATTTTCTCGAGCCACATTTATGGACTTTCGTCGATTCCCAATGAAAGCAACGCATTCGATCAACGCAATTTTTCGAAACATATTCGGAGGCGGATGCGAGCCGAGGTGTTAGCGGATGCGGTGTCGGATGCTACGGGTGTGCCGACTTCTTTTTCGGGAATGCCTCACGGAACGCGTGCTGTGCAGCTATGGACATTCCGGATCAATTCGGATTTCCTCGATGCGTTTAGCCGTCCCGACCCGAATCAAGACCCGCCTTGTGAACGGATCGGTGACACGACGATGTCCCAATCCCTTCACTTGATGAACTCGAGTCAAATTCAGGAGAGATTGACTTCAGCCGAAGGGAACTGCGCGACGTGGGCCAAGGAGTCTTCGCCCGAGATCGCCCTTCGAAAGATCTATTTGCAGCTCTACGCTCGATTGCCGAGTGCACAAGAAACGGAGACGCTGCTCGGCATACGGAAGGATCTGCCCGAGGCTAAACGCTGGGTGGAAGATATTGTTTGGTCGATGATCAACTCGCCCGAGTTTTTATTTATTGATTAAGAGGATGATGACCATGAAGCGACGAACCTATTTGCAATTGGGACTGGCGGGGTTAGCGGGCGGAAGCTTTTTGGATCTCCTCGCGCTGCGCAACGCGACGGCATCGGACACTCCCAAAGGAGGGGCTCCGAGTAAGCGATGCAATTGCATCTTGATTTGGATGGATGGTGGCCCCACTCACTTCGAGACATTTGATCCGAAGCCGGATGCTCCGTCAGAGATCCGGGGGGATTTCCGCCCGATCTCGACCAATGTGCCTGGAATTCAGATTTGCGAGCACATGCCCAAACTCGCTTCCATGGCGGACAAATACGCGATCATTCGATCCGTGTGCCATAACCAAGGGAATCATGGAGCCGGCAACCATTACATGATGACTGGTGCTCCTCCACGAATTCCTGTCGGTTGTGGCGCGTTCGTGAGTTTTCACCCCAGTCTTGGTTCGGTTGCCGCGTATGAGCGAAGCGCCCCTCACGGATTGCCGGCGTACTTCACGATGCCTTCGATGTCCCGATCGGGAGGGCCGAATTTCCTGGGAGCCAAGTACGCACCGTTCATCGTCGGGAACGATCCCAACAGCAAGAACTTTCGAGTGCGGGATGTCGAGCTGCCTGGTGGTCTTGCGGAAGACCGATTTGCCGCCCGCAAGGACTTGCGAAAGCTTGTCGATCGCATGCCACGCTTCGAAGTCGGGGCTGCGATTGATCCTGTGTCTGCCTACGACGACAACTACGAACAGGGATACGAACTGGTCCAGACTCCGGAAGCTCAAAAGGCATTTGATATCGACTCCGAGCCCGATGTGATTCGAGACGCCTACGGTCGGAATGCCTTTGGTCAACGGGCGTTGCTCGCCAGGAGGCTTGTCGAGGCCGGCGTCCCCTTTGTGACGATCTACGATGGGGGATGGGATCATCACTCCGATCTGTTCGGGGCGTTGGAAAAGCGGTTGCCTTCTTGGGATCAAACCGTCGCGACGTTGATCAACGATTTGGAACAACGCGGTCTGCTGGAAAACACCATGGTCATCGCGTTGGGCGAATTCGGTCGCACACCGAAGATCAGCACGTTGGCCGGGCAAACCAAACCGGGGCGCGATCACTGGGCCAACGCCATGTCGATCTTGTTCGCAGGAGGCGGCGCTCGAGGTGGTCAAGTCATCGGTGCAACGGATCGTCAGGGCTATGCGCCGATCGAGCGAGTTCTATCACCCGAGAACTACGTTTCGACCGTCTATCGCAAACTTGGAATCGATCCGGGTAAGATCTATTACACACCTGCAGGTCGACCGACTCACCTGGTTAGCGACGCCACACCGATCACGGAATTGATGTAAGGGAAGTCAGACATGAAGCGCCGGCTGGGTTTTCGTATTGCGTGTGGCTTGCTCGCGATAGGAACTGGCTTTGCGGCTCCGTACCCATTCGCCGTTGGGCAAGAGGGCTCGGGTGCAAGCATTCGTTCAGCACTCACTTTTCACGCTTCTTTCGATCAACAGGTCGACGCCGACTTTGCAAAAGGGGATAAGAGGCTGAGAACAGCGGCCGCCTCGGACAAACGAGACAGTGCCATCATCGGCCTTCCACCAGAAGGAAACGTGACGCACGAACCGGATCAAGGCAAGTTTGGCGGCGCGATTCGATTTCAGAAAGCGATCCAACCGATTGTTTTCTATCAAGGATCGAAAAATCTTCCCGAGCCCAAATCCAATTGGGAGTGCACGGTTTCGTTTTGGCTTCGCACCGATCCGCGTCGCGAACTTCGGGAAGGGTTCTGCGATCCCATCCAAATCACGTCGAAGCAGTGGGATGATGCGGCTGCGTTTGTGGAGTTTGAGAAGAGAGGCGATCGCATTCCATTTCGTTTGGGAGTCTATGCGGACAAGAAAGTATGGAACCCGAGCGGACGACCCTTTGAAAGCATTCCAGCTGAAGAACGCCCTCTGGTAACGGTGACGGATGCTCCTTTTCATTCGGGGGACTGGACGCATGTGGCCTTCACTCTCCATGGTTTCAACACAGGAAAGCCGACCGGGGTATCGAGGCTCTATCTGAATGGGATTCTCGCAGGTGAGTTGTCTTCCCGCGTGCAGACGTTTACTTGGCAGGACGAGCAATCCGCCATCATGATCGGGCTCAGTTATATGGGGCACTTGGACGATCTTGCCGTGTTCGATCGCGCTTTGACGGCGGAGCAGATTCGGACGTTGGTTGAACTCCCTGAGGGGATTCGCGGCCTTCGGTGAATGGCGATGCACCACTTTGGCTGATGAGACGCCGCGCGTCGGATCGGTTGCGGTGCAGAATGGACAAAGCGGGTGGTGTTTTGCGTTTGGCATGCTGCTTGCATCGACCCTCCCTTTGGCTAGACCGGGCGATTGGGACTTTCCCAGATCGCGGTTTTAGCCGAATTCTCTTCACGAAACGGGAGACTGTGATGAATACAGTAATCGGTGCATTTCGCACGCATGCGGAAGCTCAGGAGGCGGTCAATGAACTCCTTGCTATCGGGCTTGATCACAATCAGATTGGCGTCATCGCCAAACGACTCAATGGGGATGCTTCACGTCCCATTGGTGGAATCTCGCCAGACGATTCAACCGAGGGAGCAGCAATGGGTGCTGCCACCGGTGCAGCCCTTGGTTTAGGAGCCGGAGCCTTATGGGGTTTGGCCGTCGTAGCGGGAATGTTGCCAGCGATCGGTCCGGTGATTGCGGGGGGAACTTTCGCGGCGTTGCTCGCGAGTGCGGCAACGGGTGCGACCGCCGGAGGGGTTGTGGGGGCGCTCACAGGTTTCGGACTCTCGGTCGAAGATGCTGAGCATTACGAGCAGGAATTGGACAGTGGACGAGTCGTCGTCACCGTCCGTACGGATCGAGTCTCGGAAGTGCAACAGATTCTCCGCAAGCACGGAGCCTATGAACGCACTCCGATATCCGCCTAGAGTCGAGTTAGATTTCCGGCTCTAGATCGGGAGTATTCCCGTGGAGGAAATCGAAATCGCATCCCAAGTTCGCTTGGGTGGTGTGTTCCGCGAAGAGCTTCAAGTAGCCACGCGACCACCGCGGTTCAGGTTTCTTCCATTGGGCTTTTCGATTGGCCAGGGTTGTCTCGTCGACGAGGAGTTGCAGTGTTCGCGTTTCCACATCGAGCGAGATAAGGTCGCCGTCTTGAACGAGTCCCAAAGGGCCGCCAATGTAGGACTCGGGTGCCACGTGCAGCACGCAGGTTCCATAGCTGGTACCGCTCATGCGCGCGTCGGAAATGCGGACCATGTCACGGATCCCCATTTTGAGAATCTTGTCCGGAATTGGGAGCATGCCCCACTCGGGAAAGCCTGGAGCACCGATAGGACCGCCGGTTTGCAGGACCAGCACGGTATCGGGGGTTACGGGAAGTTCTGGGTCGTTGATACGTAGTTTCATGTCCGCGTAGGACTTGAATACCAAGGCAGGGCCGGTGTGGCGGTGCAATTTGGGGTCTGCGGCGACCGTCTTGATCACGCACCCATCAGGTGCCAAGTTCCCGCGCAGAACATAGGTTCCCCCTGTAGGCCAAATCGCCCGTGTGCGGTCTCGAATCACCTCCGTGTCGATGACTTGGGCCGGCGCGATTTGTTCCCCTAAGGTCATACCGTTGATCGTCTCAGCATCCAAATGCAACGTGTCTCTCAATTGATTGAGCAAGGCGGGTAGTCCACCCGCATTGTAGAAGTCCTCCATGAGATAGCGTCCGCTGGGGCGTAGATCGGCCAGGACGGGAACGCGTTTGGAGATGGAATCATAGTCGTCGAGCGTGATTGGGATGCCGGCCCGCCCCGCCATCGCGATCATGTGGACGATGGCGTTGGTAGACCCGCTCAAGGTGAGTTGCGTAATCATGGCGTTGACGAAACTCTCGCGTGATAGGAAATCGAGCGGCTTCCGGTTGGAGGTTGCCAGTTCCACGGCGCGACGGCCAGTTGCGACGGCCAGTCGGCTGTGTTCCGAGAGAACGGCTGGGATGCTCCCAGCGTTGGGCAAGGTGACGCCCAGTGCTTCGGCGATGCATGCCATGGTCGAGGCCGTACCCATCGTCATGCATGTTCCTGCCGAGCGAGCGATGCAGTTTTCGATCTCTTTCCATTCGCCATCGCAAAGGTTACCAGCACAACGTTCCGCCCAAAATTTCCAAGCGTCCGTGCCGCTTCCCAGCGTTTGGTCCTTCCACCGCGCTTTGAGCATGGGGCCCGCCGGAAAGAACACAAAGGGCAGGTTGGCCGAGATGGCACCCATGATCAAGGCGGGGACTGTTTTGTCGCATCCGCCCATCAGGACGACCGAATCGATCGGGTGACATCGCAGGACTTCCTCGGCTTCCATCGCGAGCAGATTTCGATAGAGCATCGTCGTGGGCTTCATCAGCATTTCGCCCAAGCTTACGACGGGGACCTCGACAGGAAACCCACCGGCTTGGAGGATGCCACGTTTGATTTCCTCCGCCCGCGTCTTGAAATGGGAATGGCAGGTGTTCAAGTCGCTCCAGGTATTGAGAAGGGCCACAACCGGCTTGCCCATGAAATCCGCATCGTCGTAGCCCATTCCTTTGAGCCGGGAGCGATGTCCGAAGCTTCGCAAGTCATCTTTTGCAAACCAACGAGCGGACCGGAGAGTCGGATTCGGTTGGGAGGGGGAGGGTTTGCCTGACATCTAGATTTCCTGTCGTTAATGGGGATCTTGGCACCATAGTGATACCAGGAATCACCGTCTTGTTCTATCCATTCCCGCCGAGAGGGAACTCACCCCCTTCTTTGGGGGGCGGGTGCCGAACGACAAGGTGTCGGGGCTGGAAAAGAAAGTTTCCAGCAATTCCGTCGATAGCTAGCAACTGCCATTCGCTTGGAGTATCTTGGGTGCACGCAGGTGTTTTATCTAATTTTTTGAGCAGCGCACAACATGGCAAAGTCGATCAAAGGGATAACGCGAATTGAGTACGAAGGAGTGACAACCCGCGGTTGGATGGTGCGGTTGACACGTGCCGGAGAGCGGCAGCAGGAGTTCTTCAATGATCGCGCCTACGGTGGAAAAGCGAAAGCGCTTGCGGCTGCGAAGAAGCGGTATGAGGAGTGGGTTGCGATCGCCCCACCGATTCAGACTTCGAAGAATCTGAAGTCGTCTCGCAACACAAGCGGCAAGGTAGGGGTTCACTTGGTCCGGAACGTGGACCCGCGTTGGAAGAATGCAGAGTCGTTTGGCTACTGCGCGATGTGGACCGATTCGGATGGAAAGCGTCGCAAGGTGAGTTTTGCTTGGAATACGTACGGCAAGAAAAAGGCTTGGACACTCGCTTGTTTAGCGCGTGACTTGGAGATCACCGACCGTGACGCGCTGGTTGCGCAAGCCGAGAAGGCACAGAAAAAGAAAAAGAAGTAGGTAGTGTCGCTCGCCTTGCAAGAAACGGATGACTTCATCGGCGAGACCCTTTCTCGTCCTCTGCGTGTCCTTTACCAGGACGAGCACCTCCTGGCGGTCTTCAAGCCTGCTGGATTGATCGTTCACCGCAGCAAGCTGACTTTGCCGCACGAACCCGTGCTGCTGCAGGCGTTGAGAGATCAGATTGGGCAATTCGTGTATCCGGTCCACCGATTGGATCGGCCGACGGCCGGGATCGTTCTTTTCGGGCTTCACAGCGAAGCTGCTGCGAAACTAGTGCAGCGATTCACCGATCGGCAAATGGCCAAGTACTACCAAGCCCTTGTGCGGGGGTTCACGGACGATGCCTTTGTCGTCGACCGACCCTTGCAAGACAAGTTCGGGGAGGAGTGGGATCCAGGGAGTACAGAGGGGAATCCTGTTCAAGAAGCCTACACGGAGTTTCAGTCCCTGCAACGTTTCGAAGTACCATGGGAGTCGAACGGATTCCCCACGAGTCGCTATTCGTTGCTGGAGATCAAACCGCTCACAGGGCGTTGGCATCAGATTCGTCGACACCTCAATCATGTCGCCAATCCAGTCATCGGTGACCACAGGCATGGCGACCATCGTCATAACCAAATGATGCACCAAATGACCGGAGTGTATCGTATGCTATTGACCGCAGTGCGGCTCGATTTTCGACACCCTTACACCGACGAGCTCTTGACCATCGCGACCGGGCGGGGCTCGGAATTTGATCGAGCGATCGAGGCCTTAAGAGCTTTATCGGTTTCGTGACCGCGTCTCGGAGTATGGGAGAGATGTCCGATTCCTCGTGTGATTGGGAGATTCGTAGGGCATGAATGATTGGTTTTCCTTCTTGTACCATCGATTTCGAGAGCGTCTTTGGGTGAAGCCTGCGGCGATCTGTGGAGTATCGGTCGCCGCGATTTTTATCGCCAAGTCTGCCGATGCGTTGGGGGTGACTTCGGTTGCACCGAACATTTCTGTTGAGTCTGTGCGAACTCTTTTAGAAGTGATCGCATCGAGCATGTTGGTGATGGCAATCTTCGCCGTTGGGTCGATGGTTTCTGCATATGCGTCCGTGGGTAGTTCTGCGACGCCTCGCGCGTTTCCCCTCATTATCGCCGACGATGTTTCGCAGAACGCGTTGACGGCATTTATTGGGGCGTTCCTGTTCAGCATTGTCGCTCTTTTTGCGCTTGAGAATGGATACTACGATCGGGGCGGGCGTTTTGCGCTGGTGTCGATGACATTTATCGTGTTCGGAGTCGTGATTCTCACGTTTGTGTGGTGGGTAGATCGAATTGCTCGTCTCGGGAGATTGAGCGCGACGATCGATAAAGTGGAATTGGCGACAGCGCGAGCCATGAAAAGGCGTCGCAAGTCCCCACGGTTGGGAGGCGCAAAATGGGTCGAGCCTGATCTCGCGTCGGAAGCGATTTATGGAGATGGAATCGGATATGTCCAGCAAGTGAAGATGGCCGCTTTGCAGTCCATCGCAGAGAAGTATGAAATTCATATCCATGTCGCCGCGCTGCCAGGGACCTTTGCCTCTCCGGGCCGACCTTTGGCATATGTTCGCGTTCATCCCGACCAGTTCGCAGACTTGAAGCGTGAAATTATGGGGGCATTCGTCGTCGGTCGAGATCGGGTATTCGACCAAGATCCGCGATTCGGATTGGTCGTGCTTTCAGAGATCGCTAGCCGTGCTTTGTCACCCGCCATCAACGATTCAGGATCAGCGATTGCTGTGATTGGCGCATTGGTACGCCTGCTTGCATTTTGGTGCGAGCCTTCGGATCGGGAGCAAGCCATGGGTGTTGAATTCGATCGAGTCGCGGTACCCTCGTTGGATCTGAATGACTTATTCGACGACGCATTCACGATGATTGCGCGAGACGGTGCAGGGGCCGTTGAAGTGGTTCTCAGGCTTCAAAAGGGGCTTGAAGCGCTAGTCGCTGTCTGCGATGTGGAATCGAAGCTGGTACCGTTGAACCATGCCCGAAAGTCGATGGCTCGCGCCGAAAAAGCAATGGAACTTTCCGATGACTTGGAAGCAGTGAGAAGGGCTGGCCGATTTGCCAATTCGGGCTAATCGGTAGCCATCGTTGCTGCCAAGTCTCTTTTCGGTTGGAGCTTGTGCAGCATTAGGTATTTGATGGTCGCAGCTTATTAAAAGGTTTAGCGGAGGATCTGTTTCTCTTGGAGCAGTGCGATAACCGCTTCCACGCATTCGGGGAGCGAAAGCTGGCTGGTGTTCAATACCAAGTCAGGAGCTTCGGGTACTTCGTACTCCGAGGCAGCGCCTTGTTCCAGTGTTTGGGCTGCTTCTGACTTCAGCGATGCGAATCGCTGTGCTCGGACCGTTTCGTCGGCCGTGCAATGGATGACGAAGAAACGATCTTTGCCTACCACATCGGAGACACGGTCTCGAACCGACTGGCTTGGAGCGACGAAGGCGGCCAGGCACAGGAGCCCATGTTCATTGAACAGCTTGGCGATGTGTGCGGAGCGTCGAAGGTTTTCACTCCGTTCTTCGATCGAGTACCCAAGGTCCTTGTTCACTCCTCGGCGCATGCGTTCCCCATCGAGTACAGCGACAGCGCGACCGTTGTCGAAGAGGGAGCGTTCGACGGCGAGTGCAACGGTTGTTTTTCCGGAGCAGGGAAGGCCTGTGAAGAGGAGAGTCGCTGGTCTTTGTCCGAATCGAGCGACTCGTTCCTCATCGCGAACTTGCGAGACTTCACCGGTGGTGGCGGACTGATTTTCGTCGGAGGTTTCCCAAGCGGCCAGCGGTTGTTTGGCGGAATCTCGATCGGAGATCATGCCAGCGCCGACTGTCGCGTTGGTGATTCGGTCGATGATGATGAAGGAACCGGTTGCGCGGTTGCGTCGATACGCATCGAAGTAAATCGGCTGGCTCAACGTGACGGCGCATCGTCCGATTTCGTTGAGTTGCAAATCCGGAGCCGGTGTGCGGTGGAGGGTGTTGACGTCGACGCGATATTTGAGGGAGTCGATTTGTCCGGTGACGGTTTGCGACGTTTGCTTGAACAAATACGTCTTACCCGGAACCATCGGCTCGGCGGCCATCCAGACGATGGTGGCATCGAAGCTGTTCGAGATCTTCGGGATGTTACCTGGGCGGACGATCATATCCCCGCGCGAGCAATCGATTTCGTCTTCGAGCACGACGGTGATCGATTGCGGCGTGAAGGCTTCTTCGAGGTCGCCATCGAATGTAACAATCCGTTTCACCTTGCTCGTACGTTTGGAGGGGAGGACCATGATCTCGTCCCCTTTGCGAATGATGCCTGAGGCGAGTGTCCCGCTGAATCCGCGGAAGTCCAGATTGGGGCGATTGACAAATTGGATTGGGAGTCGGAAGTCTTCGAGGTTGCGATCGGATCCGATATAGACCGATTCCAGGAAATTCATGAGGGTGCTACCTCGGTACCAGCTCATATTGGGGCTGGGATCGACGAGGTTTTCGCCGTGGAGAGCGGCGATAGGAATGAAGTGCAAGTCGGGCAAATCGAGGCGGGACGCAAAGTCTCGGTAGTCGCTGCAGATCTTTTCGAATGTCTCTTGGCTGTATCCCATCAAGTCCATTTTGTTGATGGTCACTACGACGTGGCGAATGCCGAGGAGGGAAACGATGAAGCTGTGCCGTTTGGTTTGAGTGAGAACCCCGTGTCGCGCGTCGATCAAGATAATAGCGAGATCGGCGGTCGAGGCCCCGGTCGCCATGTTTCGCGTGTATTGTTCATGGCCGGGGGTATCGGCGATGATGAACTTTCGTTTTGCGGTCGAAAAGTATCGGTACGCCACATCGATCGTGATACCTTGCTCGCGTTCGGCGCGCAGGCCGTCGGTCACGAGCGCGGGATCGAAGCCGCCGCCGGTCGTTCCGTGGACTTTGCTTTCTGTCTCGAGTTGGGCAATCTGGTCTTCGTAGAGCATCTTGCTGTCGTAGAGCAAGCGTCCGATCAGGGTGCTTTTTCCGTCGTCGACGCTTCCGCAGGTGATGAAGCGGAGCAGTTCTTTGCGTTCGTGCTGCTCGAGGTAAGCCAGGATATCCTTGGCGATCAAATCACTTTGGTGCGACATATTGTTTAGAAGTACCCTTGAATCTTTTTGAGTTCCATGCCGGCTCCGCCGCCATCTTTATCGATCACGCGACCTTGCCGCTCCGAGGTCTTGGTGAGCAGCATTTCCTGGATGACTTGGGGTAGCGTCGTGGCGTCGGATTCGACCCCGCCGGTCAGAGGGTAGCAGCCGAGGGTGCGGAACCGGACCATGCGTTCTTCGACGACTTCGCCCGGTAGTAGTTGCATCCGTTCGTCGTTGACGTGGATCCAGATCCCGTTTCGGTTAACCACCTTGCGAGGTTTGGCCATGTAGAGGTCAGGGAGTGGAATTTTTTCCATGTAGATGTACTGCCAGATATCCAGTTCGGTCCAATTGGAAAGTGGGAAGACCCGGATGCTCTCGCCCGGGTTGACTTTCGCGTTGTAGAGGTTCCAGAGTTCGGGGCGTTGATTTTTGGGGTCCCAGCGGTGGAATTTATCTCGGAAGGAAAAGACCCGTTCCTTGGCCCGCGATTTCTCTTCATCCCGGCGGGCGCCTCCGAAGGCGGCGTCGAAGCCATATTTGTTGAGCGCAGCCTTCAGCGAATCCGTTTTCATCACCTCGGTGTGTTTTTCGCTGTTCTCGAACGGGTTAATCCCCAGTTGGAGACCTTCCTCGTTGATGTGGACAAGGAGTTCGATTCCCAGTTCGTTCTTCACGTAGCTATCGCGAAAAGCGATCATTTCTTTGAATTTCCAAGTCGTATCGACGTGGAGAAAGGGAAATGGAGGTTTGTCCGGATAGAAAGCCTTGAGGGCCAAGTGGGTCATTACGGCAGAATCTTTGCCGACCGAGTACAGCATGACCGGGTTTTTAAACTCCGCGGCAACTTCGCGGATAATATGGACGCTTTCGGCCTCAAGCTGCTTGAGGTGAGTCAGGTGGTAGGAGTTCATTCCATCCTCGGAGTTCGGTTTAGGCGATCTGGTACGGTGGAGTGTCGAAATTTTGGGGCCAGCGTCAACCCGAGAAGGAGGATCGCGCCCGTTCCGTCCAAAAAGGTTCGGACTTGACCGACTAAAAAAATCGTTTTGCGATTGACGACTTTTCCACCCCTCCCTATCTTTTCCCCTCCCGCGAGCGACGTGGGGTTTGGGCCGCTGGTTCGTAATCCAATGCCAGCATTTTCGGTGTTTTTCTGAAAACGGTGAGTAGAGTGTCCGGAACGCATGAAGTTATTCGAATCCGAATGGAGGCTTACGACCATGCGGTGTTGGATCAAAGTGCTCTGGAAATCGTAGACACCGCAAAGCGAACGCACTCCGAAGTGCATGGTCCCATTCCGTTGCCGACCAGGATTGAGCGTTATACCGTTCTTTCCGGCCCGAATATCGATAAAAAGGCTCGTCAGCAGTTCGAGATCAGAACTCACAAGCGTTTGATCGATATCAAGCAGGCAACCGCCAAGACCATTGAGGCTCTGAACAAGCTGAGTTTGCCTGCAGGGGTAGACATCAAGATTAAGGCAACGTCGCGATAGTTCGCGGTTTTGAAAACGTATCCATCAGGTATTCCACAATGAACGGAAGCTTGAAGGGTAACCACCAAATGGGCGGCTGCAAACTGTTTTGAGCTGTCCCCGGTCGTCGGACTGGATTGGTGAGTCCCGGCAAGCAAACGATTTACGGAAAAAGACGATGAGCAAAGGTATTCTCGGCCGCAAGGTCGGTATGACGCAAATTTATGAACAAGATGGCCGTGCGGTCCCGGTGACGGTGATCGAGGCTGGGCCTTGCCACGTCTTGCAAGTCAAGACCGTAGATCGTGATGGGTACGAAGCGATTCAGTTGGGTTTCGCTGACAAGCCACGACGTTTGGCTTCCCGCTCTGTGCGAGGTCATGTCGCTGCGATTTCGAGCAAGCGATCGACCAAGTTGAAGGCTGCTGGTGGTGCGCCGGCTGCAAAGCCCGAGTGCGAGCCAAAGCGGTTTGTCAAAGAGTTTCGCGGCGCGCCGTCTGCGGAAGTGGGATCTGAGATCAAGGTTTCTGTGTTGGATGGCGTCAAAGCTGTCGACGTAACCGGAACCAGTAAGGGTTATGGCTTCTCGGGTTGGATGAAGCGGCATAATTATTCTGGTCAACGTGCAACGCACGGTGTGAAGAAGGTGCACCGCCATCCAGGGGGTACGGGAGCGGGTACTTATCCTGGCCGTGTTCGCAAGGGTCGCAAGGGTGCGGGGCAATACGGTGTGGACCGTGTCACGATGCGAAATCTCAAGGTTGTGCGGGTAGATGCCGAAAACAACCTTCTTCTGGTCCGCGGTGCTGTTCCTGGCCCGACGGGTGGTTTTGTGATCGTTCGTGAGACCAATATGCTCGGTTAAGAGCTGTGGGGCTGAACTGGGCAACTCGAACAGAGTAATTCGAACGCAGTCCTGAGCTGTCGGAATTAAGGCAAATAAGAAATGACAACACTTCCTGTATACGACCTGTCGGGCAACAAAGTCGGCGAATACGAAATCGACCCGGCTTCCATTGCTCCGAAGATTAGCAAGCAGTTGCTGCACGACGTCGTCGTGATGTATTTGGCGAACCAACGTCAGGGCAGCAACAAGACGAAGACCCGCGGCGAAGTCGCTGGGTCGACCAAGAAATTGTACAAACAAAAGGGTACGGGTAATGCCCGTGCGGGTGCAAGGCGGACTCCGGTTCGACGTGGTGGTGGGCATGCGAATGCTCGTCAGCCTCGATCGTATTACTACCGATTGCCTCGCAAGGCGGTTCAAGCAGCGACGCGAATGGCGATCGCCGCGAAGATCAGCTCAGGCTCCGTGGTGGTTGTGGATCAATTGAAGATGGATGCGCCAAAGACCAAGGTTTTGGCGGGTGCTTTCAAGGCGTTGGGGTTAGAAGGCCAAACCAAGACGCTGGCGGTTGGTTCTTTGGACCGAAACGTTTACTTGAGCGGCCGGAACATTCAGGGTTGCACCATCAGTCCTGTATCGGATTTGAATGCGTTGGTCGTCTTGCGTCCTCGCAAGCTGGTCGTGACGCGAGAAGCGTTGGATTGGTTGAAGACTCGGGCAACAGCCTAGTTTTCGGCCGGGGATACTTGGTTAGAGCGACGACAAACAGATGACGCCATGACGAGCCTTCGGGGGAGTCGGGTGAATTAACAGCAAGACAAGCGGACTCGTTTAGGCGAGAGAGAAAATGGCAAAACAGCCACCGAAAACCAGTATGACCTTGACCGCTCACCAGATCGTCATTCGACCTCTGGTAACGGAAAAGGGAGTGCACAAAGCGACCCGTCAGAACCGTTACGCATTCGAAGTGAATCCGTTGGCGGACAAGACCGAAATCAAAGAAGCGATTGAAGAGCTTTTTAACGTCAAGGTAGTTGCAGTTGCGACGCAAAATCGCGCTGGCAAGACCCGGCGGTACCGAGCCAAGGCAGGTGTGACGAAGGCTTGGAAGAAAGCGATCGTCAAGTTGAGTAACGAACACAAGATCGACTTCTTCTAGGAGACGACTGAGATACCATGGGAATTCGAGTATACCGACCAACATCGCCAGGACGACGCAATTCGTCTGTTAGCGACTTCGCAGAGTTGACACCAGGTGCTAAGCCTGAGAAGTCGTTGCTCAAGCGATTGAAGCGACACGGCGGACGAAACAATCAAGGCTTCATCACCGCGCGGCATCGTGGTGGTGGTCACAAGCAGATGTACCGGGTTATTGACTTCCGTCGCATTAAAGACGGGGTTGCTGCCAAGGTCCATTCCATCCAGTATGACCCCAACCGTTCTGCTCGCATCGCGTTGCTTCACTACGCCGATGGTGAGAAGGCGTATGTGGTTGCTCCGGATGGGTTGAAAGCAGGCCAGACTCTGCTCAACGGTGCCGATGCACCGCCAACGGTCGGGAATTGCTTGCCGATGCGAAACATTCCACCGGGGACGGAAGTTTGTTGCGTGGAGATGACGCCAGGTCGTGGCGCGGCCTTGTGCCGATCCGCCGGGACTTCTGCGGTTCTGATGGCCCGAGAGTCCGGCTGGGCTCAGTTGCAATTGCCTAGCGGTGAAGTTCGCCGTGTACCAGGGCAGTGCCGAGCGGTCATTGGAAAGATTGGTAACAGCGAGCACGACGCGATTCGGATCGGTAAAGCGGGACGAAATCGTTGGAAGGGCTGGAGGCCTCACGTTCGCGGTACAGCGATGAACCCGCACGATCACCCGCACGGTGGTGGTGAAGGACGAACGAAGGGTGGACGCCACCCAGTGAGCCCGACGGGCAAGTTGGCGAAGGGTGGATCGACACGTCGACCGCGCAAGCCAAGCAACACGGCGATCATTCGTCGCCGCAAGTCGGTTCGTTACGGTCAATTGAAACTTAAATAGTTTGTAGGGAAGAGTTCTGACGTATGGGACGTTCGACAAAAAAGGGGCCTTTCGTAGACCCCAAGTTGTTTGCGAAGTTTGCGAAGCTCCGTGAGAAGGGTGATAGCCAGCCTATTACCACTTGGGCGCGTCGCTGCACGATCGTTCCAGAATTTGTTGGAACGACCTTTATGGTACACAACGGCAAGGCCCACATCAAAGTGTTCGTGACCGAAGACATGGTCGGTCACAAACTCGGGGAGTTTGCCCCGACGCGGACATTCCGCGGTCACGGTGGCAAGGGCGGCAAGAAGTAACGACGTTTTGAAATAGGGAATCATCATGGCTTTTCGAGCCGTTCATCGATACGCACGCATCAGTGCCAGAAAGGTCCGACCTCTGGCAAACTTGGTACGTGGCAAGTTTGCGGACGAAGCGCTGGAGCTCCTTCAGTTCCAACCCCATCGCGGTGCGAGGATGTTGGAGAAGGTGATCAAGAGCGCCGTTGGGAATGCACAAGACACCGAGCAAAACGGCGGTCGATCGTTCTCCGCAGAAGAGTTGGTGGTGGTCGATGCCCGCATCGACGGCGGACCGATGTTCAAACGCTTTCAGCCTCGTTCGCGAGGACAAGCGTTCACGATCCTTAAGCGATCGGCTCATATTTCGGTAGAACTCAAACGACTTGAAGAGCTGTAGGAAACGGAACATGGGACAAAAAGTAAATCCAATCGGCTTCCGTACCGGGATTGTGATGGGCTGGAAGAGCCGCTGGTATGCAAGCAAGAAAGAGTTTGCGGAACTGTTGGTTGAAGACCAAAAGATTCGCAAGTTCATCAAGAATCATCCAACCAAACCTGCCTACCGAGAAGCGGGCATCGATCGCATTGAGATCGAGCGAACTCGCGACGAAGTCCGGTTGATGGTCTTCGTAGCGAAGCCAGGGTTGATCATTGGTAAGAAGGGGACCGAGATCGAGATCCTCCAAGAGGAGCTTCAAAATCTGATTGGTCGCCGGGTCAATCTCAAGGTCGAAGAGGTTTACCGACCAGAGATTCAGGCACAGTTGATCTCGGAGGACATCGCCAAGCAGTTGATGAAGCGAGCGAGCTTCCGACGCACGATGAAGCGAGCGATTGAAACAGCGATGGATTCCGGCGCGCTCGGGATCAAGATTCAGATGTCGGGTCGTCTCGGTGGTGCGGAAATGGCCCGTTGCGAAAAAGGCAATGCCGGCGCTCTCCCATTGAGCACGATTCAAGCGAAGATTAGTTATGGGTTTGCTGAAGCCGCTACTCCGCAAGGAAATATCGGTATTCAGGTATGGGTAAATCAAGGTTCTTACGCGGGAGAAGCTAACGATGGCGCTGATGCCCAAACGGGTCAAGCACCGAAAAAGCCAAAGAGGACGTATAAAAGGTAACGCGACCCGCGGTAACAAGGTTGTCTTCGGTGACTTCGGACTCCAGTGCCTTCAAGGCGGTTGGATTCGAGCCCAGACAATCGAAGCGGGCCGTATCGCCGGTAATCAATACGTTCGTGGCGAAGGTCGACTCTACATTCGAGTATTTCCAGATAAGCCAGTTTCCTCGAAGCCCTTGGAGACCCGGATGGGTAAGGGTAAAGGGGAGCCGGAGTACTGGGTGGCTGTAGTCAAGCCTGGGACGATCCTTTATGAGCTGAGCGGTGTTTCCGAGCAGCAGGCAAAGGTTTGTTTCGCGCGGTTGGCGGCCAAGATGCCTGTACCTGTCAGGCTGGTTCGACGCCGCCCTGCTTAGGGTGGTGGAAGGTCGTTGGGTTCGTCCTGGCGACAGTCCGTCGGGAGTCCAGTCCATCCGGATTCCAGTCGGGCCGGAGAGAAGTCGGCGGGGACTTGGTTCCACATAAGATTTGCTAAGAAGATTGAGATCATGAAAGCGTCAGAACTACGAGAAATGAGCGACGAACAGTTGGACCTGACAGCAGTCGATGCTGCGGAGACCATGTTCAAGCTCCGTTTGCAATCGCAGACGGAACGAGTCGATGTCCCGGCCCAGATGCGACACAACCGACGGTTGATCGCTCGGGTCCGAACGATTCAAACCGAGCGGGCAAACAAAAAGGCTTAGTGAACACGAGCCTTGACCATAGTCCCTTCCGAAACAGTTATTAACAAACGTTAACAGATTATGCCACGTCGAATTTTGGTCGGTGTAGTAACCAGCGATAAGACAGCGAAGACCCGTCGGGTTGAGATCGAGCGATTGGTGCGACACCCACGCTATTCGAAGATCATCCGCAAGAAGACTGTTTGTCACACACACGACGAGAACAACGAGTCGCGAGTCGGTGACAAAGTCGAGATCGAAGAATCGCGTCCTTTGTCGAAGCTCAAGCGATGGAATTTGATTCGCGTCGTCGAGAAGAGCAAATCGGTCGAGAGCGTTTCGTCCGACGCGTAGGGCGACGTGGGTTCGGGGCCAAGCATTCATTAGAAATCAAACGGACAGAAGTTCGGGATAGTCGAAAATGATTCAACAAGAAACACGATTGGTGGTTGCTGACAACACCGGTGCACGCGAGGTGATGTGCATCAAAGTGTTGGGCGGTACCCGTCGCCGCTACGCGAGCTTGGGCGATGTCATCATCTGCTCGGTGAAGAGCGTTATTCCCGGCAGCGAGATCAAAAAGAAGGCTGTGGTGCGGGGCGTGATTGTGCGAGTTTCGCAACCATCGCGTCGAGCCGACGGCAGTTACGTTCGATTCGACACCAACGCGGTCGTGTTGGTGGACAAGGACAACAACCCGCGCGGCACGCGAATCTTCGGTGCAGTGGCACGGGAGTTGCGCGAGAAGAGTTTTACAAAGATTGTTTCGTTGGCGAGCGAGGTAGTTTAAATGTTGATCAAGGTAAACGACATCGTCGTCATGCTGTCCGGTAGTGACAGAGGCCAAAAAGGTCGCGTCATCAAGGTCGACCGAACGGAGAAGAAGGTCGTCGTCGAGAATCTGAACAAGATTTTCAAGCACGTGAAGCGATCGCAACGGAATCCGCAAGGGGGACGTTTGTCCAAAGAAGCTCCTGTCGACGTGTCGAAGGTCGCTTTGGTGTGTCCGCAGACCGGCAAGCCAACGCGGATTGGGGTTCGGTTCCTTCCAGACGGCTCCAAAGAACGATACAGCAAGAAGAGTGGGGCGACGATTAGTGTTATCGCTCCGGCGCGTGCTTCGCACGCTCAAAAGTCTTAATTCATTCGGTAGGTCCTTAGAAGATAAGAGCCCTTTGGCTCGTTAGAAACATGGCACCGCGACTTCAAGAACTGTACTTCCAAACGATTCAGTCCGAGCTCGGCAAGGAGTTGGGCATCAAAAACATTTTGTCGATCCCTCGCGTCGAGAAGATCTCCATCAACATGGGGGTTGGAGAGGCGATGCAAGACAAGAAGTTTTTGGAACTGGCTGCCGACGCGATGACTGAAATCGCGGGTCAAAAGCCGGTCCTCACGCTGGCCCGTCAGTCTATCGCTGGTTTTCGATTGCGAGAGGGCGTTGCGATCGGTTGCAAGGTTACTTTGCGACGGGATCGAATGTACGAATTCTTGGATCGACTGATCAGCATTGTGTTGCCTCGGGTTCGTGACTTCCGAGGAGTGAGCCGTACCGCTTTCGACGGGAATGGCAATTACTCCATGGGACTTTCCGAGTGGTTGGTGTTTCCTGAGTTGACCGGGGACAAGTTCGCCAAGGCGCAGGGCTTGAACATCGCCATCGTGACCTCCGCCGACACCGACGACCAAGCGCGTCGATTGTTGGAGATGTTCGGAATGCCTTTCCGGGCTCCCAAGGTCAAAAAGACAGCCTAGTTAACAGTCGAAAGTATGCGTCGATTTGGGTAGTCTCGACTCGAACGCAGTAACCCTAACCACCCGTTTTCCTAGTACTAACCGGATAAACTACCCGTGGCAAGCAAAAGCAAGATTGCAAAAGCCAGTCGAGAGCCAAAATTCTCCACCCGTCGCGAGAACCGTTGCAAGTTGTGCGGTCGGCCTCGCGCTGTGTATCGCAAGTTTGGCATTTGCCGAATTTGTTTCCGTCAGCTTGCTGACAAAGGTTTGATCCCAGGTGTACGCAAGTCGAGTTGGTAAGAAGCGGGGAGCTATAGAATATGATCAATGACCCAATCTCGGATATGTTGACCCGAATTCGAAATGCCGTTCGTATCGAGCGACGTTTCGTCGATATGCCTCTCTCTCAGCTTCGCAAGGGAATTGCGGACGTGTTGAAGCGAGAAGGTTACATTTGGGATTACACCGAAGTAGAAGGAGAGCCTGCAAAGGTTCTCCGCATCGAACTCAAGTATGGACCGAATGGCGAAAAGATCATTCAAACCGTCCGACGAGTTAGCAAGCCTGGGCGTCGCGTTTATGCCAAGTGTGGTGAGCTCAAGCCGGTTTTGAACGGCATGGGTATCTCCATCGTGAGTACCTCGCGCGGTGTCATCAGCGATCGCGAAGCACGGCAACAGAAACTGGGCGGCGAAGTCCTGGCCGAAGTTTGCTAGTCGATGGAAATACAGAAGTTGGCGATCGAGGTGATCGCCGATGGATTCTCTAACGCAACAGGAAGACTGGTGAGCGACAGCCTCACCATACATTCCGAAGGTAATTCAAATGTCGAGAATTGGAAAGTCGCCCATCACGGTATTGGATGGCGTCAAGGTATCGATCGATGGACAAACGGTGAGCGTGGAAGGGCCGAAGGGCAAGCTTTCGTTCACTCACCAAGAGAACGTTTCGGTATCGATTTCGGACGATGGCAAGACGGTCACCGTCAACCGTGCAAACGATAATCGCGATTCGCGAGCGTTTCACGGGCTGACCCGCGCCTTGATCAACAACATGGTCGTTGGTGTGAAGAACGGCTATGAAAAGAAGCTCGAGATCATCGGGGTCGGTTACCTCGCAGCGATCAAGGGAAAGGTGTTGCAGCTTCGAGTTGGTTTCGCCAATGAGTTGCAAGTTCCAATTCCTGAGCATCTGGAAGTCACCTGTCCTGACCAAACGCACGTCACGGTCAAGGGCTGTGACAAGCAGGCGGTCGGTCAGTTCGCAGCCTACGTTCGAGCCCTTCGCAAACCTGAGCCTTACAAGGGCAAAGGGGTTCGCTATGTTGGCGAGCAAGTCAAGATTAAGCCTGGTAAGAGTGCGACCTAGTCGTACACTTAGCGGATGGCTGGGTGCCGGAGTTGTCCGGTTCTCGGTGGTGCGGCTCGGGGCCGCTTGCTTGGATTGCGTGTTATTCCCTATGGGGAGCGCCATCTGATAGCAAGCGGGAAGTCGCGGTGGTGGTTAGAAAACAACTGGTGGATTCGAGGTAAGTCGTGGATATTCGAAAAGTAGTGGATGGTCAGCGTCAGCGGCGGGCCTATCGTGTTCGCAAGAAGGTTCGTGGTAGTGCGGAGCGTCCACGTTTGTGCATCAACCGATCCTTGACGAATTTCGGATGCCAAGTGATCGACGACGCAAGTGGGTTGACGATTGTCGCCGCGACGACGCGAGACAAGGATCTACGAGGGTCGATCGGCTACGGCGGAAATTGTGAAGCAGCAAAGAAGCTTGGAAAGATCGTCGCAGAGCGAGCGATTGCCAAGGGGATCAAGACGGTTTGTTTGGACCGCGGATCTTGTAAGTATCACGGTCGCGTGGCGGCATTCGCCGATGCGGCTCGCGAAGCAGGTTTGGAATTCTAGTTCGGAGTGATCGATAGAGTGGCTAACAATACTGCAGAGAATAGTCAAGGCGATCAGCTCATCGATCGCGTGTTGAAGATCAAGCGATGCGCTGCCGTGGTAAAGGGTGGTCGTCGCTTCAGCTTCGCAGCTTTGGTTGTCGTGGGGGACGGGAAAGGTCGCGTCGGCTACGGATACGGCAAGGCCAATGAAGTTCCACCGAGCGTTTCCAAGGCTCAGAAGGCGGCCAACCGAGCGATGATCAACGTCCCGGTTCAGAACGGGACCATTCCACACGCAGTGTCGGGCCGCTTCGGCGCCGCTCACGTTTTGTTGATGCCAGCCAGCCCCGGTACAGGTATCATTGCAGGGCAAGCAGTTCGTGCTGTTTGCGAAGCTGTCGGAATTCAGGACATCCTGACGAAGAGTTTCCGGTCCAACAATCCAACGGTGTTGATCAAGGCGACATTTGACGCTTTGTCCCAACTCCGAACCAAAGAAGATATCGAACGACTCCGAGGGGTCAAACTGTCATGAATTTAGAAGACATCAACAACGGCATCGTCAAAAACCGTCCTCGCAAGCGTATTGGGCGTGGGGTTGGTAGCAAGACGGGTAAAACAGCTGGTCGTGGACACAACGGCCATAAGTCCCGAAGCGGATACTCGCGGCACCCCATTTTCAATGGTGGTGATTTGCCGATGGTTCGCCGTATCCCTAAGCGAGGTTTCCACAACCGCTGGGCCGCTACGGTCTTTGGTGTGAACTTGAGCGCAATCGATGCGTTGTTCGCTGCGGGAGAAGAAGTGAATCCAACCACGCTTCGCGAGAAGGGTTTGGTCAAGGTTCGCTGCGACGAGATCAAGATTCTCGGCGATGGTGAGCTGACCAAGGCGCTGAAGTTCGTCGTGACACGTGCAAGTGAAACGGCGAAGGAAAAGATCGCAAAGGCTGGCGGCTCGATCGAGATTATCGCTGCGAAGCGAACCCCTGAAGAGCGCGTTGCGGCTCTCAAGGCGGAGTAGTCCGGCGAGGTCCTGTTGACTTCGAAGGAAATCGAACTCAAAGCACCACGCATTCCGCGTGGTGTTTTCGTTTAAGGAAGGTTGAATTCGGCTAGTCACGATCTCAATCTTTCGAAACAATACAGCCTCTACGTTGCGAACGTCACCTGTTCAGGATCAAGCCTATGTTGGAAAAACTTCGGGTTGTTTTTTCGATTCCCGAGCTTCGTCAGAAGATATTGCTGACCCTCGCTTTGTTGGCAATCTACCGAATCGGATACCATATCCGTCTTCCTGTCTTGCAGGAGTCCAGTATCGCAATGGGTGGTCAGGTGCAGAGTTTCCTCGACAAGGTCGCGGTTTTTTCTGCTACCGACTTGAGAACCTTGACCATCTTCGGTTTGGGGATCGCGCCTTACATTTCGGCTTCGATCATTTTCCAATTGCTTGGAACGGTTTGGGGGCCCATTGAGCAACTGCGGAAAGAGGGGCCTGCCGGTCGAAAGAAGATCAACGAATACACTCGTTACTTGACCGTGTTCATCTGTGTGATCCAGAGTTGGGTTTATCTCCGATACATGATCATTGGTCAGTCGGCTGGTTCGATTTCCGAGTTCTTTTATGCAGCGGGATCGAATGAGCTTTCGTTTGGTTGGCAGATCACTTCGGTAGCCATCATGACAGCGGGATCCTTGTTCTTGATGTGGCTCGGCGAGCAGATCGATGAATATGGGATCGGGAACGGCGTGTCGTTGTTGATCATGGCGGGGATTTTGGCTCAGATGCCCAAGGCTCTTTGGGACTTGAGGCAAAATATGTCGAGTTCGCTGAGCGGCGGTAGCGGTAGCAATATCGGACCGGACGTTTTGTTGGTCCTGGCATTCCTGTTTGTCGCAGTCGTGTTCGCGGTAGTGTTTATCACGATGGCGCAGCGGCGCATTCAGATGCAGAGTGCGAAGCACGTTCGCGGACGACGGGTGATGGGGGGATCGAAACAGTTCTTGCCCTTGAAGATCAACCAGTCGGGTGTGATGCCCATCATTTTCGCAGGGAGTCTTTTGATGATCCCAGCTTTGGTGTTCGGAATGTTGGCGAGCGCGAGTGCATCGTGGTGGCCCGCGTTGACCTCGGTCTTCAATGCTTTGTCCGCGATGTTGAACTCCGGGTCGTCGTTCGCATACAACGTCCTCTATGTGGCTTTGATCTTCTTCTTCTGCTTCTTCTGGACATCGATTATGTTCAATCCCAAGGAGATGTCGCAGAATTTGCAAGACTCGGGCGCGTTTATTCCAGGTTATCGACCAGGTAAACGGACCGCGGATTACCTTGAGAAAGTGATGGTTCGGATCACCTATGTCGGGGCAGCTTTCTTGGCCGTGGTGGCGATCGTTCCCACCATTATCACTTCTCAGTTCGGTGTCTCCTTTAGCGTAGCCTCCTTTTATGGTGGGACGGGTTTGCTAATTGCGGTGAGTGTGGCTTTTGATTTGATTCAGAAGATCGATAGCCATTTGCTCATGCGAAACTACAAGGGATTATTGGAAGAGTAGCCCCTGGATCTTGATTCCTACCACCAGGACAGCCAGCTAGAAAGGGCCGCTCCGTGCGATTGGTTTTTATCGGCCCTCCCGGCGCAGGGAAGGGCACGCAATGCAAGCGGTTGGTCGAACTGCTGAACATTCCACACCTATCGACCGGCGAAATGTTGCGAGCTGTCAAAAAACAGGAGACGGCCCTCTCTCGTTGGGTCGCTTCCTACATCGATGCAGGACGTTTGGCTCCCGATCACGTCGTGATGCGGATTGTTGCGCAGAAGCTCCAAAGTGAGGAGTGTGCTAACGGTGCGTTATTCGATGGCTTCCCTCGTACTCTCATCCAGGCTCAGTTGCTGGATGACTATCTAGCAGACCAAGGCCTCAAGCTGGATATGGCTTTGGAGTTGAAGGTGGAGGAGGAGGAGTTGATTCAGCGATTGCTGAAGCGAGCGCAGATCGATGGTAGGGTTGACGATAACTATGACACGATCCGTGAGAGGTTGCACGTGTTCCATACGCAAACCGCTCCCCTCACCGAGTACTATGCCAAGCAGGGGAAGCTCGAAGTGGTAGACGGGATGCAATCAGCGGATCAAGTGTTTGAGGATATCAAGGCCTGCGTGGAGCGACATCGCTAACGCCACCGTTTTATAGAATCGTTTATTGAAAGATCGAACTCGAATGAGTCGTACCCCCCCGTCTGTCGGTTACGGTTTCTGGAAGGTCGAGAACGATCGGGCGGCGGCGCTGACCGTACAAGCGATCGAGATGGGCTACCGCCATTTAGATTGTGCCTCGGACTACGGAAATGAAGCTGAGGTCGGGCAAGGGATCGAGAAGGCGTTATCGCAGCGGTTATGTGCCCGCGAGGCATTGTGGGTCACCAGCAAGCTTTGGAATACGAATCATCGTGCCGAGCATGTACTCCCGGCGCTGAAGCGTTCGCTGTCGGATCTACGCGTTGACTATTTGGATCTGTATCTCATCCATTTCCCGATCGCGCTGAAACATGTACCTGAGAGTACCCGTTATCCGGCTGGATGGTTCTTTGATCCAGAGGCGAAGCCGCCGCGGATGGAGTACGATCCGGTACCGATTCTGGAAACTTGGCAGGCGATGGAGGAGTTGGTCGATCAGGGATTGGTCAAGCAAATTGGAGTCAGCAACTTCAGTGTGGCATTGATCCGCGATCTGTTGACTCGATGCCGAATTCGGCCGTCGGTGCTTCAAGTGGAGTCGCATCCCTATTTGGTGCAGTCCAAGTTGCTCCGCTATTGCCAGCAGGAGTCGATCGCCATGACGGCCTTCTCACCGTTGGGCGCGCCATCGTACATTCCGTTGGGAATGGCGACGCAGGGTGATTCGGTACTGGACCAACCTGTGATTCTTGAGATCGCGAGCAGGCATAGTAAGTCGCCAGCACAAGTGGTATTGCGTTGGGGAGTTCAGCGAGGGACGTCTGTGATCCCGAAGTCGAGCAATCCAGATCGATTGCGAGAGAATTTGGATGTCGAGGGATTCGCGTTGAGCGAGGAGGAGATGGGACGCATTGGGGCGCTTGATCGCGGTCAGCGATTCAACGATCCTGGTGTATTCTGTGAACAGGCGTTCAACACATTCTTCCCCATTTACGAATAAGGGGACTCCTCGCAGCGTTTTGAAGGCCAGCGAAGAGATCTACCGACCGGCGACGGTTTAGCCCGGCAAAGAGATTGACTCGCCAGCGAAGAGATTGGCTGGCCAGCGACGTTGTTCCAAGCGGCAAGAGAGAGAGCCACTGCCATCAACCGCTGGGCGCGAGCGGTTGGATAAGGTACTAGGGTAAGGTCGGGCGTGTGCTGAAGCTTAGCCGATTGCTACGCGTCGGTATGCCACGATTTGGGCTTGGTCGCCAAAGGCTTTGATGGCGGCATCAACCGTTTTCGTTTCATCGAGAACGTAGAATTGGTTGAGCAAGCATCGTTCTTGGTCGAGCAAGGTGTTATCGGCAACGAAGCGATCGACCTTGCCTGGAACGATTTTGTCCCAAATCTTTTCAGGTTTTCCTTCGGCTTTCAATTCTGCTTTGATCGCGTCTTCCGCGGCGGTCATGACCTCGGGGGTGAGTTGCAGTCGGCTCACGAATTGGGGTACCGTCTTGAGAGGTTTGCCCAATCGAGCGCGGTCTTCGTTTTCGGTGATGATGCGAGCCCGCATCGATTCCGTTTCCTTGGCCACAAACTCCGCATCGAACTCGGTGTAATTCAGGATGGTGGGCTTCATGGCGGCGATGTGCATCGCAACTCCGCGGAAGAACTCGTCGGCACCTGGTTTGCCGCCATCTTTGAACGAGAGGAGAACGCCGATTTTGCTTCCTGCGTGGATGTAGGTCGCGATCTTGTCGCCGCTGATCTGGTAGAGTTCGGAAACGACCATCTTTTCGCCGGTCTTGCCCGTTTGTTCTACGAGCTTTTCAGCGACGGTCATTCCGTCGATCTTCAGTGCATTGAGTTGTTCGACAGACTCGACATTGTTATCGAGCGCCAGCTGCCCCAATCGCTTGGCTAGATCGGTGAAACCTTCGTTCTTCGCGACGAAGTCTGTTTCGCAGCAGAGGGCCAGAACGATCCCTTTGGTCTTCGAAGGATCGACAGCGGTGACGACGCAGCCTTCGCTGGCAGATTTGTCAGCGCGTTTCTCAGCTACTTTTTGTCCCTTCTTGCGAAGGTAATCCAGAGCACCTTCATAGTCGCCGTTGGACTCCTGCAATGCTTTTTTGCAGTCCATCAAACCGGCTCCGGTTTGTTTGCGAAGTTCAGCGACGTCACTTGCGGAAATAGTCGACATGGTTTGTATCCCTGTATGGAAGTCGTTTCGGATAACGAAGCGACGCCAATCCCACGAACAGGATCGGCGCCGACGCATAGTTGATTCTTTGGTGGGCGGAGCGATCGGCGATTAAGCCATCGATTCGGCCTTAGCAACCATTTCGGCGGTTACGTCGTTTTTAGCTTCGCCCCCGGCCTTCTTTTGCATTTCTGGGTTTTCTGCTCGGCCCGCTAGGACCGCATCCGCCAGCTGCTTGATGATCAAGTCGATGGATCGAATCCCGTCGTCGTTACCTGGGATAGGCAAGTCGATTTGGGTTGGATCGCAATCGGTATCGATCAGGGCGACGGTGGTGATACCAAGTGCTTTGGCTTCACGAACAGCATTCTTTTCCTTCTTAGGATCGACGATCACCAAGCACTCGGGCAAGCGATTGAGGATTCGAAGGCCGTTCAAGTTCCGGTAGATCTTTCGGTATTCGCGATTGAGCGAGGATTGCATCTTCTTCGAGTATTCGTTGATGCGCTCGCTGTTCATGATCGTTTCCAGCTCATCCAATCGCTTCATTCGGTCGCGGACGGTTCGGAAGTTGGTCAGAGCACCACCCAACCATCGTTCGCTGACGAATGGCATACCGCAACGGAGAGCTTCTCGTTGGACAACTTCCGATGCTTGGCGTTTGGTTCCGACGAACAGAACCAAGGAGCCTTGCGCGGAGACTTGGTTCAAGTATTTTTTCGCTCGAAGCATTCCGCGAAGCGTTTCGCGGATGTCGATGATGTGGATGAGGTTTTTTCGGCCGTAGATGTACGGCTCCATCTTGGGGTTCCAGCGGCTCACTCGGTGTCCGAAGTGCGCGCCGGCCTCGATCAATTTTTCGACTAATTCGTTGGCCATTTTTCAGTCTCCGTGGTCTGGTTGTTCCTGCAATGCAAGCCCCGGCCAAGAGGCTGTGCACAGGTAAGGGCATTCGCCGTCACCTTCTGCGGTATCGAACAACAGGTAAAAAAAACAAATCCCCCGGAACTATCGGGGGATTCTCAAGCAAAAGATTAGCCTATGTAAGGGAGTTTCGTCAATCCGTGATTGCCCTTCCCGTGAGGCGAATAAGAGGCAAATCGTTAGACTTTTCCCCCTCCACGACGGAGGTCAAAGACCCAACGTGCAAGGGCGACATCTCCTTCGAGCCCTAGCTTCTCCAGGATTCTTTGGCGATGTCTCGCGACCGCTTGGAAGCTGGTTCCGGAACTCGAGGCAATGGTCTTCATCGAGTTCCCGGCGACGAGCAACTCGAGGACTTCACGTTCGCGAAGGGTCAGACTGCTGAGCTTCTTCTCGGCATCAATTTGGGCCTGCAGCTCCTGTTTTCGCTTCTCCGATGCGTCGTACGCGTTTCGGATGCAGCTGAGCAGTTTGTCCGGGTCCACCGGTTTGGCCAAATAATCGCTCGCTCCGGCGTTGAACGCGCTCGCGCACCACTCGATATCGTTTTGGGATGTCACGATGAGAATGGGGATCTTCCAGCCGGTGTCCCGGATGCGGCGGATCAAGGAAGTCCCGTCGGTATCCCCAAGTTCCAATTCCAGAACGATACATCCCAAAGGCTCTGACTGAATCAGGGAAAGAAACCGGTCCGCGGAGTCGAACTCGATGACCGTGTAGCCCGCTCCATCGGCTAGTTTCTTCACCACCCCTCGCGCCTTCGGGTCGCTATCGACGATGTAAACAGTCATGTAGACGTTTTCAAGTGAGGGCACGGAGGAGGCTGCGTACGAGTGCGAATCCAGATACTGAAGAGAAGTTGATGCTGTTAACGAGGAGCTCATTGCTGGTCTTTCGATTGGTCACTACCAAGCTAGTTCACGATCCGCGTCCAAGCTCACAAGCCAGCCGCACGAACGAGAGGTTGCATCGTTTTTTGGCCGATACTTAAACACATACGCTTTGAAAAGGTTTCGCACGACGAAGAAATCTTCCCCACTGTTCTGCTCGAAATGGCAAGCTGGTTCCTGGATGCTTCCACGGCCATCTCTCTTCAAAAGTAGTACGAAAACGCAGGGAAAGTACTCGATTCCATCGAGCGACTTGAAAAGTTAAACGCTGGCTGTTCAATTATTCAACGCTAACGGCAATGTGCCGCATTGGAGGAAGCGACCGCAGCGATCAAGCACCGAGTTGTTCGGTGCATAAGTTTGTTCGATTCCGGCGGTGTTCCCCAAGCGGTGCATTTCGGCGAGCGATAAAACGCGCCGCGGGTCCGCTGGATGTCTCTCTGGGAGAGGGGGAGAAACTGCACGGGGTAGTTTACCTTTTTGGCAAGTGATCGAGAAGGCAATTCCCCTCGAACTTCGTCCAGACTCCGCATCTCGAATAGGAATCCGGCTCAGAGCGTCTATCATACGGTTGCCCATTCCATCCGCTTTTCCGACGACCAAGTTATGAGTGAAACTCCTCCCCCCTCCGACGGCTACGAACCGGTTGCCCGCCGTTTGCCCCCCCGAGCCGAAGAAGCCATCTTGGCTGCAACGCTCCGTGAATGGGACTGGGTGGGTCTCCGCAAGAAACTTGGGATTCCCGATCTCGAATCTTTTAAACTGGTCAGTATCTCCTCGGGGAGGCATCAGGCTGCCGAGGGGCTGGCTCGACAAATGGCAGGGGATCCCCTCGGTTTGGAGATTCAGTGCTTTCACATCGATTCCTTCCAAGCCAGCCGAACCGAAGGGCACCTTCAGTTGGGCGAAGACAATTCCCCAGTCTCCCCCCCAGGAAATGTCACGGTTCGATGCGATGCCGATCTTCCCGACTCCCGAATCCATGCCGGACTCCTTTCATTGGTAACGACGGGAGAGGGGGAGCTTTCCCGCGACTACATGCAGCAGCTTTTTCATCAGCTGGTCCTCGGAGGGGTCCTTTTCGTTTCCGTCGACAACCCAGACGATCGCTGGGTGCTCGATCAGCTCAAAATCTTTGAGAAAAGCGTGAAGGTGCGCAAGCACGATCAGGGAACGGTCTACTGGATCGAAAAAACAGCAGAACTGAAGAAACGAAAGGACTTCGCTTGCGAGCTCGCCTATCGCGATTGCGATGAGCTGATCAAGATGGTGACGCGTCCCGGAGTCTTTTCCCATCGTCAGTTAGACAACGGAGCACGTCAATTACTGGATGCGGTCGACGTCTACCCTGAATCCAAACTGATCGATATCGGCTGTGGTGCTGGTTCGGTGGCACTCGGCTTGGCGAAACGGGATCCCAGCGCTCGTGTCCACGCCGTCGACGCCAACGCACGTGCGATCGATTGTGTGCAGCGGGGGATTCGCCTCAATGGGCTAACCAACCTGACGACGGAAGTGAATTGGACAGGAGTCTATGGGGAACCGGGCACCTACGACATGGCACTCGCCAACCCCCCCTACTTCGGTGACTTCCACATTGCCGAAAAGTTTCTTGCGGCCGCTCACCGTTCGCTGAGGCCGGGGGGGCGGTTGGTTTTGGTTACCAAGCATCCGAACTGGTACGAGGCCAACTTGGGAAGGTGGTTTGAAGAGGGAGAGTTGTTCCCGTCCCGGCGATACCATATCGCGTCCGGGATAAAGCCGAAGACCTAGCGATCCCACGCCGGGATCTGGCCGGTCCATCGCTCCGATTCTGAAAGAGGGAGACAGAGAGATTTAGAGCCGCGGTTTGAGCCTCGCGGCCGATTGTGAAATGGAAAGAGCCGGTTCGATGAACCAGCTCTTCGCAAATACTGAAGGGGAGGATTACGGTCACGCGGGATATGACATCGATCTCGTCATCCGTCCGCTACGGTTCTCGACTTGGGTTATAGCCGTCAACCCTCGCCTTAAAAATGAGAACCTTGACCGAAAATCCATGCCGGCGGCCTAGTTTGCAGCGGTCTAGTTTGCAGCGGTCTAGTTTGCAGCGGTCGGAACCACCCAAACCTTGAGCTCGGTGCCGACTTCTTGGTGCAATTGGATTTTCACGGTGTAGAGGCCCAATTCCTTGAGAACCCCTTCCAATCGAACTTGTTCGCTGGTGATCGTGAAGCCGTTGGCCTTGAGTGCGGCGACGATCTCGGTCGCTCCGACGCTACCGTAGAGGTGACCTTCGTCGTTGGCGTTGGCTTCGACGTTGATCGATTGCTTGGACAATTGATCGGCCAGTTGTCGGAGGGATACGAGTCGTTGCTTCTCGATCTCTGCCAACTTCGCGCGGTGCTTATCGACCATCCGTTTGTGGTGGTCGGTCGCGACGATGGCCAATCCTTCGGGAAGAAGGTAGTTGTTCGCGTGTCCAGGTTTGACTTCGACGACATCCCCTGCTTTACCGAGATACTCGACGTTTTGGATGAGCATCAACTGGATACCGCCATTCGGTCCCTTGGGAAGGCGAGGGAATGTCGGAGTACGCATCTTTCGTGTTGTCATTTCAAATCACTAACCAAAGCGGTTTTAAAATAATGTTTTGTACTAAAAGGGCATGTCTTCATCGATGAATCCACCATCCCCAACCTCCGACACGTGCATATCGGGAGAACCGTGTTGTTCCTGATCTGCAAATCGGTTGCCGTTGTTTTGCGGCCTTGGAGCGCCCGAGCCTTTCGACTCATTGCGGCTGCCAATCAACTGCATGCGATCGACGATCACATACAATTTGCTTCGCTTTTGGCCGTCCTTTTCCCAAGTATCCTGCTTGAGTTTGCCCTCGACGAAGATCGGGGAACCCTTGCCTAAATACTCGGCGACAACCTCAGCCGTCCTACCGAAAAAGGTTACATCGACGAAGGAGGTCTCGTCGACCCATTCGCCTGCTGCATTCTTTCGCCGCTCGTTCACGGCGATCGCGTTTTGACATACCGCCAACCGCGAGGTGGTGTATTTGAGTTCGATATCTCGAACCAAATTTCCAAGGAGAATAACTCGATTGTAGCTAGCCATGTTGTGCACTCCCGGTCTCTAAGCCGATTACGGCAACGTTTGGCCGAGCCCGAATCTCTTATTCGTCCTCGACCTCGGATTCTTCTTCATCGTCGGCACCCACGCCAACGCCTACGGGCTGTCGTTCGAGAGCATCAATGGGCACAACAACTTTTTCTTGGGCGTGCGCCACCAACGCATCGATCAATCGCGGATCGATATTGGTGAACATGAAACGGAGCAAGCTCTCGTTGAGCTGGCAAGTCCGGTTCAGTTCTTTGAGCTTCAATGTATCGAGTCGGAAATAGGCAAGCCAGTAGGTACCCTTGTTATGACCCTTGATCGGGTAAGCAAGTCGCTGCTCGGCCCACAATCGGCTTACCAAGATCTCCCCACCCAAATCTGCGATCATCGATTGAACGGAGGCAGCAACACCGCCCGGATCGCGGGCGTAGTGATTGCTATCAAACAAAAAAAGGCATTCGTAAATTCCGGTAGCCAACTTTTTCAACTCCTACGCTGTTAATCGCGATCCCTTCGCCGGATCGCCTGTGATTTCGAAGCGACTAATCGCTCCCTGGGGATGTGTCCGATGGTTTCTGTTTTGGTCTCTTCGGCGAACGAGGTTCCGACGCATTGAACAAATTCATCGCAACGTCGATTCCATCGCTCAACCAACACGCAATGGCCGCATCCGCGCGAACCAACGCTTGGTCGACAACTTCTTTGTCGGCGGCCGCGAATTTGCTCAACACATAATCCGCGGTCTCCCACCTATCCGGTGTCGGGTCGATCCCGATCCGAAGACGTGGGACGTCTTGAGTGCCCAGGCAACGAAGGATGTCCTCCAACCCTTTTTGCCCACCACTCGAGCCCGATTTGCGAATCCGAAGCCGGCCCAAGGGCAAGCTCAAATCATCGCAAACCACCAGTATATTCGCTGGCTCGATGCGGTAGAACCTTGCAAACTGTGCAATGCACCGTCCGCTCAAGTTCATATAGGTCAAAGGCCAAACCAAACAGACATCCTGCCCGCTATGCTTGACCCTTGCAAACTGGCCTTCAAATTTAGTCTGCAAACTTGGCGAACCAAGCTTCCGGTGAACTAAATTCAAACATTCAAATCCGATGTTGTGCCGGGTCCAATGATACTTGGTCCCTGGGTTCCCGAGCCCTACCACCATCGACAATCGTGAGGGGGTCAACTCCACAACCGAAACCCACTAGCTAGCCGAATCGGCTGCCTTTTCCTTGCGAATCAACTCGGGCTCCGAAGCTCCCGAGGCTGCAACAGCGGCTTCTTCACCCGCTGCTACCGCTACCTGAACCACGACAATCGAACCAGGCGTAACGGGCGTCGCTCCCTCGGGAAGCTTCAGCTCGCTGACGTGAATCGACTGGCCCAATTGCAAATGACTGATGTCGCAATGAATGAACTCTGGAATCTTCGCCGCTGGGCAGCGAATTACGACCTCGTGGGCCACAAATCGCAACTGGCCCGCTGCGGTCATCGCGCCCGGCGCTTCGCCGTGCAAATGGACTGGCAACGTCACATCCACCGTTTCCGTTTGCGAAACGCGTGCGAAATCGACGTGGATGACATAGTCACCCATGCTGCTCCACTGCACCGATCGCAACAAGGCCGTATCGGTCACGGATCCGGTCAAATTGACCAGTTTCGTGCCGTGCTTGATCAGCTTGTTGACCGTGTCCAATGGCAAGGTCAAGCAAATGTTTTCTTCGCCGTGACCATAGAGAATTGCAGGCACCAAACCCTTTTCTCGGATCTTGATCATTGCACGCGAACCAACTTGATCGCGTTTCGCTACTTCGATTGTTTCAATCATTCCTAAGCTATTCCGGTGCCAAAATAACGACACGCATGGACAAGTCCATGCAATATAAGTTTACGATTGCCGCGCGGAGCGGGCGACGTTTTCGTTTGGGGAAAGCCCAGGAGTATGACGAATTTGCCGGTCGACGCAAGTGCAAATGTACTTGTCGATTTCTGTTCCTCCCCTATGCTGGGGCCATGGCAAAAAAATCTACGAACTTTGATTACATCGAACCCATCGGTTACCGCGTTCTCGTTCGCAAAGACGAGCCAAAAAGGGAAACTCGCGGAGGGATCGCACTCCCCGACGCAGCAGAAATTCCCACGATTACCGGACGAATCGTTACGATCAGCCAACAGATCGAGCACGACGAGGATGTGCCCCTGAAGCAGTACGACAAAATCCTTTTTCATCCCAAAAATGCAATACCTGTCGATTTCGAAGTCGACAACCAACTCTATGTGATCCCCGTAGAAGACGTGGTTGCGGTCTTCCGCAGTAAACCCCCCGCCGATCTCGACTAGGAGATTTCCGCTGGCCGTTTTCTGCTGGCCGACCTTGACTTGAGGGACGGCCGCGTGAATCCGGGTCGGTCCTCCAGGGGAATCGGTCTTCCAACAGGAACAGGAAAAGCCATGCACTCCCACCCCACAGACGGCAATCGGCGGAGTTGGATCGCTGCCGCGACGACTCTCTCGGTCCATGCCCTGTCTCTCCGATCGGGAATTGGCAGCCTGTGTGCTCAAGAGCCTTCAACCATTCCGGCGACTCCCCTCGCCCCCGACGCGGTCCCCACGACTTCCGTCCAGTACCGCGAGAACGGAGAATCCAAATCGGTGCAAGGGGAGTTGGCGGCGGAGCGGGACGGTTTCGGGCTCCTGGTTCTGGATGCCGATGGGGCGCTGACCGCCATTTCTCCAGAGGAACTGGTTTCCAAAGAGACCCAATCCGGCCCATTGGTACCAACCAAGCCGCTCGACCTCGGGCAAAAAATGCTGAAATGGATGCCTCCGAACAGCCGTGTTCTCGCCAGCGATCATTTCCTCCTCTGCTACAACACCACGGAAGCCTACGCTCGATGGAACGTCGATCTGTACGAACGGCTCTACCGCGGATTCCATCGCTTCTGGAAGTCCAAAGGCTTCGAGCTCACGGCCCCGAGGTTTCCCCTGGTCTCGCTCATCTTCGAGACCAAAGCGGATTACGTCCGGTATGCAAGCCAAGAATTTCAAGGGGCCGAGAATACCTTCGGATACTACCACCAAGGGACCAATCGTCTCGCCTCCTACGACCTGACGGGCGTCGAAGGAATGCTCCCCAGCAATATGCGAGTGAATCGGGATACGTTGGTACAGCAAATCCTGTCTCGCCCAGAAGCGGAACGGACGGTCGCGACCATCGTCCATGAAGCCTGCCACCAAATCGCTTTCAATTGCGGTCTTCAAACTCGGCTTGGAGCAAGCCCCCTATGGCTGAGCGAAGGATTGGCGACTTACTTCGAATCCCCCGACTTGACCAGCAAAGGGGGATGGGGAGGAATCGGCAAAATCAATCAGCACAACTACAACAACCTCGCGCAATACCTCCCCCTCCGTACAGCTGACTCCTTGGCTCTCTTGCTCTCGGACGACAATCGATTGCGAAACGGGGAAACGATGACCCACAGCTACGCAGAAGCTTGGGGACTTACCCATTTCTTGGTCCAAACCCGCTCCAAAGACTTCGTCAAATACCTTCAGCTCATTCGGGAAATACCTGTCGGAACCCAGCCCTCTACGCGGGAGCGACTGGAGCTCTTCCGCTCTTGCTTCGGCGAAGACTTGACCAAACTGGATCGCGACTTTCTTCGCCACCTTCAGCGTCTGCGTTAACTCGCCGAGGGGACATCTTGACTTACAGCTCGATGTCACTATTCTCTTGAAACATAGTCTCAATAAGAGACGGCGAAGCCAGCGATTGGATTTTCTTCGGCGCTTTCGAAGACGAACCTCAGCCAGCCACGTTTGACCGATCCTTCCGAGTGTTCTTGCGTTAGCGGGACGGGAGGAGTCGTGTTGGGTCGATACGTAGCGTTGGAGAGGGATGAGATGGCTTGCTCAAATCGTGGTGGGGTGAATCGGTCGGAGCGAATGCAAAAAGGCTTCACGTTGGTGGAGTTGCTGGTCGTGATTGCGATCATCGGAATTTTGGTGGGGTTGTTGCTCCCGGCTGTTCAAGCCGCCCGGGAGGCAGCGCGTCGGATGTCTTGCCAAAACAATCTCAAGCAACTCGGTTTAGCACTCCACAATTACGAAGGGACGTTCAAATCCTTTCCTCCCTCGACCATTACGTTGGGGGGATCTGCCGGCCAGCCTTGGTCGGGGCAATCGTTCCTCCTCCCGTTCCTCGAAGGGGATAACACCTTTCGCTTGATCGATTTCTCCATCGGTTACCATACGGCGGGAAACAAAGCGAACTTCCCTCCCAACGGGGTAGCGACGATCAAGGTTCCTGTGTTGATTTGTCCAAGCGACATCAACGATCGGCAGCGGCTCGACGCCAATGGAATCCCGGAGCACTATCCGCTCTGCTATGCGCTGAGCGTCGGTCCGTATTTGGTTTACAACCCGGTCAATCGCGCGGACGGCGGGGCTGCGTTTGCCCCCAACTTGCGATCCCGCGTGGGGGGCTTTAGCGATGGCCTCAGCAACACGATTGGCATGGCGGAGGTCAAGGCCTTTACGCCTCGCGTGCACGATGCCACGTTGCCGGCGACGGCACCGCTGACCCCCGATTCCGTATCCCCTTCGATCAGCGGAGGTGCTTGGTCCGAGTCCAATGGCCACACCGAGTGGGTTTGCGGCCGAGCGATCCATACTGGATTCACAACCACTTTTTCACCGAACACGCGAGTCCCGCATGTGGTTAACGGACGGACCTTTGACTTCGACGTTTCGAGCAGTCGAGAGGGTAGGGATCAGACCTCCACCACGTATGCCGTCATCACGTCGCGCAGCTACCACACCGGCGTGGTGAACACGCTGATGATGGATGGTTCGGTGCAATCGATTTCTTCCAACATTGAGTTGCCTGTCTGGAGGGCACTCGGAACCCGTGCAGGTGGAGAAGCCAACACGTTCTACCAGTAAACAACGCGAGCCTCGCACGACGTGGTTCGCTCGGCGTGGCTCGCGTCTTGTGTGTGAGATCGGATGGCCTAATTCGAGCTCGATACGATCGGCAGGGTGAGCTCGCTTTGGTCTAGATCGATCGTGAGTTCAGTACCTGGCTCCTGCCAAAGGGTGAAATCCCGGTCGCTGGCGAAGAGCATCAATCCGATGCTTTGGCCGGCGGGGATGATTTGATCCTCGGGTTGCAAATCGAACTCGACGGTCCGAAATTCGCCAGGTACCAACGGCTCCTCTTTCTCCATCGACTTCGCGTTTTTGGGATCGGCCCATCCACGAGTGATCACGTCATCGGTGATCTGTTTGCTTCCCGTCCAAGGGAGCGCGACGAGCCAGACCGACAAGCAAGCCGACGGTTTGTTCGAGGCGACGCGCAAGCGAATTCTCGGGGTGCCAGATATGTGGATTTCCTTCTCCAGGGTCTTGGTGGAATAGATCAGCCGGTGATTGGACCATTCGGCTTGGGCGAGAGCAGAGCCGGGGAAGGAGAAGTTATCGATCAGTGTTTCCGCCCCTTGGCTCATGACAGGAACAATCCGATTTCCATTTGCGTTTCGGTCATTGCGCACGAGTGCACCGGAGCTGATGCCTCCTTTTTCCAATCGGAACGATATGGGTTTGGAATCGGGGTGTGGGTAGTTGGCGTACGACTCGGGTTCGTCGCGTGGCTTTCCTTCGCGGACGATGCGCACAGGTGGATCTTTTTCCACTTCGTTCTGGATGTTGTAGAGATAGCGAGTGAACCATCGGTTCATTTGCGAAACGGGGGGCTGGCCGCCATGTCCTCCTTGGTGCATGTACAGTTGTGTTGGCAATCCCTTGGCTTTGACCGCTTCGTAAATACGAATGCTGTGTTCAGGCATGACGTTCCAATCGTTGAAGGCATGGGCCATCAGCATGGCAGCCTTCATGGGGCCCAACTCATGCAAGTAGTCTCGTTCTTTCCAGAACGCGTTGTAATTCCCGTCTTTGCGATCGAACTCCTTCAACATTCCCTTGTCGCGGACTTCGCAGTCGCAGTAGTCCCTGCGATCGGGATTGCCACTGTTGATGAAGTCGTAAAGGACATCGATATCTTCACCGATGTAACCCCCTGGATGCCGGACCAGACCATAGGAGCGGTAGTAGTGATAGTAGGAAGTATTCGGAGCGACCGGGATGATCGCTTCCAGTCCCTCCACACCGGTGGTCGCAGCCGCCAGCGCGAGCGTTCCGTTGTACGACGTTCCCGTCATTCCTACTTTACAGGTCGACCAGTAGGCCTTTACTTCTTCGTCGCCATCGGGAGTGGTGTATCCCTTGGTACGGCCGTTGAGCCAATCGATGACTGCTTTGGGAGCGAGCGATTCATTGTCGCCGCCGACCGTTGGACAGCCTTGCGAGAGCCCGGTGCCTGGGGAGGAGGAGTGCACGACGGCAAAACCGCGAGGCACCCATTCTTTTAGGTGATCGCGAGAGAGAACTGGACGGAGGCTTCGTTGTTCGATCTTCGGTGCATCTTCGTGTTTTGGCGGTTCGGTTCCAATTTGCTGTTTCGGGTTCCACATGTGTTTGGAGTCGTTGGAACCCATGCCAGCGTAGTAGGGGCTGGATTGGTAAATGACCGGGACCTTGAGCTTTTCCGAATCGGTTTGTGCGGGGCGGGTGACGGCGACGTGCATTCGGTCTTTTTTCCCGTCTCCGTCGGAATCAAAAGGAGCTTCGACCCAAAGGTCGTGTTGGACCCAGTCCTTGGCAAACGCGTCGACGACTTGAGCTTCTCCGTTCTCAAAGCGGGGGAGAGCGGGCTGCTGCGCGGACAAGGGAATCGCGGGTGCCGAAAGGGTGGCCAAGCAAACGTAAAGAGGAAGCGATTGGGTCTTCAAGGGGACGCCTCTGGGGATGGAGTCGATTCGGTTACGGGGCGAGAGGACGGCAAAAGTATAGTGGATGGTGGGGAATCGGGCACGGAATCTAAAATCGAGATGTTGCCCTGGAGTGCACCACTTGGAAAAGATTTTGAGAATCTCTCGGCAACGGCTGTAATCCAGGAGTGCTAGGCTGTCTGTTTGTAGTGGGGTGCATTTCACGACTCGCCAACCAAAACAGCCATGATCGATACCCGAGAAAGTTTGCTCATACGACTCCGCGACCGGCAGGACCGGGATGCTTGGGAGCAATTCATCGAAATCTATCGACCTTTCCTATTCCGGTTGGCTCGGGTGCGGGGCTTCCAAGAAGCGGATGCTAGCGACTTGGTCCAAGAGGTCTTCCTCGCCGTTTCCAAGAAAGTGCACGAGTTTATCCCCGACCCCGAGCGAGGAAAGTTCCGAGCTTGGTTGGGAACGATCGCCCGCAATGCCATGATTCACTTCCTAACCCGTCGCCAGTACAAACCGACGGCCCCGATCCAGTCCCTCTCGGAGCAACTCGAGGAGTTTGCCGATCCGATGGGGTTCAGCGCTGAAATCAGCGCAATGTTCGATTTGGAATACCGACGCGAGCTTTTTCAGGTGGCGGGACAGCGGGTGCAACTCCGCGTCCACGCAAACACGTGGAAGGCGTTTCATCGTTCGGCGGTGGAAGGCGTGGACCCGGAGATGGTCGGCCGTGAGCTAGGCATGACCCCCGGCGCGGTTCTGGTGGCCAAGTGTCGCGTTATCGCGAAGCTTCGCAATGAAGTGAAACGATTGGAGGAATCGTCTTCGTCTGCATATTCCCTGTCCCCATCCCCCCATCAGGAATGATTGTTCGATGTCCCAAGCCATCCACGTGAGCGACGAGCAGCTTCGGATGCTGCTGACCGAAGTCGATGAGACGGGCGAGACGGCTTTCGCTGCCTCGCATGTGGAGTCGTGCGAGCATTGTCAGAACCGGCTGAACCAGTTTCTGTCCAGCGACGAGGTCTGCGTCGAAGCGGCTCAGCTACTTCCAGGGGGATCCGAGTTCCTCCCCTCGCCGCGGCTCGACGCGACAGCCTCGTTTGAGAAGCGAGAAGCAGGAGGTCCAGCGTCAGTCAAGGACGAGTACTCGTCCCAAGAGATCGACGACCGAGAATTGCTATCCCCCTCTCATCCCGAAATGCTGGGGCGGATCGGTCGATATGAGATCGAACGTCGACTCGGTTCGGGTGGGATGGGTGTCGTCTATAAAGGGTTCGACACCGAACTGAATCGCTCGGTTGCGATCAAGGTCCTCGCGCCGCACTTGGCGACCAACGGCCCTGCGAGGCAGCGCTTCGGCAGGGAATCGCGGGCCATCGCGGCGGTCGTGCATGAGCATGTCGTCGCCATCCACAACGTCGAATCCAGCGGGCCTCATCCTTATCTGGTGATGCAGTATGTCCCTGGCGAGTCGCTGCAATCCCGAATCGAACGAGATGGCCCCCTCTCGGTCGAGGAGATCCTGCGCATCGGCATGCAAACGGCGAGCGGTTTGGCAGCTGCCCACGAGCAAGGCATCGTGCATCGCGATGTCAAACCAGCCAATATTCTTCTCGAAGCCGGCCTGGAACGGGTGCTTCTGACCGACTTCGGGCTAGCTCGAACCGCCGACGACGCCAGTCTCACCCAAACAGGAATCGTAGCCGGTACGCCTCACTACATGTCGCCCGAGCAAGCCAACGGGGAGGCAATCGATCATCGGTCCGATCTTTTCAGCCTGGGGTCCGTTTTGTATTTCATCGCCACCGGCCATCCTCCCTTTCGGGCTGACCGTGCGATGGGAGTGCTGCATCGCATTTGCCATCATCCCCATCGCCCTGTTTGGCAATCGAATCCTCAGCTGCCAGACTCCCTCTGCTATTTGATCGATCAGCTACTCGAGAAACGCCCCAACAAACGACCCGGGAACGCCAGCGAAGTCAAAGAACGAATGCTCAAGATGCTGCAACGGACCTACGTTCAACGCCCGGGCCTTTGGACGCGATGCAAACGAACGCTCTATCGCCACCGCAGACCGATGGGGGCTGTCGGAGTGCTGGGGGCCGTTTCCTTGATTGCTTTCGCTGCATTTCTAGCACTCGGGGGCAACGGGTTGTTGCGATCGGATGCAGGGAACCCTGCCGGTCCTTCGATCCCGCAACCCATCGTTCCCGAGCCTCCCTCTACCTCTGAAATGCCCCCCATTGAGGAACCTCCTGTTCCAGTTCAGGTGGAAAAGCTCAGCGATCTACCGACCGATCTACAGCAAACGTTGCAAAGCTGGATGAGTGACTCTCTGGAGTTTCAGCAAGAGATTGATCGGATTCAACGAAAAATCGATTCTTACGAGAACCGATTCGAACGCAATCGATAGAACGCAATCGATAGAACGAACCAAATTCCCCACTAAGGAGATGATGAGATGAGATGTTTGCACGCTTACCGATGGGCAGCCGTCGCCGTCATGCTCGGATGGATTTCACCTTCCCCGGTTCTCTCTCAGACCGCTACACAGCGAGATGCGAAACAACCTGGTGCACCGAACGATGATTCGAAAGGAACGAAACCGAAGACGCTGGATGATATTCGCAAATCGCTCCGGGAGCGGCCCGCTCCTCCTGCCGCCGAGAGCTCGGGGGGCTATGGAGGCGATGGCAGTGAACTTGGTGGTTACGGCGGTGGAGGTGGTGGTTACCCCGGTGGAGGTAGCGGCTACGGCGGTGAAGGTTCTGGTGGCTATGGCAGCATGGGGATGGAAGGCTACGGCGGTGGATTGATGTCGGGAGAACCGACCCTTCCTACAGAGATGCAGCAAGTGGCTCAGTTGATATTGAAGCTTCGAGCGTCGCTGCGCGCGGCAACCACGCCTGAGGAGCGGTCGGCAATTGAGAAGGAGTTGCGAGCGGCCCTTGAGGGCTATTTCACCATGGATCTGGAGCGGCGCGTTCGGGAGTTGGACAAGCTGCAAGCACGCATGGCGAAGATGGAGGCGGCGCTTCAAAAACGATTGGCATTGCAATCCGATTGGATCGATCTGCAATTGAAACAGATATTGTTCCAAGCCAACGGAATCAACGTTTCCATTCCCGGCATCGAAGCGGATTCTTCGAGCGGCTATGGCAGTGGCGGCTACGGAGCAAGTCCTCTTAATGACGGGGTCGGTGGGGGCGGTTACGGAATGAGTGGCTATGGTATGGGAGGGCCAGGTATGGGAGGGCCAGGTATGGGAGGGCCAGGTATGGGAGGGCCAGGTATGGGAGTGCCGGGAGCTATCGGTTTCGGTGGTGATAGGATGGAAGGAGATCCTGGCAGTTACCGATCGGAGACGCCTAGAAAAATGGGCTACGATTTTCGATTCGAGATCACTCGCATTCTGCCGCGAGGTTCGGATGCGGAGCTTCAAAATAACGATCCGCTCAAGAGTTATATCGAGACTCCCGCCTCCAACGAGGTGGAGGCTGAGGAACAAGCATTGAAAGGGGACGACGAGAAGCTGAAGCGGATCCTTCTAGCATTCCATATGTTCGAGTCTCAATTTCGACATCTCCCTAGTTCGGAGATGAGAAGGAGCGAGCAGAATCCTCCCCACAGTTGGCGGGTCGCCATTTTGCCTGTTCTGGGATATGGGGATCTCTATCGTGAATATCACTTCGACGAGCCATGGGATAGTCCACACAATCAGAAACTCGTCGATCGGATGCCCACTGTGTTCAAGACCGATGAATGGAATCCAGGACATACTTCGTTCAAGATGATGGTTGGCCCAGGAGCAATCGATTCAGGGGATGGTTCCCAAGGGGGCCTCGAACGCGTCGTCGATGGTACTTCCAACACCATCGCCATCGTAAAATCGAGCGAGCCGGTCGTTTGGACCAAACCAGAGGACGAGGCATTTAGCCCGACGCGGCTTCCTGCGATGGCGAAGGATTATCTGGTGGCGCTCCTGGATGGTTCGGTTCGTTATCTCGACCCGAAACTGTCATCCGTTCAGTTGCGATCTTTGGTCACACGAGGAGGTGGAGAAGTGATTGATCAGTCGGTTTTTCTGTCTCGGTCGAAGCAATCGAAGTAATCCAAACTCCTATTTGGTGCGAGCCCGGTTCGCAATAACGTCCAGATCGTTTTCGTGAGTGAGCGGTCTGGACTATAGCGGTTTGGACTATACTGGGCAGGTCGGTCTTCGACAGGCTCCTTGCTCGCATTCCAAACCAACCAACGCACGACGCCATGCGCTTTGCCATCCGAACGATGAGAAACTGGATTGCATGGGTGATGGTGGTGGGTTGCGCGATGCCCTCGGATTGCTTGGGGGATTTCCTCGTCTACACGCCTCCGGGTGCGAAGTCATCGATCGTTCTCGAGGGGAAGACCAAACTGCATTCGGGGAACCTTATGGAGTTCACCTATCCTGGCTACCCTTCGGTCGCCATGGATCGCGATCAAGCGGTGGTGGTGAAGGCCCCGACCCGCTTGGAGGAGTACCGCAAGCTTTGGTTTGAAGCGAGCAAGTCCAACGAGGTGGCCGACTATCTCAAAGCGGCTCACGTCGCGCTTCGCCATGGCCGGTTGAAGGAGTTCTACGAGTGCTGCAGTGCGGCCTATAAACGGGAGCCGAATCATCCGACGGTAGCGCGACTGATTGAAGCCCGCGCGAAGATCAAAAGGCCCGTTCAAGGGTTTGCAGAGAGTGAACAGAAGCTACGCAGCATCACGAAACTCGATTCGATGAAGGTCGCCAGGAGCAACCATTACCTGCTGCTGCACGACATGGAGAGAGAATCGTCTGCGTCCAGCCGAGCATCGCGGGTGTCCAAGCGATTGGAGAGGTTGGAAACGGTGTACGAATCCTTCTTTCTCAAATTCGCCTTGAACGGAATCGTGTTGGAGGCTCCATCCGAACCGTTGATGGTGCTTCTCTTCTCGGAGGAAAGGGACTATCTACGCTACGCCACGCAGCTTGATCCGCAGCTACAGTCGGCGGCAGGTTTTTGGTCTCCGACGGATAACGTGAGCGTCTTTTACGATCGAAGTTCCACCGACGAGATGCGATTGCTGACCGCGTTGGTCGAGGAGATGAAGCGAACCAAGTTGCAGGTGCGAGGGACGACCCTTTCGAGGGAAGTGGCCCAGCAAACCAATTCGCTGGAGCTCATGGTAAAGATCTTGAAAGACGAGCTCGACGCGGAGGTGGTATCTCATGAAGCAACCCATCAGTTGGCCGGCAACACCGGTCTGATGCCACGTGGAAAGCTTGGTCTCTCCTGGGCGCATGAAGGGTTGGCTTGCTATTTCGAAACACCCGCTGGAGTAGCTTCGGGGGGAGTCGGTTCACTCAACCCTCGACGATTGCTAGGGTATCGCAGGCTCAGCGGCGATCCATCGAGGAGCCGAATGGAGTTTCTCATCTCGGATTATTTGTTCGATCCCAAGATGCCTCCATCGACAATCGTAGATGCGTATGGCGGAGCTTGGGCGCTGACTCATTTCCTCATGGAGACCGATGCCCCCAAGTTGACCGAATATTATCGCCGGTGCGCCGAGCTAACCCTCGAGGCGGAGGCGGGGATTCCAAGGTCCAAGCTGATCGAGCTCTTTTCCGATGTATTCGGTGACATGGAATCGCTCGAGCGCGCGCTTCGGGAGCATATGCAGGATCAAAAAACGGACCTCGAACGATTAAAAGAAGCCGCAGGTCCGTAAGATTTCTTTGCGGGATGTGGGCTCGTCACTCCGCGGAACGATAGACGGCAGAGGGGTCGACGATTCGAGCGCGATCGATTGAGAATTGCTGTGTATCCCATTTACGGAAGAAGCAGCTTGCGTAGCCTTCATGGCAAGCAGCCCCGGTCTGCTCAACGAGCAGGAGGATGCAATCGGCATCGCAGTCGATTCTCAGTTCGACCACTTTTTGTCGGTGGCCGCTTTCCTCTCCTTTTCTCCAGAGTTTGTTTCGAGAGCGGCTGAAGTAGGTAGCAAATCCGGTGGCCAAGGTTTCGCGATAAGCCTCTTCGTTCATCCATGCGAACATGAGGACTTCGAGCGTTTGGGAATCCTGAGCGATGGCGGGCAAGAGACCTTGAACGGATCTCGAGAAGTCCGGAGAGGTCGTGGAGGTCGCTACTGCCATGGTCTTTTCAAAATTTCGCTGAGGATGATCGCTGCCTTGAGCGATTGTGGGTTTCGAATTTGCTCCCGGATGTTGAGATTGTTGAGGAGGGGTGCCGAGGGTGCAGCCATAAGTTCGGCGGAGGGAGCCAATGTAGGAATCACGGGCGGGAGTGCAGGTTCGGGATCAGGCCTCGAAGAGTTCTTTTGTTTGTTCTTTTTGGGTTTCGGCGGCGGCGTTGGTGCGGGGGGACGATCGAATTGCGAAGGGAACCGCGAGGCTTCTTCGCGGGCAGGTGCCAAGGGTGGTGGAGTGGCGCTGCGTGGAGCCGGGGCATTGGAAGATCCAAACGTATCGGGCTGTGCGAGAGGCCGGAGGGTCGGGATCGGATCTCGAACAGGTTGGGCTACGACAGGAGGTGGTGGAGCGATGGGTGGGCGAGCGTTCTTTTGCTGTTGCCGGTTTTTACGGCGCTCCGCTGCCTGCCGTAGGAACTCGTCTAAGTCATCTGCCATGTGTCGTTATCCTACTCGTGGTGAAGGCTTAGGACGCAGGGGTGCGCGTCGGGTTGGTCGGGCCGGTGGTGCTGGTGCCCGCGATACTTTGACGCATTTCGGTATCGGCGGTGATGTTCCTGAGTTTGTAGTAATCCATCACATTGAGGCGACCGGTCGAGAGGGCCTCCGCAACGGCACGGGGTACGTCGGCTTCTGCGGCGACGACCGCCGCGCGACTTTCCTCGATCTTGGCGATCATCTCTTGTTCGGTTGCGACGGCTTCGGCGCGACGACTTTCTGCTTTGGCGCGGGCTACACGTGTGTCTGCCTCCGCTTTGTCCGCTTGCAGTCGGGCGCCGATGTTTTCACCGACGTCGATATCGGCGATGTCGATGGAGACGATTTCGAAAGCGGTTTGATCATCGAGCCTGCTGGCGAGCACGGCTTTGGAGATCATATCGGGATTCTCGAGAACAACTTTATGACTATTGGCCGAACCGATCGCGCTCACGATCCCTTGACCAACGCGAGCGATGATCGTTTCTTCGGTCGCTCCCCCGATCAATCGTTGCAAGTTCGCCCGGACGGTAACACGTGCCTTGACTTTGAGTTGGATCCCATCCTTGGCAATCGCGTCGAGGAAAGGGACCGCACTTCCTTTGGGTGGGCAGTCGATGACTTTGGGATAGACGCTGGTTTGCACTGCATCGAGCACATCTCGGCCGGCCAGATCGATGGCGGCAGCTCCTCGAAAGGTGAGGGTGATTTGACGGCTCTTGTGAGCGGCGACCAAGGCGCGGATGACTTGTGGAACATTACCGCGGGCCAAGTAATGGGCTTCGAGGGAACGGGTGGTCAAATCCGGATCGTCGATTCCGGCTTGGGTCGACATGATCTTGCCGCGGACAATCGTGCGCGCGTCGACACGTCGGAAGAGCATACCGACCAAATCCAACACCGATACTTTAGCCCCTGTCATCACCGACTGAACCCATAGCCAAAAGTATCGCGAGAAGATCGCGAGCATGATGGCCACGATGATGAACGCAAGCAGTCCTAAGACCAGGAGGATGGCGAACAAAGCCGGGTTCATAAAGTCAGTCCGATTCGAGTTGGCAAGAGTTTAGGGTGAACGAAGCAATAGCGAGGATCGCGAGGAATGCCACGATTATCGGGAATGCACCGGTATCGGGAATGTACCGGGAGTCGAGGCGTCATGGAGCCCGCACCGCACGGCTGGTTTCTCCACCCATCTGGAACTTCAATTCCTTGGGGTTTCCCGCATCATCATACTGAATCGTGACCAAACCTGCTGTGTACTTTAGGCCAAATTCCGAGGCGCTGTGCGGAATCAGTTCCAAAGGATTCACAATGATGTTGAGATAGAGTTTGCCGTTTTTCGAAGTGATTTGCCAGGACCCTCCTCCGGAGCGTTGGTAGCTGCCGACCAGCCTCTTCTTTTGATCCTCGGTCAATTCCACGATTACAGGGTCGTAAGCGGATTTCGGTTGCGGAATGGTTTCGGGAGGAAGCTCTCGGAGCCAAACGTTTCGGTAGCGGACGGGGTTCCCGTGGTCTTGAAACGACAGGGGGCGTTTCTCTTCGCTCTTCGAATAGGGATGGTGCTGGAGCCAAGAGGTGGGGCCGAGCGGGCGAACGTTGTCTTGGATGAGGACACCGTTGTGGAAGACTGTCATGCGAGCGGGTTGCTGGAGGGCTCCGTTCGGTTCGTAGTGGGGGCGGCGGAAGACAATGTCATAGGTTTGCCATTCGCCCGGTTTTCGGCTGGCGTTTACGAGGGGTGGATACTGGCCATAGATTGCTCCTGCTTGCCCGTCCGCGTAGGTGATGTTGTCGAACGAATCGAGGACCTGGACTTCGAAAAGCCCTTGCAGGAACACTCCGCTATTTCCTCTTCCCTGGCTCTTCCCCACTACTTTTACCGGGGATGCCCATTCCACGTGCAGTTGGACATCGCCAAAGGAATCCGCCGTGTAGACGTACCCGCTGCCGGGAACCGACTCCATGACTCCGTCCTTGATCACCCACTTTGCCGGTCCTCCGTCGGCGGATCGCCATTTGTCGAGGCTCGTTCCGTCGAAGAGGACGATGGCATCTGAGGGGTGCGCGACGGGGCCAGCCAGTTCGCCCGGTGTGACGATCGCGGGGCGTTCGCGATCCCAGTCGTGTTGTTTCCAGCCTGTCGATAGCTGGCCAAACAACGGGCTGGCGGCAGAGGTGATGGCAAGAAACATTGCCGTCAGGAGGGGCACAGACGATGTCCAAGATCGGAAGAGGGAGCGAGGCTGTGGTTGTGAAGGGATCATAAAGATGGCTTGGGTCAAAGAGAGGGTGGAAAGGAAGAGAGGGGGCGTGTGGTTGAAGGTGGCAGCGTCCTGAGCGCGGGTGGGGGAGGGGACGACGCGAACGGCGTCATCCGAAAAATCGCTCCAACCCGCACCTTTTCTCATTCGCATAACACGAATTTGAATACGAACGTCGGGGCAAGGAATTCCCCGTCTGGAACGCATCGTACAGTTTTTTACTGCGAGAAACCACACTTTTCGACGTTGGAACCATGTCAGATTTTAGCGACGTATTAAGCCAAATTGTGGGCGGCCCCCTTCCGGGTGCACCGATCCCGCTACCGATCTGCCCAGCTCAGATCAACACGGAAAACGCCGGCGCATGGCAGTCGATGGTGCATGCTCGTTTTGGGACGGTCTCCAGTCTCTATGTTTCGCTTCGAGCCAAGCATCCCCCTGCTGCGGCTCATTCGCTGCGCGTCGCATTCTGGACCTCGGCTTGGGCGACAAAGCACGAGCTGAAGGAGGATCAGCAGCAGCTTTTCGAAACGCTTGCGCTCATGCATGAGATCGGAAAAATAGGCATTCCTGACCGCGTCCTGCAGAAGCCCGAGAGGTTGCTAGAGCATGAGCAGTCGATGATGGACATGCATAGCCAGGTCGGGCTCGAGATTCTTCGGGCGGCGGGAGCGAGCAAAGAGCTATTGCTGGCCATCGCCGGACTCGGAACCAGTTATGAATCGTCCAGCAATCTTCTTTCGCCTGATATTGCGCCCCTTGCCAGCCGATTGGTCAATGTCATTGACGCGTACGACTCGATGACCGCGAAGCAAGTCTACCGCGATGCGATGACACGGGAGATGGCACTCGCCGAGATCATCAGGTTAGGTGGTACCCAATTTGATCCCAAGTTGGCGAAGTCGTTCGCCGAGCTTGTCTTAAGCAATGACAGGCAGCTTCAAGCCCGCGTGGCCGAGCGGTGGATCAATCGCATTGAACAGCACGATTTTTCTCGATTGTTCGAGATGGATCGCCAGCCCGGTAACGATCGCATGGGGAGCACGCTCGTTCACTCACTCAATGAAACCTTTTATCGCCACATGATGGATCATGTTCAAAACGGCGTCGTCTTCATCGATTCCGAGTACCGCATTCTCGATTGGAACTCGGCTGCGGAACGCTTTACTGGAAAATCTGTGACGTCTGTGCTCCATCAGTACTGGACACCTCAGATCGCCGGTCTTTGCGATACCGAAGGCTTTCAATTGCAGGAAGTGGATTGCCCGTTCCGCGCCTTGATGACGAACGGAGAGACCAAAAAACAGAGGCTTGCTATCCGAACGCAGGGGAGCAAGATGATACAGGTTCAAGTCGATGTCGTGCCGGTGATCAGCGATCGAGGTCATCTGTGTGGCGGCGCGATGATCATCGAAGACGTGAGCGAAACGGCAGAACTCGAACGAAAGATCCTTCACCTTAGCGAACGGGCTTGCCAGGATCAATTGACGAAGCTGGCGAACCGAGGCGAGTTGAACCGTCAACTTCCCGAGTTCGTGGAGTACCATCAGCGCACGAGAGAGCCAGCGAGTGTCATCATCTGCGACATCGATTTCTTCAAAAAGATCAACGATACGTATTCCCATCAAGCCGGAGACGATGCGTTGATTGCCTTTGCGAATTTGCTGAAGGAATCTTGCCGAGAATCGGATTTCGTCGCGCGGTACGGCGGCGAGGAGTTCGTCATGCTCTGCGGTCAATGCGATCTCCAGGAAGCGAAGGAGCTAGCGGAAACCATCCGCAAGAAGCTTCAGCGCACCCCAATTCCTGCTCTCCGCAATCAGTGTCTTACCGCGAGTTTTGGCGTCGCGATCGTCCAGCCCGAAGACTCCACTGAAACGGTATTGGGACGAGCGGACCGAGGCTTGCTGATCGCGAAGGAAAGCGGACGGGACCAAGTGGTTGCGTTAGGTGATGCGGAACCCACTTCTCAAAAAATACGGTTGAGTACCAGGCGATCTTGGTGGGGCTGGCTCTGCGCGTCGAATGAAAAATCGATACGGACCCAGCTCTTCACGAATGTCCCCCGGGCTGTCACGCTGGAGAAACTGAAAGGGTTTGTCCGCGAATTCCATGCTGTAGTTCAGCATGTCGATAGCAATCACGTGATACTGGATTTGGACTGCAAACAGACTCCGATCCCGAAACGGTCGGACGAGCGATTGGGCAAATTCCGGATGTCGATCGAGATTGCCGACATCGAAATGAAGGTGGCAGGCAAGAGTGGGAATGTGAAGGTGTGCACCCTGCTCGACGTGGAGATTGCTTCGCTCCGTTCTCGCGATCGGAGAAGCGAAGCGATTCGCAGCCAGTCCAATCGACTGAAAACCGCATTGCAGGGGTACTTGGTCGCGCACGAATTGGACGATGTTCTCAAAGAAGATATCGTGAGAACGATCAAGCCAGAAAGCGATTCGCGTTATGGATAGGCAATTCGATTAGCTTGTCGAGGAGCCTATTGAGGAGCCTATTGAGGAGCGCAGGTGCAGCAAGGTGTTATACTGCGACCGGCGCCGGGATGTGGGGATGAGGATTGTAATCCTGCAGTTCGATGTCATCGAACTCGTAGTCCAGCACGCTCGGGCGGAATTGCTTGAGCACTAGTTTGGGTGACGTGCGTACCGTTCGCGTTAACTGCAAGTGAGCTTGCTCGAGGTGATTGTTGTAGAGGTGTACATCGCCGAGCGTATGTACAAAGTCTCCTGGTATCAATCCGCAGGATCCCGCCATCATGATGGTGAGGAGGGAATAGGAGGCAATGTTGAACGGAACTCCTAGAAAGAAGTCCGCGCTCCGCTGGTAAAGTTGGCAACTGAGTCGGTTGTTGGCGACATAGAATTGAAAGAGAAGATGGCACGGTGGCAATGCCATGTCTTGGATGTCGGCCACATTCCAGGCGCTGACGATCAACCGCCTCGAATCGGGTGTCTTCATGATCTGCTGCTGCACCTGAGCAATCTGATCGATCACTCTGCCGTCGGGGCACTCCCAAGAGCGCCACTGCTTTCCGTAGACGGGGCCTAATTCTCCTTGCGAATCGGCCCATTCATCCCAAATGCTAACGCGATTCTGCTTCAAATAGGAGATGTTGGTTTCTCCGCGAAGAAACCACAAGAGTTCATAGATAATGCTTCGAAGATGCAGCTTCTTCGTAGTCAGAAGCGGGAATCCCTTGGATAGATCGAATCGCATTTGGGCGCCGAATAGGCTCCGTGTTCCCACGCCGGTTCGGTCGCTCTTCGCATCGCCGTGCTCGATGATCTGACGCATCAGATCCAAATATTGTTGTTCCATAGGATCAAGCTTGGGTAGAAGGGTCGGTCGATGGCTGAAGTGGATGCACAGGTGCAAACGATTGTTTTGACGACGAAGCTCTGGCGGCGAGCGTCCAATGGCGATCGCTTGTCATACGAACACAATCTTTCGGGATCCCGAAGGGTTCGACGAGCGACTGGATCTCGGCCAGGGTGAGCGCGGCATGAAAACTTTGGCGGAGCAATTGTTGTCCCTTTGAATCGATTCCTCCGTGGGTCATCACGAGCCTTTCCACCTCCGCGTCCGTCTCGGGTCGGAACAGGTCTCGCAAAAACAGCACGCCGCCTGGACGGAGAACACGGATCGCTTCCCGGAAAAAAGCATCGTGCTCGGGCAAGTGATGCAAGAGGGTGTTGGAGATCACACCGTCGAAATAATTGTCCTGGAAGATCATGTCTTTGGCATCGACCAAGTGCAATTGGACTCGCGATGCGCACTGAAAGACTTCGAGGTTATAGCGAGCGATCTCTAACATCCAGCGGGACGCGTCGGCTGCCATGATTCGAACGTCGGGATTCAACCGACATAAGACGGTCGGGATCAGCGCCGTACCGGTTCCTAAATCGAGAAGGTCGGTTCCTAAGGAAGGGACGGCCAGCAAGTCCCTCGCGAATGCTTCGTTGACTGCCGAATGGTCCATCGCATCGTAGGCCATCGCCTCGTCGCATGAATCCATGATCTCGGGCTCTAACGTGCGGTCCAACATAAGAGGGGTTTCCAAGTCGAGTGCATGCGAGGTTTCGCCGACCCGCTTCGCGTTAGCAGCAATCGGGCGAGGTTTCCCCCACGATGCGCCGGCGAGGACCCGCGATTTCGCGTCCGGTGTAGGTGATTTTGTTTTGGTCGTCCACGAAGACGACTTTGGGCTCCGGGATTCTCCATTCCGGACCGGTTTCCTGCAGGAACCCGAAGGTCGCGATGATGATGATATCACCAGGGCGCACCAAATGCGCTGCGGCGCCATTGATGCAGACATCGTTCGAACCCTGCTCGCCCAAGATAGCGTAGGTTTCGAGTCGAGTGCCGCGGGTCACGTTCCATACGTGAACCGACTCGAAGGGATCGATACCGGCCGCCAAAAGCAAATCGGGAGGTAGCGTCAAAGACCCTTCGTAATGCAAGTCGGCTTGCGTTACGGTCGCCCGGTGAATCTTGGAACGAAGAAACTTTCTTAGCATGGCGGTATTGTCACCCGAGCGATGCCTTTTGACCAGCCAAAATTCGCTCGGTCCGTTTCGGATCGCACAGGCTAACGCCGTTGAACTCTTGGCTAGCTCGGCGTTTGCGGTTTGGTGTCGCCGATGAAGCGAATACCGAGTTCCTTGAGTTGCTTTGGGGTGACTTCCGAAGGTGCCCCCATCATCAAGTCCTCGGCTTTCTGGTTCATGGGGAACAAAATGACTTCCCGAATATTCGGTTCGTCCGCCAGGAGCATGACGATGCGATCGACTCCTGGAGCCGATCCACCGTGTGGGGGTGCGCCGTATTTGAATGCGTTGATCATGCCACGGAATTGTTCATCGACGACGCTTCGATCGTAGCCTGCGATTTCAAATGCCTTGTACATGATCTCGGGCTTGTGATTTCGAATGGCTCCCGAAGAGAGTTCGATCCCGTTGCACACGATGTCGTACTGGTACGCGAGGATGTCGAGCGGGTCCATCGTCTGGAGCGCCTCCATCTCTCCCTGAGGCATGGAGAATGGGTTGTGGCTGAAGATGACTTTTTGCTCGACTTCGTCCCACTCGAACATGGGGAAATCGACGATCCAACAGAATTTGAACTTGTCCTTTTCGATCAGCCCCAGTTCCGTGCCGACCCTGGTTCGGGCTGCACCTGCTAGTTTGGCGGCAACATTCGGTTTCGCGCACGCGAAGAACACGCCGTCATCGGGGCCCAATCCCATTTGGGTGACGAGCTGCGCGACCCGTTCGGGCCCAAGGTTCTTTGCGACCCCTCCGCCTGGCTCTCCACCTTTGAAGTTGATGTAGCCGAGCCCTGCAAAGCCCTCGTCCTTGGCCCATTGATTGGTGCCATCGAAGAAGCTTCGGGGACGGACGCCAGCGCCGGGTGCGGGAATAGCGCGAACCACCGAGCCTTGTTCGATTGCGTTGGCAAAGACGCCAAAGCCACCTCCGCGGAAGATCTCGGTGACATCGGAGATTTCAATGGGGTTGCGCAAGTCCGGTTTGTCGCTCCCGTATTTGAGCATCGCATCTTTATAGGAAATGCGAGGGAAGGGAGGGGGAGTGACGCTCTTGCCGTTGCGAAATTCCTCGAACACGCCATGGAGGACCGGTTCGATGGCTTGGAATACGTCCTCTTGGGTGACAAAGCTCATTTCGAAGTCGAGTTGGTAAAATTCACCTGGAGAGCGGTCTGCTCTCGCGTCCTCATCTCGAAAGCAAGGGGCGATTTGGAAATAGCGATCGAACCCAGCCACCATCAACAGCTGTTTGAACATCTGCGGAGCCTGCGGCAAAGCGTAGAACTTTCCGTGGTGCAGACGGGAGGGGACCAAGAAGTCACGGGCTCCCTCGGGGCTAGATGCGGTCAGGATCGGCGTTTGGAATTCGGTGAATCCCTGAGCGATCATCCGGCGTCGCAAGCTCGCGATGACTTGGGAACGGAGCACGATATTGGCGTGCAACTTCTCGCGGCGAAGGTCGAGAAAGCGATTGCGCAGACGGATGTCTTCGGGATATTCCGCGTTGCCAGCGATCGGGAGAGGGAGCTCGGCAGCCTCCGACATGATCTCAATGGCACTAGCCCGAACTTCGATCTCGCCGGTAGGAAGGTTCGGGTTGATACGGTCGCCGCTACGGGCAAGGACTTTTCCGTCAACTCGGATGACCGACTCCAATTTGACCGATTGGAGGACCGGGAAGGCACTGCTGTCTTTATCCACCACGATTTGGGTCACCCCATAATGGTCGCGAAGATCGATAAAGAGAACGTTGCCGTGATCCCGAACCCGAAAAACCCAACCGGAAAGTCGCACGGTGGAATCGACGTCGGAAACGGCGAGTTGGGAGCAATGATGGGTTCGGTAGGGGTGCATAACGTTTCCGCCTTGAAAGGCTCCACGGAGGGCTGGGAGCAAGCTAAATCTTGGTTTGGCAGCAACTTATCGGCTACCCAGGGGATACTCAAGGCCTATTTGCAAGAGGCAGAAAAGGGCCATTGGACGCAGGTTTAGGTTTCGTGAATTCCCTTTGATCCCTGCCAAAGGGTTGCGTACGAATCAAATCAAAGGTATAGTTTCGGTATCCGGTAAATTCGGCTCCCTTAACTGGGGGTTTTGGCGGACTCGTTCGCCAAAAGACTGGTTCATCCTGCCGGTGCTCCACGTTGGCCTGACAGCTATTGGCTACAAGCCCATTCCTCTTCGACTCCTACAGCAAAAGTCCTCCACTTTTGCCGGGTCCGCGTGGAGCATCCGCTCTCCTTCTGGAGGCGTTGATTCGGTCCTAATTGCTTTGGATACCATCTCTCGACCCACGCACTGCAATTTCCTACTTTGGAGTTTTCAACAGATCTATGAGTCAGCCACAAGAATCTCAGTCGACTGAATCCCGCCGCGGTTTCCTCCAGGCTGGAGGGGTCGTCGCAGCAGGTGCCGTCGCAGTGAACAGTTTGCCCATCAGCCGAGCCGCCCACACTTTTAGCAGCGATGAAATCAAAATCGGGTTGGTCGGTTGCGGTGGTCGGGGAACGGGAGCTGCCCTCCAAGCGCTCGACACGGCAAGCGACTCGAACCGTTTGAAACTGACCGCGGTTGCTGACCCCTTCAAGTTCCGGATTGACGGATCCCTGGGCGCGATCCAAAAGAAACACGCTGCCCTCGTCGATTTGAAAGATCGGACTTTCGTCGGGGTCGATGCGTTCAAAAAGGTTCTGGAAAGCGACGTCGACATGGTCATCCTGGCGACCCCGCCTGGCTTCCGACCGATGCACTTCGAAGCCGCGATCAAAGCCGGCAAGCACGTGTTCATGGAAAAGCCAGTAGCCGTTGATGCGCCTGGCGTTCGACGCGTTCTCGAAGCCAATAAGATGGCCAAGGAAAAGAAATTGGCTGTGGGTGTTGGTTTGCAACGCCGACACGAATCGGGCTACCAAGCGACGATTCAAAAACTGCGAGACGGTGCCATTGGCGACATCATCCTGACCCGTGCTTACTGGAACATGGGTGACCTATGGGTTCGAAACCGAGAAGCACAACAATCGGAACTCGAGTACCAAATCAATAACTGGTACCACTTCAACTGGCTCAGCGGCGACCATATTTGCGAACAACACATCCACAATCTGGACGTGATCAACTGGCTCATGGACGGTTATCCCGTCGAGGCACAGGGGCAAGGAGGTCGTCAGGTTCGGACCGGCAAACAGTATGGCCAAATCTATGACCATCACTTCGTCGAGTTCACCTATGAGAACGGCACAAAGCTCCTTTCCCAATGCCGTCAAATCTCCGGCTGCTGGAACGAAGTCAAAGAGTACGCACACGGCAGCAAAGGCTGGTGCGAAATCAATGCGGGCAAAATCTACGATCGCGATAACAAAGTGATCTGGACCGCTCCCGCCAACGAGCAGGGACACGCGAAGGAGCACGTCGATCTCTTCGCTTCCATTCGCAAGGGAGAAATCCCCAACGAAGGTGACTACGGTGCCTACAGCACGATGACTTCGATCATGGGACGCATGGCGACTTACACCGGAAAGAAACTGAGCTGGAAAGATTGCCTCAACAGCAAAGTCTCCCTCGCCAACACCGACGCCATGGATGACTTCTCCGACGAAGCACCTCTCAAGCCCGATGACGATGGACGCTACTGGGTTCCGCAACCTGGACAAGACCCCGAACTCATTGTCTAGAAACCCATCGGTGAGCGACCCGCTCGCTAAAAGTCGAAGCTAGATTGACGAAGCTAGATTACTGGGAAAGATCGCGGCGAAGAATCGCCGCGAGAAAATAACACGGTCCGTTTGGCAGCCTCTCTGTCGCCTGGAAGGCGAACTGCCAAACGGACCGTTTTTCATTTGCCCGTTTTTTATTTGCCCGTTTTTCATTTGCCCGTTTTTCATTTGGCTGTCCCCAGGCCTGTTTGCCACATCGAAGTGGTCTCGGCATGCTGGTGTGCGATCCCGACAGAACGATCGGGATAATCGATAGGGGACGAACCTCTGTCACATGCGGTGGTGCTCTCACCCTTTTCGATTCGAATTGAGTTCGATGCGCTCGATCCTCGGGAATCGACAACCGACATTGGAGAAAAGGCTTGCAAACGTCTGTCCAGGACCGCTGTGAGCTGTTTCGCTATTTGTTACAACCGCTACGAACTGCCAATCCTATGCGTGAACAATCCAGTCGCAGAAAACGCAATTCGCTTCGTGCCTGGTTTAAAGCTTGGGTTACCAAGTCGGCGCGCGACGCTGCCGTGCTAGGATGCGTTGCAGGTCTTTCCGGGAGTGCCGTGGCGCAACAACCTGTTCCAGCATTCCCCCCGCGAGGATCGGAGCAGATTCCCGTTTCCGTTCGAACCGGAACCGATTTCCTCTCCAACCGATCCCGCGATGAACAATACGAACAAATTGCCCAAGAGGTCGAGCTTCTCGAACGCCATCAATCATTGCTTCGACGCGTCGTTCGACTCGTCGCCCCAACCGTGGTTCACATTGAAGCCATCAAGGAGGAACTATCCTCAGAGCGAACCAACGGAAAGCCTCGGGAAACAAAACGAATCGAAGAGGCGGGATCGGGCGTAATCGTTGCGCTCAACAACATCAATGTCATTCTTACCAACCGCCATGTGATCCATGGTGCCCCTCTGCAAAACATCCGCTTGGAAACATCCGAAGGTGGTTTATTAACTCCCCTCCGTGTTCTCGAGGATCCTTCGACCGACGTCGCCGTGATCGAAATCGACCGAACTCCTCTCCCCACCGCGAAGATTGCCGATAGCCGGCAATTAGAGATTGGGGATTTCGTCTTCGCCGTCGGCAGCCCCTTTGGATTGAACCATTCGGTTAGCTACGGGATCGTCAGCGCGAAAGGAAGACGCAATCTGGAACTGGGCTCCAAAGCCATCGTCTTCCAAGACTTCATTCAAACCGATGCCGCGATCAATCCCGGCAACAGCGGCGGTCCGCTGATGAACATGCGTGGCGAAGTCGTCGGCATCAACACTGCGATCGCCAGCAACAGCGGTGGCAATGAAGGGATCGGCTTCGCTATCCCAATCAACATCGCGGTGAGTGTCGCAAAACAACTAGTCGAGCGAGGTGAATTGCAACGCGCTTACCTCGGGGTCAGTGTCGAGAGAGCCTTCAACTCCTCCAATACCGCCCCGGGAACTCCGCCCCCCCGAGGTGCATTTGTTAAGGTGATCAAACCGAATAGCCCGGCTGAGCAAGCTGGATTGCGGTATGGGGATATTATCCTCGAATTCGACGGAACGCCCGTCGACAACGATGAGCACCTCGTCCAACTTGTCGGTTTGACAGGCGTCAATCGAGAAGTCGACATCATTTACATCCGCGACAGCCAACAGTTCAAAATCCATGTCTCGCTGGCACCTTTGCCACTATTGAATTAGCGCACAAACGCCAATGCGCAACACTCACCGCGCGACGAGCAGGGAGTGATACGCAAGTACTTGCAATGGCTTCCTGCAGTGCCAACCTGCAGTGCCAACCTGCAGTGCTAAACTGCCGTGCCAAACTGCCGTGCCAAACTGCCGTGAGCAGCTTGACATGCACTACTTCAAATCGATTGCAATGGACCCATTGGCATTCGGCTGGATTTCGATTTGCAGGTCGGTTTTGTCGAGTGTAGCGTACTTGCTTGGCAGCGCATTGGGCTTCGCGACGATCGTGCCTTTGGAAACCGAGACTTCGTGCTGGACCACGGTCACTCGGTACTTGCCCGCAGGTATGCCATCCGATTGAACATAAGTCCAGATGTCAAATGATCCAGCCGGATTCGATTTGGCTTTGGGCCGGACTTCATCTGGAAACGAAGCGTCCACGGGGAAAAACGCCAATTCTGCCCCCGGTACTGGCTTCCCTTTGTACTGAACCACTCCGCTCACGGGATAGGTTTTTTCCCATGGCATGGTGGTATTAGAGCAACCCGTTGCACCGAAGTATAGCCCTGCTATCGACAGAGCAGTGACCGCATAAGATGGAGGGGACATAACGGGTCGCGATGGGGATGGAATCAAAGTAAATACTCCTTTCAAAAAATAGCCGGAGCGCAAAACGATGTCTGCTCTCCGGTTGCGTTGGACTGTGTGTGAAAGCATCGACGGTGCTGGCTGTTTACAGCTCGCCGGGGATTTCACCACCTGCCGGTGTTGCCAAAGAGAGGAAGACAGCGAGGTTGACTCCTTCGCTGATAAACTGAACCGATCCATCTCCGAGGGCGAAGTGGGCTCCACCGGTGTGAAACGAATAGGGGGCGCCGGTTCCGTGGGTGGCGATCGGCAATCCGAGTACGGTCTGCGCGATGCCCTGCGGGGTGTAGGTTAAGCCGCGGATGTTGTGTCCGTTCGTCGAGTTGAATGAAACCGTTCCCCCCAACACACCTCGCGGATCGTTGGTTGCGCCGAAGAGCATTAGATCGCTCGCGGGACGTGACCATCCTCCCGAATTCAGTCGGTCGGTGTTAGCAGAAGACGCATCCGTATCGTTGAGTGCATTTCCTCCCGCAAGCTTTTTACGCTTCACATAGACAAAGGGTCGGCCCGCCGACTCGGCGAATGCCAACGTATTCGATAGACCGTCTGAGACGTTGCTGAACTTGTAGCCCTTGCTCGTCTGAAGACCCGTCGATGGGTTGATGGTCGCATTCTTCGGAAAGAATCCGCGCACGTACGTGTAAGGAGGATTCACTCCAGCAAAGACCTCTGCGGGATCGCGATAGAGTTCGGGAGGGGCGCTCAAACCGAGTGTTTGCGTGAATACGCCAGGGGCGATGCCGAAGATGGGCGAATAGTCGGTCGAAGCGGCAATGCCGGGGATGAACGCCGCCGTGCTGCCTGGTGGGGCTGTGTCCAGTGCTCCACCATCGGGATTGGATGGGCATACGAAGGCAGGGATTCGTGTCTGAGACAAAGCGATATTCGTGCCTTGATTCCAGTTGATCGCTTTGTTGTAGCGATCGTAGATAGCGTTCTGCTCCAAGAACGGTAGCAGATCGGTGAGGACCGAAACCCGGCTTTGCTCTCCGGAGCTTGCAACATTGGATGGTGGGCGAAGACTGGTCGGAACTTCTTTTCGCGCGGACTCAAAGTTTTGAACCGCGAGCCCCAGCTGCTTGAGGTTGTTCGAGCACTGCATCCGCCGAGCCGCTTCTCGGGCCGCTTGCACGGCAGGCAATAGCAGCCCCACTAGAATACCAATGATAGCAATGACAACGAGAAGCTCGACGAGGGTGAAGCCGCGGGGCTTGGGGGATCGATAGCGTCGCATGGGAAACGTCCTGTGAAATGGAATTCTAAGTGAATGAAAGGGAGAACCCGGGCGTGGAAGTTCTCTCGTCAGCGTCAGCGCTTTTGCATCGGACGCATGGGCCGTGCCAATTGGAGTTGGAGATAGAAAATCAGATAACTCCGAGGACGTCATGGAGGCCCGAGGGCGTTGTGCTACCTAGAAAAAGATAGGAAACACGCTTCGAGACGAAATCGATTTGCGGCGGTTGGCAAGTGGCTCCCATCGAGAGTGGCTAGTAAATCTGCTGGGAGGTTTGCCTTCAAGGAGCACGGACCGTGTTCCGATACGGCCGAACTCCCCGAAAGATGGGGTAGATGGCGTTGCGATTTCAAGCCCTACCTGGAGTGAGGGGATACTGATATGCTCATGGCATGAATGTCGATGCGTCCTTTTTGTCCAAGCTCTCAAGCATTCCCCACAAAGCCGGAAGCTCCCCAAAAGAGAGCGAGTTCTCGCGCGCCTATGGAGCTCAGCTGGCATGGAGTCAGTTACCGCTCAAGGAGCGATTGAGCAGGCTCAAGAAGGTGCGAAGCTTGCTGGTGCATTACCGACGAGAGCTTGCCGAAGCGATTCAGACCCCGACACGGCAAGGGTATCGCGAGACGGTTGCCGCGGAGTTGATGCCCTTGGCGGATGCCGCTCGGTGGGTTTGCAGGCGTGCCCGCAGGATATTGAAGACTAGGTACGCGAGCCGCTGGCTGACTCCCTTTTGGCTTGGAGGCCTCCATTCGACTGTGGAGCGAGTCCCGCATGGGTTGGTCTTGATCATAGGAGCGGGCAATTACCCGTTGTTATTGACCGGCGTGCAGACTTTGCAGGCATTAGCGGCCGGAAACGGCGTCGTGATCAAGCCGGCTCCAGGAGCCGAAGGGGTCACCGAGCTGTGGGCCCGGATCTTACAGGAATCGGGCGTACCCGAAGGGTTGGTCGTGGTCTTGGACAGCAGCATCGCTGCTGCGGAGCATGCGATCGAAATCGGTGTCGATAAAGTCGTGATGACAGGTAGCAGTGCATCAGGCCGCGCCGTTCTCGGACGGCTGGCGAATTCATTAACTCCTGCCACAATGGAATTGAGCGGCTGCGATGCGGTTTACGTGTTGCCGGGTGCCGATATGCATCGGGTGTGCGATTTGCTCCTGTTTGGATTGCGGCTCAACGGTGGTGCGACTTGCATGGCCCCGCGAAGGGTCTTTATTACCCGCAAAGCGTCCGAAGTGTTCCATCGATTGCTAGCTCAGAGGCTTGCTGAGGAAAACCAAAGGGAATGGAGCTCCCCAATCCCAACGGCCATCTATCGCCGCGTCTGGGATGGCGTCGAAAATGCGGTAGCGCAAGGTGCCAGGATATTCGAAAGCCACGGCAGACATCCACTCCCCGATTTGCGATCGCTGGAACGGGGCGAGCCGAGCGAAGCGGTTGTTCCCAAGACGGTGTCGATGGGGCATCTGGTTCTCACCGATATGGCTCCCTCCATGGAGATGTGCTCGTGGGATATTTTCGCGCCCGTCTTGATGATCATCCCGGTGGACGATTGGGCCGATGCACTGCAAGCCGACTCGCAGTGCCCTTATGCCCTCTCTGCTAGCATCTTCGGTCCTTTGGAAGATGCATTGCGGATCACGAAATACATTACCGCCGGTTGCATCACCATCAATGATTTGATCGTCCCCACGGCGGATCCCCAGCTCCCATTCGGTGGCCGCGGCGAGAGCGGATTTGGCGTGACCCGGGGAGACGAAGGTCTCCTTTCCATGACCGTTCCCAAGGTCGTTTCGGTTCGCAAAGGGGCCTGGCTGCCCCATGCTCAGCCCCCGACTCCTGCCGACGAGTCCGTCCTAGACGGATTGCTACAATGCGTCCACTCGAGCACTTGGCTGGCTCGTTGGAATGGCGTTCAGCAAATTGTTCAAGCCATTTTGGCGATGCGAAACAAGCAATAACCCACGAAAACCGGACCTTGAGGTTTGTCATGATCCAACAAAGCAGTCGTTCTTTGAATATAGGTGTCGTCGGCGGAGGACTAGCCGGCCTCGCCGCAGCTTGCACGCTGGCAGCCCGAGGGCACCGCGTGACTTTGCTGGAAAAGAACGAATGGGTCGGTGGAAAGGCGGCCGTCCACCAGCAGGATGGATATCGATTCGATATGGGGCCGACCATCTTGACCCTTCCCTCGGTCCTCAAACGCATCTTCAGCGAAGCCAACCGCAAACTCGAGGATTACATGGAGCTCGTCCCGCTCGATCCCCAGTGGAGATGCTTCTTCGAAGATGGTAGCGTGCTGGATTTGATCTCTGATATCCAGAAGATGCGAGAGAGCTTGGACAAATTCTCCAAGAACCCAGGTGCAGGGGCTGGTTATGAGCGATTCATGCAAATCTCGAAGCAGTTGCACAAGGTATCAGACAAGTTCTTCTTCTGGCGAAGCGTGGGAGGAATTGCCGATACGATGGAGGTCGGAGGAGCTTTTTCGCCCGCAGTTCTCAAGGATGTGTTGTCGCTGCGGATGGGGAGATCCGTCGCGGGATTGGTGCGATCCTGCGTTCCCGATGAGCGAGCCGCGCAAATGATCGATCACTTCACTCAGTACGTCGGGTCGTCCCCCGAAGCTTCCCCTGCTGTCCTGTGTGGAATCGCGCACATGCAAACAGAAGAAGGGGTGTGGTATCCGATGGGCGGTACACGAGCGGTCCCCGTTGCCTTGGAAAAGCTCGCGCGAGAATTGGGAGTGGATATCCGAACCAGTATCGATGTCGTTGCCATTCAAAACGATGGGCAATCCGTTCGCGGTGTTACGACCGCATCCGGAGAAACATTCCAATTCGATGCGGTGGTTTCGAACTGCGATAGCGTCCGAACACACCGCGAATTGCTAAACGGCACACCGACCGAGAAGAAATTTGAGAAGCGACGCAAGTACGAGCCTGCTTGCTCCGGTGTCGTCCTTTACCTGGGCCTGAACCAGAAGTACGACCATCTCCTTCACCACAATTTTGTCTTCTCCAAAGACCCTCACGAAGAGTTCGACTACATCTACCGTCAAGGCAAACCGGCTCCCGATCCGACAGCTTATGTGTGCGCACCATCGATCAGCGAACCAGCCGTTGCACCGCCAGGAGGAGAGGCGTTGTACATTTTGGTTCACACACCCTACCTCCGACCCGAGCACGATTGGAGCAAGATGCTACCCGAGTATCGGGAAGTGATTTTGGACAAGCTGGAACGAACCGGGGGCATGAAGGGGATTCGCGATCGCATTGTATGCGAGGCTTCGTTGACCCCCGAAGGGATCCACAAGCGATACCGGGTTCTCAATGGCGCCATCTATGGGCTGGCCAGCCACGGCAAGTATCTGGGGGCTTTCAAGCCAGCGAATCGCTCGAAGGATCTCAAGGGGCTCTATCTGGCTGGTGGGGCTGCGCATCCAGGGCCAGGCATGCCCATGGTCTTGATGAGCGGTTGGATCGCAGGGGATACCGTCGACAACGATCATCAAGCCGGTCAGCTGGCTGCAACCGCTACGTAAGACACGGCTCCATCGCGGTTTTTGGTCCGATCGTTCGAATGGGTACGGGCATGAGGATATCGTCGGCTCTCAAGGGCCGAATCTGCGAACATCGCGCCAGCTCGAACCGTCGGGGTGTTTCGCGACAGAGGCAAAGTGCCAAGAGCGATTGACCTCCGAGCCATCGGATCGGGCTGATCACTCGTTCGGTAACAGTGCCCGCTTTGTCGATGTACTGAAGCTGCACGACCCAGTCGTCCGGATTCTGCATCGCTCGATTGATCGCCACCATCTCTTTTGCATTCATCGCTTGTCCCTTCCCTCCGTTGAGTTCACCCCGCCACAACTAGGATCGCCGTAGCAGGGACACGTCTGGTCAATGCCCCCGGGATTTTCGAAGAGAGACGGAAGAATAGGCGCTCAGCCTGAAGCAGCGACGGGCCCTGGCAAGGGAACCAACGCCAGCCAGACCCGTTTCGAGAGGTTATAATGGAAAGGCGTCTGTCTTCCCGAAAACGCGAGGAATCCTCCCCATGGCGACTGTACCCAAACCGTTCATCACCCCAGAAGAGTTCCTGCATCGAGAACGCAATGCAGCATTCCGTTCGGAGTACTTCCGGGGTGAGATGTTCGCCATGGCAGGCGCATCGGCCAATCACAACTTGATCGTCCTAAACGCAGGCTCAAGTCTACGCGAACAACTCAAGAAGAAACCCTGCCGAGTTTTTCCTAGTGACTTGAAGTTGCGAGTCGCGGCGACGGGGCTCTATACCTACCCCGATCTTTCCGTAGTCTGCGGAGATCCTCAGCTGGAATCCGATGCAGGGGATGTCCTGCTCAATCCAATTGTTCTGGTCGAAGTCCTTTCGGATTCCACGGAGGCGTACGATCGAGGTAAGAAGTTTGAGCATTATCGAACGATCCCCGGTTTGGAGCACTACGTGTTGATCGCGCAAGATCGTTACGCCATCGATTGCTTCAGCCGTCGCGACGATGCCACTTGGAGCCTGACCAGTTGCTCGACCTTGGGCGGTAAAGTCGAGCTCGAGGCGATCGAATGCCAACTCTTGGCAGCCGACGTGTACGACAAGGTCGTCTTTCCTGCCTAGTCTCGTATGGGATTTTTGAGAGCCGAGCCAGAGGAGAGGATGAGTCGTATGATGATCGCGATCCGAATTACTGCAGTCTGCGGAGCCATACTCCTCGTTGCTCTTGCCTCCAAGTGGATCCCTCATGCAAACGCGATGGGACCTCCAGTGGAACAGCTCTTCCACGAATCCTGTCTGGATTGCCATGCAGGCCCGTCCCCGGAGGGAGCATTTTCGATCGAAGGGCTTTTAGAGCAATCTGCAAGTTGGGATCGCCCAGATTTGGACACCAAGCCTTGGGAGCGGATCCTGCGAAAGCTGCGTGCGGGCCAAATGCCACCCCCATCGCACGACCGGCCAGACCCGGAATTGCTCCAGGCGGCGCGAATGGAAATGGAACAGGGGCTTCAGCAGCAGAGCGAAGCTCATCCCAGGGTAGCCAAAACTCCGGGCCTGCGACGTTTGACTCGCGCGGAGTATCAAAATGCCATCCGCGATCTGATAGGGCTCCCGATCGATGCTGCTGCCTTTTTGCCAAAAGATGAATCCAGCCAAGGCTTCGACAATATCACGGTTGGTGAGTGGACGCCCGCGTTCATCTCCAGAGCGATTCAAGCAGCGCAGCACGTCAGTCGTTCGGCACTTGGAATCCAAGAGCTTGGTCCGGCAGGAATCACGGTCCGGATACCGCCCGATCGAAGCCAGGAGTCTCATGTGGATGGTCTCCCGCTCGGAACCCGAGGCGGTGCGCAATTCGACTACGCGTTCCCTGCAACCGGAATCTACGAAATCCAGATCCGGTTGACTCGAGATCGTGATGAGAAAGTCGAGGGGCTCAATAAAGCAACCGATCTCGATATTCTGATCGAACGCTCTCCGGTGCATCGAGTTGTAATTCCCAAACCGACTCAAGCAGACGATCACACCTTGGTCGATGCCAATCTCCGAGTTCGAGTCCCAGTGGAAGCGGGTGTGCATCGCGTTGGTGCGACCTTTCCCGCGACCAGCGCGTCGCTCCTAGAGATCAAGCGTCAGCCATTCGACGCGTCCTACAATCGACATCGGCACCCGCGATTGCACCCAGCGATTTACGAGATATCGATTGTTGGCCCGCTCGATAGAAAGACAGATCTCATTCCGGACACGCCGATTACCAGAAAGTTGTTTGCCGGAGCTCCGATGCAGCCAGATGCTTCGGACGAGTTTCAAGTCGCTAAAGGGGTATTGGAGCGTCTCGCTCGACGCGCTTACCGGAGATCGATCACCGAAGACGATTTAGAGACTCCATTGAGAATGGTTGAGCTAGCCGCGAAGTCGCGTGGCTTCGCGCATGGATTAGAGGCGGGAATCGCATCGATTTTGGTCAATCCGAATTTCTTGCTTCGAATCGAATCGTCGAACGAAGATGCCTCGATCGATTCGGTCCCACTCATCCCAGTGACCCCATTCGAATTGGCGAGTCGACTTTCTTTCTTCTTATGGAGCAGTATTCCTGACGACGAACTGCTTCAACTAGCCGAAAGCGGCCGATTGCAAGAGGCTTCTGTCTTGGAAGCGCAGGTTCGTCGCATGTTGCGCGACCGACGTTCGGACGCATTGGTTACCAACTTTGCATCTCAATGGCTCTATCTGCGCAACCTATCGAGTATCTCGCCCGATCTAAGGCTGTATCCCGATTTCGATGACAACTTGCGCATCGCGATGCGTGAAGAAACAGAGTCGCTCGTCCGCGAAGTCTTGATGGAGAATCGCCCGGTGCTTCATCTCATTCAAAGCGACCATTCGTTTATGAACGAACGACTTGCGGTCCATTACGGAATTCCAGGTATCTTGGGGAGCGAAACGAGACGCGTTGAGAACGTCGGAAAATCGCATCGAGGAGGTATACTTCGACATGCGAGTCTTCTGTCGGTCACGTCGTATGCGACTCGGACGTCACCAACGATCCGAGGAAGCTGGGTATTGGAAAATATCCTAGGAACCCCCCCACCTCCTCCACCCCCCAATATCCCCGCGCTTCGGGAGCGTTCCTCCTCGACCCCTACTTCCACGCGCGAACGGTTGGCTCAACATCGAGAGAATCCAGCGTGCGCATCCTGCCACGAACTGATCGATCCCGTAGGGTTCGTGCTTGAATCGTACGATGCCCTAGGTCGCTGGAGACATTGGGATGGAGACACGGCTATCGATTCGGCGACTGTTTTGCCGGACGGGAAACGAGCGGCATCGGTCACCGATCTGGAGTCCAGCATTCTGGAGCGGCCAGAGGCGTTCGTTGGTACATTAGTAGAAAAGCTGTTGACCTATGGGCTTGGAAGGGGCGCTGAAATCGAAGACGGACCCTATGTAAGAGAGATCGTTAAACAAGCCGCCGCGGACGATTATCGGTTTCACTCGATCCTCGTCGCCATAACGCAAAGCCGTCCTTTCCTTATGAGGAACAAGGAATGATTACCAAGAAATCGTTAGATCGACGTACACTCCTTCGCGGTACAGGGGTCGCGTTGTCGCTCCCGCTGCTCGACGCCATGGTGCCGGCCATGACAGCGCATGGTTCTACCGCTGCAAGCCGGCAAAATCTAAAACGAATCGGTTATGTATATGTACCCATGGGGTATTACCCAAAGGAATGGAAGCCCGAGAGCGAAACGTTGGAGAATCTCCCCTCGAGCCTTGCTCCGCTTCAACCCCTCGCGAAGGAGATCAGCGTTCTCTCTGGTTTCGATTTGCAGAATGCCTATCCAGGCTCCCATGCGACTTCGAATTCAGCCTTTCTCAGCGCGGCGAGAGCGAAGCTCACCGAGAGCACGGATTACTATTTGGGAACGACGGTCGATCAAATAGCAGCGAAGCGAATCGGGGCAGAAACACAGCTTCCTTCTTTAGAGCTTTCGATGGACCTGCTGTCGACGGTAGGGCAGTGCGACAATGGCTACGCGTGCGTCTATCAAAACAATCTTTCCTGGTCCTCGCCGACCACGCCCCTGCCGGCCGAAGCGCACCCGCGATTGGTATTCGAGAGTTTGTTCGGCGAAGGTGGTAGCGCGCAGCAGCGGCAGGAAGCCTTGAGACAAAAGGCGAGTCTCCTCGACTCGGTGACCCAGGAGATCTCTCGGCTCAAAAAGAGAGTCGGCGCCTCGGATCGCCAGAGGATCGAAAGCTATCTCGACAATGTTCGCGATGTAGAGCAACGCATTCAAAAGGCCGAACGAAGTGTGCTCGAGAATCCCTTGCCAGACCTGGACCGCCCCACAGGGGTCCCGATCCAATATGCAGATCATGCACGATTGATGTTCGATCTGCAGTTACTTGCCTTCCAAGGGGACATCACGCGGGTTACGACCTTTCAATTGGCTCGCGAAGCCAGCAATCGCACCTATCCCGAGATCGGTGTGCCCGATCCTCACCATCCGATCACCCATCACGGTGGGGACCCTGAAAAACTCCAGAAGGTAGCCAAGATCAACCAGTTCCATATCTCGTTGTTTGCGGAGTTTCTCACCAAACTGAAGGAGACTCCCGAAGGAGATGGAAACCTTCTCGACCATTCCCTTTTTCTCTATGGCAGCGGCATGGGAGATCCCGATGCGCACGATCACTCGGACCTTCCTATCTTGGTCGCAGGTGGAGCGGCAGGGCAGCATCGTGGGGGCAAACACATTCAATTAAACAGCCCGACACCGCTTTCGAATTTGCATCTCACGTTGCTGAACAAAGTAGGTGTCCCCTTGGAAACGTTTGCGGATAGCACAGGTACGATCGACCATCTTTTTGATCCCGTAACGCTTTAGAACATGCTCGATCCATCTCCTCGAACCGGTCAGAAGGTTGCTACTTCCCTGCTGATGATCGCGGTGGTCGTTTTTTACCATTCCGCATCGAGTGCAGCCGACGAACGCGAAAATCTTTCTCGGATGCAGTCGCTGGGGCTCGCCGATCTTGCGGAGCAGGAGCGGTGGGATGTCCTATCAACGAAAGGGAAACTCTCCTCGGAATCGCTCAATGCACCACAACAAGACGGCATGACGGCTCTCCATTGGGGAGTGAAACACGCGCGGCACGACATGGTCCAGTGGCTGCTCGAAGCGGGAGCGAACCCAAACGCCAAAACCTACTACAGCGTCACTCCCTTAACCATTGCGTGCACCCAAGGAGACGAAACGAGCACTCGGCTGCTTCTCGATGCGAGTGCTGATGTCTCCATACTGGGCCCGGGAGACGCGACTTTGCTCATGATCGCCTCCAGGCAAGGGAATGAGAAGATTGTCGAGATGCTACTTCAGTCGGGGTGTTCGGTGAGTGCGACGGACCGAAATGGGCAATCTGCGTTGATGTGGGCTGCAGCTGCGGGAAACACAGAGGCCGTCAAGGCGTTGCTAGTCGCTGGAGCGGATAGAGACCTATCGCTCAAGTCAGGTTTCAATGCCTTCTTTTTCGCGGTTCGTCAGGGCCATATGGAAACGGTGGACCTCTTCTTACCGACAGGAACAGACGTGAATCAAGTGATGAACGTGCGATCCGGGGGCGGTAGGAACGCATCAAACCAAACCTCCGCATTGATCTTAGCGGTTGAAAGCGGACACTTCGAACTGGCATTGCATTTGATCGAACGGGGAGCCAATCCAAACGATCAACGTTGCGGATATGCAGCACTCCATGCGATCAGCTGGGTGCGGAAGCCGAGCAGCGGTGATGGAGTGGATGGAGATCCGCCTCCTCGAGGGTCGGGAAAAGTAAGCAGTCTTGAGTTCGTGCGCCGGATGATCGCCTTGGGAGCCGATGCAAACCTCCCTTGGAAAAATGGTAAGCCGCCGGGGAAGGCTGCGTTGAATCGCAATGGTGCCACCCCCCTTCTGCTCGCCTGCAAAACAGCCGACTTGCCTCTCATTCAATTGCTCGTGGAACTCGGCGCGGATCTAAACCAACCGAATGCAGACGATTGCACCCCGTTGCTCGCGGCAACAGGTGTTGGAACGGTCGCGGTGGATGAAGAGCCAGGTACCGAGTCGGAGGTCTTAGAGGTCTTGGGCTATCTTCTCGCACACAATGTTGACCTTCACCATGTCGACAAGAATGGCGAATCGGCCATGCATGGCGCAGCTTACAGGGCCTTTCCTAAAGTAGTGAAGCTCCTTCATGAGTGGGGATTGAAAGGATCGACCTGGAATCATAAGAACCGACATGGCTGGACACCATTTGATATCGCAGACGGAAAACGACCCGGGAGCGTCAAACCAAATCCCGCAGTCAGAAAAGCATTGGAAGGTTCTTTGTAGGGTGCGCCTTACCCGGATGGTCGTTACAGCTTCAAGGACTTCGTGCCGGTTTGATTTTTATCCGCAGGTTTCAGATCCCTTAGCGCGATGCGATCGGGTCGATCGCGACCGATTTTGATGGTATGCAATCCGTTCGAATAGACGCGTGGCTGGAATCGTGAACCGGGAACGCGAACGGTGTAGAGGACTTCACCACTCGATTGCTCGATGACTTGTATGACCGGATCGCTTCCTCCTTCGAATTGGAGTTCCGGTAACCAGCCGACAACTTTGCGACCATCGTTGGCATCCATATCGACCGTAATCGGCCAACCGGGGAATTGCTCGGAATCTCCCTTCTTCACGTCACAGAAACGAGGCCAGCATTCGAAGGTAATGGTTCGCTTTTCCTTATTGAATCTCGCGATCCCATATCCATCGGCGCGCTTCCTTTCGTCGCTGATATCCTCCGGGTTTGCGTAGGCCAACATGCTGATTCGGTTTCCCAGACCGTCTAGGAAATCGCCGGTCCAAGGCAACGGGCTGTTCGGTACTGGGTTGGGACCAGGCTTCTCGTCGAGCGGATGCCACCAACGACCGTAGATCGTGTTCACCAACGCGGGACTGGTGAAGCCATAGGGGCCATCGCCGTAAGTATCGAGTCCATGCTTGACGACGACGGCCAAGTGCTGATCGCCGCACAAGTGGACAGCCCACGCTTGACGGATCGTTGCGAGCGCCCGTTTGCGAGGTGTCTGTGGCCATCCGTTGCAATCCAAGTCTGCTAAGAGTCGGCTATCCGCTTTTCCATGCATGTGCACTGCGCCGCAGAAGGCGGTTTGGGATAACACCGCTTTCATGGTCGCTCCGGCCCAGTCCTCCGTCCACTCTTGCAAAAACTTTTCCTGGCGTTCGCCTAATAGTTGCAAACCTGGCAAGTCGACCGTTTTAGGGTCGTAAGCCGCATCGTTGATGTGGTCGGGGCGAGGTCCCATTTTCGGGATCTTTCCGTCGGGTCCCATCTTGAACTTTCGGTCTTCGAGAATGGCGAAATCGATCCCCCCTAGCTTGAGCCGAGTGAAATAGACTTGGATATCTCGATTGATGGGAGTTGGATCGACTGCATCGGGTAGATGCCACGCTTGCTGCCGTTGGACTTGATTGACATAAGCGACAGGGTAACGATAGCCTCCGTCTGCATCCCCCTGCGTCACCGACTGCTTGCCACTCTCTCCCCACAAGTTGCCATGTCCGACATCATGATCATCGGGTATGCACACCACGGGTCGATCTCGAAAGGAATCGCGAAATTGTAGTCCGAACTCAATCCAACCTGCAGTGTGCTCAGTGTGGCGATAGGTTTGGTCACCGCTGAAGAAAAGAAGATCGGGGTCTTGGGCGAGAATATTCTGAACGATCTCGGTCCGTTCCCCGATGGTCTTGCTGGAATTGCACGAAAGGTTTCCGACGACGATCTCATTCTTGTCAGCAGGATCGCGGCGAATGCGTCCCTCGAAGAATGCACTTTCACCGTGGCGAATGCGATAAGGGATATCCCGCGAAGCATCCCAATTCTCGATTCGGAAATGGGCGTCCCAACCTGGATACAGAACTTGGCTGGTAGCGGCCCGTTGCCACTTTCCGTTTTGTAGGAACTCCAGATGCACGTCGCGAGATTCTCCCGGTTTCAGTGGGTATAGCTGCGCGGTGATTTTGAGTACTCCCGCGTGATGAAGATAGATCGCGAACACGACGACTTGATCGCGAGGTACGTTCATCGATGGAGCTGGGGAGGCTCCACCTCGCCTGACTTGGGTGTTGCGATTGTTAGCAGGCCGCGTCCACCATTCACCTGTCGTCAGGGACTCCAGATTGGGGAACTCGTCTCCAAACGGCTTCGCTACTTCCTGAGCGGCAAGATCCAGATCGGGGAGCACCAGCGAACAAGCTGCAGCCGAGGCCGCTGCTTTTAAGGCAGATCTGCGGTCGATCGGAAGTGAATTTTTGTTCGAACTCATGATAGGTCTTTTGCGGAGGAGGTTCACTCAGGGATTTGTCCCGGTTCCATTCTATCCAGCTATACTTTTCGATGCTTTGTGTCTTCCCGTTTTATCGAAATTGCCATGTCGCACATCCATCGCAGGACAGCCAGTTGGACAGCCGGTCGGACAGCCATGTTCTTCAACGCGCTGACTGTGGCGGTCTGGTTATGTTCGATGTCGCTAGCCCAATCACCGGCATCTCTCATGGAGGAGCGAATCGACCCCGCAATCGATATCACGTATGCGGACGCTGTAGAAACGTTTTGCGAGCGATCGGTCTTTCCGACAACAATGCGATACCGCGATACAACTCTCACGTTCGACCATTGCATCATCGAATCGATGTCGCGATCCGACAATTCCTGTCGATGGGTTTGTCGAGCCAAGTATTCTGGTGAGATCGATGGCTATTTGTTCTCCCCCGAACGCGTGCGATTGGAGTTTTCTGACGGTCGATGCAGTGTGAATTCAGGTGATCTCCAAGGTGCAATCGAAACGGAATCCATTGTCCGATGGATGGAAGAGGAGAATCCCTTTCAACGGGCGGATCTGACGGCGCCTCGACCTATACGTCGATACGATGCTGTGATTTTTCATCCAGGGCGGCAGCGACTTCACTTGTTCATCGAGGAATTCTTCTATACCTGGGATCCTCAGAACAATGAACTGAGCCGAAGAATGGAGATCGCTGCCGGGGATTGGACTGGGATTACCCCATGTGTCGATGCGGCCGTGTACCACCCTCGTATGAATAGGCTCTATTTCTTTCGTAGGAATCGATACGATCGTTTCAACTTTACAGAGGGGAAAGGTTTGGTCGACAGAACGGGTGCGATCGGGATCGATGGTTGGTGGCGGTTGTGGACAACAGGGATTGATTGCGCGTTGCTCCGCTCGCCTGACGAAATCGTCTTCTTTCGAAACGAGGAGTTTCGACGATTCCTCCTCCCTAATGACTTCGCGCAGCCTGCGAAAAAGCGACGCGAAGATCCCTTATGGTCCAAGCTCCCCGATGGCCGAATCGATGCCGCATTTGTTTGGGACGGCAAACTCAATTTCTTGATCGATCGAGAGCTCATAGAACTGAATGAGTCCCAGCCAGACTCCCTGCGGAGGGGGCAACCCCGCGACTTCGGATGGAACTTTCGTTGATGCTTGCGAACCGACCCGTTTAGAGACCCGCTCACGACCACTGATCGATCGTCTGCATCAGACGGTCTGCATTGACGAAGACTTGCGTTTGCCAACCTCTCCTGCTCGCCGCTTCGATGTTGTCCGCTCGATCGTCCGTGAAGAAGATGCGCTCCGGCGCTACGCCTGCTCGCTGCTCTGCTTGCTCGTAGATCCCATTGTCAGGCTTCATGCTTTTGGCCTCAAAAGAAAGGATCACGGGGGAAAACCAATCGATGACTTGCGGATAGCGTTGTTGGACGATCCATTGCCAGTGTGCTTCGCATGTGTTCGATAGGAGCCCCATCGGGATGCGCAATTCCTGGACTCTTTCCAGCACCGGCAGGATATGCGTGTTGGCGATGAACATGTCGGCTGCAGCTTCCAGGATAGGTGCCACCGCAAGGGGTTTGTCCAAGTGCTCCGCGATACGATCCACAAACTCGCTGCCGCTGATGTGCCCTGTCTCGTAGGCGATTTGTAGCTCGGTATCCATCACCGCGGCTCGCATCTCTCTCGGCGTCACACCAGCAATTTTCGCCATCCTGCGAAACGCCAAGTCGTGATCGAAGTAGAGGAGGACATTTCCAAGATCAAAATAGAAGAATTCAGGTCTCATCAAGTCTCAAACGGAAAGGGAAGGCGATAACAAATATGCAAGGAATCGTTGCACCGATCCTTATTGGGCGACGACACTTAACGGCAGAATCCAGGAAGCGATCAGCGTCGTGACGAGTCCGGTGAGCGAAAGAACACACAACATCACGCTCCAAGATTGAAGTGTCTCCTTTTGGGTGAAGCCACCTAACCGGCTCACGACCCAGAACCCGCTATCGTTCATCCACGAACCGAACATGGCCCCCCAGCCGATCGCCAAGTAAATGTAGACAGGGTGAACTCCCATCGAGGTGTCGAGCATCCCTTTCACCATCCCCGCTGTCGTAAGAATGGCAACCGTCGCGCTCCCTTGCGCCACGCGAATCACTGAAGCCACCACCCATGCAAGAACGATCAAATTGATTTCGCGTCCGCTCGCGAGACTCTCCACGGCCTTCCCCACTCCCACCGTTCGAAGCATAAAACCAAATGCTCCCCCCGCGCTTGTAATGAGAATGATCATTCCCGCCGTTTCCAGCGGTGGCCCAATCAACCGCTCCAGTCCGTGAAGGGAAATCCCCTTTTGACGGAGAAGCACCAACACAGAGATTCCAGCTCCAATCAGCAGCGCAATGTTTTTATGCCCGATGAAATCCACGACGCCTCGAACGTTGGTGAAGAGCTCTACTCCCAATGCGTTCACAAGCCCTTCGCACCAAGCGATCTTCGCCCCCTCTTTGAATGCTCCATTGGCCACGATCTGCATCAAGGAAGAAAAACCGATGAGCACAATAGGCAGGATTACAGGCATGACCGATGCGAGGAACGACGGAAGCTTTGACTCCTCAACTTCCATTTCGTTCGCGTTGGCCCCTGCACTCGGCATGGTCGTGCTGCGCGAATTGGCCCAAATACAGAAGTAATAACCGACCACAGCAGGGATCAATCCCCCTAACAACCCGGCGACCAAACTGAGCCCTGTGTCGACTTGAAGTTCGTCCACCATCGCTAAAGGGCCAGGGTGAGGAATCGTCATCGAATGCGTAATGACCCCTCCGCATGCTGTGCACATGGCAAAGAGCATGTAGTCTTTTCCGGTCCGCCTCGCCAACGCTTGAGCCAGCGGTACCATGAGCATGAACATGGTGTCGAAGAAGATTGGGATGCTAAGCAAGTAGGTCGACCATAGCAGAGCCCAACCTGCATTCTTGTAGCCGAAGAAGGCTAAGAAGCGTCGCACGACTTTGTCCGCCGCTCCGCTCTCCATCAAGCACATGCCGATGATTGATGCGAACGCGATCGAAATGGCAATGTCGCGCGCTGTATCTCCCAATCCTTTCGCGGTCAGCTCGACGACTCCGACCAATCCAGGCATGCTTTTTATCTGGCCATCCTTTTGAACGACATCCCACGTTTCTTTGTTCGCGGCGACGCCGGCGAGGAGGGAGGCGCAGATCAACGCGACAAAGGCATGCATCCGAAACTTGGCAATGGCCAAGATAATGAACAACACGCTGATGAGGAGGACGGCCAATGGCCAAAGCGGACTCGAGGTGAGATCTTTGAAAAACATAAAACGTGTCCGAACGGGAGGGAAGTTCGCGCCTGGGCAATTCGAACCACCAATTTAACCGCATTCTTCCCTCCTTCCATCCGCGATCGGAGTCGGAGCGTGAATATCACAAGTTTCTTAGAAAAAATCGATATACTATTCCGACATTCCCTATTCTCGAAACTTGGAAACCAACGCATGCGTGACGTGTTGCCCTTTCGATCTCGCCGGATCGTAGACCTCCCCGTTTGCTTCGTGAGCTTGTGCTGCACTATCTTGACCGCATCCCTCCTCATTGGCGAAGAACCGCTCGACTCGATTCTCGAGAAGGTCCAGGAGCATCAACTCCACGGGCATATTCAGTTCCTCGCCGACGATTTGCTGGAAGGACGAGGGCCCGCGTCGACGGGAGACAAGCTGACGCAGCTCTATCTCGAAACGCAATTCAAAGCATTGGGACTCAAACCGATCAAGTCCCTAGGCTCCTACCGCCAACCGTTTCCTATGATCGGTCAGCTTTCCCAGCCGGAAAAGGAATGGAGTTTTCGCCGAGATCAGAAACCGATCGGCGAACCGTTTCGTTATTTCGATGATTTCATCGCGGTCGCAGGAAAGCCGGAGAAAGTCAATCGTGTGACGGACGCCGAAGTGGTCTTCGTTGGCTATGGCATCCAAGCTCCCGAGTTTGACTGGGATGATTACAAGAACGTCGATCTTCGGGGCAAGATTTTGTTAATGATGAACAATGACCCCGAGCAAGATCCGAATCTCTTTGCCGGAGCTCGCAGGCTCTACTACGGTCGCTGGGACTACAAGTACGAAAGCGCGGCAAGACAGGGGGCAGCGGGGGCGATCATTATCCATACGGATCCTTCCGCTGGTTATCCCTTCAGCGTGATCCAAACGTCTTGGACAGGCGAAGAGTTCGAGCTTCGCGATAGCAAGGCACCTAGGATGGATCTCAAGGCTTGGATGACCGATGCGGCTACGAAGCGGATGGTCGCGTCCGCAGGATTCGATTTGGAGCGGCTTCGGGCCAAAGCAGAGAGTCGCGATTTCAAGCCTATTCCCCTTGGAATCACGCTGACAACATCCATCGCATGCGAAGCGAGGGAACGAGAAACGGCCAATGTACTGGCGGTCCTGCCTGGCACCGATCCAAAACTCCAAGACGAGGTTTTGGTGTTTATGGCGCACCACGATCACATCGGAATTGCTGCTAGCCGTGACGAGACAGGCGACACGATCTACAACGGGGCGATCGACAATGCCTCCGGCACGGCAGCACTGTTGGCGATCGCCGAGGCGCTCGTTCGAAGCAGTGCACAACCCAAACGTTCGATCTTGTTCGCTGCGGTCGGAGCGGAGGAGCAAGGGCTGCTCGGTTCCAAATACTTTGCAGAGCATCCGCCGATCCCGAACGGAAAGCTGACCGCCGTCATCAACATCGACGGACTGAATTTTTTGGGTCCGACGCGGGATGTACAAGTCATCGGATTTGGAAAAAGCTCGCTTGATGGGCTCGTCTCTGCGGCAGCGCAAACCCAGTCGCGAACGGTCATCCCCGATCGAGAGCCGAGCAAAGGCTATTACTACCGTTCGGATCAATTCTCGTTGGCCAAGGTGGGTGTTCCTGGTTTGTATCTTCATTCCGGTTACGAAGTGATCGGCAAACCCGAAGGCTGGGGCAAGAAGCAACTTGATGCATGGACCGACCGGGACTATCACCAGCGTTCGGACGAATACAATCCAGACTGGGATCTCTCCGGCGCGGTCCAGGACATCCGACTCTTGCTCCAAGTCGGCTGGCAATGCGCCAACCAAGAGACGATGCAGTCATGGAATCCGGGGGACGAATTCGAGCTTCCGCGCCTGCAAGCCTTGGAGGCAGCCAAGGAGTAGTGCAATCCGCTTGGAATGACTCGTAGGGGTCATGAACGTACGAATCGGATCCCCAAATTTCTTAGCGGAAAAAAATGAGAGATCGCAAGCATAAAACGCGATCGGTGACGAATGGAGTCCTTCCGGTGAGACCTGGCATCTTGGTATTGGTACGTCATCCCAGGACCGACGACCAGCAGCGCCGGATAATTTGAGACTCTCTTCGGCCATCTGGAACCCTTAATCCGATCACGCTACACGATATTCGACGAGGTGCAGCAACGCATCTCGGTTTGTACGGAATGCCGTAGAAGCGTCTGGAGTGCCCTATGTGTTGTAATTCTTGAGACCATGCTGATCTTTACGTTTGAGAAGATGAAGCAAAACGGAACAACTCCCATCGCGCATTTGATCTGCAAAAAGGGGGTATAATGAAACTATACTCTCCGGCGCCAGCGCCGGATAATTCTTAGTTCTGTCGGTGATAAACCAGCCAAGATGAAAGATTTTTACGCTGTACTTTGCGACATGGGGCTACACCCAAACGCCTATAGCGTTGCGACCATTGGAGAGGTTAGAGCCTTTATCGACGGATATCGATTTGGAAGAAATCGGGAGAACCAACCGTCGATAGAAGTTCCACCGTTCACGCAGTTTTCTGAATGGCTAGTTCGCAAGCTAGGACGCGGCGATACAAGCCTCGGATGGTGGCAGATACTCCACATGGACAACTGTAATGAAGCGGCGGTAATACGCAACTTTGCCGCGCTGATTTCCGAATTTAGTCAACGCCACCCAGTCGTCGTGTCAATCGCAAAATTGGACACTTATCGCCATCAACCAACGGGCAACTTCCAATTTGGATTTGTTTCGGATGGAAAGTACACCGATATGAGCACAGCACGTCCTCAGGTGGCAAAGATAATCCACTACGCATCGGATGAAGGTGTATACTTAGAATATACCTACGATATCACCTGCTATGAACATTACTGTGACAGTCTTGAGTCGGCTCGAGACCGCGCTCACAACGACTTTCGTATTGAAGAGACTGACTGGATAGGTCACGCTGAAGCACTATTACACGACAGAACCATGCCGTGAACCGGAGCGGCGAAGTCGAATGTTTCAATGTGGTATACGTTTCGTCGCCGGACGGTTACGGCCCACGTTCGTCGGCTCCATCAATGCGCACAAAAGCGATCGCGTACGAATACTCGCATTCTCGACGCAAACTGTCCAAGAACATGGAATGCTGAGCGAACATCGGGCATCAAGCTCAACCTTTCGACATGCTAAATGAAGCCGTAATGACACAAGAAGAAAACCATCTCGGTAACATCATCGCTGGAACACTGCTTGGCGGCTTGTGTGGTAGCGGGCTTGGCCTCGGCGCTTGCATGTTTATCTTTGACGAACCGCCTCTTTTTACTGGCGACACGATTCTCATCGGCGCTGTGTTGTGTGGAATACTCGGCTACTTCCTTGGTGCCGGATTTATCGAATGGCTGAAAGAAAACTGGTGGTGGTTTTGGTAGACTCTAGCCAAGCGTTGGACCGCAGCCGCGTTGGCTGCCGCATTTCCTATGGTCAATCAATTGACGCAGCGACGGTCAACGCATTCGTTAGCTCAGAAGAGTTGCAACAAGTCTTTCGACATCCCGCAAGGATTTCCAAGCAGCCGTGTGCTGCCGAAGATGTGATCGATAACCGATGGCTTCGCGACCAATCCATTCCAGGAATTGAATGGGAGCAGAACACTAATCGTCACTAATTACCACTAATAAGGAATATCAACAAGATTGTCGTGGTTTTTGATTAGTGCGAATGAGTGGAGATTAGTGTTCCTGCTTTCTCAAGACGCTGACCATCCCATTCTAGCAATATCCATGTTCGTGATCTGACCGTTGGACTTGTCTCTGCAGTTTCCGCATAGCCGATATGCCCTCAGCAACATGATCTGCGAAGCTTTCCTCGCTCAATGTGAGTGATCCTTTTCGTTAGCTCAGAAGAGTTGCGACAAGTCTTTCGACATCCCGCAAGGATTTCCAAGCAACCGTGTGCTGCCGAAGATGTGATCGATAACCGATGGCTTCACGACCAATCCATTCCTGGGATTGCATGGGAGCAGAACACTAATCGTCACCAATCACCACTAATAAGGAATATCAACAAGATTGTCGTGGTTTTTGATTAGTGCGAATGAGTGGAGATTAGTGTTCCTGCTTTCTCAAGACGCTGACCATTCCATTCTAGCAATATCCATGTTCGTGATCTGATCGTTTGACTCATCTCTGCAGTTTCCGCATAGCTGATGTGCCATCAACAACATGATCTGCTAAGTTTTACTCGCTCGACTTGCGTGATCCTTGTCGTTAGCTCAGAAGAGTTGCAACAAGTCTTTCGACATCCCGCAAGGATTTCCAAGCAATCGTGTGCTACCGAAGATGTGATCGATAACCGATGGCTTCGCGACCAATCCATTCCAGGGATTGCATGGGAGCAGAACACTAATCGTCACCAATCACCACTAATAAGGAATATCAACAAGATTGTCGTGGTTTTTGATTAGTGCGAATGAGTGGAGATTAGTGTTCCTGCTTTCTCAAGACGCTGACCATTCCATTCTAGCAATATCCATGTTCGTGATCTGACCGTTGGACTTGTCTCTGCAGTTTCCGCATAGCCGATATGCCATCAGTAACATGATCTGCTAAGCTTTCCTCGCTCAATGTGAGTGATCCTTTTCGTTATCGCATTCATGCGCATTGCTCATGCGCATTACTCGTACTCGTACTCGTGCTCGTGCTCGTGCTCGTGTTCGTGATCGTGTTCGTGATCGTGATCGTGATCGTGATCGTGATCGTGATCGTGATCGTGATCGTGCTCGTGATCGTGATCGTGATCGTGCTCGTGATCGTGCTCGTGATCGTGCTCGTGCTCGTGCTCAGTGAAACGGTGCTCTTACTCATAATCGAATCAACAGTCACCGATTACCTGTTTGACCATGATCGACTCGACGTTTGTTGCCTATCGATCGAATACGTCTCTAATGCATTTGATACTTCGCAGTCGTTGGAGTGGTTTCATCGCCATTCCCGTGATCAGTGGTTGCGAGCAGCCCAATCGGGTCCGCTCAGCATTGCGGAGGGCAACGGGAAGCAGAGTTTGAAAGAGAAGAATCGGTTTTTTAAAATTTGCCCGTGGCTCCGCTTTGGAGTGTGCTGCAATTCATGATATACTCACTTCGTTCAAGGCGATCGATTCCGAATTGAACCGGATTGGAAAAACCAATTCGAAACGGATCGTGTCGATGTTAACTCGGTTGATCCAGCGAACGGATACGGTATCCGAGGGATTGAGCGAGTACGAGTACCGCGATGCTGAGTACGATTACGAGTACGAAAAAGCAGACGAATAATGCATGGGACCGAAGCGCTCGAACGAGCACTTTTTGCCTTGCGTAAAAGTCTTCTCCGCGCACTCGGTCAATGCGGACGTTCCACCAGGAGGAAAATGCAGATGCGCATGACATTGATTCTCGTTTTTCTGATGTGCTTTGCTGGGTTCGACTTAAGAGCTGAGGAGCAAACATCTCCCGACTCGCGTCGGATAAAGGCAACGGTTGGCGAAATCCGTCTCGCAGGAGATGTGGAGATCGAGGGCATTAAGACCCTTGATGATCTCAAGGGCTTAAACAAGCTTGGCAAAGTAGTGATCAACGAAAAACTAGTCTTCGATACAGTCGAAGGAAAGAAGGTAAGTTTTGCATTTGAAAAGTCGGTTAGTCGAGTGACATCCACGGTTACTCGGCTTGGAAAGACCCAGGCTACCTACGATCAGGTGCCCACAGGCACCAGAGTGACGATTGAAATAAACTCAAGAGAAAACCAAACGCACGCTGTCGAATTGCAGTATAGTGCGGTCAGAGCTGGGCCAGAGCCTGAAGACAAGAATATACCGTTGGAGTTTTCGCAAATTGCTCTGACCGCTGACACCGTCGTCTCCGAGAATGTGCCGAAATTTCTTCTGTCACGATCATCAAACGAACCAACGTTTATCATGATCCTTGTAGAACCAATCAAATAGATGGAACAAAGGGTTTCAGCGGAGCGGGCAATACGCGTTGCCTAGAATTGCCCCATCCCATCCGCCAGCTGAGCCCGATGGTTTCGTCCTCAAATTCCATCATGAAAAGTATTGAGTTCTCAGCAACGTTGATTCGCGCGAGACGATGGGCTGGCGTCGTCTACTTCGTAACCCTTCGATTGTCTTGCCGCTGTGGTTCGTGGTGATTGTCGACCGAAGGCTGGGGAACTTCAGGTTCGGTGTGCGGCTCATCCCTGTCGTTGTGGCAACGTGGTAGTGTTGTCCTAAGGACTGGAAAATGTGTAAAATGTTTGGCGCCTGCAATTGAGTCTGTCCGTGATGCGAATGAATACGAACAAGTCAAAGAACCGAAGAAGATTAATCAGCCGGTTAATAATCAGACTGCATCTATTCCAGTCCGGTGACCGCGAGCGTTATCAGAGAGAATTATTCAGGTTAGGAATCGAATTCAGGTAAAGGTGCTAAGGAGCGATCCTCAGGCGTGTATGCTTTGCGTCTTGGCGCCTTTGCGAGAGACCTTCTTCAATGTCGATTCAGACTGACAGTTAGGAAAGCCTTAATCTTGACCTGTGTGCAGCATTCCTGTAGGCGAATGAATGACTAACTTGGAGACGACATACCGTAATGGATTTGTTGCAGTTCTTGCGATGACGTTGGTAGCGATTCAGTTCTTGCAGCGTGCGTAATGATTGCAGCGCAACTTCAGAATATGTAGAATGCCGCGATAAGACCGGGACAGGGATCGAGTTTTGATCTCTAGAAAGCCAGAACTAATTGGAAAACAATGCATTGAACCGAGAGACGCGGTCATCCGACCCTGACTTGCGCTGGGAATACCTATCGCCCACGGACACTGCAGACGTAATCGCCAATAGAGGAAAGGGCCGAAATGAACGCAAGGCAACGATATACCGAACTTGTTCGGCACTTCCTTTCCGGTCGTATGACAAATTTCGAGTACGAAATCGCTTGCGATGCCCTAATGCGAGATCTTGACGAGGCGTCGGATAAAGTCTACTGCGAATTGTGGTATTCCTACTGCGATGTACGCGAACATCGCATGGGACGAGAGCGCGGGATGACTCGCGAAGGTCGCAGAACTGTCGCAAGATGGATCATGTTCTTGAAAAGCAACCGGCCGTTCGAATACCGGCACATGATTTACCCGAACAGCTTGGTCGCATTTCTCACTTTCGGGTTGGTAAGAAAGTACGAATACCCAGAAAATACTGGAGGAGATCAAGACTACTGGCCGTACTACCGCAAGTCTGATTTTGACTATGACCTTGCATACCCCTTGTATCTATCCGGTGCTCAGGCACACGGACGATAGCAATCCCATGCACCTAATCCTCCGACGGTGCTTTCGTGTCTCAAGAGACATCGCTTGCGGGAGCTTGAGGATGGTTGTCGCCGTTCGCCCAAATAAAATGTTTTCGGGACTGGGAGCCCAATTGAATCCATACGAACCCCCACTGTTTGCTTCGAATTCCCTGGGAGTTGCGCCAAATGAATCGTTCGATACGGTGCTTGTAGAAATTCACTTTACCCCCCAGTTTCGTCTTCGAGTCTTTGTGTAGGTTGCGATCGCTTGGAGTCATGCGTAAGGTGTTTCGGACTGCTAGGTACTTTGCGATTTTAGTTTGCGGACTTATCTCATTGCTGATGATATTCCACGGAGTGATATTCGGTGTCATCTTCTGGGCCATGTTTGCCGCATTTTTGGTGTTCTCGGGATCAATCGACCAATGGTGGACCAAACGAAGCTTAATTCGATCACCTTTCATCAATGAACAAGTGAAACTCAAAGTGCCATACCGTACTAGTGGCAACCCCGCTTAACTAAACCGGCCTGAAGAATTTGTGACCGTTGTTTTGAACCCTTCGGAGCGTCCATGAACGACAACCCTTACGCCTCGCCAAAATCGATATCAGTAGCATCGCGACGTCCCGGTGTTCGGTCTCGCATTTGGTGGTTTGTTGTTCCTTCGATTATCGGGGGTTTCATTGGTGCCAGCGCCTTCGCAGGTACATTCGGTAAATCTCCCAGTGATCCATTCGGTGCTACTCGGCCATTTGGGATTGGCGGTTTAGTCGGCTTGTTCGTTGGCGCTCTATTGCATTGGCGCACTCGGCCGACGCAGAAAAAAGAACCGATCGTCGGCCACGAATGACGCGATGTTTATCGACTTGCGATCGAGTACGAGTACCGCGATGCTGAGTACGATTACGAGCACGAGAAAATGCGTGAGCAAAAGATTGCACCCAAAGTCAGGGTGTCAGCCTCTGATTTTAGGATGGTTACTTGCGGCTGCTGGGCGAATTTGGTTGTTCTTGCAAGGAGATAAAACCAACCTCTCCATGATATTCTGCGACCCAGCGGTCGTCGTCGACCTGCATGCCTGCCAATCTCATCCTTCCTTCAAAACAGCGATGTATACTCAAAGGATTCGAGTCAGGAGAAATGATCGGTGTACCGCCGGCTGTCTCGGCAGCGGCCGAAGAACAAGGATGGAAGGAAGTGTCAACCAGTCAAGCGGTTTGGCGGTGGCGTACGTACTTCGTCGCTCTCGTGGTGGTTGAGCCGAAGGACTTAGAGCTCCAAAAGCGTTAATGCCGAACAATCAGCTCAACCGGAGCCGCTGGGCCTCGCTGGTTTTGATTCTTGTGTCACTCGCCGCGGCCGGGTGATGCGTGCCGACCTCGAGTTAGACATCGATTTCGCGCAACGGTACTAAGGCGCAAGGCTCCGGCGTGTATACTTTGCGTCTTGGCGCCGTTGCGAGAAACATGATTGACATTCGAATCTTTGATCGAATCCAATACTTTGCAGCGTCATACCAGCATCCGTAGAATGATGAGAGTAAGTCAGGACAGGGATCAATCGGCGATCCCTGGGAAACAAGTCCGATTTAAGAACATGTATTGGACCGATGGATTCGGCCACCCGGGGCGGGCTTGCGTTGAAATTACCTCTTGCCCAGAGTCAGTGCGGACGATATTTATGAAAGGGAGATCCCCATGCCTCAATGGAAATCGAATCGAGTTGCAATCGCACTCGGCGTCACTGTGACGTTGGCGTTGGTTGCCGTTGAGCAACAAAAGCCCATCGAGGTGCCGAAGCCATCGGTTATCTCCATACCGGCAAGACCCGAAGGCAAGTACGAATTCGTCTCTTCGTTGGTACAGGAGCAGTTCGCAGATGGATTTCGGGAAAGAATTCCATTTGAATACATTGAACTGAAACAGTGGGGACAATTTGATCCATTTACCCACCAACCAGGCGGGACTGAATATCGAATTTTGCTTTGGCGTGACGGCAAGGCTGAGTACGAGGGAACTACCGGTGTGAAAATGAAAGGACTTCACCGGGGTAAAGTCGATATTGAAGAATATGGTAAGCTCGCATTGTTGCTTGAGTTATTTAAGTTTGATTCCGAACAGTGCGATGTTGGTTTTGAGGTGATGGTTTCTCACCCGGTGGTTGCGGCGATAACAGTTGGTTTTGACAATCAGGATCCAATGACAAGGCGAAATGCAAATGGATACGGCGACTACCGGTTTTGGTTGATACAATCTGCGATCGAGAATGTTGCCAACACCGTCGCTTGGAAGCCCAACGGAAGCAAATAGCATTGTGGTGCGGCGAAAGATATTCGACAGATTCTCAATGCCCTACAAAATCTGAGCAGCAAGGCAAGATTTGCATTAGATCAATGCTACGTTAAGGAGTTCAATATTGGGTTTGATTGTTGGGATACTTGGTCGTACGTGCATTCGATACCGACGGAAATCCTTCGAGATTTGTCAGAATTATCTTGTTCCGTTGCGTTGACGCTTTACCCGATGCGTGATGCCGACGGGAAACCTAAAGACTGATGTCGTCGGTCTCCTCGATCCTGTAAAATCCCAGAACAACGGCTTGCATACGATGGCCTCGATCGGCCTTTGGCGACTTGCGTTGGGTTAAGTCCTTGGATTGGACATCGTGAAACAATTTATATATCTCCATATGATTTAAATGAGTAACAACAACGACGCAAAAATAGAAGAAGTGATTGATGCTGTCAGCGAACGATCTGGGCTTTCCCGCGATATTGTGAAGTTAGTTATTGACCACCTTCGGAGCGTTGCCCCTATCCCGAATGCAGCGTCTTTGGTATCGCCACAAAAAGCGAGAATCTTGCCGGAGATTCGATTCGATCTGAGGGAAAAGAACAGATCGCCAACGGACATTGATCCCGAAAAGCTCACCTCGAACCGTTCGAAACTTGGGGGGAGAGCCGAGTGGATTCACGAACCGCGAGTTCCGGTTTGCTGTGGCCGTTTTGCGACGTGCTATGCACAGATCGACACCAACCTAGGACCCAAATTTTGTATCGCAGACGCGGGCGTACTTTACGTCTTTGTATGCGATCAGTGTCTTGCAACCTTTACTGAACTTCAGTTCTACTGACTTCTCCAAGATGCGGTGCCTATTTTGGTTTCGCATTGGAGCATGCTTGGTGGCGTATGATGTCGGATGAGCTAAGAAGTTCTTGCGAATTCTCGGATCGTGAGTTTACTGATATTAAGTCTTTAGGCCGTGATCCAACTCGCGCAAAGACGTTGCAACCCAACACTCTAACATGCAATGACAAATGTCTTGCTCGTGCTCAGTGAGACGGTGCTCGTGCTCCTGCTCGTCATCGCACGGGGGTTCAGCATCGAACCAAGTCGCGCCCATGCGAGACGCAAGCCTATGATTTCATGGCTCTCCATCATCCTTCCCTCCGCGCCTCTCCGCGCCCTCCGCGGTTAGCTCTTCTTGGACGGTTACCTGACTTGTTCCGTCCAACCACTGGCGAATGGCGGCGTGAACGACTTCGCGCGAGAGGAATTCTTGCTCCAGCCGGCTTGGCTCCGTCGAAAGCAGCGATCGATAAAGATCTTGTTCTGGTTCCGTCAACCCAGCGGGTGGCTCGATTCCCGCGTGAACCGGTTCGCGGACTGCCTTCGATTGAAATTGGCCGAACACCTCCGATGTCATTAGCAACGGTTGCAAATGAGGAATCGAGCGCCGGGCCTTCCCGAGAAAGGCAAGCCCCCAGGTGTCGAGATCGCCCCAGTACCCAACGCTTCTTTCTCGAAGCCATTCGGCGTTAGTCCACCCTAAATCAAATCCTGTCCCCAGCACCGCAATCGTCCCAGGAGCCTCGGGCAATTGGTGCAAACAGGATTCGTTTTCAATCAATAGAAGGCGCTCGCCGGGCAGGGGAGTGGAACTCAGATCCAAGCTTCGAATGCGCAGACGTCGATACGGTAGCAATCCACCGTCCATGTCGTAAATCAACAACCAATGTTCGCTTTCTCTGTAGGCGCCGAGAAAGTCTTCCAAGCCGATCCGACTCACCTCCCCTTCGAACCGCTCGTCGAGCAGGGCAGCGATCAACCCGGAGTGACGTTCGAAGAATTTGGTATCGGTCCCCACTAACCCAAGAGTCCGTAGCGGCATGTCTTGGGCGCATCCTGGTGTTAACTCACCGGCGATTCGCAAAGCCTGTAATACTTCTTCTGCTGGTTTGCTGTTCCATAGCGAACGCTTTCGAATCAGCAAACGATGAAAGATGGGAGCGGAGTGCTCGACCCACTTGGCCATCGCTTCGAACTCCGCCCGCACCCGCGGATCGCGAATCGCATCGATCCATTCGGTCGGTTTATTCAATCGCCAAGCCACCGGTACCTCCACCTCCGATGCGGCTGCCCGATATCGCAATTTTTTCCAAAGAACCTCGCCGATCCGTACCTTTCGCCACACCTCCATGTGATGCTTGACCGCATCCAAGTCATTACTTAGCGAACGCGATGTTGGACGACCGATGGGGATTTCGATGGGCCAAGCATCATGTCCGCCGAGCAATCGGTTCTCTCGGTACGTCGGTGATTCCCATTGTTTCGCCAGGATGCGCCGGCATGCTTCCGGGGACTTCATTTCGGTCGTGCAATGCTCTCCAGTCGCTCCCACGTGATCGATGCGAGGCTCGCTTCTTTCTTAGGACGTTGAACGCAGATGACTTTTCGAGTGTGTTGTTTCAGCAGTCCAATTTCTTTGTTGGGTGTGACGAAAATGGGGTGAAGGCTGAAGATGCGGAGGGCTTCGATGATACGACTAGCAGCGGAGGGAGAGCTTTTCGAGAAGGCTTCGTCGAGAACAACCGTGGCATAAAGGGGCTTTGTCGCGGCGGCTGGGCACAGAGCATAGCTGAGGGATGCCGTCAGGATATGGCTAGCCATCAACTCCTTTTCTCCACCGCTTCCGCTTTGCGATCCCGTTCGAGGAGGGGATCGATCTCCCGTTTGCCGATCGACTTCGACAACAAAAAACTGCAGACGAAATCTGGCGTCGAGCAATGCTCTGGAGCCTTGTAGTCTGCGATTCTCACCGGCATCGCGGAGGATGGTCACCATTTCCTGAAGCGCTTTGTAATGGCTTTCCCCACCATCGTCCTTCAGCGCAGCGCTTCGCACTTTTCGCACGGCGACATCGAGACTCCGCAGTCGCTCATCTCGAATGCGCTGGGGTTGCAGTTGAAGATAACGTCCCGATCGGAAATCGACTTTCACCAGAGTTTGATTCAATTCCTCGATGCGTCGTTCGATCGCATCGACCTCCTCGTCGATACTGGCGATCAACTGCGTCACTCCCTGGTCCGAGGAGCGATTGAGATACTCCAGAAATCGTCCTCGTTTCGCAGGAAGTCCTTCGGTTTGCAGTTCCTTCAATCGATTCAGATAGTGAGGCACATCTTCGATCCCAGACCCAATGTCCGCCAGCGCGCCGGTGTCGACCCGTTTGGCAGCCTCCATCTTTCGGATAAGTTGCTGCTCGATATCGACGACGCGGTTGGTCAGCTCAAGCAGTTTCTCGTCGACCGATTTCGTCAGACGCCGCTCCTCCACATCCAATCGATGTGGTGGGATTCCCTCCGCGATACTCAATTGTGTTTCTGCCAATTGCAACTCATCAGGACTCAGACC